>SOJX01000142.1 GCA_004376375.1 Planctomycetota bacterium
AACTTCAGCACTTCTCAACTTCAGCACTTCTCAACTTCAGCACTTCTCAACTTCAACACTTCTTAACTTCCTGCCTTTTTCCGTTGACGTGAGCGGGCAAAGCTCATTATAATTGGCGCGTTCCCGTTTGTCCGGCGGGAACGGGAATAACGGGCAGATATTGGAGCTTAGCCACGAATGTACACCTGCGACGTTTGCCTCAAGGAATTCACTACCGACGACAGCCTTCTGGTTCATTCTTCCGTCGTGCTTTCGTGTAATGAATACCTGGACTACCTCGTGGAGTACTGGATCGAGAGCGGCACCGTGCCCGAAAAGACGATTCGCGACCGGTCTCCCGGGAAAGTCCATGAGATGGCGCGGGAAAGCATTCGCGGCGATGCGGGCGACCAGCCGTGGCTCGTCTGTCCGGATTGCACGAGCCAGTATTTCTCGCAGTGCGTGGCAATGGAGGCCCGCGAACAGGCGCACGCATATCTGAAAGGCGAGGACCGTCCGGGTTTTGACGGCAAGAAAAGCACTCCGCTCGAGCCCGCAGCAGAAAAAACTGATGATAAAGTAAGATTACTTGATGAACGGCCGGAGCGGCCGCCGAAGGACGAGGAGCTCGAGGAAGAGGAGTTGGAAGAAGCCAAGCCGCCTGCGCCCGAATCTATGGAGGAAAGTGAGGAGCCCGCCGAGCCCAGCGCGGTCGATATTCTAAAGAACCTGAGTGAAGATGCTCCGCCTGCCGCTGAACTGGATGAGGAATTTTCCAGAGCCGGCGCTCCCCCCGATTCGGACTTCGATATTAAACTTGACGACGATATCGAGCTTTCCGATATGGATATAGATATAGATGAGAAAACTGAAGAGCCTATGCCGCCGCTTATCACGGAAGATGAGCTGGATGACTTGAAGCTCCCCGAAGAAGACCTTGAACTCGATGAAGAACTTGAAGAAGCGCCCGAAGAAGAGGCTTCCGAGCCGTCGAAGCCTGAAGTGCCTTTGATCAAAGCTCCGCCCGGCAAAATTGCCGTCGCATGCACCTGCGGCAAGCAGATGGTCGTCCCTGAATCGTTCGGCGGGCGAAGGTTCCGCTGCAAGTCCTGCGGCGCTACGGTTGTCGTCGGAACGCCTGATAAAGAGGGTGCCGCGGAGGATATTCTGCCGAAGGCAAGCGGGGCGGTCGAGCGCGGTGATTTCAACGAGGCGCTGGAGCACCTGCGGGAAGCAATGAAGGTCGCGCCCGATGACGAGGAAGTGTGTGACCTCGCGGCCATGATTCTTTTCCGCGCCGCCCGCGAGCCCGAAAAAATAAAGAAGGAGTTGCTTGAAGATTACCGGTTTGACCAGTTCTTTTCAGAATGTTCAGAGTGCGGCAGGACATGGATTCCCAATCCCATCGCAGCGTCGGACAAGGTATCGGAAGAGGGCGGCGTCTGCAAGTCATGCGGCCGGGTCTATTGCGCACAGTGCGCGGCCGAAGGCGGCGAGGCCTGCAAAGCCTGCGAATCAGAGCTTGCCGTTCCCATGGGGCCGACGGGCAGGACGTCAAAAGGCCCGGTTGAGACGGAGGGTTTGAAAAAGGTTCTGCTCCTGCATGAAGCGCCCAAGTTCGGCCAGCCCGACCTGAACCGCATGCTTTCGGAGCTTCGCCCCGAGCTGAAAATCCGCGGCGTCAAGTTTGCCCTGTTTCCACAGAAGAAGTGGCCGGACCAGGTGGAACAGCAGGTGGCGATGCTTGCGCAGAAACACGCCGCAGGCACCGACCTGTCCCGCCTGAGACACGAGGTTCTAACTGACCCGGGGACCGACAGGCTGTTGTGCCTGGTATATTGCTACGAGTGATAATGGCGGTTTGAATCGGTTTGACAGCGGGTTATAATCGATTAAAATAGAATTAACCAGCCGGTTAAAGTTGACAAAAATGAAACACATTTCCCTGTTATTCCTCGTATCTTCTTTCCTCTTCTGCTCGGTCGGATGATCCGGCGGCGATGATTCAGATTCCAGCGGCTGGGATCAGAACCCGGGGGGTAAATATGAGAAGAAAAGCGCGCCCCCGCGCCGCAAATCCCGAAAAAGAAAATCCGTATCGTCACGAAAGAAATCTTCATCGTCCAATGCAGGCCGCCGTGCCCGCAAAACGAAACCGGGTGCAGAAGAAAAATGGCGCGACGATTATGATGATTTTGATGAGGACGAAGACATCGAGCTCGCACCGGAGCTTTCGCCGAAAGAACAGGCAAGAGCGGACCTGCTTTCGAAGGCATCCACCTCGTTTTCGTTCGGCAACACTTCAGAGGCCCTGAGGCTGGTGGAAAAGGCCCGCGCCATCCGTAACGGGCCCGACATCGGTGAACTGGAAGGCCATTTCTGTTTCATGGTGGCCCAGGGCGCGCTTCTTAAGAATTCGTTCGAGGTAGCGCGGTCGTATTACAGGAAATGTATCGAAATCCCCTACAACGGATACAGTTGCCTGATCGGACTCGCGCGCATTGAACTCGGCAGAGGCAACAATTCGGGTGTAAAGGTCCATCTAAATTCCGCGCTCGAGTTGACGGGCAATTCAACCGCCGGACTGAGCGACCTGGCGGAGATCGCCAGGAAGGCTTCTTACAAAGAACTTGCCATAAGCATCTATAAGAAGGCGGCCAGACTTTCAGGAAAAGCGTACCATGAAAAGTTCCAGCTGGGGTCGTTGTACTGGGACCTGGGAAACCTCCAGGCCGCGTGGTCGTGGTACGAGGCCGCGCTCTCGGATATGCCGGGATGCCCGTATGCGCTTTATAACCTTGTGCAGGCGGGAATAAGCCTGCAGAACGCGACGCTGGTTCAGAAGTATTTCGAAATTCAGAAGAAGGCCGCGGCCGATCCAAGCCATGAGACTCTGACCGGAAAGGCTGCCAGGTTTCTTGCCGCCCACAGTTTTCTCAAAGGCAATTTCGGGAAAGCCTCTGAGTATATTGAAATCGCCGTTGAGTACCTGCCTGAGCGGGCGGACATCGAGAAGGACGCGGAGTTTCTCAAAGAAGTGCGCTCCCACGGCAGTCAGGATTTCATTCCGCGCGCATGGGGCAACGCATGGTCGCTCGAGATAAATAAATACAGGATAAAAACCTGCATCCCGCTGACGGTTGTGCAGGCGGCGTGGCCCCGTGTCTGGAAGGAAATAAACAAGATCGCCGAGTTTTACGGCAAGACGCCGAGGAAGCTGCAACTGAAAGGCGATATTTATCTTTTCAAGTCCGAAAACGAATACAAGAGCTGGTGCGAAAAAAAGCATCCGAAATGCATGTGGGCCGGTGGGTTTTACAGCCCTGCGAAAGACCTTATCGTAAGCTACGGTCGTCCGGAAATTGCGCCCGAGAGGCTTGTGACCGTTATCGTTCACGAGGCCGCGCACCAGATTATACGCCGGGTATGGAAAGAGAAGCTTCCTATCTGGTTCGACGAAGGGATGGCGCAGTATTTTGACACGCGCGTCAACGTGGATGAGCACTGGGGGTACAGCAACGAGCGCCTGAGCAACTTTGCCATCCTTGCGACCGCGCGGCATAACGGGAACGCGTTTTCTTTAAAACAGTTGCTCTGGGCCGATTATGATGAGTTCTACGGCGAGGGCAGGCGCGAGCGTTACTACGCCCAGGCCTGGAGCTTTCTCGAATTCATGTTCGAGGCGGGGAAGCTCAAGTGCAACCGCGTACAGATAAAGGATTTTCTCAGGCGCTACGACAACAAGTACAGGCAGCAGAAGTACCTCCGGTGGGAAGAAGAGTGGATTAAATGGGAGGCCGACCGGATAAAGGCCCTGGGGATTTCCGCCACACCCCGGAAGGTTGAAAAACCACCGGAGGATAAAAAGGAAAAAGACAAGTGAGCCGTAGCTCGTGAGTGTGCGCCAACAACGCTGAAGAACCATATATCAGCAAAAAAATATTTCATCTTGTCTTGACACCACCGCTTTATTCGCTATCATGGACGCGCTTTTTTCCGGCTGAATCTGAGATTGTGATTTAATTGCCGGTCGCAGAAGGTTGAGAACATGAAGCCGTTTGGTTAGCAGTGATGGAGAGGAGGCCCCTATGCAGATAATACCTCGGGAGGTCTTCTTCACAAAGGGAGTCGGGCGCCACAAGGAAAAGCTTGCAAGCTTCGAAGAGGCGCTGCGTAACGCATCCATCGCGGAATTCAACCTGGTCAAGGTTTCCTCGATTTTTCCACCGGGTTGCAGAATCATTTCACGTGAGCGTGGTCTTGCCCGTCTTGACCCCGGACAGATTATGTATGTTGTGCTGAGCGAGAACGCGTCCGACGAGCACCGCCGCCTGCTGGCGGCGAGCGTCGGTCTTGCCGCGCCACGTGACCCCAAGATGTATGGATACCTTTCGGAACACCATAGTTTCGGTTCCACCGAGGACGATGCCGGAGAATATGCGGAAGACCTTGCGGCAAGCATGCTGGCGACTACGCTCGGCGTTTCCTTCGATGCCGACAAGAACTGGGACGAGAAAAAAGAAGTATTCAAAATGTCGGGCGCGATTGTCCGCACTCGAAATATAACGCAGTCCGCGATGGGGCGCCGCGGCGAATGGACGACCGTTATCGCCGCTGCCGTATTTTTGCTATAGACGGGGCTCTGGCTGAATGCAGCAAATCAGGAATTTCCTCGACATTCCCGACGCAACCGACGCGAAGGTCGTGGTTCTTCCCGTGGCGTACGACGCCACCGCGACCTACCTGAAGGGCACGGCCGAAGGCCCCGGGGCTGTAATCGACGCGTCGGCCCACGTTGAATACTTCGATGCGGAGCTGGGGCTCGAGCCCTGCAACGTCGTCGGCATTGAGACTCACCCCGTCATAAAATCTTCCGATTCTCCCGAAAAGTTTCTCCCGGAACTGACGGAGATTTACTCCCGGATTGTTGCAGGGGGCAGGTTCGTCCTCATGCTCGGCGGCGAGCATTCCATTACTCTTGCGCCGGTGGAGGCGCTGGCGGAAAAGAGAGAGCCGTTTTCGATCCTCTCGCTCGACGCCCACTCGGACCTGCGCGAGGAATACGAAGGAACGCGTTACGGGCACGGGAGCGTCATGCGCCGCTCCCGCGAGCATGTCGCCAGGATCGTGGAAGTCGGCGTCCGCGCCCTCGACGTCGAGGAGGCGAGGCTTGTTGAAAGTGACCCGGGTATAACTGTGTTCTTCGCCCACGAGCGCCGCGACGCGGATTCGATTGCAGAAGACGTTCTCGAAGCACTGACGGACCGTGTCTACGTTTCCATTGATCTGGATTACTTTGATATGGGAATTGCGCTGAGCGTGGGGACGCCGGAGCCGGGCGGCGGTTCGTGGTGGGATGCGCTAAGGATACTCAGGCGCGTTTTTGAAAATAAGCGCGTCATCGGATGCGATATCGTGGAAACCCGGCCGGCGCCGGGAATGGTTGCAGCGGAATTCACCGCTGCGCGTCTAGCATATAAATTAATCGGATACCGGTTCTGCATAGGAGAGAGCGTGCGGCATGGCGGCAAAAAGAAAAAAATCGCCAAAGGGTAAGGCGAAAAAGAAATCCTCAAGGAAGCAACCGAAGAAGAAACCGGCGAAGAAAAAGCCGGCCAAGAAGAAAAAAGCGGTAAAGAAGAAACCGGCGAAGAAAAAGCCGGCCAAAAAGAAGCCTGCAAAAAAGAAAGCGGTTAAGAAGAAATCCGTCAGGAGGAAACCGTCCAGAAAGAAGAAAGCGGCTGGGAAAAGCAGGAAAAAGACTGCCGCCAGAAAGCCGAAGAAGAAGCCGGAGAAAATAACGAAGAAGAAGACGGCGAAGAAGGCTCCGAAGAAAAAATCGCCCCCCAAGATTGCCGCCAGGCCGAAAAGCCGCAAGATTGTAATTCCCAAGCGAAAGAAAACGCACCAGCTTTCAAGGCGTGATCAGAGGATATATATAGATCTGCTTGCCCGCAGAAAGCGGCTTATCGAGGAGCTGAGGGAGAAGCTCGCGCTCGACCTTCACGACGATTCGCTGCTTGACGAAGGGGACCTCGCCAACCGCGACACGGCAAGCGATTTTCTCATGGCCGTCGCGACCATCGAGGGCGAGGAGATAAAAAATATCAACGACGCTTTGCACGCCCTGAAGGAAGGGACGTACGGCAAGTGCACCGTCTGCGGCAATAAAATCCCGGCCGAGCGGATCAAAGCCCTGCCCAGCGTACAGCTCTGCCTTGACTGCAAGCGGAAAGAGGAGCAGGGGGCGCTTTTCTAAGGGATAAGGGATACGGGATAGGGGATAAGTAAAGAAAAAAGAGAAGAAAAGAAAAAAACATATTTAGCCGGCGAGCTTGCTCGCCGCGTTTATCGCAGGATTTGTAGGGGCGGGTCTCAGACCCGCCCTTATTAAATTCCCTGTTTGATTCTGGTCTAAACGCAGGAACACGGAATCGACCCGCACCGCGGGCACCCGGTGCCGTATTTCGCCTGCACCGCCCTGTCGCAGTCGATTCCGAGGATGTTTGCAATCGTCACCGTCCACGCGAGAACGTCGGCGAACTCGTTTTCGATCTGTTCCTTGTCGCCTTTCCTTATCGCGCGGGCCAGCTCGCCGATTTCCTCCATAAGCCATGTGAAGTTAGCCGGGATGCCGCGTGCGCCGTCGCGCTTTCCGTATATGTCTTCAATCAGTTTCTGAAATGCCTTGATTTCCATCTGACGCTCCTTCGACCGGACATGTTCTGACGGATGTGGCGGATGATACCATTCCCGCGGGGAAAGTGCAACCTCGGGTTTCTCTCGCCTTTCTTTTATTGATACCTTAACGCCCTCTTGCTATAATGCCGCCCCAGCGACCTGAAGAGGAGCGGGAAATGACTAAAGCCGGAAAATTCTTCTACATCGTAGCGGCGTTCTTGCTGGTCTGTTCGATCTGTACCTGCGCGTCGGCGGATAAAACAGGCAAATCCGCTTCAGGAGGCGTAAGGAAAGCGCGCGCGTTCGACAGGATACTTATCAGCGAGATCAGCGACTACGTCGGTTTTTTTTATTACCCGCATGCGTTGCATTATTATCCCCGTTGTGAAGGCGGGCAGGGAATTCCCTGTGCATGCTGCCATTTCGAAATATGCTCGACCGGAACCGAAGTTCCGGGCCCTTGCCGCATGTGCCATCAGCCTTCCGATGAAAGGACGGACATGCGCACCCGCGCGTTGTGAATGGCTACACATCGCCTGTGCAGCGGTTGCCACAGGAGACGAAACCCGAAATACCCGAAAGCGAAATCCTTCAGAAAGTGTCTTGACTGCCACAGCGCGCAGCCGGAAGAAGTGATGATTTTCGGCAACGAGTTGAAACTGTATTTCAAGGTGAACCTGGCGGGTGGCGGTCAGGAAGGCGGGAAACTCGTCGAGGAATACATGAAGGAAAATTACGACCTGCTGGATTTTATTCTGGTCAAGGAGAACGAGGCGGAGGTGCGGCTGAAATGCGATATCCGGATTGAGGAAAAGTTCGACGACAGGCTTATTGCAGAAGCGAGCGGCATGCGCATGTTCAAAGGGATCTGCCGCATGCGTATGTTTCACAATAAAACCGAAATTTATCATACGTTCATCGAGTCGAAAATCATAAGCGGCAGAGACGTCAATGAAATTCACAAGATTATCCTGAACTTCCTGGCCGAAAGAATTTTCAGAGCTTCCAAGGTCCCGCTTGAGAGAATAGTGGAAGAATAGCTGCGCCATCATGTCGAATCCCGAACCGTTATTTCAATACCACGGCGAACTGGCAGCCCTCGCGACTGCCGTCTGCTGGACGTTTACCTCTCTTTCCTTCGAGGCGGCCGGCAAGCGCATCGGCTCGATGTGCGTTAACCTTATCAGGCTGGTTTTCGCCCT
Source organism: Planctomycetota bacterium (assembly GCA_004376375.1). GTDB lineage: Bacteria > Planctomycetota > E44-bin39 > E44-bin39 > E44-bin39 > E44-bin39. The sequence continues at coordinate 7,863 of SOJX01000142.1, forward strand.
TATCTTCCTCACGGTTCTCTGCTGGATACTGCGCGGGCGGCCAGCTCCGACGGACGCCACGCTGGAGATGTGGGGATGGCTCGCCCTTTCGGCGGTTTTCGGGTTCTGCATCTGCGACCTGTGCCTTTTCCGCGCGCTCGTTCTTATCGGCCCGCGTGTCGCGATGCTAATAATGTCGCTTGTCCCTCCCTTTACGGCGCTTACCGGCTGGCTGATAATGGGCGAGGTGCTCAAGTGGAACCACTGGCTGGGAATGGCGCTCACGGTTTCCGGTGTCGGATGGGTTGTACTTGAGAGGAAGAGGACCGGTGAGGGCAAAAAGGGCGGTCTCTCGCTCGACCTGTGGGGGATTGCGCTTGTCTTCATCGCCGCGATAGGCCAGGCCGTCGGGCTTGTGCTCTCCAAAAAAGGAACTCTCAATTACGATCCCTTCCAGGCCACGCAGATACGCGTGATAACGGGCGTGGTCGGTTTCATGATCATCTTCACGTGCATCAACTGGTGGCCGAAGTTCTTCAAAGCGATAAGACACAAAAGCGGCATGGCGTTTACGACCTTGGGCGCGTTCTGGGGACCGTTCCTTGGAGTATCGCTCTCCCTTGTCGCGGTTAAATACACGGAGTCGGGAATTGCCGCCACAATAATGTCGATAACGCCCGTCCTTCTGATCCCGATAGTGATTTTCTTCTACAAAAAGAAGGTCAGCCTGCGCGCAATTATCGGCGCAGTCGTCGCCGTCCTCGGCGTCGCGCTCCTATTCCTGCCGAAGGCATAGAATAGCAGTGAAATAAAAATCTTGATTCCTGCCGGGAAAAATATTTCAATCGTAAATCGAAACTGCAGATCGACAATCGGAGGTTGATATGCCCGAAGCATACACTGCTGCCGAGATGAGGGAACTTGACCGCAAAGCAATCGAGGATTATGAAATTCCCGGGCTGATTCTTATGGAAAACGCGGGTCGGGGCGCGGCCGAGGTCGCTGACATGATGATTGTCGAAAGCGACCTCGAGGGCAAGGTGGTTATTTGCTGCGGCTCCGGCAACAACGGCGGCGACGGTTTCGTTATCGCGCGCCACCTGAAGAACTGGGAATACGAGGTCGAAACTTTTCTCATCGGCACTGCCGAAAAAGTGAAGGCGGGCGATGCGGCGACCAACTTCGGAATCGCGCAGCGGATGAATATTTCCATCAGCGAAATAACGGATGCGGAGGGAATCGAGAAAGCGAAAGCAGCGATGAAGAACGCTGCGCTTGTCGTTGACGCGCTTTTCGGCACCGGCCTGCAGCGCGAGGTCGGCGGTTTTTACCGCGATCTTATTGAAGCAATAAATGATTCCGGCAAACCGGTTCTGGCGGTTGATATCCCCAGCGGTCTTTGCAGCGATACGGGAAAACCGCTCGGCGTCGCGGTAAAAGCCAACGCTACAGCAACGTTTGGCGGAATGAAGGTCGGTCTTACAGTGCCTGAGGCCGAGGATTACGCCGGCGAGGTAACGCTTATCGAAATTTCAATCCCACATTTCCTGTTCGAAAAATAACTGCCGACACGACGTTAAATAGAAAAGAGCCGCCTTGTTTGGCGGCTCTTTTGATTACCGGTAATCGGTTTATTTTCCAGGCCCCGGTGGCGGTGGAGGCGCCGGCTCAGAAGGATCGTCTTTCTTTGGCGGGGGTACGGGCTTTTTCGGGTCGGCGGGTTTTTTCGGCTCGGCAGGCTTCGCGCCCGGTTTCGCCGGTTCGGCCGGTTTTTTCGGCTCGGCGGACTTGGGAGCCGGTTTTTCTATTTTGGGCTCTTCAGGTTTGGGGGCAGGTTTCGGCTCTTCCTTTTTCGGTGGTTCAGGTTTCTTGGGGTCTTCTTTTACGGGTTCAGTCTTTTCCGGTTCGACTCTTACTACTTTCGGTTTGTCGCTTTTCGGCACCTCTTTGGCCACAGTTACGGCTGCCGATTTTGTCGGGCCTCCGTATTGCTGGCGAAGGCGCTCCGCTTCTTCTTTTTCACGTTTTATCCGGTCGGCGGTAAGCTGCTTCCGATCCTCCTTGAGTTCGGCGAGGTAATCGTCGAACCGGCCGTTTTTCAGGTCGGAGGCGAACCTGTCGATGCAGTCGAGGAAAAGATCTGGCTCGATTTTCTGCTTCCAGTACGCGTATCCTACGAAGACGATCCAGCCGTAGTATTTCTCGTCGTGCTCGGAGACGTACTTTTTGAGCTCATGCCCCTGGACGTCCTGCACGGATAACGCAAGCCTGACGCGTATTTTCAGGGCGGCGGGCAGCCCGAAACCGAACGTGAAAAGATTGGGGATGCCGAAAACCCAGTTGTAGGGAATGAAGATCGAGTTGAACGCACCGGGCGCCTGTTCCGCCGAAAGCGGGTAGGCGGAAAGGTAGAATTCGCTGCCTTTTTCGCTGAGCCCCTCGAAGTGAGGCCTGTGCTCGCATGAGGCGAAGGCTTTCATTCCTCCAAGAAGTTCCGCGTACTCGCCTCGGTTGACCGTAACCTTGTACGGGAGCTTTGCGCCGGACAGCCGCTGCTTAATTGTCGGGATGTCGGGGAAGTCGCCCCGTGTGTAAAAATAGCAGCCGGTCTGGAAAACCACGGGAAGCACCAGGATTAGCAGAAAGAGCCGTTTTGCCATGACTCAGCCTCGCTGTTTCTAGGATAGGATTACGGGTATCCTTCGTATCTGCACAGAAACTTATCACCAAATATCCGCAAGTTATATTGTTTATACCGTTTCTGACCGGATAGGGTTCAAATAATCCAGCGTCAAAATACGGGCTAGTCTTCATATATCTTCGGCATGCCGGGCGGGCGGCGTTTCCAGCGCCTGTGCACCCATATCCACTGTTCGGGGTACTTCCGCACCATCGGCTCCATCGAGTCCACCAGCCGCTGCGTCATGTCGCGTACCGATTCGTCGAAGTCGCCTTTATCGATAAAGGGGACGGGATCGAGAACCAGTATGCGGTGTTTCATCCGGGAAACCCGGATTATATAAACGGGCGTGACGGTCATGTTACGTTTGCCGGCGAGTACCGCCATCAGGTCCAGCGTTGAAGCCGGGATGCCGAAGAAATCGACAAAAATCCCGCCTTCCTTCGGCTTCGTGTCCTGGTCGAGCACGCTTGCGACGAGACCGCCTTTGCGGAGCACCTTTATGATCTCCCGCGCGGCGCCTTTCTTGAATATCACCTGCACGCCGCCGTAGTCCCGTTTCGCCATCCAGAAATCGTTCCAGAATCTGCTGCGGAGCTGCTTGGTTATCAGGTGCACGGGGATTCCGCGCAGGCTGCTCGCGAGCGCAAGCATGTCCCAGTTGCCGAAATGCGCCGTCATTGTCAGGATGCCCCGGCCTTCGTCGTGCTGCTTTTTCAGGATTTCCCATCTCTCCCACGTCACCGTGCGACCGATGTTCTCCGGCGTGTAGAGCGGGAAGCGGATGAACTCCGCCGCGCTTCGCCCCCAGTTGCGCCACATGGCTTTTATGATTTTCCTGTAACGGCCCGGCTCGGATTCTTTGCCGAATACAAGCTCAAGGTTACGGAAGGCTATGCGCTTCTTGCCCGGCAGAAGGTAATAACCGAGCCCGCCCACGAATTCGCCGAGCCACATCGAGGCCGAAAGCGGCAGCCGCCGCATGAACGAGAGGAACGCGTCCAGCAGCCTGCCCGCGAGGCGCAGGCGCAGGGGAAACGGTGCATAGGGGTCCCGGCGCCGCTTCATGCCCACGCTCCCGGTTCTGCGCGCAGAAACACGACCGATTTTGTGCCGGGCTTTACGCGTGCTTCTTCGCCCAGGCGGTAGCCGACGACCCAGAGGATAGTATCGCCCTGGACGACGAGCGGGATAGTGTCTCTTATTGCCCGCGGTATTTTCTGGTCGGTGAAGAAATCCGACAGTTTCTTCGACCCGGGCGCGCCGAGCGGGTGGAACCGGTCGCCGGTACGGCGGGACCTTACGACAAGGTCGGCCGCGAGTTTTGCGGGAATATACTCGGTCCATCGCCCGGCGCCCCGCAGGGACGCGGGTCTGATGTTCTCCATCGTCTCCAGCAGCTGCGCGGAGATTTTTACGGGCTCGTCGCCGAAAAGCGCGAAGCCCGGCACCGGGAGCGGAACGGGCTCGGGTTTCTTGAGCTTTGTTTCCCTTGAAGGCGTGCGCGAGAGGGTGAATTCCTTCCGGTCCACTTTCAGGCGCATCCGGCCCGGGAAGTCGCGCTCTTTTGTCTTGCCGATTCTCAGGGCCTGCTCGAGCCTGTGGTAATGGTCGGCCGTGTAATCTCTTTCACCCACATCCAGGACGTGCATGGCGCGCAGGAACATTTCTCTTGTGACGGGCGGCTCGAGCTCGAGCAGCCTTTCACGGTTGAACCGTACGCGCGCCCGGCTCGATTCGATGACGATTTCAGGCCAGAAATGCGCGGCCATAAGCTCGATGCTTTTGCGCATGGTCTCCGCGGTGCCGGCCAGGTCGGTTAGCGATTCAGTCACATGCGGAAAATGTTTTTCTATAAACGGCATCACGACGTTGCGGATGTGGTTGCGCTTGTGTTTCACCTCCCGGTTACTGGGGTCGGTAAGTGTCTTTGCCTTGCGGCCGCGGCAGTATTTCTCGATCTCATCCCGGGAAACGCAGAGGAGGGGCCGCACAAGCTTGAGCCCCTCCGGCTCGAAACGGAAGAGCGGGCGGATTGGCTGTATGCCTGCAAGACCGGTTATGCCTGTACCGCGCAGGATTCTGAAAAGCACGGTCTCGGCCTGGTCGTTCAGGCTGTGTCCCGTGGTTATTTTGTTTGCGCCGAGCTTTTTTGCGGACCGGGCGAAGAAATCGTAGCGTACCTCCCGCGCCGCGGTTTCGAGTGAGACGCCGTGCTCTTTCGCGTAGGCGGGGACGTCGGCCCGCTCGGTGATAAACTCCAGCTTGCGCCTCTTTGCGAATTGCCTGCAGAATCCGGCGTCGTCGTCGGAGCCTTTGCGCATCCCGTGGTCGAGGTGCGCGAGCCCGAGGCCGGAGATTTCCCCGCGCTTGTGAAGTTCTATCAGGACAAGCGCGAGCGCGGTCGAATCCGGCCCGCCCGAGAGGCCGACGCAGACGACGTCGTCCGCGGCAAGCAGCCGGTGTTCGGCGATGAACGTTTGTATGCGTTCGAGAAAAGTCATCTCCCCACCGATGCAAGATAGCCTGCTTCAAGTTTCAGCAGGCTGTTCGCCCTGTAGATTTTCTTGAGCGCGGCAGCCGAGTCGGATCCGCCCTTAATCAGTTCGAGCATCTCCATGAACTTCGGGTAGCCGCCTTCATCGAGAAGGTATTGGACGAAGATACCCGATTGTGCGTAAAACAGCGTAACTCTATCTTCGTCCGGGTAAGCTTTCATACCTATAAGCGTCTGAAGCGGGAAATGGTTCTTGCGTTTGAATTCCCCCCCGAGGCAACGGCGATAAAAGGCTTTTTTCATTTTGTTTTCAAATGAAATCGCGAGCCCTTCGTAAGCCCAGAGCGGGATTCCGGTATTATAACCTAGAAGACGGGCGAGCACCAGGTGGCAGAGCTCGTGCGGGAGCACACTCCCGAGCAGGTTCCCGGCGGCCTGGTAACAGATTATGTCCTGCTCGAGAAGCTTGCCGTGCGCGTGCCTGTAACGGGCGACGCCGCCCGACCAGGCCGGAAGGTCCGATTTCTTCTTGTATTCTTCTTGCGTCGGGTAGATATGGATAGGGCATTTCTCTTTCCACGGCTTCATTTTTCCAAGATAGTCGAGCGCGGATACGACCCGCCCGTAATACAGCTCGGCCGATTTCGCGACGCGCGCTGCGACGTAGTCGTTTCGGTGATAGATGATAAAATGCGCGGTCTCGAGCTTTCGGGTTTTGCCCGGCAGCACTTCCTTGAAGCGTTTCTCTTCCTCGGCGCGTTTTGCCGCTTTCTCAGGCGGCAGCAGGCGTTTGAGCGCCTCCGCGCGCAAGTCTTTTATCGTCGTAGAAGGAGTGATGACATAACCCGGCACGGCTTTGCGGTACGACTCGCGGGCAAGACTTTCCAGCTCGAGCCCGAGGTATGCTTCGCCGAGCAGGAAGTTCAGGGCGCTGCTATCCGGCACGACTTTAAGGGCGGCGCGGCAGCTGTCGCGCGCTTCCCTGTAGCGTTGTTTTCCCAGCAGCGTCTGGATGCGCGTGGCTTTGGCCGCAGTCCAGCGCGGTTGAAGAAAAGGCAGAAGGCCTGGATTATACTCGAGAGCCTTGTCGTAATCCTGCCCGGCCGTTGCGTAATCGCGGATTGACATTGAAGCGTCGCCCAGCTTGAGATGGCAGGAAGCCATTTTCCTGTAAAGCTCTGCGCGGCGAAACGGCATGTCCTTAAGCACTTTTTCGTACTGCGAGAGGGCTTCGTCGTACTGGCCGATTTCGAAGAAGGCGTCGGCGGCTTTTCCGCGGTTTGTCGCGTCGCTTATGATTTTTCTGACGGCCGCAAGCCCCGTTTTTGCGCCCGGCGAATCGAACTTCGCCAGTTTGTTATATGTGGCTTCGGCCCTTTTCAGGTCGCGGCGCTCGAAATAATATTCCGCAAGCGCGGCGTAGCATTCGCCGAGCTTTTTTCCGATTTCTTTATCGTCCGGTTTCTTTTCGTACGCGCGGAGGTAGTATTCGGCGGCGTCCTCGAGCGCGCCCAGCTTCATGAGCCGTCCGGCTTCCTTGAGAAGGTAATCCTCATCGCTTTCGCGCTCGATGCGCGCAATGCGGTCCCTGGAGATCTTAACGCGTCCGCCCGGCACGTCGAGGGTAACGGCTTCATCGTTTTCCTCGACGATTCTTCCGCTTATCGTGCCGCCGTCGCGCAGGACGATCGTGTCCGCGCCGAGCGGCAAGGCGGCGATAAACAGCGTAACAAAAACGCAGGTGCAGATGCGGACTTTCATTCGGAATCCCCGGCGGTAAATGTAAAAGTCATTATAGAAGCGGTTCAGGATGTCGTCAAGGGTTTCCCGTATTTACAGTTGCACCCGCAACGTCATTTTCTCTCGAATGAAGTTGACAAATTAACCTTATAAAGATAATAATGGTTCGGGAGCGCAACCCTGAGAAGATAGAAATGAGTGAGCCGCAGCACGAGGAAGTCCTTTTCGGCCGTATCGCCAGGGTGAACGGTTACATATCCAAGGAACAGCTCATCGAGTGTCTCACCTTCCAGGCGAAGGAGGCGCCGGAAGAGTTTCTCGGCGATATCCTGCTCGGGCGCGGTTATCTCGATCTCGAACAGGTCCTGAGCGTCCTGCTGATTCAGCAGGAAAACCTCGAGCGCCAGGTCGGAGGCATTGATCGAAGACGCCGCGATATCCTTTTCGGCAACTTGTGCATAAAAAGAGGTTTTGCCGACATGGAAGATGTTTATAACGCCCTGAGGCAGCAGGCCGTGCATGAGCGCGAGGGCGGGTACAGGCAGATCGGCGAAATCCTTATTAAGCAGGAGAAACTTACGGACGAGCAGGTCGCCGAAATTCTTGAAGAGCAGAAAAAAAGTATGAAGAAGAAAGTATGAAGGATAAAGTATGAAGTATGAAGTATAAAATTTCATACTTCATCCTTCAAACTTTCTTTAGATGGGAGCTCAGATGCCGGTGGACGGAGCGAAGTACGATAACCCACTCGCAGGCAGGTATGCCTCCGAGGAGATGCTTTCGGTCTTTTCGCCCGAGCGCCGTTACGGCACATGGCGGCGGCTGTGGCTCGAGCTTGCGCGCGCCGAGCGCGAACTCGGGTTGAAATTTATCTCCAATGAGCATATCGGGGAGATGGAGAAGAACCTCGACGATATCGACTTCGATCGGGTATCGGAAATCGAGGCCGAAACGCGTCACGACGTAATGGCGCACATTCGCGCGTTCGCCGAGGCCTGCGGCGGGGACGTCGGCGGCGTAATCCACCTCGGCGCTACGTCGTGCTTCGTTACGGACAATACCGACGTAATTCTTATCCGCGATGCGCTCGACGTACTGATAAGGCGGCTGGTGCGGGTCGTCGATTCGCTGGACCGTTTCGCCGTGAAGTATTCCGAGCTCCCCACGCTCGGCTTTACGCATTTCCAGCCCGCGCAGATTACGACCGTCGGCAAGCGCGCGTCGCTGTGGCTGCAGGACCTTGCCGACGACCTGTCGGAGCTCGAGCGCCTGCGTGAAAACCTGGCGCTTCGCGGCGCCAAAGGGGCAACGGGAACGCAGGCGTCGTATCTCGCTCTTTTCGACGGCGACAGTGATAAAGTCGTCGAGCTTGAAAACAAACTGGCGGCGGCTTTCGATTTCTGCGCGACCGTGCCGCTGACCGGGCAGACTTATCCCCGCAAAGTCGATGCGAAAGTACTGGGCGGGCTCTGCGGCATTGCACAATCAGCCTCCAAATTCTCAATTGACCTCCGACTGCTCGCGCACATGCGTGAGATTGAAGAGCCGTTCGGGAAAAAACAGGTCGGCTCGTCCGCGATGGCATATAAAAGAAACCCGATGCGTGCGGAGAGGATGACCGCACTTTCGCGCTATCTCATGACGCTTGCCGGGAACGCGCCTCTGACGGCTGCCTCCCAGTGGTTCGAGCGAACGCTCGACGACTCGGCCAACCGCCGCCTCGTCATCCCCGATGCATTCCTTGCGGCCGACGCGCTGCTTATCCTCTACGGCTCGATTGTGCCGGGCCTTGTCGTCTACCCGCAGCAGATTGCCTCCCATATCCACGCGGAGCTTCCCTTCATGGCGACCGAGAATATCCTGATGGCCGCGGTCGCCGCGGGCGGAGACCGGCAGGAACTGCATGAGAAAATCCGGGTGCACGCGCAGGAGGCGGCGCGCGAGATGAAGGAATCCGGCGTGCCCAACGACCTGCTTGACCGTCTCGACGGCGACCCGGCGTTCGCGGCGGTCAAGGGGAAATGGGGCGAGATTCTCGATCCCGCGAAATTCACGGGCCGCGCGCCGCAGCAGGTGATCGAGTTTTCAACCGCTTATATCGAACCTGTGCGAAGAAAATATGCGGATGTACTGAAGTCGTCCGATGATGCCGACGTAAAGGTCTGAAAGTGGAAATAGTTTCACGTTCGTCAGACTCGCCTGCCGGGACGCCCGAGGAGGGCGCGGATTCCTCTCCGGCAAAACCTTCCCGCGGGCCGTTTCCCTGGATGACGTTGCTGCTCTTCTGCGTGGTGACCGCGCTTTTCTGCCTCGTGGGAATGGATGCGGGCTGGTCCGGCGAAACGCGGGGGACTGGTCTTACGGAACCGGCCCTGGAGTCCATCGACCGCCTCGGCGGTTTTTTTGCAGACGATGTTGAGAACAAACGTTATTACCGTCTGGTTACGGGAACGCTTTTCCATCCGACGTGGTTCGAGTTCATCCTTGCAGCCGCAGTCATCTTCTGGTCGATATCCCGGCAGGTTGAGAAAATGTGCGGGCCGCTGACGACCTGCATCGCATATGTGCTGGGGGGCGCGGCCGGGAACGCGGCAATCGCGCTGACCTTATCGGGCGGGCATACGTACATACCGTCTTTCGGCGGCGTGATTTTCGGCCTCGACGGCGCGATGCTTGGATGCCTGCTGCGGTACCGGTCGGTGTTCCCGAAAGAAGTTTTCACGAGCCTTCTCAAGGGAACGCTTTTCTGGATTGCGCTTATCACCATTCTGATGTTCTTTGCCTTCAGCGGAACGTGGCATTTTCTTCTCGACATACCGGCCGGGCTTTTCGCGGGCGGTGTCTGCGGGCTTCTTTTTCCCGTCCGGAAACTCGAGCGTGAGGCGCCTGTCGGCGGCACGGTCCTGAAATACCTCTGTTTTGCGGGAGTAATCGCCGTTCTCGCGGGCGGGTTCCTTTCACTCGAGGCCGGCGGTGGAGGAGGCGTTTCTCCGGGCATGCCGACTTTTTCAAGCGACGAGCATGTGAACAAGGAAGCCGGTTTTGCTCTCCGCCTGCCTGAAGGGGCGGATATCAAAACGAGGAAAAAGGACGAGAAAAACGTTACCAATATTGTCATCAAGCCCGGCAAGTTCATTATGAATATCACCGTCACGCCTTCGGACGAATCCCCGGAATGGGTGGTGAGCCTGGCCCAGGAGAATCGAAACAGACGCATGCGGAAGCTCGCGAAAAACGAGACTTTTTCGGACGTGGAATTCGTGAACGCGATGACGCGCGTACTCGGTGGCGTCGAGGGGTACGCGTACCAGATTGTATATAAGGAGATAATTCCGCCCGGGACCGGGAAGCCTGACGTTACGTTTATTGCCTGGTTCGAGTTTAATTACCTCCTCATCCATAGGGGGAAAGAATACAGGATCATGTTCGGTTCCGCGGAGGGCGAAGGGATCGACAACTCGGGAGACGATGAGTTGAGGTGGAAAATCCTGGAGTCTTTCCGGTTCCTGCCGTAGCGGTTCATCCTCCATACTTTCCGAATCATCGAGGAGCAGGCTTGACGGCCCGCCTGCTAAAGCTATAATGCAGCCACCGGGGGAGGCATCGTGCGTTTGATTCTGGTTGCATTCATTGTATTTTTTGCCGCGGCGGCAATTGCCGGCGAAGTTGAACAGCCGAAGCCCGCTGATGCCGCTCCCGCTCCCCAGCCTGAAATCCTGCAGAAGGAATTTACCGGCTGGCAGGATTTCTTCTGGAAGTCACTGCGCTGGGGGGTCCTCGGGGCGCTGATTCAGACCCTGTTTTACCTTGCCGTCGCATACCTCATTAAACTCACTCACACCGAACTGTACCGGGCCTTAATCGTAGGCCTTCTCTTCGGCGCCGTATTGTTTTTCCTGACGCTCTCGCACTACTACGCGCTTTCGGAGAAGGCGAAGTGGAATGTCCTTATATCATGCTGCGTCGCGATGCTTGCGATAATTCCCGCCTATCGCACAAGTATCGCGGAAGCCGTGGTCTTTATAATCATATGCGGGGTCGAAGCCGTTATGGGCATGGTGATCTTTTACCGTATTCTTGGATAGAAAATGTTTCGATTGCGGCGAATTCTTGTCTGTCTTCTGGCCTGCATCGCCCTCACGTGCGGGCATGCTCCGCCACGGTCCGTCGCCGACGAGTCGGAATCCGGGGCCAAGCTCAAAGCCCTGCTGGACGCGCATCTGGCCACGCGCAATCTGCCCGGCGAAGTTATCGGGGTGCTTGTCGCGGATGCGGGGGGAGGACAGCCCGTTTATGAGCAAAACGGGAAACGCCTTTTCATCCCCGCGAGCAATATGAAACTGGTAACGACCGCGGCCGCGCTCGAGATTCTGGGCTGCGCCTTCAAATTCAAGACTTCGTTGTACCGCCAGGGGCCGCTCGAAAACGGAATCGTTAAAGGCGACCTGCTCGTGGCCGGAAGCGGCGACCCGAACATCAGCGGACGGTTCCACGATAAAGACCCGGCCGCGATTTTCAAAAAATGGGCAGCGAAGCTCAAAGCCGCAGGAATCAAGCGGGTTACGGGCTCGATAATCCTTGACGACACCGTCTTCGACCGCGTTTTTATCCACGCCGACTGGCCGAAAAACCAGTTGCAGGAATGGTACGAGGCGCCGGTCGGCGCGCTGGCGCTGAACGACAGCTGCGTGGACGTTACCGTCAAACCGGGCACGCAGGCGGGCGCGCCCGCGGTAATTATTTTTTCACCGCCGACGAAGTACCTTCAGCTCGCTAACCGCTGCACGACGACTTCCAACAAGAAGAAGCATACGTTCGGCTATACAAGGCGGCACGGCTCGACGACGCTTACCGTCCGCGGTAAATTCTGGACCGGCACGAAAGCAAGGACGTTTAATGTTACGGTACCCGACCCGGTTAAATATTTCGGGACAGTGCTGCTGGAGACCCTGGCGTCCGAGGGAATCAGGGTTTCCGGCGGCATACGAATGGCCGACCCGGGCGCGCCACCCTCTCCGGAAGTGGAGGTCGCAACGCATACGAGCACGCTTGAAAAGACGCTGCCCGTCATGAACAAGCGCAGCCAGAACTTCTACGCGGAATGCATCTTCAAGGCAATTGGGAAAAAATCGAAAGGAAAAGGGACGTTTGAGAACGGTGCGGCGGCTGTCGGCGGCGTTCTGGAAAAGTGGGGTATTTCGAAAAGCAGTTTTACATTGCGTGACGGTTCCGGGCTTTCAAAGAAAAACATGATTACGCCGCAGGCGCTTCTGGCGGTTATGCGCAAGGTCTATGGGGGCAAACATAAAAAGATGTTCCTGGGGAGCCTTGCCGTCGGCGGCGTCGATGGCACGTTGAAGAAGCGTTTCCGCAAGTCGCCTGTGAAGGGCAACGTGCGGGCGAAGTCGGGTTATCTCACCGGCACTTCCGCGCTCTCCGGTTTCGTTACGGGGAAGTCGGGCAAAACGGCCGCCTTCGTGATACTGATAAACGGTCTGAAAACGAGCAACGCGCAGGCCAAGAAGTGGCAGCAGAAGCTTGTGGAAATTGTGTATGAAGAGTTCTGACTTTTTTAAGTTTAGCAGCGCAGCTTGCTGCTCGTTAATAATTAAATATAACAGCGGGCAAGCCCGCCCGCTAAATGTATTCGATTGGTACTTACAAAATTAATCTTTTTAACTTCAACACTTCAACACTTCAACACTTCAACACTTCAACACTTCAACACTTCAATACTTTTTCCACGTGCGGGACGAGGAGCTGGCTCCAGGTTTCCATTTTGGGGGCGGCTTCGGTCAGCTCGTCGATCGACGCGAATTTCCCTTCCATCATGTCGTTCTCGCGGACGGCGACCTCGTCTGATTCGCATCTGACGAGGAAGACAAGGCCGAAGTGCACCTGCCCCACGTCGTTCGAGTCGTCGTTAAGGTATCCGATGGGCCGGTAAGAGTATTCGGTGTTCAGGTCGAGCTCTTCGTGCAGCTCGCGCCTGAGGCCGGCCTCGATTATTTCCGGGATTTCGGCACCCTTGCCGGTGTCGGGGCCGAGGTCGATGTGACCGCCTACGCCGATGGAGTATTTGTCGTGCAGCCTCGCTTCGGTCTGGGATGCGTATCTGTGCAGCATGAAAACCCGCGAGCCGTGGGCCACGAGCATGTAAGGGATTACCTGTTTGAACTGGTAGCAGCGCTCGGCGTCGCTGCGCGGAATAAACGTCGCGCGGCGGCATATCGTCTCGTAGAATTCGTCCAGGCGATCGGTGCCGAACCCGTGGGGGCTCGGTTCGGTTCCGAATAGTTCGTGTCTTGGTATAACCAGAACGAGAGATTTCATGGCGGTATCCACGGTCAAGTCCTTATCCTGTGTGTTGTGCCGTCCGGTCTCAGCTATGGGACCGGCGTGCTGCCTTCAGATGAAATAACTTTGCCGCGAACATTTGTCTCGGGGAGTCTGGTTGAGCACGGAAGGTTTTTCAGCGTGCTCCCGGATGCAGCTTTCGGAAGAACCGCATCCCACCCCTCTCTTTCGGGCCACCGTGATCATGCAGGGCTTGCCCAAGCCCCTGGTGTCGATCACATTCTTTATGTTAACACCCGGAACGCATTCTGTCAAGCGTTTGGAAAAAAATACAGCACTGCGCGGGTCCTTCGGTCTCTCGGTCCTTCGGTCGTTCGGTCGTTCGGTCGTTCGGTCATTCGGTCTTTCGGTCGTTCGGTCTCTCGGTCATTCGGTCATTCGGTCTTTTGATCTTAATAATAATGACCGAGGGACCGAGGGACCAAGGGACCGATTGACCGATTGACTGATTGACCGATTGACCAAATCTACTTGACACTCTACGGTGCGTAGAGTATTCTGTGGAATTAGCATTCAGGGGAATAAATGGCGGCGAAAAAGTTTAGCTCCAGGGTAGGTAATTTCCCGGATTTTCCGGCCGGGGAATACTCCGTCACTCTCGTCGATTTCGGCAACAACCTCAAGAAGCCGTTGGAGTATATAAAGAAGACTTTCCCGCTGCCGCCTCAGGCCCTCGACAGTCTCAAGTATTTCCTGCCCGCAACGCTTATCAAAGACATTTCCAAGGAAGCTGCAGAACAGATTGTAAACGATTTTTCCAAGGCGGGGGCATCCGCCGTCGTGCGCTCCGTCGGGGAACTCTCTGTGGAGGCTACGGCGGCCCTGGCCACTAAATCGTCGATGCGCTCCTCCCCCGTGACGGAAGCCAAGACCGGCATCTGGTCACGCTCGAAAAAGCACGAGTCTCACAGCGGTGACATTACAAAGGCGACGAACATCCAGTTTTCGCTGCTTCCCGGCCAGATACCGGACATCCCCGGCTACGACATGAGGGTGTTTTACGAGTCGATGGACGACGTGGGCGGGGACTACTATGATTTCATTCCCATCGACGGCGTTGAGAACCTCGGCATAATAATCGCGGACGCGTCGGGCCACGGTTTTTCCGGCGCCATGGTAATGACCATGGCGCGCAGCTTTGTGAGGATGCTCGCGCTGAGGAATCCGTCGGCCAAAGCCACGATGATAAAGCTCAACAAGTTCCTCACGCGTGATATAAAGAACGTGATGTTTCTGACCACGATGTACATGGTTCTGAATATCCATACGCGGACGCTCCAGATAACGAATGCCGGGCACAACCCTCTTATCCTGTTCCGCGGCGGGCGTCACCAGCTCATCAATCCCACCGGCATGGCCATCGGCTTCGACGCGGGCCCGCTGTTTGAGAAAACCCTTAAGGACGCGATAATTCAGCTTCAGCCCGGCGACCGCGTGATTGCCTACACGGACGGCGTCGTTGAGGCGATGAACAAATCGCACGAAGAGTTCGGCATGGAGCGGTTTCTGGACATCGTCCACGAGCATGGTGACAAGTCTTCAAGCGAGTTTGTGAGAACGCTCATGACGGACCTCAGGCGCTGGCGGGGTGGGGTCGCCCAGAATGACGATATTACCGTGCTGACATTCAGATTCGTCGGCGACCAGGCGCCTAAAACCTCCAGCTCGGGCTCCAGCGTTTCCGAAACCTCGATTCCGGAATCGTCAGATGCGTCCGCATCGGGCGTCGGCTCGCAGGCGGGGAGCCGAAGCGGTTCGCGCGTTGAAGATAAGATTGCGGACGGTGGGGTTTCCGAACCGGTGGAAGATCTTCATGACGTGGAGCTGGATGGCTTCGTGGTTGCCGAACCTGTGCTGGAAACATCGCAGCCGCTTCAGCCCGAACCTGTCGTGCCCGGCCAGGGGAGTTATATGGAATTCACGCCGGGGGAGGATTTCGCCGAAGGGATTCCTGAAGCGGAGCCCGTGGATGTGACGCCTTTCCCGGAATCGGGTGCCGATGATTTTGAACCTCTTGACGACGAGGACGAAAACTTCAGAAGGCTCGGCAAGCAGTCGGCTGCTCACGACAAGGACGCCACGGCCGAGACAACCCCGGAAGATGTGATGGAAACCCTGCTGGAGGCCGAGCAGGTTGAGGGCGCCCGGTCAGAGACTCCTCCGGAAGCTGAAGAGAATACGCCGGCGAAAGAAGATGACGATGACGTCGTGGATCTTGGGCCGAAACCTTCTGACCCGCCTGCAGAGTGATAGTTATGGCGCAAAAGCTGATAAAACTGACCTTGCCGTCTCCAGAGACGGGCCATAAAACGGGAGGCGCAATGACGGACATTATATGGAGAAGCCTGGCTGCCTTGATCGTTCTGATAACAGCATCCGGGTGCCCGGCGCCGGAAAAGGTCTTGAGCGAAATACCGCCGCCGCGTATCAAGCACAAAGAGCGCAAAGTTACCCTTTCCAGAGCGGCGCGCAAGGATATTGACCGTCTTATCAAGGAGCTCGAGGACCCCAAGACGATAATGGGACGGGACCCGGTCGGCTCGAATGTACCTTTTCATTGTTCGCAGATTGACAACCTGGCCGAATACGGCAAAAAGGCGATTCCATCGCTCCAGAAAGAATACCTGCGGCTGAAGAAAACCGAGCGCAAAATCGTCAAGGAGTTTTCCGGTGTGGGAATGACGGCGCTCGACAAGCTGATGGAGGAACGCTATATAGTCCGCACCCGCAGATATGCCGTTATGCAGGCTCTGCTTCGGATCAAGCATCCCTGGAACGTGGAGTTCTTTGCCGTCGAGCTCTGCGCGCATTACGATCCCGAGACGGATGATTTTGCGCGGGATGAACTCAACCGGGGGGATCAGGCCGTTCGAGTCCGGGCCGCCAAGTACCTGCTCGATAACGGCGACGAGAAATCGATTCACAACCTCGTCTGGGCTCTCTGGGATGATGACAGAGCGGTCAAGCGCATGGCCGCCACCGCGCTTCGGCGTCTCACGGGGGAGGGCTTCGGCGTCAGCAACGCGGCTACCGAGAGAGAAATGGATGAGGCCGTCGCGGTCTGGTGGGACTGGTATCAGGACTACCTTTTCCCCGAGGAAGAATAAGTTCTGATATTATCGAAACGGCGAATGAGCTCAACTTGAAAAAACTTATCATACCGGTATTCTTTCTATTCAGTCTGCCTGCAGGATGTGCGGGCGTTACCTCGCTTCCCGATTATTCCCGGCCCGCGCAGGTTTTCCTGAAACAGTATCTCGGCCTTGCAAGCATGCCCGGCGGGGAGAACCTCTACTTCAGCGGGCGCGACAAATGGAAACGCCGGCACGACCTTGACCGCTCCCGGCTGGCGGAGCTGGTAAAAGACGACCCCGAGGGCGCGCGCGCCGCCTTTGACGCAGTGCTCGGTGCGGCCGAGACCGGGTGGAGAAACATGGAATATTACCTGAGGCGGTCGTTAAAAAACTCCGGGCAGGCTGCCAAATATCAGCGGGCGTCGATTGCCGACTTCATGGTCGCGCATGACATCGTCACTGCGATTGCCGACGCCAGTGGTGAAGAATCCGCCGCTCCGCTGAAGAAGCGTTTTCGTAAACTCGCCAGGCGACTTGACCCGAAATAAGGGATAAGTTAATAAGTGATAGGTGATAAGTGATAAGTGATAAGGGATAAGGAATTTTCGATTTTCGATTGGCGATTTACGATTTTTCTCCTTGTCCCTTTTTCCCCTCTTCTCCTTTTCTATTTTTTCCCGTGTCTCCCCGTCGCCGTGTCTGGACTTTCGCAGACAATCTTACTTACGCAATTGAAAATCCGCAATCTACAATCCGCAATCCGCAATCTGCAATCCGAAATCCGCAATTGAAAAGACCGCCTGCATCTGCAAACGGTCCCGGGCATTTTTATCGGTCAGGTTTCGTTATTCGTCGGGCTCTTTTGGCTCGGGCCACGGCGGCGACTGTCTCTTTTTCCAGTCTTTCAGCTGTTTGCGGTCGCCGTCGAGGTAGTCGATCGAGTTCTCTTCCAGATAAGTGGTAAGCTCCTTTTCCCATTTTGCCGCAAGATTTCTGTCGGTCACAATCTCCTTCAGCCACCGGTCCGACATTTTGTACTCATAGTAGAAAATTTTCGTGATTTCGTGCACGGTCCGCTGGTCGGGGAAGGCCGCGAAAAACTCCGGGTTGAGCGCGAGAGCTTCCACGCCCATTTTCTTGATCTCTTTTTTCCATAGGTCTTTTGGAAGGATTTTCTTGCCCGGCAGTCGCTTTGCGGCAAGGCGTTTACCCGGCCTGGGCGGCTTCGGCCTCTCGGGCGGCACGATGCAGCCGCTTGCGAGGAATGCGGCGGCGAGAATTATTATAAACAGTCCGCGTTTGAGCATTGCGGCGTTTCCCTCCGCTTTCCGGCAAAGATTCCCCAAAACCGACACACGGATATTATAACGGCCGCACCTTCCTTTGCAAGCGAAAAGCGGCCATTGGTCGTTCGGTCATTCGGTCTCTCGGTCTTCTGGTCATATTATTAATTAAATAATAAAGACCGAAGGACCTGGGGACCGAGGGACCATGCAACCAATAGACCTTTTCCCTTGACTCGTTTTGTAGAAGCGTGGTATTGTGTCGGGTACCGGGAGAGATCATGAACGAGGATTTTTTTGTAGAACAGCTGAAATCGCTCGGCGGGCTGTGGATTCACGGTGGGGGGGCCGCGCCGCATGCGCTGCTTACGTCGGGCAGGCATTCGAACGGTTACGTGAACATGACGAAGGTTATAGAGAATCCCATGGCCGCAGGGGACTTCTGCCGGGCCCTGATAAATGCACTTACGCTGAAGGGAAAGCCGGACGTTGTCGCAGGCAGCGCGATGGGTGCTATCACGATAGCTTACCAGGTGGCGGCAGTCTACGGCGGCAGGACGCGTGCCGTATATACGGAAAAAGTCGGCAGCGAGATGGTGCTTAAGCGGTTCGATATCGCCGCGGGCGAGAAAGTGCTTGTTGTCGAGGACACGATGACGACCGGCGGAACCACGGTGAAGACGATTCAGGCGCTGAAAGCTGCCGGATGCGATGTTCTTCCGGTCTGCGGCGTTCTGGTCAATAGAAGCGGCAAGAGCGAGCTGGATATCCCCGGCGAAGCTGAAAAATACAAGATTGTCGAGGTTATTAAGCTCGATATCGAGTCGTGGGACGCCGATAAATGCCCGCTCTGCAGCGCAGGCTCAAAAGCGCTCCGGCCCAAAGAAAACTGGAAAATTCTGAATTCTGAATTATAAATTCTAAAATTTCAGCCTTCATCCTTTCTCCTTTCTTCAACTTCACATTATTGTCACATTCTTTACATTTATTTGTCAGAGTGCGGTTGTATAGTTGAACGGTTTGTCAATCAGCTCGAAAATGAGAGGGGGATAGGATGATGCAGTCAAGAGTAGGAATTGCCGGTTGCCGCCGCCGTGAGTCAAGGGCTATTCTCGAGGGCCGGCTCCGTTCTGCGCTGATTCGCGTGCTGCGCTACAAGGATCTGCGTGAAGAGTTCCCGCTGGCGTACAAGTCGGCCCTGGACGAGCTTGTCAACGTCCGCCTGACCCTGAAAGACCTCGAGGAGATTGCAGAGCCTCGCAGGGCCGCCTAGGCATGCCGATGCAGTGGAGAGTGTTTATCGTTGCAGGGATGAGACGAAGCTGACGATGAAGCGATCTCTGTAACGGTTTTAGGTATTAGGTTTTAGGTATTAGGTCTTGGATTATATTTATTATTTCCTGACACCTGAAACCTAACACCTATAACCTGCGGCTTGCGACTTGAATTGAGAATATTCATCAAGATTCTCCGCTTTCGGGCCGATATATCCGGTGACAAGCAATACAGTTATATTTGTCACCGGAGGGAGCAATGAAGCCCG
Source organism: Planctomycetota bacterium (assembly GCA_004376375.1). Lineage (GTDB taxonomy): Bacteria > Planctomycetota > E44-bin39 > E44-bin39 > E44-bin39 > E44-bin39. The sequence goes on from SOJX01000142.1 coordinate 27,016, forward strand.
AAATAGAGCAGACCCTGAAAGACCTTTCAATCGCCACCCAGCAGATGTTTGAATGGCGGCCCCTGCGCAACCGTTACCCGCTCCTCTTCGAGGGCGCAAAAAAGCAGGTCCGAGAGCTGCAGCACAGGCTGGAGCTTCTGAGAATAATCGATCATTCATACGGCGCTGCATAACAGGATTCACATATAGACACGAGAACCGCCTTTTGCCGAACACGTCGGTAAAGGCGGTTTTTTATTAATAAAGTTCTCCAAAAGCTGAACCGGGCACGTGACGATACAATGAAAGGAAAGTTATTCAATAAGAGAGCTGGGTTATGGCTCATCATTCAACCGAACGCGGGCAGCCTGATAACGTCATAAGCGGCACGGTAGTGATTCTCCTGCTGCTGGGCATGCTGCTGTTTGCCGCCGCGGGCTGCGCGGTCGTCGACAAGCCGCCGGTGCTGGTGCAGGTAAGGCTCGTCAACGAGGATATAATCTCGGGCAGGCTCAAGCACATGGTCGACAAGAAACTTCAGATGAAAAACAAGTACGCCGGCGACCTGACCGTCGACTGGAAAGGCGTCATCGGAATTATTACCGCTAATAAAAGCCTGATTGAACTGAGGAGCGGGGACATCCTGAACGGCAGGTTTGTGAAAGCGTCCGATGGCAAGGCCAGGATAACGACCGACGCGGCGAACTCTTCCGAGATTTCGATTTACGACGTCATGTCCATCGACGCGCCGCCCATCCAGTGGGAGGGAAAGCTGACGCTCAAATACAGCCGCGTGCGCGGCAACACGATAACCGACGATTTCGGCGTCAGGCTCCGGACCAGCAAGGAATCCAGGAAGTATCGCATCTTTCTCAAGGGCTCCTACGACTACGGCGAAAGCGGGGGTGAGCTTCTCGTGAAGAAAGGCGATGTCAAGCTCAAGTACAGCCACAAGATTTCAAAACGCTGGTACGGTTTCGGCGCGGGGAGCGCGGAGTACGACCGCATCGCGAAACTGAACATGCGCAGCACGGCGGGGGCCGGCATCGGAATGAAAGCAATCGACAACCCCGACGGAAGCCTGCGCTTCGAAGTCGGCGCACAGTACACCAACGAGGATTTCGAAAACCTGGTGCCGGACCTCGACGACAGGTTCTCGGAAGGCACCTTCACCGCGGAATACGAGCGCAAGTTTACAAAAGACCTGAAACTATATTCTCTCCTTGAATTCGCGATGCCTTTCAAGACTTACGACAACTGGCGGCTGCACTCCGAAACCTGCATGACGTACAAGCTCTCGAAGATGATTGCACTCGAGATAGGTTTCATTATCGACAGCGACCAGGGCCCGCCCCCCGGCGTCGAGCGCAACGACAAAGAAGTCTACGCCGGCCTCGCCGTCGAATTCTAAAAACGCTTTTCCCAAATCACGCACCCAGGTTATTTAATTGCATGTAATTCTTTAAATCTGGTAAAATATCAAATATAACTGATATTAACTTATAATCTATCATGTAATGAAAGTGGACCTTGTGGATCTATACAAGGGTGATAAATGAGCAAGAGGAAAAAGCGAGCATTAATAATACTTATAAGTATTATAGCAATACTTGTCGCTTATGTTATCTACCGAAGATGCACGAATTACTTTGTGTCTAAAAATGCCCGTTCGGAATTCGAATCCTGGCTGTCCAAACAGGATAAATTATCTCCTGATAAAAACGGAGCGCAAATAATAAATAAAGGCATTGCTTTATTGGGAGATTTTCATTATTGGACGATTGAACTGGATTTCGATAATCAAGCTTCGGTGGTAGAAGTCACGGGCTATGTTGAGAAATTCCAGAATGCGATGCAATTGGTGAAAGCAGGTTTGAAATATAAGGAGTGGAGTTTTTCCCCTGACCTTGAAAAGGGATTCATGTTAACACTGCCGAGTTTTTATAATTTACGGCAAGCCGAGATATTGTTTACATGGAAAGGGCAGCTTCAGGAATTAAAAACACAATATTCGAAAGCAATGTTGGAGTATATTAGTATTTTAAAGCTTGCGAATACTCTTAATCGTAACCAGACAGTTATTTCCAGGCTGTTTCAGAGAATAATCCAGATCCGCGGGCTTGCATCATTACGGAAAATGCTTTCAGATAAGACTCTATCTAAGACTGATTTGATTGTATTAAAAAAAACTCTGCTTAATTTGTATTCCAATCGAACTAGTTATCTTGCCGTACTTGATACTGAATTTCATCTATTTCTTGAAAGTATTGCCAGGCTGGCAAGTGGTGATGAATGTGCAGGAGTAGAACCCTGGTACAATCCATGGATTTACGATTTCGGAGATGATGTCGACTACGTCCGATCCTGGATAAACGAAGTAAGTGAATTGGACCCATGCAAGTTTTATGAGTGGCCTGAGCACATAAAAAAACGTGAAATGGAGGATGACTTTCAGTTAATTGCAAAAATGGGATTCTTTTCATGGCTCGGTTGGGAGCTCTTTTCTAGCGAGGCTTATCCGATTAAAGGTTTCTTAAAAAGCTACCTTGAAAGCGAGCTTGAATGGAGAGGAGTACTGACCCTTTTGGCAATCCGATTGTTTGAATTCGAGCAAAATCAATTACCTGATAAACTTGTTAATATAAAAGACAAAGATTTTAGGGGAATAATTATTGACCCGTGCAGCGGTAAAGAGCTTATTTACAGAAAAGAAAGTAACGATTTCTATCTGTATGGTGTCGGGAAAAATGGAATTGATGATAATTGTAAGGCTTCAACACCTTTTGATGCTGAGCATGATGCTTTTGATGCAGACCTTGATTTTATTTTTCATACTCCATCCAAAAACTAACTGCTTTTCTTGGCAATTTCTCTAAAGGTCGAATATCTTGCCGGGGTTGAGGATGTTGTTCGGGTCGAAGGCGCGTTTGATGCGCTTCATGAGTTCGATAGATGTTTCGTCAAGAGAGTAATGAAGATACTGCTTCCGCTTGTGGCCGATGCCGTGCTCGCCGCTTATAACGCCGCCGAGTTTTGCGGTGGCCTCGTAAAGCTTCTCAAGCGCCTTTGGAAGGACCGCTTCCCATTGTTCGATAGTCTGGTCCGGATTCCTGACAAGCGTGACGTGAAGGTTTCCATCTGCCGCGTGGCCGTAGCACGGGACCTGTATGTCGAACTCTTCCGACAGTTTATCGAGTACCGGCATAACGTCCGGGATGCACGCGATCGGGACGGTGATGTCTTCGGCGCTCTGGTCCGGGCTGACCGCCTTGAACGCTTCGGCTATGTTTCTGCGGACGTTCCAGATCTTCTCCTGCTTTGCGCGGGTGTCGGCGACGAAAACGTCGAGCGCGCCGTTCTCCATGCACAGCTCTCCGATTGCCTCGTATTCCTCTTCAAGCGCGGTTTCGCTGTTGCCGTCCAGCTCGATAAGGAGCAATGCGCCCGAGCCTTCGTACGGGAGCTTTTCATCCAGGTACTCGCACGCGGTCTGCACCGATAGCAGGTCCATGTATTCGACGGCCGCGGGGATAACTTTTGCGCGGGTCATTATGACGGGGACCATGCGGATCGCGGACGCGGTGTCTTTGAACGACACAAGAAGATCGACCACCTTGCCGGGCATGGGGAGGAGTTTGACAATAATTTTTGTGAAAATTCCGAGCGTTCCTTCCGAGCCGACAAGCAGTTTTATCAGATCGTAGCCCGTTACATTCTTGACCAGTTTCCCGCCGAGCTTTACGATTTCACCTTCCGGCGTGACCATTTCGAGTCCGAGGATATACCGTCCGGTAACTCCGTATTTCACCGCCTTGCCGCCGCCGGCATTTTCGGAAACGTTGCCGCCGATAAAACAGCTCTGAAAACTCATCGGGTATCCGGCAAACCAGAGGCCGTGCTCCGCGGCCGCGGTGTTGATGTCGTTGGTGATGACGCCCGGCTCTACGACGGCGACCATGTTTTCAGTATCGATTTCGAGTATGGAGTTCATCCTGTCGATGAAAAGAACAATACCTCCGTGAATCGGCACTGCACCGCCGGAAAGGCCGGTGCCGCCGCCTCTCGGCGTGACCGGAATCTTTTCCCTGTTCGCAAGTTTCATTATCTCGGCGATTTCATCCGCCGTTCGGGGGCGCACAACGACTTCGGGGAAATGGCTGTACTTTTTTTCGGAAATCTCGTCGTGGGAGAACGGCTCGAGCTGTTCTTTGTCGCCGTGGAGCACATACTTTTCAGGCAGTATATTCTTCAATGCGGAGATGATTTCAGGAGTGACCTTGCTGTATTCGTCCATGGCGGTTTCCCTTTTGAGGACTATGAATCCTGCAGTTTGAGAATAAGCATAGGGCCTTCCGGAACGACTGCCCAACGGGCTTCCTTTCCGAACCGGTCAAGCAACTCCTCGACTGCGTTTTCAACCGAGGAAACAGGAGTAAAATGGTATTTTCGAACGACTTCTTCAGAAATGCCGTCCGTGTAGAGCCATATGGGATTTTTCAGCATAACCTGGTAAATATCCTGCGCGCACCACTGGTCCATAAGAAAGAATTCACCCGCGGTCAGGCGTTTGAGAAAGTTGTCCGGGGTATCGACCATGTCCAGCACCTGCGCAAATTCACTGCTGCCCGGGCCCTCGAAGCACGAGGACGCGACCAGGATGACTCCTCCCGGTTTTACGACCGCGGCCGCGGCAGCGATCCCCTTGGAGGTCTGGTAAAGGTTGCAGTCGAGGGGGGCGCCGCAGTTTGTAGTGATAACGAAATCAAGCGGCTCGTCAAGGGTGGCGGTGCAGAACTGCGAAATAAAACCGCATCCTTCTATATGGGCGTTCACGGGATGGCCCGAGAATATTCCGGTAATTTCTTTCTTCGTATTGATCGTGACGTTGACGATGAAATCCGCGCCCGCCTTCTCCATGGCGGAAAGTCCGGCTTCATGGAACGGGTTTCCGTCCAGCACACCGTAGGCGGTCATGGGGTGTGCAATCATTTCCGGGCCGTGCATGTATTCGAGAATTCCAATCGAAGAGATGCCGGGCAGAATGGATTTCCTTCCCCCGGAGTATCCGGCCCAGAAATGGGGCTCGATAAGGCCAGTCAGGACCTTGAGGTCTGCATCGAAATAATGACGGTTTACGTGAACGGGAATATTGTTTCCAACATGGCCTGCAAGCACCATGTCTTCGGGTTTTCTGGAAAAATGGTTTTGGATACGGTAATTCCCGACAATTTCCTTTCCCAGCAGTTCGATCTGTTCCTCTCCCAGGTTCGGTTTGTGCGTGCCGGTAGCGATAAGGATAATTATGTTTTCCCGCTCAATGCCGGATTTCTCCAGCTTTTCCAGCAGCGGCGGCAGCAAAACCGAATTAGGGGTCGGGCGGGTAATATCACTTACAACAATGCAGGCGTTTTTTCTATCCCCGGCCAGTTCGGCAAGAGGCGGAGAGTCGATGGGATTTTCCAGACTTCCTTTTATCCTGTTGTGCGGATCTGAAACAGCCGGCGCCTCCCCGGGCTCGAGTACGCCTTTAAACCCGGGAGTTTCTGGAAGGTTTACCTTCAGTCCTTCTTTATTGTACTTCAGAAGTACTGCCATAAGGTTCCGCTCTTCAGAAGAAATTGCAGTTTATCAGATAATTCTTTGCTTGGCTGTACAGTCTAGCTGGAATCTGCAGAAGTTCAAGAAAAAGGTATTGGGATATCAATAAATGGGAATACCCGGCAATAATAAATCCGCAATCCGCAATCCGCAATCCGCAATCTTGCATTATCTTCCCGTTTCCGGTATGATAATTCCCTATGGCTGAATTGCTTCAGAACAACACAACCGTGCTGAACGTCGTGTACGCCGCCGACCTCAAACGGCTTGCGGCCGCGTGTGAGAAAGAGGAAATTCGGCTGACCGCCCTTCGTGGCGCAGCGTGGCTGGCCGACGATTTCTCGGCAGCATCGCGGCGTTCGATGCTGGATATTGATATTCTGGTTGAGCCGGCCGATGCAAAAAAGACAGTCGAAATCATCGTTCGTGACGGATGGCAACCGCTTCCCGGCGGCGAGTGCTGTTTCGCCCGGAAAGACCCGCCGAGATATATCGATCTGCATACGGAAATCCGCGGCGTGCCTCGGTCCAGTCAGAAAGAAATTCTTAAACACTCAAGGCCTGCCCGCGAAATCCCGGAAATAACCGTCCTGTGCGTCGAGGACGCGGTGCTGCTCGATGCGGTCCACGCCGTCGTCGACCACGGTTACCTGGATTCGAAATGGCTCGACGATGCGGCCGATACTATTCGACGCGCGGGAAATCCGTTTGACTGGAATTTTCTTTCGGAAAGCGCGGCCCGCGCCGGTATGAAAATCGCGCTGACAGTATTTCTCGAAGAACTGAGCGGACGTGTTGAAGTACCACCAAAGTTACTCAGGATTTCGGGCGGCGATTATCTTCGGCGCGCGATTGTGCGCCGCGTTATCGACCGGAAAAAACCGACAGTCGACCGCGGCCACGTAATGCGGATTCTTCTTGCGCCCGGCCCGGTGGAACTTGTAATCACCGCGGGCGGGATGCTTTTCCCGGGACTGCGTTTTGTCCGCCGCCGCTATGGGCTTTCTTCGCGGCGCGCCGCGCTGGCGCATTCGGTCCTGAGACCGTTTCGCGTCTTGGGCAAGCTGTTTTCGCTTGTTCGCCGCATGAGACCGAATCAGGCATAAGTAAATGTGAGGCAGCATTGACGAAGCGTTATAAACAGAACCCCGATGTCGCGTGGCGCACGCTCGAGGGAAAGTCCGTCCTTGTCAACCTCGAGAACCAGACCACTCTCATGCTGAACGAGGTGGGCTCGCGGGTGTGGGAGATGTTCGAGAATGCGCATACAATCGAAGAAGTGACCGGTCAGATTGTTGCCGACTTCGACGCGCCCGAATATGATGTAAAAAAAGACGTGGAGGAGTTCACCGCCGAGCTTCTCGAAAAACGGCTGCTCCTGGAGGTCGCGGATGGCGGGTAGCTCGCCGCTCGTCATGGGGTTTGCCGATACTTTCCTCGCCCTGGTGAGCGAAGACGAGCGGGTTCTCGGGCATATCACCGGCCGCTACGGCGCGTTCGCCGCACGTGAAGAATCGCCGCCATATTCCCTGAATATCGGGATAGATTCCTCTCTCGATCAGGCCGACCCGAATACGATAGACGTGAAAACGGCGGGGGAATCCCTTTCCGCGTCGTCGTCGTCGCTGAAGCTCGAGTACGATTTTACGGACGGCGGCGGCTCGGGGCGGCTTTCGATTGCACCGCAGGAGCTTTTCATAGATATTGAAAACTCGCTTCGGATTCTGGTTTCGCACCTGGTGCTGCGCCGCGACATGCTTCTTGTTCACGCGGCGGCTTTCGGAGAAGAGAACTCGGACAGGGTCGGCATTTTCGCCGGTCAGTCGGGCGCGGGCAAGACGACGATATCCAATCTCGCAGGCGAGGCGGGGCTGGAAGTATTTTCAGACGACATGGTTCTGCTTGCTCCCCGGTCATATAGGGATGAATTGACGACCACTCAGGAGCTGACCGCCTGGCCGACTCCGCTCGGCAGCCTCGAAGGCCCGAAACCTGAACCGGTTAAACCGAGGCCGGTCTCGCATATTTTTTTCCTGGAGCACGGGAAAGAAAATTCTTTCAGTCTGCTCGACGTTCCGGACGCATATATGCGTCTGCTGACGGTGGTCCCGTTTACGCAGATCGATCATGCGGGAGTTAAGCAGCGCGTATTGACGGTGGCTCTTCAGGTTGACGGGTGTGTCCGCTCATCAGTGTTTTCATTTGTGCCGGACACGTCGGCGCCGCTGCGCGCAATGGAGCAGATGAGCAGATGACTACACCCCCGCTCACCGCCGCCGAATACGAAGTTACGCGCAAATGCAATTTCAACTGCGTTCACTGCTACCACGACCCGGCCCGCAGGGGCGAATCCGAACTCGAACTGGATGAAGTTCTTTTGCTGCTTGATGACCTTGCCGGGGCAGGCGTGCTGCACCTGACGCTCACCGGCGGCGAGCCGTTTGCACGCGAGGATTTCCCGGCCATCCTGGAAGCGGCGCGCGCGCGCCGTTTTGCGCCGTGCATTCTCACAAACGGCTCCTTCCTCGACGCGGATACGGTCCAGTGGCTTGCCCGGGTAAAGGTCCAGAGGCTGGTGGTTACGGTACCCGGCGTATCGGAAGAAACTTTCGGCGCAGTTACCGGTAACGCGCGGGTGGTGAACGATGTTCTTGCGGGAATCGAGCGGGCCAAATCCGCGAAGCTGCCTGTTGAAGTGCAGGTCCCGCTTCTCCGTGAAAACTTCGGAGAATTGGATGCGTTTTCCAGGCTCGGTGGAGAACTTGGCGTGCCTGTGAAGATAAGTCCGAGGCTTTCACCACGTGAGGGCGGAAGCCTTGCGCCGCTTGAGCATGAGATTCCCGAAGAAGAGCTGGCGCGTTTTGTCTCGATGCTCGGCGTTTCGTGCCGGCGGCCGTCCGCGGGCGCGCCGGAGGCGCTTTGCCCCGTGGGGCGCGAGTCGATTGCGGTTTCGGCCTCCGGCGGGTTCATGCCGTGTTTCACGTGGCGTACCCATCTGGGCACAGCGCCGCGGGACAAGGCGGCGGAGGTCTGGAATTCTTCTGAAACCCTTATCCGGCTGAGGTCGATAACGCGCTTGGATTATGAGAAATGTGCGGCCTGCGAACTGTACGACTCCTGCCATTTGTGTCCCGGTGTCGGCGCGGTGCTGTCCGATTCGCCGGTTCCCGGCGCGGCCGACCCGATCGCAGGCCGACACGTCCATAACTAAAAAGAAAGGGGCACGGGATAGGGGGTAAGGGATAAGGGAAGAGGGGAAGAGGGGAAGAGGGGAAGAGGGGAAGAGGGGAAGAAAGAAATATATATTTAGCGGCGCAGCTTGCTGCGCGGTTTTCTTTAAAAATGAAACTGACCAACCGACCAACCGAAGAACCGAACAACTGAATATGAGATACTACCTCATCGTCATTCTGAGGTCTCTTGCCATCGCGAGTAGAGATTCGTAGCGGTGGTTGGGGTTCTTGGCCATGCTTCGCGTAATGATATCGTTAAGGAGAGGCGGTACGTGCGAATTGAGCGAGATCGGAGGAACCGGGCTTTTTACTTTTATCATATTCGCGCATTCGGACGCGGTCTTTGCGGCGAAAGGCGGACGGCCCGTAACCATGTGATAGAGCGTTGCGGCAGTCGAGTAGACGAAGATACGCGGGTCGCTTATCGACGGGTCTTCCAGCAGTTCGGGCGCCGAGTAGCATAAGGCGGCGACGAACTTGTCTTCCCGGCTTCCGGAGACGGCCGCACTTATCATCGGTGATGCAAATCCGACGCACGCGAGTTTGATCGAGCCGTCCGGGCAGATAAAGATGTTGCCCGGCGAGACGTCGCATTGTGTTACGCCGTTGTCAGAGGCGTACTGCAGCGCGCCGACCAGTTGCAGTCCTATTTTCACCGCTTCCCTGATCTGCATTCTGCCGCGGCTCTTGATTTTCTTGAGCGCGTTCTGCCCCTCTACCAGTTCCATCGCGCACAGGATGCGGGCGTCGACTACTTCGGCTTCGAGGAGGGGAATGATGTTTGCATGCTGCAGCTTGGCCGCGGTTTCCGCTTTCTTAAGCAGGCGCTCGGGCATGTCCGACTTGCTTACGTCGGGCGGGAGCTCGATGACCTTCAAAGCCACCGCCTGTTCGGTGGTCTGGTCGACCGCGCGGTACACCGCTCCCGTCGCCTCGTCGGCGAATTTTTCTTCCACGCGGAACTTGCCGAAACATATCTCGGCTACCGAGCTGGACAGCGCTTTCTCGTGGCAGGCGGGGCAGAGGTACGCGCCGTCGGCCGTTCTTACCACCTGCCTGCGCGCGATCATGCCGTATGATACGGGCGTTTTGCAGTCCTTGCAGTAGGCCTCCGGCTCGCCCGCGAAGGGAGCCTGCGGCCTCGGACTGGGCTGCTCTTTTATATGGGTGGTTGCGCCGTGCGGCGAAGGCACGACCGGCTCCGCCGACGGCACGGTGGCCATATTGGCCACGATGGCGGCCGGGGACTGGAAGACAATCTTCGTCGTGCCGAGCAGGATTTCGGTCCCGTCGACCAGTTCGGACGATTCAATCTTGATGTTGTTGATGTAAATTCCGTTTTTTGAGCCGAGGTCGCGTATCTTGCTGCTGATCTTGCCGATGTCGATCTGGCAATGGCTGCGCGAGAGCTCGGGGTCGGGAAGGACGATGTCGGCCTGTATGCTGCGCCCGATTATTATCTGCCGCGGCTCCTTGAATTCGAGCGTACGCGGTTCTTTGCCGTGTTCGGTAATTATCAGCTTTGCAAGCACTGTGGTCCCTTTCCGAGCAACACATTGTACGCTACGGGTGATTCTTTGTCAAGCAGTGTAAAATTATTTGAGTAATGCGTTGGCGGGGGAGAAACGTAGGGGCACAGCGCGCTGTGCCCCTACAACTTATTTCGGGTCGTTCGACTCGCCGTAGAGCGTGCCTTCGGCGAAGCGTGCCTGGAGTTTTTCGAGCATGTCCTCCGTCATCGCGGCAAGGTCGTATGCGGGCTCCCACCCCCATTCCTCGCGTGCGGCCGAGTCGTCGATCGAGTTGGGCCATGACTCCGCGATGGCCTGGCGGAAATCGGTCTCGTAGCTTATCTCGAACTCCGGTATGTGCTTTTTTATCTCGGCCGCGAGCTCGGCGGGGTTGATGGAAAAACCCGACACGTTGAAATCGCTGTGGTGCTCGAGCTTCGAGAAGGGCGCCTCCGCGATGTCGATGGTCGCCTTCAGGCAGTCGGGCATGTACATCATCGGGAGGCTGGTTTCGGGGCCGATAAAGCTGGTGTATTTCTTGACCCTTATCGCCTCGTAGAATATCTCGACGGCGTAGTCGGTCGTGCCGCCGCCGGGCATCGTTTCCGCCGAGATGATTCCCGGGTAGCGCAGCCCGCGCACGTCGAGGCCGTAGCGGTCGACGTAGTAATCGCAGATAAGCTCTCCGGCGACCTTGGTTATTCCGTATACGGTCTTCGGCCGGAGCACCGTTTCCTGGGGCGTCAGGTCCTGTGGGCAGCCTTCTCCGAATACCGCGATAGAGCTCGGTAGGATAACCCGGGCCATTTCCAGTTCGCGTGCGATTTCAAGCGCGATGATCATGCCTTTCATGTTGACGTTCCAGCAGAGGCCGGGATTTTTTTCGCCCGTGCCCGAGAGTATGGCCGCCATGTGGTAGATGGTGTCGATATTGTGCTTTTCGACGACCTCCCTGACCGTGCGGTGTTTCGTGACGTCGATGAAATAGAACGGGCCGGAGTCGCGCAGCCTGGCGCTGGGCTCGGTCTTGCGTCCGGTAGCGACGACGTTTTGGGCGCCGTACTTTTCGCGCAGCGCCATGGTGAGTTCGGAGCCGATCTGCCCGACCGCGCCGGTGACGAGAATGTTTTTCATTTCTTTTGCCATGGCGTAAAACTCCGGTGAGTCTGATTTGCGATGGATTTCAAAGCGGAAGGCTCCGCCCTGCGGCCGAACTTTTATCCTTCCGCGCCGGAAGAGCGTGTATAACAAATTCCGAACACGAGGGCAAGCAAAAGTTAACTGTGCCGCAGGCGGCAGGGGCTGACCTTTAATCTGCGGTCAAAACGACACCGGGCGCGGGGCCCGGGACTTATTTATCGTTGACCGAGACGTTGACGAACGGCCAGAGGAAGGTGAAGCTTCCGCCCTTGCCCTTGGTTGCCTTGATCGAGAGCGCCTTGCATTCCTCGTCGAAAAGTACGATAAGGTCCTTCGAGTCGGAACCGCCGATAAATCCCATCAGCAGGTGCGCGCCGTGGGAATACTTCCACTGTGCGATAAGGTATTTCCCGTGGCTGATGGCCGAGTCGGGAGCACCGAGCCTTTCGATAACGGTCTGGAGCGTGTCGCCCTTCTGAATCGGCGGGGCGGGGTCTTCCTCGGCGTTGACTTCTTTCATGTATTTGGCCAGGTCGCGGCTGCCCGAGTCCCAGACGACGCACCCGGAAAGAAAAACAAACGCGCAGGCAAGCGCTGCCATGAGGAAAAGTGTGTGAGGCTTCATGTTTTCGCCTTTCTAAAATAAAGGTCCTTTGGTCCTTTGGTCTTCCGGTTCTTTGGTCAGGAAAAAGAAACGGCCTAAAGTAATTCTTCCGCCGCCGTTATCTGCTTTTCGACGGCTTCCTTCGCCGTGCCGCCCGTAATCGCGCGCAGGTCCGCCGAATGCGCTGCGTCGAAAAGACTGAACAAATCTTCTTCGAAAAGCCCGGAGTGTTTGCGGTAGGTCTCAAGAGAAAGTCCTGAGAGTTTTCCTCCGCTTATTTCCGCGTGCAGGACCAGTTCACCAACAACGTGGTGTGCTTCCCGAAACGGCATTCCTTTCCGGGTCAGGTAATCCGCGAGGTCTGTGGCGAAAATCTCGTCGCCCATTTCGGCCATTCTGTCAGGGTTCAGTTTCAAGCCGTCGAGCACGCCTGCAAAGATTTCCAGGCAGTCGGAGAGCGCCCCGATCGCGTCGAAAAGCGGCTCCTTGTCTTCCTGCATGTCTTTCTGGTAGGTGAGGGGGAGCCCTTTCTGAAACGTGAGCAGCGCGATGAGGTCGCCGAAAACGCGGCCGGTCCTGCCGCGCACGAGCTCGAGGCTGTCGGGATTCTTTTTCTGCGGCATCATGCTCGAGCCGGTCGAAAAGGCATCGGGCAGCTCGATAAATCCGAACTCCGCGCTCGACCAGATTATGAAATCTTCGGCGTACCGCGAGAGGTGCGCGATAAGGATGGAGAGCGCCGCGGCCGTCTCGGTCGCGAAGTCGCGGTCGCTTACCGCGTCGATGCTGTTGTCGCTGACGGCGGAGAAGCCGAGCTCATCTGCGAGCGCTTCCCGGTCGACGGGAAACGCGCTCCCGGCAAGCGCGCCCGAGCCGAGCGGCATGGAGTCGGCCCGTTTCCTGCAGCCGATAAGGCGGCCGAGGTCGCGCTCGAGCATCCAGAAAAGCGCCATAATGTAATGCGAGAAGCGCACGGGCTGCGCACGCTGCAGATGCGTGTAACCCGGCATGATGATGTCCATGTTCTCCCTGGCCGTCTCGATGATTGCGGACTGGAGCTCGCGTATCTCCATGCTCAGGCCGTCGATCGCTTTCATGACGAAAAGCCGGAAATCCGTCGCGACCTGGTCGTTGCGCGAGCGGCCCGTATGAAGTTTCCGTGCGGCGTCGCCGATAAATTCGGTAAGCCGCGCTTCGATTGCGGTGTGAACGTCCTCGAACTTGATGTCCCAGTCGAAACTGCCCGATTCTATTTCGTCCCGGACGCGGTCCAGGCCGTTCTCGATATCTTTCAGCTCGTCTTCCGAGATGATGCCGATTCCGCGGAGCGCGTGCGCCCAGGCGATGTTTACCTCGATATCTTCCTGATAGAGCTGCCGGTCGAACGGCAGCGATGCGCCGAATCGGACCATCAGGGGGTCCATGCCCTCGGCGAACCGCCCGCCCCAGAGAGGCTTTTTTTTACTCTTATCATCCATGATCGAACCTTTCGATTTCGGATTGCGGATTTCGGATTGCAGATTAAAAGAATAATAAATCCACAAACTTGAAACTCAATACTCGAAACTCAATACTCGAAACTCGGTACTTCTTATGTCAGTCCCTCTTCCAGCGCGTGGCGCAGCAGGGCGGCGACTTTCTCGGGAAGCCCGAACAGGTTTATGAAGCCCTGCGCGTCGGCGTGGCTGTAGATTTCGTCGTCTTCAAAGGTCGCCAGGTCTTCGCGGTAAAGCGAGTAAGGGCTTTTGCGCCCGACGACCGTGCTGTGCCCTTTGTAGAGTTTCAGGCGGACGGCGCCGGTGACGCGCTTCTGGGTCTCATTCACAAATGCATCAAGCGCTTCGCGAAGCGGCGAAAACCACTTGCCGTAATACACGATCTCGGCGTAACGCTCGGCGAGCACCGTCTTGAAGTGCGCGGTCTCCCGGTCGTGCACGAGCGTTTCCAGGTCCTGGTGCGCGTCGTAGAGAATAGTCCCGCCCGGCGTCTCGTACACGCCGCGCGCCTTGATGCCGACGAGCCTGTTCTCGACCATGTCGACCCGGCCGATGCCGTGCTTGCCGCCGGTCCGGTTCAGGGTCTGAATGATTTCGACGAGGCTCATTTCCTTTTCGTTCAGGGAAACGGGTTTTCCTCCCTTGAACCCGATTGTGACGTATTCCGGCTCGTCGGGCGCGTCCTCGGGATGGGTCGTGAGCACGAAGAGGTCTCTGGGCGGCTCGGCCCACGGGTCTTCGAGGATGCCGGCCTCGTGGCTGAGGTGCCAGAGGTTTCGGTCGCGGCTGTAAATCGTGCCCTTGGTTTTTGGGAGCGGTATGTTTCGCTCCTTTGCATATTTAATCGCGTCTTCGCGGGAGCGGATTTCCCATTCCTTCCACGGCGCAATGATATGAAGCTGGGGCGCGAGCGCCTTGTACGCGACCTCGAATCGGACCTGGTCGTTGCCTTTCCCGGTCGCGCCGTGGGAGAGCGCGTCGGCTTTCTCCGCCAGCGCGATTTCGACCTGCCGTTTCGCGATAAGCGGCCGGGCGAATGCCGTGCCGAGCAGGTACCGGTTCTCGTATATGGCACCGGCCTTGAGGACCGGGAGCAGGTAACTTTCCGCGAATTCGTCCTTGAGGTCTTCGATGAAGCACTTCGAGGCGCCCGAGGCTTTCGCCTTTTCCTCCAGGCCGTCGAGTTCTTCTTCCTGCCCGAGGTCCGCGACCATCGCGATTACTTCGCAGCCGTAGTTCTCGACCAGCCACGAAATAATTACCGAAGTGTCCAATCCTCCCGAGTAGGCGAGGACCGCTTTTTTAACTTTTTTTCTTTCTACCACCTTTTTCTCCCAGCGAGACTGTTGCTTTCTGTCCGGTAAAAGTTTACGTAAGCCGAAACCCTATCAAATATAAGGCCTTTTCGCAAGGGTTATGGGCCTTTTTTATCGATATGTATATATTGTGTAAAATAGCATAATTTTGGTTGCAATTCTGCCGATACAAGGGATAATAAGCGGATAAGAATCTAGGGAAACTCTAGTAGGAGGATTTAATCGTGAAACGTGTCATCTTGTCACTCACTCTGGTCATTGCTCTGCTTGCCGCTTCGAACGCCGAAGCTGCGGGCGCACGGAAGATTGTACTCTCCACCGATGCAACGGGCGCGGAACTTGAAGGCCTTTGCCTGATTAACGGTTGCGGCGTTGTGCAGCATATGCCTGACGGCATTGTGATTACGCTGCCCGCGCGTGCATCCGAGAAAGCGCTCGCAGCGCTTCTCGAACACAACAAGGTTATCCTGATTGAGGATGACGCCGTTGCTTCAGCTGTCGGCAAGCCAACGGACAAACCGGGCAAAGGACCGGGCGGCGGCGGTGGCGGCGACGATGATACACAACCTGTGCAGGAGATGCCATGGGGAGTGAACAGAGTTGACGCCGATTTCGCGTGGGGAACGATCACCGGTGCGGGAGTCAATATCGCCATTGTCGACACCGGCATTGATTATACTCACCCGGACCTTGCTGCGAATTACATGGGCGGCTACAACGCGATCAATACCAAGAAGAGCCCAAAGGACGATGACAGGGCGCATTCGCACGGAACTCACTGCGCCGGCATTGTTGCCGCGCTCAACAACGAAATCGGCGTTGTCGGCGTCGCGCCGGGTGCGGGCCTTTACGCGGTAAAGGTCCTCGACAGGAGCGGCTCCGGATGGGTGTCCGACATTATCGAAGGCATCGACTGGTGCATATGGAAAGGTGATATCAGCGTCATAAGCATGAGTCTCGGCGCCGATGTTGCAGACGAGATTGTATCATTCCGCCAGGCGGTCCAGAGAGCGGCCGCCGCGGGGATTGTTGTTGTATGTGCCGCCGGGAACCATGACCCGGCACTCGCCGATCCGGGCGTGAGTCAGCCCGGCCGGTATCCCGAAGCTATCGCCGTCGCAGCGACAGGCGACTACCAGACCGGAACTCCTTCCGACGGCCTTGCCTCTTTCAGCAACACTGGACCGGAAGTCGACATTGCCGCGCCCGGAGTTGCGATCTATTCGACAATGAGGGGCGGGAGCTACGGCAACCTGAACGGAACAAGCATGGCCTGCCCGCATGTGACCGGCGTTGTGGCGTTGATGAAACAGGCGGGAACATGGTCGCTTGTAAACCTCTATGGAACGGCTGACAATATCGGCCTGCTTCCGGAGGAAGGCGGCGCCGGATTGCTCGACGCTGAGGAAGCTGCAGTCGGCACCGAGGGTGGAGACAACTAAGGGAACTGTCCCTTACAAAATACCTGTTTGAGTGAATGGGCCCGTTCGAAATCGAGCGGGCTCATTGCATTTTAATGGGGATACGGGGTAAGTATTTAGCGGCGCAGCTTGCTGCGCGTTCTTCGATTTTCGAATTTCGATTGTCGATTTACGATTGAAAAGAAAAATCGAAAATAGAAAATCGCAAATCGAAAATCCATTTGGCAAGCCCGCCCGCTAAATGGATTTCCCATTTAATTGTGTAATGATTTTAGCGCCTCATCCGCGGCCCTGCGGACGTGAACGGACGGGTCGTTTTTCAAAAGGTTTTCGAGAAGGGCTCTGCTTTTTTCACCGCCGATTTTTCCAAGCGATTCCGCGATGCTCATGCGTACCGAGCTGTTACGTTCCGTCCGAAGCGTTTCTTCGAAGTTCGCCGCCGCATGCTTGTTTTCCAATGACCCGAGGGCTTTCGCCGCGTATTCCCGTACCGTTGCATCCTTGTCGTTCTGCATGGCGTCGATAAGCGAATTATACACGCTTTCGTTGTTTTTGAAATACCCCAGAGCCCCTGCGCACGCTACTCTGACTCTCATTTCCGAGTCTTCCTTGAGCGTGGCTGTCAGGGCGTTTACCGAATCCGGGTCCGCGATTTCTCCCATCACTTTTGCGGCCGCGGTGCGGGCTTTCATATCCGGATCGGAATTGAGTATTTCATTAAGAATGGGTGAATACTGCCCGGCGTTTCTGGCGCAGGGCAGGGCTTCGATTGCCCAGAGACGGGAGTCTTTTGCACTTTCGCTGTTCTGGATGATGTCGATGAGTTGGCGAATGCCGGTTTCAAGCTGCGCCAGATACGCGGCGGAGGAGCGGCGGGCGGTCTCGCCCTCCTTTTCATCGAGAAGCAGCCGCTCGAGAATAGGCGCGGCGGCGTCATCCTGAAGCTTACCGAAACCGAGGACAATCATGTTCCGCACATTCTCGGCTTTTTCAGATTTCAGCGCATCGTCGAAGACGGGAATGATTTTTTTATCTGCCATGAGGCCGAGGATGTAAGCCGCGCGCCAGCGCAGCTCGACGTCTTTTCCCTCCATGCTTTCGTTATTTTTCAGGATTTCAGACAGAAGCCGGAAGGCGCGCGGGCCGGCTTTTGCAAGCTGTTCGCATATCACTTTGGATTTCTGCCAGTCGCCCTCGGCCATCGCTTTTTTCAGCGACTCCAGCAGCGATTCCGGGTCCGGCGGCGTGGTCCCGGTGTTTTTATTTTCCGCGCCGTCGGGCTCGGTGACTCCCGTAGGCGTACCCGCTTGTTGATTTTCTTTCTGCCCGGCATCTCTGTTTTTTGGTGCTATGTCAATTTCTACGTCTTTCACCTCACCAGCCCTGTGGGCAATGATAAATACTGCTGCAATAACAACCAGGGTTGCAAATATTGCATAGTATTTTCTCATGTATCAGTCCAGTGTTCCGGAGAGCAGCGTTGTTCTATATGCTTTGATTATTATACCCTTAATTCATTGCCATGCAAACGCTTGATAACATTTTGAAAGAAATGCGCCGGGCAGGCTCGCCGGCTGATTATAATATTTATTAATATCCCCTTCTCATCCTCCGTCTTTCATAAATCATAATTCATCCCTTGCCTTGGTTCGTTTTCGATATTATAATGCAGCGGGTATGTCTTGGAGGGTGTATGTCTGAATTGAAGTATGGCCCTTTCGGCGACGCCGCGCTCAGGCTGGAATATGTTAGCGAGGAGCAGCTTGAGGAATGCCTCAAAATACAGGGAGTTTTCGCCCAAAGCGGAATTCAGAAGAACCTTAGTGAGGTTCTGGAAGATAAAGAGTATCTTTCCGCGGCGCAGGCAAAAGAGATTCACGACGAGCTGAAAGGCGACAAGAAGCAGCTCATCAAGGGTTACCGCATCGAAAGCCCGCTCGGCAAGGGCGGCATGGGCATCGTCTACAAGGCGATACAGGAATCTCTCGACAAGACGGTAGCCCTGAAGATTCTCCCTACCAACTTCGCTGCCAACGAAGATTACGTCGCCCGTTTCATACGCGAGGCGAAATCGGCCGGCAAACTGAATCACCCGAACATAATGCAGGCGATCGACGTCGGCGAATCCGGCGGATTTCACTATTTCGTGATGGAGTTCGTTGACGGTATTACGGTGAAGAAACGGCTTGAAGAAGAAAAGGTTCTCACCGAAGAAGAAGCGCTCGAAATCGTCCGCCAGTGCGCACGCGGGCTCGAGCACGCCCAGGAAAACAATATCGTCCACCGCGACATCAAGCCCGACAATATTATGCTGACCAGAAAGGGCGTTGCGAAGCTGTGCGATCTCGGGCTTGCCAAGTCCACCACCCAGGACGCCGAGCTCACGCAGGTGGGAGTCGCACTGGGCACGCCATATTATATTTCGCCCGAGCAGGCGCGCGGCCAGGAGCACGTCGATACCCGAAGCGACATCTATTCCCTCGGCGTGACGCTCTTCCACATGGTCACGGGGCAGGTCCCTTTTTACGGCACGACCCCGGCCGTTATCATGACGAAGCATATTACCGACCCGATGCCCGACCCACGGGACTTTCGCCCGAGTATCTCGCCCGAGGTCTGTCAGATTATCATTAGGATGACTGAAAAAGATCCGGCCGACAGGTTTCAGACGGCCGCGGAAGTCGCCGAGACGATCGAATCGATACAGGCGCACCGCAAGGCGCTTGCCGGCGGCGTAAGCGGATCGCAGACGGCGTCCGCGGCGACGCTCGCCATGGAATCGGTAAGCGGCAAGACGGCGACCCCCACACTCGAGCAGGAAGCGATGCCGGGGACGACGCCTCCGTCCGCGGCCGCACCTGTACCTGCGCCGCAGAAGTCAAGGTCCGGTTTGCTGGCTTTTGTAATCATAGCGGTGCTGGTGGTCGGCGGCGTCGCCATCGCGTATTTCAGCTTCCTGATTTCCCGGAAAGGCAAAGTTGCTGAAACCGGAGCAACAGGGAGTGTAACGGTTGTTATACCTGCGTCCGCGACCGGCGGGACCGGGCCTTCGGTTACGCCGAGGACGGCGACTTCCACCTCCACCGGTGGGCATCTCACCATGCGCATTACGGGTACGTCAAGAACCGCGACCGGGACCGCTACGGCCGCTGAGACGTCGAAGACCGGGACGTCTACCGGAGAGGCGACCGCCACGGGCACGGCGACGGCGGGGACTGAAAAAGACAAGGCCGAGAAAGAGTCGTTGCGCGCGTTTGCGGCCCTCCAGAGTTATGCATCGACGAATCCGGGCAACTATGACCGGATCCTCGAGGATGCGGAGAATATAGCAAAGAAATATCCGGGCACGCCGGGTGCGAAAAAGGCGGAAGAGCTCTCGACCAAAGTGAAAAAGAAGCGCGACTCCGGCGCCCACAACGAAGCTGCGAACAGGGAGTTTGCGAAATTCGAGACGCAGGCAAGAATGCTTCTGGCCGAAAAGAAGTTCGATGAGGCGTTTCGCGTTATGACCAATTTCAGGGAAAAGTATGCCGGGACCCTTGCGGCCGGAAGAGCGCTCGCGGAGGAAAACGCGATAAAGGCCGCAAAGGCGAAATGGGAAGAGGAGCAGGCCAGGGCCGCGGCCGCCGAGATAGAGAAGAAGTTCGAAGAAATCAGGGCCGGGGCCCAGAAGCTGGCGGCGGAGCGGAAATTCAGCGATGCGCTGACCTTGCTTGATAATTTTACGGCGATGTACCCGGACTCGGGTTCCGCAAAACGGGCAGAGGAAGAGAAGAAAAATATCACCAGGCTGCGCGACGAGTTTTACAGGTATTACAAGTCCGAAGTGGACCGCGTTTCAAAAATGCTCGGGGAGGGCGAATACGCCAAGGTGCTGGAAGAACTGAAACGCCTGAACAAGGTGCCAGACGCGCCGAAAGAAGAGAGGGCGCGGGTCATGGAGCTTTTTAAGGCCGTGAAGGAGCGGCTCAAGGAAGAGCTTCTTGCCCGGTTCACTCAGGAGATTGACGCGGCGAAAAAACTGGTCGAGCAGGGGAAATACGAGGAAGCGCGCGAGGCGTTGAAAGAAATTACGGGAGCGGAGGAAGCACCGGAGGAGATCAGGAAGGAAGCGTCCTCTCTTGCGTCTTTGGTCGGGGAAAAGCTGAAAGAGGTCGAGGCCCGCAGGAAGATGGAAGAGCGCGAGAAAACCGCCGCGCGCCTCCTCGAGGACCTGGCGAATTATATCGAAGAGAAGCAGTGGAAAGACGCGATGGAAGGCGCGCACCGTTTGCTCGAGGAGTTTGCCGATACGGAGGTCGTAACCTCGAAACGCTCGGACATAGTCTCGATGCGCAGGCGCGCTTTGAAGAACGCTCTGAACCTTACGGGAGCGCTTCGATGCGAAGTCGATCTCGTCGAGAAGCCGCGGCGCGTCAGGTGTGTTTATAATTTCAGCAGCCGGCGGCAGAAGTTCGACTGGATAGTCGCCGCACCGGCTCAGGCGAAGGACGAGCCCGACGTCTGGTCGGTTGTACGCGGGATACTCGTCGGCGGGGGGAAGAAAGGTTATCGCTGGCGCGGGCGGATGCGCGGCGATATAGAAATAAAATTCAAATTGAAAATCAAAAGCGGCGGAATGACGATACAGCTTTACACCGCGGGCGAGTCCGGATACGAGTTCTCAATGGCGGTAAACGCCGAGTTCGAGATTACCGCGCTCGGGGCCGGGGGGAAAAGAAAAACCCTCGCCAGATCAAGAGGCCTGGATTTCAAGCCCGGGAAGCAGGCTGACGTCTCTATCAAAATAACCGGCGCAAAAATTATTATGACCAAGGACGGCAAAGAGGTGATAAGCGCAAGCCACGAGCGCTTCCGCTCCGGACCGATTACCTTCTGGGCACTTGACTCCGAAATCGAGGTGGACGACCTCGTCATCACCGGCGAGCTCGACCCGAACTGGCTCTCCCGCCTCGGCGGAAAATAATACTTACTCAAGGTGACTGCGTTTTGACAAGAACGCTAAAAAGCTGTCAGCATTCAGCTATCAGCTTTCAGCTTAAGACGAAATGCCAATACGAGATAAGACATTTTTCTTGCTGAATGCTGACGGCTGAAAACTGAAAGCTCAAAGTCTCGCTTTTCAACCTGAGATGTAAGAGTCGGGCCTACCATATTCTCCTATAACTGAGGCATTACAAAAAACCTCAAAAAAGTCTTGCACACGAAGGCTTTGAGGATAAAATATACGGATTGTAAATCACACCTGCGTTAAGCCGCATATTGATAAACAACCTGGTGTAAGAGTTTTCGAGCTTGTGTAATCATGTGTAGGGGTTTTAGGGGTAGGGCACATGACCAACGCTACATGTACACGTTTCGGCGAGCGTGCAGTCAGGCGCGGTTACCTCACACCGACCCAGCTTTCCGAGTGTCTCACCATACAGAACGTTCTCAGGGGCAACGGCATCGACAAGATGATCGGCGTCGTAATGCAGGAGAAGGGCTACCTCACGCCGACGCAGGTCGAGGAGATCGCATACGAGATAGGCGGGCCCGCCGCGCAGCCCATCAAGGGCTACCTCATCGTGGACAAGCTCGGTAAGGGCGGCATGGGCGTCGTTTACGAGGCGATCCAGGAATCACTCGACCGGACGGTTGCGCTGAAGATACTTCCCACGCCCCTTGCGGCCGATAAGAACTATGTGCGGCGTTTCATCCGCGAAGCGAAATCCGCCGGCAGGCTGAACCATCCGAACATAGTCCAGGCCCTCGACGTCGGCGAGTCCAGCGGCTATCACTATTTCGCGATGGAGTACGTCGAGGGCGATACGGTCCGCGAGCGCCTGGAGCTCATGGGAGTTTTCGAAGAGCAGGAAGCGCTCGAGATTATCTACCAGGTCGCCCTTGCGCTCGAGCACGCCCAGCAGAACAACATCGTCCACCGCGACATCAAGCCCGACAATATCATGCTGACCCGGGACAACGTCGTCAAGCTGTGCGACCTGGGTCTCGCAAAGTTCATGCAGGTCGGCGGCTCGGTAACGCAGACCGGCGTGGCCATCGGCACCCCGTTCTATCTCTCGCCCGAGCAGGCGCGGGGCGACGCCGTCATCGACACTCGAAGCGATATTTACTCTCTCGGCGCTTCTCTCTTTCACATGCTTACCGGAAAAGTTCCATTCAGCGGCTCGTCCCCCTATATTATTGTGTCCAAGCATCTGAACGAGGAGTTTCCCGACCCCCGTGCCGCCCGACCGGAGCTTTCGAAGGAAATCGCCCGGCTGGTGAGATGGATGACCGAGAAGAAAGTTAACGAACGCTGCCAGTCCCCGGGCAAGCTCGCCGAGACGATCGAGATGATGCTCGTCGGCGAAAAAAACCCGTTTGATTCCTCGGTGAGCAAGACCCGCGTCTGGCGTAAAGGCACTTCCCGTATATTTGCAACGCCCCTGCTTCCGGAAGAAGAGGAGAAAAAGGAGGAGAAGGAGGCGCCGTCCAAACGCGGAAAGGGTAAGATTATCGCCGCAGCGCTCGCCGTGGCGGGATTGATTGCGGTCCTGCTCGTGCTCGATGCGGTGCTTGCGAATTACCGCTACAGGACTGCACTCAAGGCGCTCCCCGGGAAGATTGAAGCTCACGCCTACGATGAAGTGCTGGCCGACCTGGAGGGGGCCCTGCCGTATGCGTTGCCGTTTTTTCTCAGGAGTTCCGTCGGCGAGCAGGCCACGAGGATAAAGGAAAAAAGGGCAAAGTACGAGAAGCTGCAGGAAGAGTCCGAGCGCATCAGGCTCGCGGGACTGAGACGTGAACAGGAGGAAGAGGAGAAAGTAATACAGGCGCGGTATGCGCTTACTCCCCTTATCAGGGAGCGGCTGGCGGCCGCGGCGCAGTTTGAAAAAGATAACCGCTTCGACAAAGCGCATGCGGTCCTCAAGGCTCTTTGCCGCGATGAAAGTCTGGCGGGGCATCCCCTCATCAGGGAAATCAAGCTGCCGTTTCCGGTGGGTACGAAGCCTGAAGGCGCGGTTGTTGAAGTCGAGGGAATCGAAACGGGCCGGACCCCCCTGGTCCTTCGCCTGTCGCCGTTCGGCGGCGAGGTGAGCTTCAGCATTTCCAGGACCGCTTTCTACCCGCTCTATTTCAAACTGGACCCGATGACGTATGTCGAGTATTCCGATATTTCGCTGCTTCGCTCACCGCTGTGGGTTTATCCTCCGGTAGATGTTAAACCTTTCAGAAAGATAACCGGCGGCCCGGTCGCGGACGGGGGCCGGATTTACATTTCAGGCATAAACGCGGCGGGGAAGACCGTTCTTCTCGCCCTGGACGCGAAGACCGGGAAAAAACTGTGGGAGTCCGGGATTGCGGTAAAGGGAAAACTCGGCCCGGCCGTGCGGGCAGGCGATTTCCTGTTTATAACGGACGGGACCGATAAGCTGTACGCCGTGTCCCGAAGCGACGGAACCGCGGCCAGGACGATCGAACCGGAGCCCGGCAGCAATATTACGGCCGGCCCCGTCTGGCAGACGGCGTCGTCGAATTACGTTCTTGTTGGGACGGATTCCGGAAAAGTATATCAGGTTGCCGTCAAGTATCTGGGAAAGAGCCCGGGGTGCGACCTGGTTTATCCGGTGTCGGGCGCCGTCGAGTTCAACCGCAGGCGCATTGTGGTTTCGGGAAGGGGAGGCGGCATCCGGCTCTTCGATCCGAACGGCAACGACTTCAGGCATGATCCCATCCGTATCGATGCAAACCTCAAAAACGCTGCGCCGATAAGCGAAAAAAGCAGCCTGGCGCTTATACCCTCCACATCCGGCGACCTGCATATAGTGGACCTCGATGCGTGGGAAAAGGTCTGGACCTACTCCGAGAAAAAGGTGGCGTCCGAAGTTCTTGCGATTGACGAAAACATCTTTTTCCTCGACGGCGCGGGCGACCTCCATTCCATAACCACCCGTAAAGCGCACAGGTGGACGGTCTCGCTTCAAAGCGAGGGCGCACGCGGCGCGCACGTCTCCGGTTGGAACTGCGGAAAGCCGGAGGAAGCGCTTGTGGTGGTTGCTGCCACGACTCCGCTGCTGATAGCCTATAGCCCGGGGAACGGGGAAGAGAAGTGGCGTTTTACCCCCCCGACGCGGATTACCGGTCCCGTAATTTTCCACACTGACCAGGTCTATTTCACAACCGCCGGCGGACGCGTATACAATATTCTCAGATAGTCCCAATTGAAAAAATTAAGGGCAGACCCGCAGGTCTACCCATTTAAAATACAGGGGCGAGCTTTACCGGCTCGCCCATATTGATTAATATTTTACATACGAAAACGAATCATAGTCAGTTTACTTATAAAACCTTTTTTATATTCATATTCAACTTCGTGCATTATCCGCCTGATAAGGAAGATCCCCAGGCTATGGCTGGGCAGGCGATTGATGAGCTCGCCGATTCCAATTTCTGCCGGTGATCCAAAAGGCACGACGTCGCCCGAGTCGTTTATTTCGACGCGCAGCCGTGTTTCGTCCGCGGCGATTTTGACGGACAGCTCGCCTTTGATGTGCTGCTCGCGGGCATTCAGGATAATGCCAGTCGCAGCCGTCTCGACTGCAAGCGAAATCAGGCGTCTTTCACGGCCGGAAAAACCCGTAAATCTGGTCACCGACTTCACGAATTCTCTTATCTCGTCAAGAGACTCGGTCTTTTTGCTCGTTACCAGTTCATTTGTTATCTGTTCAACCATTGCTGACTCTCAATCATCTTTCTTCGTTGCTCGTTTAATATAATACAAATCCCATGCCGCTATTCCGTGTTATGCAACTCCTTTATGTAAAAGGAGTAATAACCAGGCCTATAAAAGGCTGTTGTAAAGCCCCCTGAAACAGGCTTTACACTTTACGGATATCGTTGCATTTTATCTAATCCTATTTAACCGGGCAGGTGGTCAGGTCTCCATGCGCAATAGAACAACAACTGATACCAATAATGCACAGTTGTCTAATATAGGGCACACTTTTAGAACCCGACAGGAATACACATGGCGCGAATCAATATAACTTATTGACGGCAAAGGAGTTACTCTGGCCATGTTAATGAATCCCCGGTATATATTTTGCAGCTAGAAGTCTGGTTGGAAGTAGTCACCTGAATTCGCCGTTTTTTGTCGTGTATTTTAACAAAGAGCCGATTCACAGGCAATTAGCTCGTGAAATGGAAAGGCTATCCATATGATCTCACGATTAACGGTCTTCATGCTTGTCGCGATTACACTTGGACTGGCGAACATGGCAACCGGTTGCGGCAGCGACAGCGGCGGTGACAATATCGTGTATGGCACAAACACTTCCACCGGAACGGGAACAACCGGAGGTGGAACTTCAATCAACACGGGGAAAACCAGCACAATACTCTCGTTTCCCGCCTGGGCAGGTGGTGAGGATTCCGCTTTTTCTGACGCCACGAGTTCCGCCGGCTTATCCAACATCAGCGCAAACCGGGTGGCATGGGGTGACTACAATAACGATGGATATCCTGACCTGCTTCTCGATGGTCGTCTGCTCTATAGGAACAATGGGGACGGTACATTCACGGATGTCTCAGCCGTTGCCGGCCTGAACGGAGCACACAACGGCGGCGTGTGGGCCGACTACAACAACGACGGGCACCTGGATTTTTTCGGAATGAAAGGTCTTTATAATTCGGGAACCGATATCCTTTACAAAAACAACGGCGATGGAACATTCAGCGATGCGACAGCCGAGGCCGGAAGCCCGTGCGATTCGTATCCGACCGAAGGCGTCGGGTGGGGAGACTTTGACAGGAACGGTTTTGTCGACATTTACATAGCCAATTACGAGACTTCTGATGGCTCGGCAATCGGAACGCCTGACCAGCTCTTCATGAACACAGGCGGAGTATTCACCGATGCGCGGGGTTCCAGCGGCATCGGCAATGTTGCAGATCAATGCGGTAGAGGAGTAAACTGCGGGGATTACGACGGTGACGGTGACCTCGACATCTACGTTTCCAACTACAGGCTGAACGAAAACTTCCTTTTCAATAATAACGGCGCAGGGAACTTTACTGAAAGAGCACAACAGGCTGGCGTCAAAGGTTACCTGTTTGAAGACTCATACGGGAATACCGCTTTCGGGCATACAATCGGCTCAGACTGGGGTGACTTCAACTCTGACGGGCATATGGACCTTATTACGGGAAACCTCGCACACCCGGCATATCTCGCTTTTTCCGATGTGACATGCATCTATTTCAACCATGGCTCCGGCAGCGGGTTCACCGATATCTTCAGCACTTCCGGCGTAGCCTATGAGGAAACCCACTGTTCCCCTTCATGGGGTGACTACAACAACGACGGCTGGCTGGATTTCTATATTACATGCATTTACGACGGCCGGTATTCCTTCCTCTATAAAAATAACGGCGTAACTCCGAACACTTTCAGCGACGTTTCCGCGTCAAAAGGCGTTCGCGTGAATAACGGTTGGGGATGCGCATGGGCGGACGCCGACCGCGACGGAGACCTCGACCTTTTCGTTTGCTCGGTTTCCGGGTGCAAGTTCTTTCTGAATAACGGAAACGCCAATTCCTGGCTTGGAGTAGACCTCGTTTGTACGGCCAGCAATCGTGCGGGTATCGGTGCTCGCGTGGTTTGTGCGGTCGGTGACTTCATTCAGGTGCGTGAAGTCGACGGCGGTCACGGAACAGCATGCCAGAACGGCCAGACGCTGATATTCGGATTCGGTTCCCACGCCGGGTCCGTATATATGGAAATCCACTGGCCGAACGGTATCGTCCAGGTAGTCGGCAATGTCACAACAAATCAGTTCATAACAATAACGGAACAATAAAGATATTCCTGGGCGTGTTACCGATTTCTCTTCGAGAAATCAGTATACGTTCCCGCTTCCCGCCTGCAAGTTTGATTGAACTCCTGATAGGAGTCAAACGTTCCCGGATGTCGTAACTAATGTGATATAAGGTAGTTATCAATTGCCTCCCTCCGTAGACTTGTAATTTTACATAAACGTGACATGAAATACCTTGGCAACAGGATATTCGTATGATATTATATGTTTTAATAGGGGAGAAGGTTTATACCTGTACAACAACGTGGGGAGGATGTTTATGACGCTACACAGATTTGGATTAGTCTTACTATTCGTGAGCGCGATTTGCTTTGCGCTTTCCGCCTGTTCAAGCGGCAGCAAGAAAGACAAGATCGTCACGGGAACCGGTTCGGGGACCGGTACAGGAACCGGTACCGGCACCGGTACCGGCACAGGCACGGGTACGGGGACAGGGAGCGGCGACGCACCCGCGTTTAATATTTCCGAATGGTGCCAGGGCGGGCCTCATACCGTCGGCGACGGGATGATCTACCTGATTATGTTCGGCAATCTGGAGACGTGAGCCGCCTGCGTGGCACAGGTCCCTGATATGAATACGGTGGCGTCCACCTATTCCGGAAAAGTGGTTTGCATGGTAATCAGCTCTTCAGCCAAGGCGTCATGGGCAACTACGTATGGAGTTCAGTTCACAATCGCCAAGGACAACGGCGGCGCGACCGCTTCCGCCTACGGCGTCCCCGCCACGCCGCACAACGTGATTGTAGACCAGCAGGGGGATATCGCCTGGGAGCGGACAGGTGGAACGGGTCTCAGCACTTTCACGACCCAGATTGACGCGCTGAATCCTTAGAGAATATTTCAGACAACATAATGTACGGGCAGGCCTCACGCCTGCCCGTTTTTTTGTACTGCGCCCGCTTCGTTCAACCCGCCATGTTTTACAAACAGTAGAGGCTTTTCAGCGTAAAAGAATATAGATGGTTGACATGTAAAACAGGAGGCGGCATGAAAAAGAAGATACTTATTGTCGGTTCAGTTTTGCTGATTATGGCGATACTTATCTGGATACTCGCCGCGGGCGGCGAGCCTCCGACGCCCGATACGGATAATCAGAAAACAGAGCGCGTTGCAGGAATCTCTCAGAGCACAGCCGATGCGGATAATACCGGCCTGCTGAAACCCGGCAGCATCGTGCCGATGCCTGAGCGTAAGATTTCTCCCGCGCCCGGACCGGAAAAGAAAACCGGGAAAAAGGAATCAGAGAAGAATAAACTCGCCCGTAAAACCGGCGACGGAAACCGGGACAAACGGTATAAAAGAACGATCATGATAAACGGCAAACAGGTAGAGATATCCGGCTCCGGCAAAAGCGTCATGATCGACCCTAGCGGGAAAGTCGACAAGTATTACGCCAATCTCACCGAAAGGCTCGGCCTGAGCGAAAAGCAGGCCGATGCGGTAAGACGGATTTTCGACGGCCGCCAGTCGCGCCGGCGCGAAATCACCCAGGAGGTATGGCGGAAATCCCGCGAGTTGTCGAGGGAAAGGCGGGCGCGGATAAGGGAGCTGAGACGCGACGGCTTTGAAATAACCGAAGCCGACCTCGAGCCGTACAGGTTCGACTACCGGGAGGAGCGCAAGCGGCTCATCGGGGAACTTGATTACGAGATCGAGGGCGAGCTGGCGCAGGCCATGACGCAGGACCAGTACGACAAGTTCCGCTACGACGAAGAGCTCAAAAAAGGCCCGCCCGACACCGGCATCGTCATCAGGCAATAAATGAGTACCGAGTACCGATTCGTGAGTCATTCATAATAAAATATATTAACCTGAAATCCGCGACACTTTTTAACTTCACTCTTCATACTTCACACTTTATCCTTCAGCACCTTCCGATAGTTCTTTTACTTCGTCCCATGCGGCGAAGGCCCTGCGCAGGTGGGGGATGGTGATGGAACCGCCGACCACGAGTGCTACGGCGAGGGCTTCCTCGAGTTCCGCGTCCGTGACGCTGACTTCGCGGCACTCGTTAAGGTGGTAATTTACGCAGTCGTCGCAGCGGAGCACCATTGAGGTCGCCAGCCCCAGAAGCTCCTTGGTTTTCTTCGGAAGTGCGCCGTCCTCGTACGCGTGCCAGTCGATATTGAAGAAGCGTTTCATGTTGAGTTGCGCGTATTTCATCAAGAGCTCGTTCTGGGCCTCGCGCTCCTTTTTAAAACGTTCGAGTTTTCCTTCCGGCATCGGAGCTCCTTTCAAATCCCGGATTTAATATGACGGAGGCTAACCATTGTTTCACAATTAGAGCACGTCATTTCATTTTTTACCATGCAGCTTTCTAACTGCATAAAAACAAAAGCCCAATGACAACACTGCAATAAACATGTATACTACCATTAAGAACTCAAGTATATTCCTTGTTTTATAACTTAGGGTAAAAAAACTACGTAATAATGCACAACAACCAGTCAGCAGCAAGCAGCCTGCAACTATGGCTAGTGAGATTTTTACCGAAATTGGTAGTATTTGCTTTGGGTCTGATGATTCACTCATTTCGGTCCTTGGTTTTAAATCTGTT
Source organism: Planctomycetota bacterium (assembly GCA_004376375.1). Lineage (GTDB taxonomy): Bacteria > Planctomycetota > E44-bin39 > E44-bin39 > E44-bin39 > E44-bin39. The sequence goes on from SOJX01000142.1 coordinate 56,733, forward strand.
TATGAGGTGCGCCTAAAGTGTATAAATCGAGGTGGTGGTATTATACTTGAAGCTGTGGCGAACGTCCAGTATTCATATAGCGGCGCAGCTTGCTGCGCGTTAAATTGTAGGGGCGCAGCGTGCTGCGCCCGAAATTAAAATGAGTTTTACGGATATGATAACCGGGTCACATTAATCGTAATACACTTTCAGCGTGGGGTCGCCCATCATTATTATTTCCTGGCCCGACCATTCGATCTGGTCTTCCTGACCTCCCCAGTTGTCGTGAATCCACTGCATCATCGCCTTGTAGGATTCGCCGAAAGTTTCTGTCTGGAGGCTGCCCGTATAGGTCGAGTCCCACTGCGGCTCGTAGCACATGTAGGTCGTCCCGGCCACCACGATAAGGCCGTGGTCGTTGAAAAGGCAGGCAACCGAGATGGCGTTGCTGGTCGTGAATTTCGCCGTCGAGCAGGAATGCATGTTCCAGAAACGCGTGCGCGGGTTGATCGATGCGATGTCGTAAACGGTAACGCCTTCCCACTCGAACGGGGAGCCGTGCGCGATCGCGTGTATCCACTCGTAATCCCTGGAAATTTCCGATTTCATTTTGTACGCGGCGTTGACGACGAGCGTGGTATCGGGATACAGGAGCGAAAGGTTCCCAACCTCAATGTCGGGGACGACGCTGATCGGGTTGGCGGTAAGGTAAGCGGCCTTATAGTTCCGCTCGAGCATGCCTGTCCGGTACTGGTGGTTTCTTTCGAAGTATTCCCTGTAATGCTGGAGCTCGCTCTTCCCGAACACTGTGAGCCCTTTGGCGTAAAGCCTTCCGCACCATATCTCCGGGTCGCGGTCGCCCGTTCCGGGAGCGTGTTTCTCGAAAACGCCGTCGCCGTTCGCGTCGATCCACTCACCGTCGAGGTCCATGTAATAGTAATCGCACCGTCCCGGTTCCGATGCGCCCGTCCAGTTGCATACCGCTTTCGCATACGGAATCTGGCCGACAAGTACGACGCCCGCGAGATTGCCCGCGCTGTCGTAGTTCGACTTGAGCAGGTTCCTGACGTCCCTGTGGTTCCCGGATGTGAATTCATGTGTAATCAGGGTGTAGCCTTCGTACTCGAGGTCGCTCTTGAACTGCGCGAACTCGCCCGAAAGACCTGAAAAGACGCTGGTGTGCGCCAGCAGGAGAACCGCACCATCAGCCCATCCGCCCGTACTGGTGTTACCGCCTCCGCCGCCGCCTGTTCCTGTGCCCGTTCCTGTGCCGCTGCCGCCCGGCGGAAGGCCGGTGACGATCTTGTCGCCACCGCTGTCACCGCCGCTGCATCCTGCCGCAAATACGATAAGCGAGAAAACTGAAAGTAAAATAAAGGCCGATCCTATCGGTGAGCTGCACAGGACTTTTCTCATCGCATCGCCTCCGGAATTCCGTCTACCGCCGTGTTCCTGGCTGTTATTCCAGCCTTATCTCCTGTATTCCCATATATATAGAAGGCAAACCATATGCCAACCGCGGCGAAGTGCACCTTGTGCACGTAACTCATTTATAATCAAGGCATTATGGAAGTAAACCGGTATACTTTTCAGTAAAATCGGCCGGCGGAACTGTTGATATTCTCAACAGTTTACCCTTTTGTTGACATTATCAACACGCGGGAAAAAGTACCAAGTACCGAGTGCCAGGTACCGAGTATCGAGTTTTAAAGTAATTCTCTGTTCATCCTGGAATAAAACCAGAGCGGAAGAAAATACAGGCCGTAGGAAAGCGGAATTCTTGTCAGGTAGCCGTCGTAGATAAGGTGATTGGAGCCTGCAAAGGCATACTTCAAGTCGGAAGGAGACATGCTCCCATAACCTGCAAAACGGACAATCATTTCCGCCCAGTCGTAAATGCGGTAGGCGTTATAAAAAGAACACAACTGGTCGATAGCGCAAACGATAAGAAACGCGACAGGGATAAAGAGCGGAAACCCGGGCAGCATTTCTCTTTCTACTGCGAGGTAGTAAAGAAAGAAAAGGGCCCCGGCCATGCAGTACAGCGAAAGGTTCTGAACGGGTGGCGACACCCAGTAAATATGTATAAATTTGAGTCCGAGTTTATCGAGATGCATTCCGCGCACGATGGAGACCGCGGCAAAGAGACAGAAACTTGCGACAAATAATACCGTCGCCCACGTCCGGCTCCGCGGTTCCCCCTGTTTTATTATCCGGTTTTTCAGATGTATGAAAAGTATCAGGCCTGAAAGACAAAGCATGAGCTGACCGCCGCCGATAAGCCTGAATACCATACGCTCGGTATTGTAAGCTTTTAGTATTGGAACAATGTTCACATTGAAGCTGCGAAGGTTGTCAAACGCAATGTAGCCGGGCCTGACCAGGAACTGCTCGAGAGCGTAACCCGCCGAGACAAAGAGACACCCGACAATGACTAGAATGATCAAACGGTATCTCCATCTCCGGTTCAGGCCTTTCAGCCTTAGACTTACAAGCAGGAGGGCCGTACCCAGGCAGGCGCCGATAATAAGATGGGCAGTCCCAATGAAAATCCTGTTTCTGACTGACTCCTTGTATTGGAACAGGCTCGGCGTGTGGTAGGCGACGATATTTACCGCAAACCAGAGGACGACTAGAACAAACAGGCAGCAGCCAAGCGCAGTTAAAGGGGCTTTTATTCCCGGCCTTAAATCATAGACTTCTTCCTGTATATTCTCGTAAAAATCGTTCATCAATTTTGAAATATCGCAGCTCTTCTTGCCTATATTCTACTACAGGATACTGTTTTTTCAAACGACTTCACCGCGCAGCGGAGGAAAGCGTGATAACGGTCACCTGGCGGATTGAGCCCTCAGGCCAAAATCTGACGGAGCGCCCGGAAATTGAAAGTTTCTTAAATATTTTCCCCATATTTTAATTATGTGCCTTGACACGTAAATTACAAAACGTAAAATACATTCAGCAAAAGGAATAAGCCGTTTGCGACCGGTTCGGTCTTTTCGGCCTGGAGCCGCAGGGCTTTAGCACTACGTAAATTATTCCGTTAAAAGGAATAGCGGGTCGAGAGAGAGGGGGAACCGAAGCATTACGGACAACTGCGCCGAAAAGGCTTTCGGCGTCGGCAAGTGGTAGTGGCACATGCAGCAGGATACTTCTCCAAAGAAAAAATCTTCCAGGTGGTTCAAGTTCCCCGCGGGCATTATGTGGATTATTCTATTTGTTTTCGTCGGGATTATTGCGGGCATTACGCTGCAACACTACCACGCACCGCGCAAGATAGTTTTGTTTACCCGCGAACTCATCAGTCAGCGGAGGCTCAGGAATTCCGGCGTGCATGCCGAAAACGGCATAATCAAACTCGGGGTCCGGAGATATATCGCGAATAAAGAGATTCATGAGCACGAAACGATTGAATTTGACATAAATAACGCGGCGCTGGTTGTTATTGACGCGTGGGATGACAGCAGCTTCAGGAACTGTAATCCTTCAGGACAACAGGTGAAGAGGTTTATCAGGCATCGAAAGGATAAGCTCCTGCCGCTGATAGAGCTCGCGCGCAGACATAAGATCAATATCGTACACGCCAGCCATGAAAACGATATCGCCGACGAGGTCGAGCCGCGCGACAACGAGTATATAGTTGACTCGTTTAACATGACATACGACACGCAGGAGCTTGATAACTATCTCAAGCTGCACAAGATACGGTATCTGTTTTACGCGGGTTACGCGTCCAATTACTGTTTATTGGCCCGGCCGACCGGAATAATAAAAATGCGCGAGTTCGGGTATAATATCATAGTTGTACGGGATTGCGTGCTTGCCTTTGAATTGCCTGCGACGCTCAAGGGAGAGTATGCGAACGAGGTCGCAATAAACATGGTCGAAGCCCAGTGGGGACACTCGACGACGGCAAAACAGCTTGAAGAGGCCCTCGAAAAACGGAAATAATCCGATATTATTGATATTCCGTAATATTCCGGAGGAATCCGGGCTCGAAAGCCTCATAATGATTTTTCTTAAAAATTTTATCTATATTTTAATTATGTGTCTTGACACGCAAATTACAAAACGTAAAATACATTCAGCAAAAGGAATAAGCCGTTTGCGACCGGTTCAGTTTTTTCGGCCTGGAGCCGCAGGGCTTTAGCTCTGCGTAAATTGTTCCGATAAAAGGAATAGCGGGTCGAGAGAGAGGGGGAACCGAAGCATTACGGACAACCGCGCCGAAAAGGCTTTCGGCGTCGGGTGTCTGTTCCCGTCTCTCTTTCCCGTATCCGACTCCACCGCCTAACTACTTGCTGGCTTTAACGTTATGTCGACCCGAGACGGATCGTATCTGTAAAACCATGACCTGGTAGATTGCTGAAAAAGGGGTGACCGTGACTTCGCCAAAGAGCCTGGTTCCTGAAAAAAGGTTTCGAATTGGAGAGATTGTGCAACATCTCGGCATTGGCCGCCAGACGCTGCATAATTATACAATGCTCGGCCTGATAGAGCCGGTTGCCAGAACTCGTGGCGGACACCGCCTTTACAATGAAGATGTTTTTAAGCGCCTGGCGAGAATCGATGAAATGAAAACCAGGGGAATGAAGTTGCTCGAGATCCGGGACGCCTTTCAGGCGGAAGACAGGTCTTCTGAACGGAGTGTGGAATGCTAGAGCGCCTGAAAGAAATCGGCGGAGTATTTTTCTCAAGGGTGGGATTGTTCCTGCTCCTTGTGATGATTCTGGCTACAAGCGCCGGGTATGTTCTGATCCGGTTGACGCATCCGGAGCTCACGCGCAAGAAAATCTCGACCCATCCCGTGCTTGAACGTTACGGAAGCGAAATAACCTATGTCGACGAAGCAATCGTGGAGAGGAAATTCAGAGTCCTTGCCGATAAGCCGGCAAAGTTTTTTGAATCGGCGGAAGGCAAGGTTTTGACCGCCGGGTTCTTTTTTGATCTTGCGCGCATCCGTCCGCGGGTGTCTCTTTTCCGTCTCGCGCTCGATTTCCTGAGCGACGCGCGGAAAATGGGTTACGACATTGAGCGCGTGCTCAGCCTTCGGTACGAGGTTCTTCACGAGCTCCTGAAAAGAAAATTGGGGCATCACCTTGTGGTCGCCGAGCTTGAGAGCATGATGCGCGACCCGGGCCTGAAGGACCGTCTCCTGCGGGATGCGGAGTATCACCGGCTTCAGGCGCATCGATACTCCGTTGAGGAGAATGACGAGGAGGCTGAGAAAGAGATAGAACTGTATTTTGACCTCAGGCGGACCCGGGGCGGTACGGCACGCCGGCTTGCGAAGTTCGAGGTCGCGCGGATCCGGTTCGATCTGGTCCGTCAGACGCTTCGTGCCGAGCTGAGGGACCGACTGGCTTCCATTCCTTCCGAGCCGGACCGTATGGTGAAAGTGGTGGAAAGGCTCAAAAGGGTTGAAAACGATCTTTCCGTCGTCGTTGCCGAAGGCGAGGATGGTGAAACGTTTCGCCGGGAGTACCCCGATATCTGGTACCACGCCCTGTTCATGATTGCCCGGGGGCGCCTGATGCAGGCGAAAATTAAAATGGACGCTGGGGACGGTTCGAGAAAATTCGTGCTTTCACCGTCAGAGCGCAAAGTCGCCCTTTCCGACGCTGCGCGGAGTTTCACCATGATTAAGGATTCTCCCCTCGGTTCCGACTGGGTGTCGCAGTGCCGCCTGTTTCGCGCCGAAGCGCAACTGCTTCTTGGCCGTAAGGTTCGGCCTGCGCTTATCCAGCTGGAATCGCTTCAGAAATACGTTATGAACCCGGAACTGGCGTTCGCCGCCTACATTATTTCGGCAGAGTGGCTTATGGGCGAACGGCGAAACAAGGAAGCTCTGAAGGCCTTGCGGACGGCGCGCGATTTACACGTAAAGTATCCGGATGCAGCGCTGGAATATCGCGATGAAATTGACCTGGAAGCCGCCTTCCGCCGGGTTGTCGAGGGACTGCTGGCTGAAGCGAAGGAACTGGCGGCGCGTGACCGGAAGCTGGAGGAAATTGATCCGCTTTATAATGATGCGATCGCGGTGTACGGGGAAATTCGCGATCTTCCCCAGGTGAAAAATGTGCCCGCCGTGCAGATTAAGTATCTGTTTCTTGAAGGAGAGGTGCGCGAGCGGCTGGCCGAAATGCTGAAAAAGTATGATATGGATCGTTCGAAAGAATCGTGGGTGGAGGCTGCCCGCTGTTTCGACAGTATAATCCGCACGGCTGCGCTCAGGCGCGAGCTCCGTATGAATGAGCGGGAAGCGCTTCACCGTCGCACCGCCGCCGATTACAGGCGGGGCGATTTCAACCCGGGTGCGATTGTCGTCTATCTGCAGCATTTGAAGTTCTTTCCCGATTCCCCGTACCGCGGCGTTGTACTGAAGGATATCGCGAGAACGCATTACGATCTTCATGACGTTGAAGGTGCAATCAAGTACTATGAAAGGAACATCGAGGAATTCTCGGCAAAGGAGGGGCGCCCGGAGGGCAAGAACATCCCTGAAACCAGATTCGAGCTTGCACAGGTGCTGCTGAGGCGGAACCGCCCCGAGAAAAAAGAAGGCGAAAAGGTTGTGGAGCCGTCCGACCGCGATAAAGCTATTCAGCTTTTCGAAAGCCTTCTCAGGCATCCGGTTGTTGATCCCCGCTCGTCTCTGTGGAAGAGCGCGCTTTACAGCTGCGGGTTTGAACTGATAAAGGCCGGCCGGCGTGAGGCCGGTGAGAAAAAGCTGGAGATCGCTCTTGAGCGTTTCGGCACGGACATGCTCGCCTTCGATGCGATTGAGCTTCTGGGCGGGCAGCTCTTTGATGATAAGGACTACCGCAGGGCGAGGGAAATTTATCAAAAAGCGGAATACGTAGACGTTAAGCCGGGAGACGGATTGCCGTATGAGAAGAAACTGTTCGCCCGCTTCTCGGTCGGGAACTGCCTGCTCAAAGAAGGGAAGTACAGTGAAGCAGTTGCCGTGTACGAACAAACCGCCCGTGAAGCGGGAGATCGGCTTGTTACCGTCTGGGCATACGTGCAGATCGGTGCCGCCTACGATTATCTGGCTAAAGAGACGGTGGATGTTGCCCAAAAACGCGACTTTCTCCGAAGGGCCGAGAACGCCCGCGCTCTGGGCGAAAGAAAGCTGCAGAAACTGGGTGACGAAGCTTTTCAGGATTACCCGAAGACGCTCGACAGAAAGTTTCATGAAGACATGTTAAAGCTGAAGAACCCTTTCTCAGGTATAGGGGCAGGTAAGGGGCCATAATAAGATGGCAGAATCGCCTGAAATCAATATCGAACAGTTGCTCTCGGATCTGGAATCGCAAAAGCAGCTTTATTCCGAGATGATAGGCATATCCACGAAAATGCTTGACGGCCTGCGCTCGGGAGATTCGGATGCGGCCGCCCGCGCCCTGGAGGCGAAGCAGGAGATACTGAAGTCGCTGGATGTGCTGGAGGCCCGGCTCGGACCCGTCAGGGCCGAGTGGCGGAAAATAAGCGAAGGGTTGCCCGATGCCGACCGGGAGCGGGTAAACAAAATGATGCGCGGCGTACAGGAGGTCCTGGGAAAGCTTATCGAAACCGAAAACGAGGCGCAGAAGGAAATTCAGGAGCGCAGGAATCAGGTTGCAGACAAACTCCGCGGCACCCGGAGCAAAAAAAATGTGAACCGCGCATACGGGCAGCCGAAACCGGACTCCACCCGGTTTCTGGATGAGGAAGCATAAAAAAAGGTAACAAGGGAACAAGGAAACAAGGAAACAAGGGAACAAGGAAACAAGGGAACAAGAAAACAAGGCGCAGCTTGCTGCGCGTGTATTAAGGGAACAGGGAAACAAGTTGGGAAGCTTATGGATGACACTCCTCTTGCGGTTACCGGAAACCGGTTGGAAACGATAATGAACGAAAAAAAAGATCCCCAACCAGAAGCGATGGCGCGCCTTGAAGAAATGCTTCGCATCTTCAACGAGACGACCGCGAAGCTCGAGGCTACGCAGGCCGCGCTTCAGGATAAGGTCCGGGAACTACAGTCCGAGCTTGCTGAAAAGAACCGGCTGCTGGCTCGTAAGAACCGGCTGGCCGCGCTGGGGGAGATTGCCGCCGGCGTCGCACACGAGATCCGCAACCCGCTGGGCGGGATCGGGCTGTACGCCGATATGCTTGCAGGAAAGCTCGAGGGAAACCCGTCACTGGCGGTTGTCGAGAAGATTCAGCGCGGCGTTCGCACCCTGAACGATCTTGTTGAAAAGCTGCTGCTTTACACTTCCGGCGTTACGGCGGACTTCGGCGAGACAGACCTTAATCTCATATTGGACGAAGCCTTTGTTTTTGCGGCAGCGGAGATTGAAAAAGCAGGAATTATCGTGAACCGTCCTGACCCGGGCGAGAGTTTCCCGATTGTCGCTGACGAGCAGCTGATAATGAGGGCTTTTCTGAACGTGATTCTCAACGCGGTCCAGGCAATGGGCAAGGATGGTGAGTTGACCGTAAATATCGGTCTGGAAGGCGACGAAAAAGAGGGAGCCTATATCATTACTCTTACCGATAACGGGCCGGGTATCCCACAGGAAGAATTAGACAGGATTTTTGACCCGTTTTTTACAACCAGGTCAGGCGGAACGGGACTGGGCCTTGCGATAACGGCCGGATGCGTTGACGCGCACAGGGGCCGGATCAAGGCCAGAAACACTGCTGAAGGCGGCGCTCAATTCGTTTTTATACTGCCCTGCCGGCCTGACCGGATACAAGCGGAGGATGAGGAGTGAGACGTATCCTCGTCATTGACGACAAAGACCTGATGCGCGAATCGCTCGCCGATACGCTGCAGGGCTCGGGCCATGCGGTTATAGCCTGTGCGAGCGGCGAGGAGGGTGTGAAGGCAGTCTCCGTGAACAATTTCGACCTTGTGATAACTGATCTGAAAATGCCGAAGATGAGCGGTATCGATGTCGTAAAGGCGCTCAGGAAAATCGACCCCGACGTACCGGTCGTCGTTATTACCGCTTACGCCACTATTGCGACAGCCGTCGCAGCCATGAAGGAGGGCGCATTCGATTACATCCAGAAGCCGTTCAAGGCCGATGCGCTCGACGTAATTGTGAAAAAAGCGTTCGAGCTCGTGGACCTCAGGCGCGAGAACGAGTATCTGCGCGGCGAATTGAAGGACCGGCTGTCCGAGGAGTTTGTGCTCGGAAACTCGTCGGCCATGGCCGGGGTTGCCCGCCTGATTGAAAAGGCGGCAACTTCGCCGGCGACTGTTCTGATTACGGGCGGCAGCGGCACCGGCAAGGAGCTTGTGGCACGGGCGCTGCACTTCCGCGGCCCAAGACGCTCGAAGCCGTTTGTCGCCGTCAACTGCGCGGCGCTGTCGTCGGGCGTGCTCGAGAGCGAACTCTTCGGGCATGAGCGGGGCGCGTTCACTTCCGCGACCGAACAGCGCAAAGGCAGATTTGAAGTGGCCGACGGCGGCACCATCCTTCTCGACGAGGTTTCGGAGATGGATGACGAGTTGCAGGCCAAACTGCTGCGCGTGCTGCAGGAAAAGACATTCGAGCGCGTCGGCTCAAATACGCCGATTACCGTCGATGTCCGGGTTGTGGCGACGACCAACCGCGACCTGCCGAGGGCCGTGGCGGAAGGCAGCTTCAGGGAAGACCTCTATTACCGTCTGAACGTAATAAACATCAATGTGCCTCCTTTGCAGGAGCGCCTTGAAGATGTCGAACCGCTTGCGATGCATTTTCTGAAGAAGTCCGGTTCACAGATAAAGCTTGCGCCGGATGCGCTTCATGTGCTGATGGAGTACTCATGGCCGGGCAATGTGCGGGAGCTCGAGAATATTATCGAGCGTGCGGTCGTTCTGTCCTCGTCCGAAGTGATTACGGCGGCAGATATCGCATCAGGCCTGGGCGGCGTCTACTCCTCGGCAGGCAGGCTGGAGGCGCTTGTAAGGAAAGCGCCGCTGGAGGAGCTGGAGCGTTTTGTCATCGAGGAGCGGCTGAAACAGCTTGGCTGGCATCAGGAGAAGACCGCCAAGTCGCTAAGTATTGGCGTACGCACACTTAGGGATAAAATAAAGAAATGGGATTTGAAGAAAAATCCCTAGAAAGCATCAGAAACCGGCGGATTCTGCCTGTGCAAAGCAGAATTTGCCTACAAAGTAAAAACGACACACAGGGTAGAAGTTACACAGAAAACTAAAATAGTTTTCCAAGTTTTGCCATAACTCTCTGTTAGGCTGAGGGTAAAGGAAACGTTAATAAACCGCAGCAACGAACCGAAGAAAGTTTTTTGAATGCGGCACCTGATTTGCGTTAGACAGTTCGGAGACTTTCTCTGGATAGATAATGCATTAATAATAGATAAGCGCGGAGACAGTTGAGATGTTTAAAACGATGTTCACGAAAGGCGCGATACCGGGGCTGCTGGCAGCGGCTTCGTTTACTGCTCAGCGCCACGTTACGATTCTGAATAACCTTGCGAACGTCGATACGCCGTTTTACGTTGCACAGGACCTTCCGGTCAGGGAATTTCAGAAGCAGCTCCGCGATGCATTCAGGAAACGGGAGAAAGGAAACCCGCGCGCGTTTAACCTGAAGCCGACCCGGATGATACCGATAAACCGCAACGGGTTCCCTCGCGCGAGAACGGTCACGGCGGAATCGGTAGGGCAGCTTCGCCACGACATGGGTACCGTCGACCCCGACATGGAAGCCGCGAAGCTTGCAAAAAACGCGGGTTTGCATATGGGACTGCTGAAACTTCTGACGCATCAATACGGGCTGATCAGCGACGCGATTGTCGGTCGTCCGCGGGCATAATTTAAGGGGAGAGAATAACCATGAGTTTCTTCGCATCTTTGGACATCAGCGCATCCGCACTGCGGGCACAGAGAATCCGGCAGACGGTTGTCGCAAATAACCTGGCAAACGCAAACACGACCCGCGGCGAGCACGGGGAACCGTACCGGCGGCAGGAAGTCGTTTTCCAGACCGGCGTTCCCGACAAAGGGATGGCACGCGGCGTACATGTGGCGGCCGTTATTCCCGACCAGAGCGATTTTATCCGGGTATACAAACCCGGACACCCGGACGCGGATACCGACGGCATGGTAAGGATGCCCAACGTGAACGCTATTATCGAAATGGTTGATATGATGACCGCGATGCGCTCGTACGAGGCGAACGTGACCGCGATGGACGCAACAAAATCGATGTTTACACAGGCTTATCGCCTTCTGGCATAAACTGCGGAAATGCGGATAGGAGCCCCCAATGGTAGATGGAATTGACCCGGGAATGATACGGCCGATCCAGCCGTCCGGGGACCCTGGAAAATCGAAGGGTCTGGACAAGACGGCGGACGGGAAGTCGTTCCAGGATGTATTCAACGAGGCGATCAACCGCGTCAACGAACTGCAGCTCGGCGCGAACAAGGCCATACAGGACATTGCCACCGGCGATGCGGAAGACCTTACCGAGGTACTTAACCAGGTCAAGCAGGCGGAGCTTGCATTCGACCTGCTCATGCAGATACGCAACCGGCTGATCGACGCCTACGAGGAAATCAACCGGATGAGGATATAAATAAGCTGTCAGCTTTCAGCATTCAACTGTCAGCAAAGAAAGCTGACGGCTGACAGCTGATAGCTGAACGCTAAATGAGAGGGGGGATTTGGAAAATGGATTTTCTGCTGAAAATTGGCCGGAATATAAGCGACCTTGTCCGGCGGATGTCATGGATGCAAAGGCTGTCGGTGGTCGCGCTCGTTGTCGTGCTGATTGCAGCCGTTTCGGTTCTGATCAGTTATTCAATTGGAACGGAGTGGGTGCCGCTGTTCGACAGGGCGGCGATGGGCCCGGAGGACGCAAAGGAAGCCATGCGACGGATCGAGGAATCAGGAGTCCGGTATCGTGAGGTGGGCGGTCAGGTTTCCGTCCCCAAGGAGTCCCGATACAGGCTGGCCTCGACCACCTTCCTGTTCGACAGGTCCTTTTCGAAGCAGGCAAAACAGGAAATTTACAACTGGCTCTGGGTCTCCGATTTCGGCGAAACGACCGAAAGGCTCAGGCTCCGCTACCAGTACTCTCGTGAAGCAGACCTGGCGATATGTATCCGCTCGATTCCCGAGGTCGAGGACGTCTCGGTAAAAATAACCGAGGCAAAGAAGCGCCTTATCTTTCAGCAGGAGGAACCCTCAAAGGCCTCCGTGATCCTCAAGCTGAAGGCCGGTATCGAGCGGCTGCCGCGGGAACGGGTGGAAGGAATCGCCCGCCTGCTCGAGGGAAGCGTCAGCAATCTCAAGGCTGAAAACGTCAATATTATCGCGGACGGGCGGCCGTACCGCATGCCGCCGGAAGATTCGGAATTTGCCGCCGGAACCCTTTTGATGGAACAGAAGGTAAACGCCGAAAACCACCTGGCAAGGAAGATTGAAAAGGCAATCGGTATCGGTGAGGCAATCGTCACCATAGACATCGACAAGGAACAGATAGCGGAGCTGCGGGAAGAAGGCCCCGACTCCGATAAAACGATGATCGAAAGCGTTAAGGTTTCGAAGGAAGAAACGACGGGCGAAAAGAGCGGCGGACGGATCGGGGCACGGCCCGCCTCGGGAAAGCAGGGGACGGCGATTACCGGCGCGGGAACCACTCATACAAAGGAAGAGTTCGAAGCGTTTGCGTATCCATACATAAAGTTTATGAGACAACTGCCTACGCCCGGGCTTCCGGGGAAGATGGGGAACGTTTCCGCGACCTTGCGGGTCGCACTCACCGATATCCCCTTTCAAAGCGGCATCGTAAATTTTGACTTCGGTTGCACGACGCATACCACCGAACTCGAGGATTGGAAAAACAAAACCAAGACCGTTGTGAAAAATATCTGCCAGACAAGTCTGGACAAGGTCGCCATCAACGTCGTGCCGACCAAGAGGATTGTCCAGCCTGAAATCATTCTCACGACGTGGCAGAAGATTGCCGGCTGGTGGGCCGAGCACTGGAGCAAGGCGATGCTCGGACTTCTTGCCATGATCGCGGTGATATTCGTCGCATACAGCGTAACGAAGACCGCGCCCAGGGAAGTCAGGACCGAGGAGGTCGCAACGGTGGCAATGCTCGAAGGTACTGACGTCGATGAAGAAGAGGAAGAGGAAGAGGAGGAAGAGGAACCGGTCAGCAAGCCCAAGGCGAAACTCCGGCCTGACGAGCCGGAGATTACTCTGGATGAACCGGAGGTGTCGGTGCGCGATCAGCGCCTGACGCTTATGAAGGCAAAAGTGCAGGAGGCCGTCGCGGAGGATCCAAGGAAGGTCGCCGCGCTCCTGCGTTCATGGATAAGACAGGAGCTGTAAATCATGGATGATTCCAGAGCCTATTTCCGCGGGCAGGAGCTTTCAGGGCTGAGGAAGGCCGCTGTTTTCCTGCTCTCTCTTGATCAGGAGCTTGCCGCTACCGTGCTTTCAGGCTTGGAGAAGGACGAAATCGAGACGCTGTCGCTCGAGATCGCGCGTATCCGCAATATCGAAAAGTCGGAACGCGACGTCGTCCTCGAGGAATTCTATCACCTCGAGCTCGCCCAGAAGTATGTCGCGCAGGGCGGGCTGGCTTACGCCAAGACCCTGCTTGAAAAATCGCTGTCGCCCAATGACGCCGCAAAGGTTTTGGAAACATTGGAGCATTCGATCCGCTCGGTCCCGTTCAACTTCCTGCGGAAGGCGGAGGCGGAGAACCTCCTGACGTTTATCCAGGACGAGCACCCGCAGACGATTGCGCTTATCCTTTCGCACCTCACGCCGGCAAAGGGCTCGGAAATACTCAAGGGACTGCCGGCGGAGAAGCAGGTGGAGGTTATAAAGCGCATTGCGACGATGGAGCACACCTCGCCGGAGGTGATAAACCAGGTCGAGCGCGCGCTGGAAAAAAGGCTGGCCGCAATCGTTACACAGGAGTTCCAGGAGGCGGGCGGCATAGAATCCGTGGCCGAGATGCTCAACGTCACCGACCGCTCAACCGAAAAGACAATCCTCGAAAACCTGGAGGAAGAGGACGCCGAGCTGGTCGAGCAGATAAAGAAACTGATGTTTGTCTTCGAGGACATACTGAAGGTCAACGACCGCGGTATCCAGGCCCTTTTGAAAGAGATCGACAACGAGGAACTCGCGCTTTCTCTCAAAACGGCAAGCCCCGAGCTCAGGGAAAAAATCTTCAAGAACATGTCGGATCGTGCGACCGAGCTCATAAAGGAAGAGATGGATTACATGGGTCCTGTCCGGCTTTCCGACGTGGAGGCCGCCCAGCAGACCATCGTCGACGTCGTCAGGCGGCTGGAAGAGACCGGTGAGGTCATCATCCACGGACGTGGAGAGGGCGAGGTAATAGTTTAATAACGCGCGCCTGAAATGCGCGCCCGGGAAAATTTCAATGACAAATCCGAAAATCATCAAATCAACCGAGGGTGCCCGGAGCCGACAGGCCAAGTCGTTTGTTTTCGAAGACCTCGAGGGCGAGGCAAAGGCGATTATCCTTGATGCGCGAAGAAGGGCAGAAGAGGTCATAAAAGAGGCCCTCAGCATTCTCCGGGCCGCAAAGGAAATGACCATCGCCGCCGAGAACAAGCGAAGTGAACTCGCAGCGCGCGAGCGCGAAATCGGGAAGCTGGCACGCCAGGCAGAGGATAAAGGCTACAAGGAAGGCTATGATAAGGGACGCGAGGAAGGTTACCCCGAGGGCGTCCAGGAAGGCCGGCAGTCAGCGGTGGAAATCGTAAAAAAGGAAATATCGGAGCAGGTCCGGGAGGAAGCGGGCGCCCGGATAAAAGAGAAAACCGCGCACCTCGCCGACACTATTGCACAGATTGCTGAAAAGATTGAAGACGAGGCCGAGCGGCTGAAAACCACATCGCGCGAAGACCTTATCAAACTGGCCATCGCCCTGGCCGAGCGCATTGTGAAAAAGGAAATAGCAATCGACCCGGGCGTTGTCAGGTCGAACGTCCAGAAAGCGGTTGAGCTTTCGATACAGAAATCAGACATCGAGGTCGTCGTTAACCCGGCGGACCGTGAATTGATAGAAGACTATGCCGGCCACATTACCGAGACTTTCGCAAGGGTCAAGCGCGTCAAGGTGGTGGCCGATGATTCCGTGTCTCTGGGAGGCTGCCTTGTGCGTTCGGGCGGCGGTGTCGTGGATATGCAGATCGAGACCCAGCTCGAGGAAATCAAAAGGCGGCTTATCGGAAGCGAGTTTGAAGGTGAGAGCGAGCTTCGACTATAACTCATGCATCGCGTCGCTTGAAGACTATATGCCGGCGAAGATTACCGGCGAGGTCAGCCGCGTCGTAGGCCTGGTCGCCCACGTACGCGGTATCGTGGCGCCGGTCGGCTCCCTGCTTGTTATCGAGCATCCCGAGGGAGAGATCGAAGCCGAGGTGATAGGCTTCACCGAGGACAATGCGATCGTGATGCCTTTCGGCGCGATTCGCGGCGTGGCGCCCAGCGCAAATGTGAGGCTCATATCACCTTCCCAGCAGGTTCCGGTCTCCGACGCACTGCTTGGGCGGGTCATCGACGGTCGCGGCAGACCGATGGACGGAAAAGGGCCTGTGCCGGATTGTATTATGAGGCCGGTTTATGCTCCCGGCCCCGACCCGCTTGACCGTACGCCGATAGACGAGGTCCTGGCAACCGGGGTGCGTTCCATCGACGGCCTTATGACATGCGGCAAGGGACAACGCGTCGGGCTCTTTTCAGGCTCCGGCGTCGGAAAGTCGGTATTGCTCGGAATGATCGCACGGTTTACATCCGCGGACGTCGTCGTTATCGCCCTGGTTGGAGAGCGCGGGCGCGAGGTCAGGCAGTTTATCGAGCGCGAGCTCGGCGAGGAAGGCATGAAGCGGGGGGTCCTGGTTGTCGCCACGAGCGAGCAGCCTGCGCTAATGAGAGTCAAGGCGCCCTTCGTCGCCACCGCGGTAGCGGAGCACTTTCGCGACAGGGGGAAAAACGTCCTGCTTCTCATGGATTCCTTAACGAGGATGGCGTATGCGCAACGCGAGATCGGGCTTTCCGCCGGCGAGCCGCCTGCGACGAAGGGGTATCCGCCGAGCGTGTTTGCGGCGTTTCCGCGCCTCCTGGAGCGCGCGGGCAGGATTGCAGTAGGCTCGATAACCGGTTTCTACAATGTCCTTGTTGACGCTGACGACATCAACGAGCCGGTTGCCGACGCGGTGCGCGGGATAATCGACGGGCACGTCTGGCTTTCGCGCGACCTGGCGAATCGCGCGCATTACCCGGCGGTTGACGCGCTCCAGTCGGTATCGCGGGTCATGATCGACGTTACGGAAAAAGAGCACCAGGAATACGCGAGCGAGATTCTGGGAATGCTTGCGGTTTACCGCGACGCCGAGGACCTGATTAACATCGGCGCTTACGCGAAGGGCTCGAACCCTGAGATAGACCGCGCGATTGCCAAAATGCCTGAGATTGTTCGTTTTCTGCGGCAGGACCTTTTTGAAAAGAGCACTCTCGAGGATGCGGTTACCGGTATTCGCAATATTGTGAAAGGCGCAAAACCGGTTGAAGCGTCCGGTGAATCCGCCGATGCGCCGTCAGCCGGCAGGGCCGCCGGGCCCGGACCGGCCTCCGGCCTGGCGGGATTTCAGGCGCCGGGCCTGATTCCCGGCGTGGCGCCGCCGTCCGCAAAACCTGAGGACGCGGAGGGGGCTGCGTAATGAAAAGGTTCCGCTTCAGGCTTGAAACGCTTCTTCGTGTGCGCGAGCAGAAGGAAAAACTGAAGCAGCGCGAGTTCGCCGAAGAGGTCGGGAAGGTGACTGAAGTGCAAGACCAGATCGACGATATCGAAAAAGCCATTGCAGACACGCTTGAGACGCTCGGCAGCAAGGCGAAGATAGGTTACGATCCTCAGGCCGTCCTTGCATATTACCGGTATATTTTCAACATGCAGCGCTACTCGGCGGCCCGCTCGAGGCATCTCGAGACGCTCATGGTCGAGTACGATAAGAAGCGCGAGGAACTCGTACAGGCCTCCCGCGACAAGCGCGTGCTCGAGAACCTGAAGAAGCGCCATCACGAGACCTGGAGACATGAGGTCATGCGCGAAGACCAGATAGAAATGGATGAAATCGGAAACATGCGCGCCGCGCATGAGGCTCTCCGCAGGCGCGAAGGGGGGTGCGCATGAAAAAATTCCTGAAAGCGGCAGGTCTGGTTGTTCTTGCCTTCTGTGCGGTGAATTTTTTCATTCTCGGAGGGCTGATACTGTATGTGCTCGGACGTTTTGACGTGAATCGGGAAAAGCTGAGCAACGCGCGCCTCGCGCTCGAGGGGCAGCGCTTCATGACGGAAGACGAAGAAAAATTTCTCACCAAGTTCGAGGACGAGGAAATAATCGAAGTCTGGCGTAAACACCAGCGTGCCCAGTATGCAGCCGAGCGCAGAAGTGTCGCCCTGGACCGCCGCGAAGCCGTTCTTGTTGAGTCCCACAGGTTTCTGCAGATGCTCAACGGCCAGATCGAGCAGCGCAAGGACGAAACTGAAAAACTTCTGGCACAGATAAAAAGCGAGAAGGAGCAGGCGCAAAAGCTCAAGCAGGAGGCCATAATCGAGGTTACCTCTCCTTCTTTCAAGAAACAATATGAGTCGCTGATGGGAATGGAGCCCGAGGCCGCCGCCGAGCTTATTGATACGATGGGCGCGGATGATGGTGCAAGATATCTCGCGCAGATGCCGACGCGCAAAAACGCGAAGATTCTGGACGCGCTGCGGGCCAGACCGGGCGGCGCGCAGCTGTGTGCCGATATCCTGAAGAAGATTGTGGTCATCGAAGACATGGCCGGCTCCAGGTAGCCGGTTGATATACGTACTCGTGCCCGCTCACCGTGGGCGGGTTTTGACAACAGGCTGTAGCGGAGAGGAAACGGATGTCTTCACTGCTCTCAAAAACTCAATCGCACGGATGCATTATACAACGTGCGAAAGGGGGTGAAGAATGCATGCCACAGCTCAATCATGTAACGGCTGATGCGGCGCGGCAACTGCTGCTCCAGCAGCAACAGGCGGCGCCGAAACTTCAGCCAAACGATCTCGGGATGCTTGTGAGCTTCAGCCAGATTCTGGGTGGGCTGATTACGCCTTCGCAGATGGGCCCGGTCCAGATGACCGATGCTCCCCAGGCAACGGAACCCAGGATGGCTACTCGCGAGAGGACTGAGATCGAAAGTCGTCCCGAGCCGGTTCGCAGCTTCGTCCGCTCGGAAGGGCCTCAGCTCAGGCAGCCGACCGAAGAGCTTTCGGAAGGCCCGGAGCGCCAGGCGGTTTCCGAGTCCGTTGAAACGCTTCAGGCCCAGACGCCGGAGGCGTCAAAGGCTTCTGCCGAGCCCGTTCTGCTTCAGGATGGGCAACTCGAGATGTTGTCGACCGACGACGGAACGGCGGAAGTTCTCCAGGTAAGCGAATCAACTGACATGGTCGCGCCGGTGGAAGGGTTCGGCTCGAATCCGCAACTCTTTGAGCCTGAACTCGGTGCCACCGCTGACCTGGTTGAACCGCGCGCAGCGAATTCGGTGATGGAGCCGAAGCCGGAGATGGTCAACTTCCTGTCCGGGCATACGCTCGGGCTCGAAAAAGCGCCCGTCGAGGCCCGGCCCCTTCCGAAAGAAGTGCTTCAACAGGTGATGCCGGAGAGCGCCGGCAAAGGTTTTTCAGAGCCGGGTACGGCAACCCTTCCGGAGTTCCGTCCGCTGGTCGCTGAAGAGCAGGCCGATGCCGGCACGCGGAGCGCAACCGATCGTCCTTTGTTGATGGAGGCGCAACCACGCACGGCAGCGAGTGCCAACGCGGCGCTGCTTGAGGAAGCGACCGTGCAATCGCAGCAGGCCCGGGCGCAGAACGCGGCCCCGACGCCGCTTTCATCGCTCGTGAGCCAGATGATGACTCGCGTCGAAGTTCCGGCTGTTGAGTCCACGGCTTCTCCGGCCGCCGCGACGGCGGCCTCTGAAGCGGAGGGTGTTCCCGGTGTCCGTTCGGCAATAGCGGCCGAAGGCTCGCAGACGCTACGCCACGAGGCGCAGCGCGTCAACCAGGCGGAGATTATCGAGCGCATCGTCCGTATGACGAAGGCCGGTGTGAACCGCGGAAAGCAGGAGGTACGCCTCGTGCTCAATCCGCCCGAGCTTGGAGGGATGAAAATTCATCTGAAACTCGAACAGGGCACACTCGACGCTACGATACGGACCGACACTATGAACGCGTACCAGCTGGTGAACGCCAACCTGGCCGAACTGCGCCAGGCGCTGACCGAGGCCGGACTTGACGTCGGCTTTCTCGAAGTGCTCCTGACCGACAGCGAGGCAAAGTCGGGCGGGAACTCGACCTTCGAGGACCAGCTCAACCAGCATCGCGCAGGAGCGGATGCACAGAAGCCGGGCTACGCTCAAGTGGAGCCCGAGCTTGCTGCCGCGGCCGCTTATTCGACAGGCGGGATGTCGCTCATCGACATCAGGGTCTGATTGAAAGGAAAGTAATATGGCTATCAGTGGAGCGAACGGTGTTGACTATTACGCGTCGAGCACGCTGGCCGAGACCAGTTCCCGGTCGCGCTCGCGCATGACGCGGGACGAGTTCCTGAAAATCCTCATCGTTCAGATGAAGAACCAGGACCCGCTTGACCCGCTTGACAACACCGAGTTTCTCAATCAGCTCAGTGCTCTTGAGAATATTGAAGCGGTAACCACGCTCGCGGACGGGATAAAAGATCTGCAAAGGTTGCAGAACCTCGTTTCGGCGTCGAGTTTGATCGGCCGCACGGTGCGTGGCATCGGCGGCGACGGCGGCCTTGTTGCAGGTATTGTGACGGGCGCCTCGATCAACCCGGACGGCAGCGTGGATATCGTACTTGACGGTATGACCACGGTGGATCTCAGGAATATCACCGACCTGAAGTACACGGTGACTCCCGAGGACGTCGCGGAATAACATACGGGAATAAGTGATATGGATACACTGTTCCATGCAATTTCCAACATCGTGCCGAACGGCATCGACTCCATAAATCGCGGAGAGCGTACCGGCAAGCCAGGCCAGGCTCAGCCCGGCCCAGGCGAGGCTCCGAACGGGGCATCGTTTGCGGATGCGCTTGCCAGGGCGCGCGCGAAATCGGACGCGGGCGAGGTGAAGTTTTCCCGCCACGCGGCCGAGCGCCTTCGCGACCGTGGAATCGAGCTTTCAGACGGCGACGTGGCGAAGATATCGGAAGGTCTGGACCGCGCGGGTGCGAAAGGCGCCAGGGATTCGCTCCTTCTTTACGGGAGCCTGGGCCTGATCGCGAACGTGCCGAACCGGACGATTGTCACGGCGATTGACGAAGGCTCGATGCAGGAGAAGGTGTTTACGAATATCGACAGCACGGTGATTATACCTCGGTAACCGGCCGGACCCTTCCGGGAGGCCGGCGGGCGGGGCTGAACGCTCCGCCCGGACCGGGGGCGGAAGGAGAAAGTAACTAATGGCTTTGATGAACTCGCTCAACTCCGCTATTTCGGGCCTCCGTGCCCAGCAGGCGCACGTGGAGACGATAGGCAACAACATCGCCAACGTCGACACGCCCGCCTACAAGAAACAGCGGATGTTGTTTCATACAATGTTATCACAACTTATGACGCCCGGCAGCGCACCCGCGGGTTACCTCGGCGGCATCGACCCCATCCAGGTAGGGCAGGGAATCGCCGTTGCGGGGACCCAGACCGACTGGTCTCAGGGCACGCTGAAAGCGACGGGTGTTAAGACCGACTTCGCCATCAACGGCGACGGTTTTTTCCAGCTCCGCGACGTGGGCGGCTCGCCCGTTTACACCCGTGTCGGAGCTTTTACACTCAACCCCATGAACAAGCTGCACGACGCGACCAACGGGTACATCGTACAGGGATGGGGCGTTGACGGCAGTTTCAACATCCAGGTTGGCGGTACGCTGCAGGACATTGAGATACCGATCGGTATTCTCTCGATTGCCGAGGCGACAAGGAACGCATTCCTGGAAGGCAACCTGAACGCGGCCGGGCAGATCGGCGGCTCTGGTACGCAGCTTTCGAGTGCGGCCCTCTACGACGACAGGTTCAGAAATGCGAACCTTATCACCGATGAAAACCCGCTTGGACTTGTGAAGGCGACTGCGGCGACTCCGCTCGAGCATGTCGTCCGCTCCGCGAGCGACCATGTCTCCGGTGACATGAATGCTTCCGGCAGCGCCGGGGCCTACATCAGCGTGTTTCCCGACCTCAAAATGGGTGTCGATATTACGGTAAACGCTGATAAAGGCACAAGGCGCATGTCGGCGATGACGTTCACTTACGGCGATCCACCCCCGACGGGCGGGACGACGCTGCAGCACTTTATCGATTTTCTGCAGGGCGCGCTCGGCATTAATACAGGCTTCTGGGACAACGAGCAGCATCTCGAGGACATCCACTCGTTCCGCAGACAGACCTACGCCGGTGGCGAGGCCGTAAACGGTACTTTTGAGGCCGGAGACACTATTACGCAGACTTCGATTACGCTTACCGATCCGCTGACCGATCTTCGGGCAGTGCAGGTCGGCGATTATTTCCGCGTTACGTCGGGCCCGGCGGCCGGCGAGGTTGTCAAGATAGCCACCATAGACCTGGCTACAAACACGCTTACGTTTGATGACCTCCTCCAGATTCTTCCGGGACCGGACGATACGTATGAGATTCACGCACCCGCGGGTGTAAGCCTTGAGACTCCCGTGACGACTGAGAACGTTGACATTACCGGCGTGGGCGCGGCAGGTGGCGTTATTGGCGCCGTTCCTCCAGCCGATACCGTTGTCGGCGATTCGGTATTCTGGGTCGATGGGGCCGGCGCCGGTCATACCGGGATTATTTCCGAGATGACGGCCGCGAACTATATCATCAATGAAATCGACAATACGGGAGCCATAGTTGTCCCGCCCCCCGACATGTCGGCCATCAACCAGATTACCGTGCTGAAAAGCACGCTCGGTTACCTTGGCAGGGGCGAGCTGGTTCGCCAGTTCGAGGCCAGTGCGGTCACGGACGCAACGGTGCTCGCAAGCGGAGTAACGACCATAAGAATTACCGCCACGAACGAGATTCCGCCCGGCGGTGTGGTTGCCGAGCCCGTCGACTTCGCGAAAGAAGGAGTGCAGATCGGCGACCTTGTCCGCTTTGCAATCGATTCGGCAAACGGTATCTACGGCGTCGGAACGGTTGTCGGGCGCAGCCAGGGTGAAGTTCTGGTCGCGCTTGATACCGCGGCGTTTCCGAATATCGACTTTAACGATTTCGAAACCGGAGCGGGAATAAACTACCAGGTAATCCGGCCCAGCACAGGCGGTATCGAGATTGCCGGCAATATCGGCACGGAAAACCATATCAAGAACGTCGACATTACGGTAAACAACTCGCGCACCGTAATGTTTAACCAGCAGCCCGCACAGGACGCCGAGGGCGAGAGTATTTACACCGCTATGACGGTTTACGATTCTCTCGGCCGCGCGCACCTGCTGGAGGGGACGCTTGTCTACCGCGCTTCGCAGGCCAACGGGCCGAGCCGGTGGTCGTATTTCCTCGAGGCTGGGGACGATATCGACCTTAACCGCATCGTGGGCGGCGGCGAGATCGCGTTTGACGCCAACGGTCAGTTCCTCCAGGTGATACCCGGTTCGACGGATGCTTCGATCGATCTGAGGCCGACCTCTGGAGCGCCCGGCGGCGTGGTAACGCCGCTTATTGTCGATCTTGATTTTTCTCGCTTCACCCAGCTTGCGGACGGGCGGAGCGAGGCCCAGCTCTATGACCAGGACGGGTTCGAGTTCGGGACGCTGACCGATTTCGCCTTGGGGCGCGACGGCAAGATAGTAGGTATCTTCACAAACGGTCTTACCCGCGACCTCGGTCAGATTGTTCTGACCCGCTTTGCGAACCCCAACGGGCTCGTTCAGCTTGGTCACAGCTACTACCAGGCAGGTGTGAACTCCGGAAACCCGCTGACGGGCGAACCGTTAACGTTCGGCCGCGGCGAAATCCATTCCGGGTTCCTGGAAGAATCCAA
Source organism: Planctomycetota bacterium (assembly GCA_004376375.1). Classification (GTDB taxonomy): domain Bacteria; phylum Planctomycetota; class E44-bin39; order E44-bin39; family E44-bin39; genus E44-bin39. Next base: position 79,807 of record SOJX01000142.1, read on the forward strand.
CGTTGACCTTGGCGAGCAGTTCACCGAGCTTATTGTCGCTCAGCGCGCTTTCCAGGCCAACGCGAGGACGATAACTGTTTCTGACGAAATGCTTCAGGAGCTTGTAAACCTGATATAACGTAGCCGCTGTAGGGGCACAGCATGCTGTGCCCCTACAATCAGGCGGGTGCATAGGCTCGCAGGTTTGTAGGTTCGTAGGTATGTAGGTATGTAGGTATGTAGGTATGTAGGTATGTAGGTATGTAGGTATGTAGGTTTGTAGGTAGGAACCTAGGAGCCTGGGAACCTACGAACCTGAAAGGAGTTCCGGCAATGATACCGGTTACACGAATAAACGGGCGAAAGCTGGTATTAAATGCTGACCTTATAAAATTCATTGAGGAAACGCCCGATACTCTTATAACGCTGACAAGCGGCGACAAAATATACGTGCAGGAAGGCATCGAAGAGATCGTCCGGAAAGCTATCGAGTACAGCCGGTCTCTCCGATGTTTTCCTGAAATGAACCGCTGACGGTAGGGGCGGGTCTGAGGCGATTTCGGATTGCAGATTTCAGATTTCGGATTTAGAGAAATCCGCAATCCGCAATCCGCAATCCGAAATCGTAAATTCGAAATCGAAAGGAGGGTCTTTAGGCCATGGATATTGCCACGCTCGGTGGACTTGTCATCGGCACGGCGGTCATGATTATGGCAATCATGCTGCGCGGTCCCATAACGATGTTTACGGACCTCACCAGTTTCATGATCACGGTCGTCGGCTCTTTCTGTGCCGTGCTCGTCGCGACGCCGCCGCACATGATGCGAAAGTTGATGCAGATTATCAGGCACGCCTTTATTTTCGAAACCCGCTCGTCGATTGAGCTGATCAACCGTCTGGTCCGCTTCGGAGAGATTGCCCGCCGTGACGGCATTCTGGCGCTTGAAAACGCGCTTGACGAAACCGACGACGAGTTCCTCGTCCACGGGATCGAGATGGCGGTCGACGGCTCGGACCCGGAGCATATACATAAAACCATGGCCACCGAGCTTTCTTACCTCGAGGAAAGGCACAGGTCGGGCCGTAAGATCTTCGAAAACCTCGGGACTTTCGCGCCCGCCTTCGGAATGGCCGGAACGCTTATCGGCCTTATCCTCATGCTGCGGGAGCTTCAGGACGTAAGCGCGATCGGGCCCCGCATGGGCGTGGCGCTTATCACGACTTTCTACGGCGTTATTCTTGCAAACTTCGTGTTTCTCCCGATAGCGGAGAAGCTGGATTCGCGCCACAGGGAGGAGTTGCTCCTCAAGGAAATAATCATACAGGGCGTTATTTCGATACAGTCCGGCGATAACCCGAAAGTCGTCGAGCAGAAGCTGAAGATTTTCCTGCCGCCGGTGATGCGTGAGAGCGTCACGCGCCGTCAGCCCGGCACAAAAGGACCTCGATGAACGACGTCGGTGTAAAAAAGAAACAGGAAGAACGGAGAAGTGCGGCGCCGTGGATGCTGACCTACGGCGACATGATGACGCTGCTTCTGTGTTTCTTCGTCCTGCTTTTCGCGATGTCGAAGATCGAGGAAGAGCAGGTCAAAAGGGTCTTCGAATCGATAAGGGCCTATTTCGACGTGGAGTCCACCATCGTTGCCGGCACATTCGATGACAGAAAGGCTTTCGAGGAGATTCCAATCCCGGACGTGTCAACGATAGAGATTCGCGGCCGCCAGCACGGGGAGACGGCAATAGTGACCCACGGCTTCGGCGAGGACGTGCGCGTCCAGTTTGCCGATGAAGGCCTCAAAATTGAGATCGGAGGGCGGACATTGTTCGATCTCGGCAGTGCCGAGATACGCGAAGAGGGGCGTGAAAAGCTCTATAAGATATGTCAGGTCCTCGAGGGCCGCCGCCTCCGCATTGAAGTCCGCGGCCATACGTCGCGCGACCCGGCGGACCTGCCGCCCGGTGCGGACCCTGAGACGTCGCCGGGAGAATGGAACAAGGCCAAGTGGGGGTTGTCCTGGCAGCGCGCCTTTAATGTTGCATACTATCTTTCTCATAATTGCATCCGCCCCGGCCAGGCAGGGAGATTGGAAGATCATAACCTCGACTGGGACCGGTTCAGGATTACCGCGTGCGCCGACACGCAGCCCGTCGTGCTGAACCTTCACGACAGGCTCGATCCGGAGGCGCGGCTGGGGATCCAGCGCCGGGTTGAAATAATTTTGAGCGATGAACTGGTGCCTTATCGCACCGAGGGTCCGCGCAGGCGGAAGTAAAAATATCCCGGCAGCGGCCGGGGGAGGAGAATTCATGGCTAAAGAAGCGGCGCCCGAAGTTGTACCGGCGGCGGAACGGCGTTCACGCGTCCGCGAGATTCCGCTTATATCCATCTGGGGGCTTGCGCTCATGCTTGCGCTTCTCGTGGTTCAGGGATTGATATTCTATTTCCTGTTTTCCACGGAGCACGGCCTGTGGCGCTGGTTCAGCACCTCGAGGCAGGAGCAGGCCATCGGACGCACGATCGACCTCGAGGCCCTTTTCTGCGAGCTCAAGCCCGAACAACTCGGCATCGGGCGGACTCCGAAACTGCGGCTGATGATCTCGCTCGAAATGTCGGAAAAACAGTACGTGAGTTACCAGCATGCGATTAATAGGTTGCGGCCGTGGATAAGAAACCTGATAATCGACATCTGCATGGACCGTACGCGGAGCCAGCTTCACACTCAGGCCGGCAGCCGTGAACTCAAAGAGGAGATAAAGAACCTTATAAACAAGAAGCTGCAGGCCACTGAAGACGTGATACGCGAGGTTCAGTTAAAGTCGTACATTTTTACCGGTTGATGGCGTTTGCCGCAGCTGCGAAACGCGAGGGAGTATATTATGGATGAACTCGACCCGAAGTTACCCGGAGATCAGGAAGGGTTGGACGAAGATGCGGTGGAAGCGCTTCTCAGCTCTCTGGGCGGCGGAGACGCGGCGCCTCCGGCCGACGCGGGGGACGACGAAGCCGCAGCCGGCGCGGATGATCGAATCATAAAGCAGGAAGACGTGGACGCGCTGCTTGCCGGAGGGCTCAAGGCGGGCGACGACGCCCTGGGCACTTCGAAGGAGTTCATTGAAGTGGCTGCGGGCGACGTTTTTACCGGCAAACGCGGCCCGGCGAAAGGGTCCGCAAATATTGACCTGCTTATCGACGTGCCTCTCAAGGTGAAAATCGAGCTCGGCAGGAACAAGATGTCGCTCGAGGACATCCTGAGACTGAAAGAAGGCTCGATCGTGGAGCTGGATAAACTCGCCGGCGACCCGCTCGACGTGCTCGTAAACGACAGGCTCGTCGCCAAGGGCGAGGTTCTCGTATTGAACGATAATTTCTGCATCCGCATTACGGAGATAGTAAACCCGGATGAGCGGCAAAAAAAAGGATGAAGTATGAAGGCTGAAGTATGAAAGTTAAGAAGTGCTGGAGTGCTGGAGTGCTGGAGTGTTGAAGTGCTGAAGTGTAGAAGTTGAGGAGCGTTGTCGATTTACGATTGAAAAGAAATCGGAAATCGAAAATCGGAAATCGAAAATCTTTAGAGGGGGAAACGGGTCAGAAGACCGCCGGTCGTGAGTTGAAGGCGGTAGACCTGCCGTAAGATCAAACCTGAGAGGGGGGAACCAGTGCGCATCCCGATTCTGGCCGGGATAATCTGTCTTTTGATGTTTGCGGCGGCTTTTTCCGGCGAACCGCAGGCCGAAGCCCCGCAGGCGCCGCCCGCCGAAAAAACCGATAAGGCTGAAAAACCCGGTAAGGCTGAAAAGCCCGCGCCCGAAAAAACAAAAGTTACTCCCGATGGAACGATTCACTGGGCGCGGACTCTGCCCGAATCCAAAAAAGGCAAGCCTTCAAGCCGCCGTTCAACCGCATCGGTCATCGGAAGCATGGTATTCTGGCTGGTCATAGTCGCCGTGGTCATCTTCGGCATGGTCTGGATCATGAAACGGTTCCTGGGAGGGTCCAGGCTCGTCGGCGCGGGAAGCATCGGGCGCATCCTGGGGCGCTCGCACGTCTCACCCAAACACCAGATCGCCTATCTGCATGTTGGAAACAAGGTGCTTGTCATCGGCCTGGCCGGGGACACTATGACCACCCTTGCGGAGATTACCGAGCCCGCCGAGGTGGAAGCGCTCGTCGGATCGGCGTCAAGTGCTCAGCCGGGCGCTATCGAAAAGACTTTCCGGCGCTTCTTCAGGCGTGAAAGGTCTGACATCAGCGCTCCCGAGCCCAGCCCGGCCGGGGACGAACTGGATACGGAGGAAGCCAGGCGGGAGATTGAGCGCGTGCGCCGGATGGTCAACACCTGGCGGGAGCCGACGGGGAGAGGAGGGGAAACGGCATGATACGATTTCCCGCTTTACACCGCCGGCTGCTGAAACCCGCGAAGCCGAAACGCAAATGGCGCAGGCACGGCCGCAAGTGTCTGTTTGTCTTCCTTCTCGTTCTCGGGTGCCTGACGATTGCGGGCGACGTGCATGCCGCAAGCGTGCCCACGCTCGACCGCTCGTTCCTGAAGAAAGCCGAGAGCCCGGACGAGGTTGCCACTACAATCGAGATACTTATTGCGCTGACCGTGCTCTCGCTTGCGCCGGCGATACTGATACTTACTACCGCGTTCACGCGAATTGTGATTGTGCTTTCGTTTCTCAGGCGCGCGCTTGCGACCCAGGAACTGCCGCCGAACCAGGTGATTGTCGGGCTTGCCCTGTTTCTCACGTTTTTCGTGATGGCGCCGACCTGGAAAGAGATCAGCGACAAGGCTTTCGCGCCCTACATGGACGGGTTGATTTCACAGAAAGAGGCGTTCGACCGCGGCATAAAACCCATACGGAAGTTCATGCTTACGCAGCTTCTCGGGCTGGGCGGTGAAGATGAGCTCGAGCTTTTCGTCAGCCTCAACAGCCACCAGACCGGGAAACCGTATCCGAAGCACGTGGACGAGGTGCCGACGCACGTCCTCATTCCCGCGTTCGTGATAGGCGAGCTCAAGAAAGCGTTCATGATGGGGTTCCTTCTTTATCTGCCGTTTCTGGTTATCGACCTGGTCGTGGCCAGCACGCTCATATCGATGGGCATGCTGGTGCTGCCGCCGATATTGATATCGCTGCCGTTCAAGATACTGCTCTTTATACTGGTCGACGGGTGGACGCTTGTCGTGGGCCAGGTCGTCGAGAGCTTTTTTGTGTGAGCCGGAGGAAGCGCCTGATGGAAAACCTGTCTATCGATCTTGCGGTCGATCTCGGGCGTAACGCGCTTTTTGTGGTGCTCCAGCTTTCTCTGCCGCTGCTGCTGGTCGGGCTGGTGGTCGGGCTTGCCGTGTCGCTCGTGCAGGCCGTTACGCAGATTCAGGAGCAGACGCTTTCGTTCGTGCCGAAGATTCTTGCGGTCGTGGGAATACTTTTTGCCCTGCTGCCGTGGATGATACTCATTATTGTGAATTACACGGACAACCTTTTCAGGTCGCTTGACCAGCTTTTCCGGCCGATGTGATTGCGGCCGTATAGGGGAGTGCGAAGCGCGTGGATTTTGTAACGTTTACGGTAACACAGTTTCAGTTCTTTATTCTCGTGCTGTTCAGGATCGCGGGGATGATGACGATCGCGCCGTTTTTCGGCTCGATGAACATTCCGCGCCCGGTCAAAATCGGCCTGGCGCTGCTGATAAGCCTTGCGATATTCCCGATCGTGCCGAAACCGGACGTCGCGCTTCCGGGAGCTCTGTCGGGCTATCTGCTCGCGGCCGTCGCCGAGTGCTCCATCGGAATCGTTCTCGGCTTCGCGGCCACGCTGGTTTTTGCAGGCATACAGCTTGCCGGGCATTTCATCGGGCAGGAGATGGGGCTCACGCTCGCAAACGTGGTCGACCCGACTTCTTTCGAGCAGGTTACCGTCGTTACGCAGTTCAAGTTCATTTTCGCCGTGCTGGTGTTTCTGGCCGTCGGCGGGCATCTCCTGCTCCTGTGGTTCCTGTTCTGGACGTTCGAGATGATTCCGATAATGAGCGTATCGTACTGCCGCCTCGTGCCCGAGTACATAGCGATGGGCATGGGCGCGCAGATGTTTATCGAGGCCGTTCAGCTTGCGGCGCCCGTAATTGTCGCGATGCTGGTAACGACGGTGATGATGGCGTTTGTCGCAAAGACGGCGCCCGAGATAAATGTTTTCATAATCGGTTTCGGCGTGCGCGCCGGAGTGGGACTTGTCATCCTTCTTCTCGCCATGCCGTACATGGCGGGAGTGCTGGATGTGATTTTCAAGCGGATGGCCTTCGACCTGCAGGAGCTTATTGGAATAATGGCGCAGGGATCCGCGTAGTGGTTAGTAGTTAGCAGTTAGTGGTTTTTCTTCACTAACGACTAACCACCAACGACTAACGACCAGGGTGATTCTGTTATGGCGGAAAACCAGGATTTCGGCGAAAGGACGGAACAGGCGACCCCGCGAAAGCGGCAGGAGGTCCGCGAGCGCGGGCAGGTCGCGCGTTCGGCCGACCTCGCGACCGCGTGCGTGCTGCTGGGGATATTTATTTCGCTGTGGCTGTTCGGCAACGTCGTCTACAACAACCTGCAGCACCTGAACCGTACCGTTCTCGGCAACATATCCGCCACGTTTACGCGTGACGAAGTCTGGTTTTACGCGCTTGCCGGGCTGCTGATGTGTCTCAAGGTTATGCTGCCGATAATTCTGGTCGCCTTTGTCCTGGCGTTTCTGGCAAACGTTATCCAGGTCGGATGGGTGTTCTCGACTCAGCCGCTTATACCCGACCTGAACCGGATAAACCCGGTAAGCGGTTTCAAGCGCATATTCTCGCTGCGTTCGCTCGTGCGCCTTTTCATGAGCATCACGAAAATAACGGTCGTCTCGGCGGTGCTCGTGGCGACGATATGGAGCCAGATAGGCGTCCTTTTCAGTCTTTTCCAGTTTTCGGTGAACGAGGCTTTTCTCACCGGCTGCCGGATCGTGTGGCTTATGGGGCTGCAGGCGTCGCTTGCGCTCCTGGTGCTCGCGGTACTGGATTACCTTTACCAGCGGTGGCAGTTCGAACGCGAGATAAGGATGACGAAGCAGGAACTGAAGGACGAACTCAAGAAGATGGAGGGCGACCCGAAGATAAAGGAGCGCCGCCGCATGCTGCAGCGCCAGCTTGCGCTTCAGCGGATGATGGCGGCGGTCCCCAAGGCGGACGTGGTGGTGACAAACCCGACCGAGATTGCCGTCGCCCTCGGATACGACGATTTGAAAATGGAAGCTCCGACGGTGATTGCCAAGGGTAAGGAGTACGTCGCCGAGCGGATACGCCGCATCGCGAAGGAGAACGGCATCCCGATAGTGGAGAAGAGACCGCTGGCGCAGGCGCTTTTCAAGATGTGCGAGGTCGGCGATACCGTGCCGCCTGACCTTTACCAGGCCGTCGCGGAGCTACTGGCATACGTTTACGAGCTTTCGGGAAAGCGCGCAGGTTAGAAAGTTCGAAGGTTAGAAGGTTCGAAGGTTAGAAAGTTCGAACATTGAAACTCTTGAACCTTAGAACCTTTGAACTTGTGAACTTTTGAACCTTAGAACTTTTGAACCTTTGAACCTGAAACCTGATTCGATTGAAAGGGCTTCTGTAAATGGCAAAGGCTGCAGCGACAACGCTGGACCGGCTTTTAGCCTGGACGCAGAAATACATGGATGTTTTTCTGCCGATGGCGTTTTTCGCGATGATCCTGGTGATCTTCGTGCCGCTGCCGGCATCGCTGATGGACGTCCTGCTGATTATAAACATCGCGCTGGCTGGTTTGATACTCGTTACGACCGTTTACGTGGCCGGGCCGCTCCACTTCAGCGTGTTTCCGTCGCTGTTGCTTGGCACCACGGCTTTCAGGCTGATTCTGAATATCGCGACGACGCGCCTCATCCTCGCCAACGCGGGCGATAAGGGCGAGTTCGCCGCCGGTGTCGTCATCCGCACGTTCGGCGAGTACGTCGCGGGCGGGTCCGTGATGATCGGCCTGATAATCTTCGCGATTATCATAATCGTCCAGTTCGTCGTCATCACCAAGGGCGCGACGCGGATCGCCGAGGTGGCCGCAAGGTTCACTTTGGACGGCATGCCGGGAAAACAGATGGCCATCGACGCCGACCTGAACGCCGGTATTTTAACGCAGGAAGAGGCCCGCATCAGGCGCGAACGGATCACGAGTGAGTCCGATTTCTACGGGGCCATGGACGGCGCCTCGAAGTTCGTCCGGGGCGACGCGATTGCAGGAATACTGATTACGCTGGTAAACATCGTCGGCGGGCTCATCATCGGCGTCTTTTCCTACGATATGGACTGGGGCCGGGCATTCAACCTCTTCACCCGCCTGACCATCGGTGATGGACTTGTATCGCAGATACCGGCGCTCATTATCTCGATCTCGGCCGGCCTTATCGTTACACGCGCCTCGACCGATGAGAACCTGGGCGCGAGCCTTTTCGGCCAGCTTTTTTCGGTGCCGCGCGCGATGCTGATTACCGGCGCGTTTCTGGGCGTTCTGATGTTTACGCCCATGCCCAAGATCCCGCTTATGGTGGTCGGCGCCTCCATCATCGGTATCGGCCTTATCGTCGGCAAGGTTGCCGAGGCCCGGGTCCGGCGCGCCGCCGAGGACGAGGAAGCCGCCGTGCCGCCGCCGGAGCCGGAAAAAGTCGAGCAGCTCCTGCGGGTCGATCCGATCGAGCTCGAGGTCGGCTACGGGCTTATCCGAATGGTCGATGCGAACCAGGGCGGCGAGCTTCTCGAGCGCGTGACCCTGATGCGGCGCCAGACCGCGCTTACGACAGGGCTGGTCATTCCGCCGATACGCATTCGGGACAATATGCAGCTCAAGCCGAACGAGTATGTCTTAAGGATACAGGGCGTCGAGGTCGGCCGCGGCGAAGCAATCGCCGACGAGTACCTTGCAATCAACCCGAGTCCTGACGCAACACTGCTTGACGGCACGAAAACCAAGGACCCGGCCTTCGGCTTCGACGCGTACTGGGTACCGGAGTCGCAGAAGCCGCGCGCGGAAGCGCTCGGCTATACCTGCGCGGACGCGACGGCCGTCGTCGCCACGCACCTGAGCGAGATATTGAAGCGTCACGCGGCCGAACTGCTCACGCGCGAAGAGACAAAACGGCTTGTCGACGCGTTGAAGGAGGCTTCGCCCGCGGTAGTGGAAGAAGTCATTCCGAGTACGGTCAAGATGGGCGAGCTCCAGAAGGTGCTGCAGAACCTGCTCAAGGAGAGAGTTTCCATTCGCAACCTCGAGGCCATACTTGAAGTGCTCGGCGATTACGCGCCTCAGACGCGCGATCTCGAGGTTCTTACCGAGTACGTCCGGATGGCGCTTGCGCCGCAGATTGTCCAGGATTACCGCGACGCCGACGGCAAGCTGTACGTCGTCGCCGTCGACCCCAGGCTCGAAGACGAGATTGCGCGCAATATACGGACAACCGACCGGGGCAGCTACAACACTCTGCCGCCTCAGACCGTCAACGCGATTCTGGAGGCGGCTGCGCGCGAGATAAAGAAGCTGCTCGACCAGGGGCGCCCGCAGGTTATCATTGCCAACCCGCTTGTCAGGCGCCACCTCAGGAATATTCTGGAGCGGGAGCTTCCGCAGGTCGCGGTTCTTTCGCTCAACGAAATATCAAAGGAAACCAGTTCTACGCTCGAGGCCGTGGGCTGGATTACGCTTGAATCGCCGGCGAACGCGCCGGCCGCATAGAATACGGTTCTGGAACCAGACAAGTCGGCGAGAGGGGCTGAGAAATGAAAGTTCACACGTTTGAGGCAGGCTCACTCAAGGAGGCGATACAAAAGGTCAAGGCCGCCCTCGGGCGCGACGCGCTCATCCTGACCACCCGCTCCTATATCAAGGGCGGTATGCTCGGGATAGGGGGCAGGCCCGTAGTCGAGGTGACCGCCATTCCCGGCAGCGTTGTCGAAAGGAAACCGCGGCGCCGGAGGCGCCCGAAGGTTGAGCGTAGAAGCGCACCGCCTCCAGTAGCGGCGGCGCCTGCAAAAAAAGACAACGGGCCGGAATTCAAGAAGAAGGCCTCCGGACTGCTCAAGGAAGCGTATGCGCTGCTCGAATCGCGTGAAAGCGCCTCTCCTCCGGTCGAAGAGCCTGCCGAAGCGGAGCCGCGCCTTGAGGCGAAGGCCGAGGCGGTAAGGAAGGTTCATCAGGAGCCGGCGGACAGTTACACGCCGTCGGTTTCTCCCGTGGTTGCGAAGGAGTTTACGGTTCTCAACTCTCTCGAACGGCAGATGGGCCAGATGAAGGAGTTGCTCGAGACGATGGTTCCGCAGGTTCACGGGAAGCAGATTGTCCCGGTGCCGATGGAATACGAAGAGCTGTACCGTTATCTTCTGGACCAGTCGATTACTGAAAAAATCGCCCGCGATCTTACTCTCGAGCTGGCGAAAAACTGCCGGCCGCGCGGCCTGGAGCTTGCCGAGCTGCTTCTGCGGATTACCGACAGGCTGGAGAATGTCATCGACGCGAGCGGTCCGATTACGCGTCCCTCGCACGGCCCGAAAACCGTCGCGTTTATCGGCCCCACCGGAGTGGGGAAGACGACGACGATCGCCAAGATCGCGGCCATACTCAAGTTTCAGGAAAAGGTCCCGGTCGGACTTATAACGATTGATACATACCGGATCGCGGCCGTGCAGCAGCTTCAGACCTATGCCGACATAATGAAGATTCCGTGCCGCTCCGTTCTGGAGCCGCTTGACCTTCGCCGCGCCATCGGCGACATGAGGAACTATGAGGTTATCCTTATCGACACCGCGGGTCGCAGCCAGCGCGACGAGGTCAAGATGGACGAGCTTACCACGTTTTTGAACGTGGGCGCGCCGACCGAGACGCACCTTGTCATATCGTCCACTTCGCACCCGAAGGCGATAAGGGAGGTTGTCGACCTTTTCGGGCGTTTCAGGCTCGACCGGCTGCTTTTCACGAAGATAGACGAGGCTGTTTTGCTCGGTCCGCTTCTCGAGGTTATTATGAAGGTTAAGAAGCCGATCTCATACATTACGACCGGCCAGGAAGTGCCCGAGGATATCGAGGTAGTGGAAAGCCGCAAATTCGCGCGCATGCTCCTCGGGGAGGTAGCCTGATGCTGACCGACCAGGCAGAAAAGCTGAGAAAGCTCGCCGATAGCAGGCGCGGCGGCGCCAGGTTTATCGCGGTAACGAGCGGCAAAGGCGGCGTCGGCAAGACCAACCTCGCGTCCGGGCTGGCGATAGCCGCGGCCGACCTCGGATTGCGCTTTATCCTGCTGTACGCGGAGCTCGGGCTTGCAAACGTCGATATCGTGCTGGACCTTTCGCCGAAGTGCAATATGAGCGATCTTGTTTACGGCAAGCGCGACGTCTTCGACCTTCTTATCGACGGGCCCGGAGGGATTCGGGTGGTGCCGGGCGCAAACGGCATATCGAGCTTTGCCGACCTCGACGTGGCGAAGCGAGTCGAGCTTCTGCATCACCTGCACAAACTCGAGCACGAGGCCGACCTGATTTTTGTTGATACGTCGGCGGGTATTTCGGGCAACGTAATCCAGTTCTGCGCGGCCGCGGACGAGGTGATAGTCGTGGCGACGCCGGAGCCGACGGCGATTACCGACGCCTACGCGATAATAAAAACGCTTGCGCGCACCGAAGGCACGGGCCGGCTGAAATTCCTGGTAAACCAGGTGACCAACCGCGTGGAAGCATTGCGAATCGCCGAGAGGGTCGTGAACGTTTCGAAGGAGTTTTTAAGAACCAGGGTGGACCCGTTCGGGTATGTACTTGCGGACCCGCACGTGCCGGTATCGGTCAGGCGCCGCCGGCCGTTCGTGCTCGAATTTCCGTACGCTCCGGCTTCTCTTTGCGTAAAAACGCTTGCGAGGCGCCTGCACGCGAACCCGAAGCGGGAGCGCGGCGGTTTCTTTGAAAGGTTATTCGGATTCTTCAGGAGGAGTAAAGCGTCGTGATAGACAGATTTTCTGGCGTACTGGGGCTTTTTGCGTTTTTCCTTGCGGCCACGCTGGGCATAGTGCTGGATCATCCGGCGGACCAGGTGCTGTTCTCGTCGCTGATCGCGATGGTTACGTTCATAATCATCGGCAAGGTCATCGGCTTTTTCGCGGGAAAGATAATCGCAGAGGTTGTTGCGACGATACCCGAGGAGGAGCTTGCAGGTATCGAGGCGGAAGAGCTTGTCGAGGGCAAGGCCGCGGTCGTAGCGGAGCCGGGCCAGTTCGAGGAGCCTGTGCCTCCGCCTGCCGTCCAACCTCAGGCGGCGCCTCCCGTGCCCGAGGCCGGGAAAAACGATGTAAAGCCGGATGGAAATGAAGGGCCTCCGTCGGCAGCGTAATGCACGGATAATTTCATCTTGCATTCCCGCTGCCAATCGGATAATTTGATGGAAAAGGAGGTCAGCAGTGGCTGCGACGTCTAAGTCACAAACTGGCGACCTGTGGATCGCCTACAAAAAGAAAAAGGATGAGCGCATCCGCAACGCGCTTATCGAGCGGTATCTCCCGCTCGTGAAGTATACGGCGGAGCGCCTCGCCTCCCGGTTCCCGGCGAGCGTCGAAGTGGACGATATGATGTCGTCCGGCATTTTCGGGCTCATGGATGCGATTGACAGGTTCGACCTTGACCGCGGCGTCAAGTTCGAGACCTATTGCACCAACCGTATCCGGGGCGCCATTCTCGACGGGCTGCGCGCGATGGACTGGGTGCCGCGCCTGGTGCGCTCGCGCTCGAGCAAGCTCCAGCGCGAGTGGCAGTTCATGAGGGAACAGCTCGGCCGCCCGCCCACCGATTACGAGGTGGCCACCCAACTCGGCATGAACCTCGACGAGTACGACGCGCTGCTCAAAGAGGCGAACGTGATCGGTTTCCAGTCGCTGTCGGACGAGATGCCCGATGACGACAACAAGACGATGCGCAAAATAGACGTGGTTGAAAGCAACAAGGGCATAAGCCCGATAGAAGAAATCCAGAAAAAAGAGATCAAGGACCTCGTCACTAAGGGCCTCTCGAAAAAGGAGCGCCTCGTTCTTCTCCTTTATTACTTCGAAGAACTCACGATGAAGGAGATCGGGGCCATCCTCGACCTTTCGGAATCGCGCGTGTGCCAGCTCCATTCCCGCATCATGCTGCGTCTGCGCGCAAGGCTGGAAAAAATCCGCACTGATCTACTGGGATAAAAACAAGGAAACAAGGAAACAAGGAAACAAGGAAACAAGGAAAGAAGGGAAGAATATAGTAATTTAGCCGCCGGGCTTGACCGGCGGTTTTTTAAATTTGCAATCGTAAATCGACAATCGACAATCGAAAATCGCTTGACCGTCTCAGGCATGGGTGATATACTCGCAGTCCATGCCGTAATGGGGAAAGTCTTATGTCAAGGTATGCAATTATTCTCATGGTTCTGGCCGGTTTCACCGTTACGGCAATCGGTTGCAGCGGTGGGGATGAGAGTAAAGGGAAAAGCGAAGATAAGGATAAGACCCCTTCAAACCCGGCTGAGGCGGTGATGACGTATATTGGTGAAACGATACAGAAAAAAGATGAAGCACGGAACCAGCTCGGTATGACGCAGGTCAGGCAGAGAATCCGGAATTTCTGGAGCGCGAACGGCAGGTATCCGAGAGACCTGGGCGAGTTTCAGAGCAGTACGGGACCGCTGCCGAACCCGGGGGCGGGTTTTCAGTATAAGTACGACCCCGCGACGGGGAATATAACGGTAGTAAGACAGGGGATGTAACAATAGCAGAGGAGAGGTGAACCGTGAAACTGACATGGCTCGGACAGGCATCGTTTCTTATCGAGACCCCAGGCGGCACACGGATCGTAACGGACCCCTATGACGGTGTCGGGCTCGAGTACCCGTCGGTCGAGGCGGATATTGTGACGATTTCACACGACCACTTCGACCACGGCGCCAAGCAGAAGGTGAAGGGCGATTTCACGACCTTCAGCACGCAGGGTCTCCATGAGGCGGCCGGTGTAAAAATATCGGGCCTCCTGACGTTTCATGACGACACCGGCGGAACGCAGCGCGGAAGCAACGTAATATTCGTTTTCGAAGCGGACGGCATCCGCCTGTGCCACGCCGGCGACCTCGGCCACATGCTGAACGAGGCGCAGATCGACGCCCTCGGCAGGATTGATATTCTCTGCCTCCCCGTCGGCGGCGTGTACACGATCGACGCCGCCGGTGCGACGGAGCTGCTCGGTATTCTCAAGCCGCGGATCGCAGTGCCGATGCACTACAGGATTCCCGGGCTTTCGCTCGACATCGCGGACGCGTCCGGGTTCCTTTCCGGCAAACAGCCGGTCAGGCAGGTCGACGTGCTCGAGGTCGACGCGGGCTCGCTGCCGGAAGCGACTGAGATTGCCGTGCTCGCGCCGAAGCACGGCTAGGGAAGAAGGAACAAGGTAATAAGGGAATAAGGGAACAAGGGAACAAGGGAACAAGGGAACAAGGGAACAAGGGAA
>SOJX01000032.1 GCA_004376375.1 Planctomycetota bacterium
AAGGTTCGCTCGAATGAAAGGGCGGGTATGAGCGCCAGGTCCACGCCGGACCGTTTGCCGAACCATCTTCTGTGGCGCATTCTTGTAGAGAAGGCTTCCACCCTGCGCCCGTAGCGGCGGAGCCAGAGTATTTCGCCGTCGGAGGCCCGCATCGCTCCTATCACGCCCGCGTTCGTTGAAACCAGGACAGCGCCTTTGTGAATTGTAATTGTGGAGGGCAGGTACTGCGGTCTGAGGCGGGTGTTGGCAAGGGCGGTGCAGATGGGTTTCGCGTAGATCAGTTTTCCCGATGATGCGTTGTAGGCGACAAGCAGCAGCTCGGCCTCGTTTTTCGACAGCAGCTCGGCCTTGTTGTTCGATATGTACTCGCGGTACTCGCGGGCTATAATGTAAACGCGCCTGCCGGCGGTTACGGGCAGGGATGCGAAAACGAAATCATTGAAAGGCGTATACTTAATCGTCCTCGAGTTGATGCCGGTGTCCCACAGAGGTTTGAATTTTCTGCCGGTTGCGTCGAAAGCGTGGAGGTTGCACCACCCCATCGTAACAAAGACCCGTCCGGCGCCGTCGGCGGCGGCGCCGAGGGGCATGAGGCTGTATTTATAGTGGCTGCTCTGAGGCAGGTAGGTCTCGGTTCCGGCCAGGTGCTGTCTCTTGCCGGTATTGAGATCGAAGGCGATTGCCTTGTGCCTTTCGGCGATGACGAGGTAATTCCCCGCGATTACGGGAAAGCTGTCGGGTTGCGAATCTGAGCCGGTGTCCAGCGTAACGGGACCCCAGGCGGAGTTTCTTTTGCTGATCGATGCCGCGGCGAACGGTTTGACGCCCTGCGGCGTGGTTTCGACGTGAGAGTTGAAGACGTAGACGGAAGCGGGCGCGGGCGGGACGCTGCGGTCGATAAGCTCCAGCGCGTGCTCCAGGCTCATGGTCCGGCCGCCGAGCTCGACGGGCGTTTGAACGTGCGGTTTGCACAGCCTCCGGACGCGCGCGACTTCCGCGGCGTCCCCGAGCGCGGTTGCCGCGGCGTACCATTTGAGGAGCTGAACCGTATCGGGTTTTTCGCTGCCGAATTCCTGCATGTCGCGGAAGCACTGTATCACTTCAGGGTAATCGCCTGCCTCGAAAGCGGCGTGCGACAGCATTTCCAGGCCGACGCAGCCGGCACTGGTGAAGGGGTATCTGGCGCCGAGGAGGCGGAGAAGAGGCACAGGCTCCGCCGTGGATTCCGCCTGTCCCAGCAGGTTCTGGGCCCTGGATTCGGCGATTATGCTGATGCGTTTTACCGCGTCGGCGTTCCCGATGTTTGCCAGGCGGGTCAGGACGGTGTTTCGCAGCGTCCTGAACAGTACGCCGTCCTCGGATGCCAGGATTGAACAGCCTGTGGTGATGTAGCGGTCTATTATATCGAGGTAAATGTCAACCGCCGCTCCCGGGGCCCCGGTCTTCTTAAGGCGGTTCGCGCGCTCCAGGAGAGCGTTGACCTCCTGGAGGTCATTCACCTCCGCCGCAGTTGCAATCGCCGCCGTGTCTGCGGGGCTTTCCAGCTCAGGCCCGGCGTCGCCTTCGTCGGCCGGCAGGTGCGCCATCCACGCCGCCGGGGCCAGCATGCAGGCGATAATCAGAAGTGATATTCGTAAAGGTCTGCGCATGGGAAAGAAAAAAGGTACCGAGTACCGAGTTCCGAGTATCGAGTATCGAGTATCGAGTAATAAGTAATGAGCTTCGCGGATATATCAAGGGCGGGTCTGAGACCCGCCCCTACAACGCGCCGCAAGCGGCGCGGCTAATTATATATTCTTATTCCCCTCTTCCCTTATCCCGTATCCCTTCTTACTCGATCGGGCGGAACTTGCCGTTATTCTGTTTCGCGAGCTTGGCCATGAACTCCTTGTTCGCGGTCTCGAAGCCGATGGTGTCGATGGTGATTTTCCTGAAGCGGTTCAGCTCGGCGACTTCCTTGTAGATCGCCTCGCATAGCGCGGGCGTGTCATCCGGCTCGACGTTCGGCACGGTGTTTCCGACGTGCGTCGGGCTCCCGTCGGAGAGGAGAATGATGGTGTCGGCTTCGGGTATCTTGAAGGCCTCGCGCAGGGCTTCGTCGGTGAAGGTAAGGCCGTCGGCCACCCATGCATCCACCCACTTGCATGCGGTCTTCTTTGTGCCTTCGCTCGCCTTCTGCAGCGTTTTCTTCCAGACGGAGAAGTCGGTCGAATAGGCGATGATTGTGAACTTCACGTCGGGACCGAGGCTCTTGATGCAGCGCTGAAGCTCGAGCTTGACGAGCGTTATCCGCATCTGGCCCTCGCGCCGTTTTTTCCTGCCCTCTTCGCTGTCGTCCTTTTCGGGCTGCGCGGCGGTCTTGGGTTTGCCGCCGTACTTTTCGCGCCACTTCTTCGCAAGCTCCGGCTCCGTGGTGGTCATCGAGCCGGACCTGTCGATTACAAAGGTGATCCGGCGCGAGTCGATCTCAATGCCGAACAGCGTGGTGCGCATCCCGCCGCCCTTGATCCGGGTGTCGCGGGGACCGGTGCTCGGCTCTTCCTCGCCATCCATGAATTTATTCTTGGCCGTGGACCACCAGCTCTCCCATTCGTGGTGCTCGGAGAGGTCTTTGCCGGTGATCGTCTGGAGTGCCTGGTTGATGTTCTTGAATGTGGCGGAATGCTCCTTGTCCCATTTTTTCAGTACATCGATAAGGGGCTCGACGGCGGACTTGTCGCCGATTTGCCCGAGCGCGCGCGCCGCCGCCCGCACGACTGCGCCCTCCCGGTCCTTTGCGACGGCGAGCAGCGCCTTGACGGCCTGCTTGCCGCCTATATCACCCATGGCCTCGGCCATGATGACCTTGAGCTGCCATGGTTTCGCGCTCTTTGAGCGGTTGCAGATGGACGATCTGGCCTCCTTCGACTCCATGGAGAGGAGGGTCGCCTTTATCGCGTCGGCACACTCGACGTTGGTGATGCATTTTTTCGCAGCTTCGATTACCGCGCCTACGGCGGCGGAGGAATCATAGCGGCCGATTTTTCTGATAGTTGAAGCGACTTCGCTCCAGTTTCCCGCCTTGATTTGGTTTTTCAATTCCTTTTTTACATCCGAGAGCCCCGCGAACGCGAGCATGGGGACCGCAAGGACTGCGGAGATCGCAATTGCAATTGCGGCAAACCTGAGAAATTTCATCATAGTCTCCTTTCGGAATACCGTTTTCTATTTGTTTTCTTATTTGTCCGATTTCCTCCAGCGGCGCGCGGTATCGCGGGCCGCAGGTTATCAATCGTTTATCAATCGCTTATCAGTCGCTTACCAATCTTCGGTCTTGATCCCCTTGAAGCTGCCTTTCGTCTTTGCCGCGAGGTTTTTCAGGAACTCGAGCGCGGTCTTTCCGTCCTTGTCTTCGGCCAGCGACTCGAAACCGAATGTATCGATTATAACTTTACGGAAACGGTTGTTTATTTCAACCCATTTCAGTATTGAATCCATAAGCTCCTGGGAGAGCGGCTCGCGCGGCTCTTTGGGCTTGTAGGGCGCCCCGTCCGAGAGGAGGATTATCGTATCGGCTTCGGACTCCTCGAAAGCGCTCTCGAGTGCCTCGTCCGTATATGTATGCCCGTTCGGCGAGAGGGCTGCGACGAACTTGATGGCCGCGCGCTTGTTTTTCGAGGAAGCGGGTACGAGCGAGGATTTTGGTCCTGTTTTCTGCCACGGGATTACGCGGTTCGAGAAGGCGATGACGTTGAATCTGGCCCGCTTGTCGAGCTTCTTGATGCACTTTGCGAGCTCCATCTGTACGAGCTCGAGCCGCGACTCGCCGATGAAGGGAATTTCCTTTATCTTCATCGAGCTCGAGACGTCGATAACGAAAAGGACGCGCTTGGAATATATCTCGGCGCCGAAAAACCGGGGCGGGCTCTTTTTGCGCTTCGTCTTGAAGCCGGGTCCGTTGCCGTCTTTTTCGGCCGGTTTTTCTTTCTTCCTGCGGTCGCTTTCGGTCTCCTCCTTGATGGTCGCCCACGCCTTTTTCCAGTCGGAGGGTTTCTCGTAGTCCTCGCCCGTCAGCGCGATGAGGGCCTTGCGCACGGCGACCCAGGTGAGTCCCTGCTCCTTGATCTCGCGCTCGAGAAGCCTGATCAGCGGGTCAACGAACGTGGCGGCCTTATCCTGCCTGATGGCGGCCAAAATCGCCTCGCGGACGACTTCGGGTTTCTTGTCGCTCATGAGGCCGACTATGGCGTCCCGCGCCCTCGAGGAGTCGATACCGCCCAGGACGCCCGCCGTCAGCGCCCGGAGCCGCCAGTCCTTGCTCTGAACGGCCTTGAGCAGTTGCGTGAGAGCTTCTTCTCCCGTGCAGGCGGAGAGGGATTCCTTTGCAGCCTCGAGGATTTTAGGGTTTTCGGTAGTGAGCGCGAGCACGAGCAACTGCTTGACGGCCGCGGCGTTGTTACAGTTCCCGAGCTCCATGACGGCTTCGACTGCAGCGCTTTCGTCGCCGGAGTCAAGCGCGGCTTTGAGTTTTTTCTTCGCGTCGTCGACTTTGTCCGCGAGCGCCTGGGCGGCCATGAGCACCAGGAAGGCGAAGAGAAAAACTGATAACGGCAGAAAACGTCGGGGCACGTAGAATTCCTTCAGGACTTTGCCTTGCTTGATTCCGGGTTGGCTTCGGGCCTTGCTTTTTCGATCCTTCCGGTCTTGCCTTTTTTCCTTTTCGGGGCCTTGCCTTTCTGAAACGGGCTGTACCTGCGATTGAAGCCGCAGCGCTCCATTTTCTTTCTGAGGCCGAAGCGGGAGAGGCCGAGCAGCTTCGCCGCCTTGGTCTGGTTGCCGCCCGTCCTTCTGAGCGCCTCGGTGATGATGGCCAGCTCCGCCTTGGCGACCGCGCGCTTCAGGCTTTCCTTTCCGAGCCGCTCGCTGCTCAGGTCCGGGAGCGCGGGCTCGAAAGATACCCTCTGGATATGGGTCGAAAGGATGTCGGCAGTGACTTCATCGTCCGAGAGGGCGATAAGCCTGTAAATCTCGTTTTCGAGCTCGCGGACGTTGCCCGGCCAGTCGTAAGAGGTCAGCATGTTCATGACGTCTTCGCTGATCTTCTTCGGGGCCAGCCCGGTTTCTTCCTTAATCCTCGAAAGGAAATGGTCGACGAGGAGAATGATGTCGTCGCGCCTCCCGCGCAGCGGAGGGAGCTCGATGGTTATCACGTTCACGCGGTAGAAGAGGTCTTTGCGGAACCGGCCCCGCTCGACCTCGACCAGGAGGTTCTTGTTGGAGGCGCTGATGACGCGCACGTCGACGTTCTGAATGTCCTTGCTTCCGATGGGCCGGATCTCGCCCTCCTGGATGACGCGCAGCAGTTTCGACTGCATCGCGTGGCTCATCTCGCCGATTTCATCCAGGAACAGCGTGCCGCCGTCGGCAAGCTCGAGGAGGCCTTTCTTGTCTCGTACCGCGCCGGTGAAGGCGCCCTTGACGTATCCGAAGAGCTCGCTTTCGAGAAGCGTTTCAGGGATGGCCGCGCAGTTTTCGGAGACGAATTTTTTCTTGCGCCGTTTGCTGTTGTAGTGGATGGCGCGGGCGACCAGCTCTTTTCCCGTGCCCGATTCGCCCTGGATGAGTACGGGGACGTGCGTGTCGATAATCTTGTCGAGCGTACAGAAGACCTGGTCCATCGCGCCCGAGCTTCCGATAATCGAGGAGTAATCGTACTTGTATTTGCCGTCGTGCGAGGCATCGGGGGGAGTGGGATCTTTACTGCGCATGGCGCTGGTGATATCGCGGGTAACGCCGAGCTTTCCGCGCTCCAGTTCGACAAGGCGCTGGCGCAGCTGAGTTATTTCGTCTCTGGCTTTTTTCAGCCTGCGGACAAGCCGTTTGTTCTCGGTTTTTAGGCGGTCGAATGCTTCAAACTGCATTTGCGTGGCCTGTAAGGTTTTTCATACGGGACAGTTAAGCGGCGCAATACCTATTATAACCCGCGCCGCTGACACGGGCAACCCAAAAATCACCCCCCGTAGGTTACCCTTAACTATATATATTACACCCGCGAGAACGGCCTTAGTTCCTTAAATAGGGATAAGGGATAAGGGATACGGGATAAGGGATACGGGATACGGGATAAGGGATAAGGGATACGGGATACGGGATATGGGATACGGGATACGGGATACGGGATAGGGAAGAAAGAAGAGGGGAAGATGGGATGGGATGGTAAGAAAAAAGGATAATGCACGTTGCGCATTATCCCTTGTTACCGTATCCCTTATCCCGTATCCCTTATCCCATCTTCAACTAGCGGGTTTCCCGCATTTCCCTCAGGTCGAGGAACTGGAAGGTATCCCACCACCGTTCCCAGGCCACCTTGTCTTCACCGAATTCCTTCATAGTGAGGCGTTCCAGGATTTTCACTATGCGGGTGCGTTTCTCAGGGTCGGGATGGTGAATCTGCTCGATCAGGCGCGGCAGAATCCACCGGTAGTCGGCGTTTTCAATGCGCCTGACGTATTCGAGGATGTTCAGCTCTTCGGGCGACAGCGGCGCCTTGCGCTCGGCTCCGGTCGGAGGCCGGTCGGGCGAGGTGTACGGGACGGTGAATTCCGGGACCGTTTCCTTCCAGTTGGGCTGGTGCTGCTCGCGGGTCGCGGCGAAGGGGTCGGCGCCCGGCACCTGCCCCATTGCCGTGTCCGCAAACGGGTCGCCGGCCTGCGCCGGCATCTGCGCCGTCGGCTGCGAGAACGGGTCGGGCTCGCCGCCCTCCATCGATATAGTTTCCACCAGCCCCGGGTCGGTGTAGACCGGGTTTGCCTGGGGTGCGGGCGCCTGGGTGTCCTGCGCCGCCCACGCGTCCGCGACTTCCTTGCCCGATATCGCCACGGTCTGGTCGTCGAGGCCGATTCCGATCATCTGGGTGTCGGGGTCCTTGCCTTCCGCTTTCTCCAGCTCGGAGTCGATTACCTCCCCGATTCTGTCGCCGCCGTCGGACAGGAGTTCGTCTTTCGCGTCTTTCCACCATGCCCGCCAGAGATACGAGAGCGGGTCGTAGCGTTTGCCGCTTATCGTGCGGAGCGCGTCAAGGGCGACCCGGCGGAGGTTCTCATCCTTCGAGTCCAGCCCCTTGATGAGCATGGGGATGCCTTTCTCGTACCCGTATTTCTTGATGTTCTTGAAGATGATTTTTGTTGTGTCCACTGCAATTCTCCTGAGTGCTCGCTTGCTTGCGGTGTGCCCGATAGCTTACGAAGGTTTACCCAGAAAGTAGGTGAATTCCTGGTTTCCTACTTTCAATATATCGGCATTACCCAGCTTATACTGTTGCTGCATCTTCTTTCCGTTGACCCGGGTCTTTCCCCCGATGGGGATGAGCGTATAACCCGTTTCCTCGCGGATAATAATGGCTTCCTTGGCCTTCACGAGAAAACCGCCTGTCGGAAAATCGGAATCGGAAGCTTTTCCGAACAGATAGAAGCCTTTCTGCAATATGTACGGGCGGTCGCCTATCATCATGTAAGCATCGATGGCGGCCGCGCGTCTCAGCGCATGGAGTTCCGCGTCCTTGGCGCCCGCCATCGTGACGTCGCCGCCGGGATCCGGCGGAGGTACCGGCACGGTTGCGGGTTCGCCGATTCCCATCGTGGGCAGATCCTCGAACTCAGGCCCTGCCGCCACGGCCTGTGCCTGCTGCGGGTTTTCGTAGATAAGGCTGTATTTCCCGATAACGATTTCGTCGCCGTGGTTGAGGTTATATTGGACGATCCTCTGGCCCTTGACGTACGTGCCGTTGTTGGAGTTGAGATCGCTCAGGACGTGCACGCCGCCCGCTTCCTCTATCTTGCAGTGGTGGCGCGAGATGCCGAGGTTGTCGATATGGACGTCGCAGTCGAGCTCGCGCCCGATAACGGCGTTCGGCTTGTTGATATCGAACGTCTTGATTCTCTGGCCCTGAAACTCGAGTGAAATGTAGTACATTCCGGCCCCTCGCCTGTAACCTAACGCCGTTTTCGTCCCCTGAAAGTATCGATATACAGCCTTTAATTATACAACCTCAGATGGGATAACGCAATGCCTTATTTTGGTCAGGTGTTCAGCTTTCAGCGTTCAGCATTCAGAATTAAATTGCAGGGGCAGGTCACAGATCGGTAGGCCCGACACTCCTGTCGGGCATATAAAACGCATGGGCCGGTCCCCGCGCCTGCCCGTCTTTTCTCCCGCAGAATTCCGGCCGCTTACGTGGTTTTACCCGGGCCCGTGTCGTATACTTAATAGAGGGGTCCGAATGGATGAAGATTCAAAACATATCCCGAATGACGACGGTTCCGCCTGCGGTGAAAACCCGGCCGAAGGCGAAAAAGAGGGCGAAGAAGAGGAATTCGAGCCCGAAATCCTGTACCCGGAAGTGGGAGACGGCGAAAGCGAGTCCGAAGCCGCCGAACCGGACGGCGAGTCCGAGCCTGAAGTACCGCGGCCGACCTTCTGCACCGATGCCGCGAAGTTCTACCATTCCGACATCTTCAGCGATACGGACAGGGAGTGCATAGACAATGTTTTCTTCGAGAAGCTGAAAAGGGGCGAGATTATTTTCAGAGGCAAGGTGGGGCAGGCGCGGTATTCCGCAAAGGAATTCGAAATCGAGATTATCGCGCCCGAAGGCGGCCACGCGAAGGCGCTGGACGCCGTCGCGAAGTTGTACCACGCCCAGAAGTGCGCGTTCGAGGATATTCTGACAAGGGACGGGTTCGATATCGTCTCCGAAATCCCGTGCGGTTACGACGGGAGGATCGCCGCACTGACCGCAAACGGCACGCTGATAATGGCCGGAAAGGAAGGGTCCGCCGGCAGGCAGATGACGTCGAACCGCATCTACGCCGTCGAGGAACTGGGATACAAATCCAACAGGGGATATTTCTCCGAAGACCTGCGTCTCGGCAAAAGGGTCATCGTGGTTCTTATAGGCAGGCAGAAGCTCCTGCATTCCAACGCGCGCGGCCTCGCGATAAACCCCCGCGGCGCGGCCGGCGACGAGCTCGAGACCATGGAGTACACCACGCGGATGATTACCACGCGGACGATGGAGCTCCTGTCGATGCCGAGCGAGAAGATCGGGGTCGGCGGCGGTGAAGACCTTGACCTCCCCGAAGCCCCGGAAAAAAAATCTCTGGATTAACGCAGGGGCGCGAAACAGGCGCACGTCGTGCCCTTCTTGCCGTCATTCCGGCGCAGGCCGGAATCCAGATAAATACCGTGCAATGCTCCTTATAACCGGCCAACCGAATAGCCGGGTAACCGAACAACCATTCACTCGCTTGCACTCTCCGCGTTTGCCTGTACAATATAGAAGAAGTACCGAGTATCGAGTACCGAAAAAGGCGAAAGAAGAAAAAAATGAAATTATTCTTAGCGATCAAACTCGTTCCTGCCGTCGTGCTGCTCTGCGTGGGGTGTGCACAGACGGTAAAGCCCGAATCGGAAGGTCCGGAAATCTCCGATAGTTCCGGTTCAATACTTAAAGTTGCCAATTTCGTTCGGATTCGGGATTTCATTCTCGGTCAGGGCCGGAGGCAGACCTACTGCAACATGTTCAACAATAATCCATACTGGGGGTTTTCCGATTTCAACGCCTACCTGAATCCGCCTGACCAGGGGAATATCAACTGCGAGATCGGAAAGTCGGAATTCAACAATCTTGTAATCCAGGTTACCGCGCCGGCGCCCTTTCGATACTGGGATATTCAATTTGATCAGACCGGCAACAGACTGCACGTCCGGCAGCGGCACTCTGAAAAAGAATCTCATGTACTGGCTCGGGAGGCTGCTGATTTTTTCCGGAAGGCGCTGGCGGAAATCGACAGACAGGCCGCACGCGGCGCAACCCGATAATTCCGGGGGCACAATACTTAACTTGCAATATTAATCCTGGATTCCCGCCTCCGCCATAAGAAGGGATAAGGAATAAGGGAACAAGGGAATAAGGAAGAAACGCGCCGCAAGCGGCGCGGCTTCAAAACTTCTTAACTTCAAAACTTCTTAACTTCAGCACTTCAACACTTCAGCACTTCAACACCTCTTTGGATTTTTCTTAACTAAAAACTGATAACTTTTAACTGAAAACTTCTTATTCGATATACGCTTTTTCCCAGATCCCGAAACCGCCGTCCCGCGCCTCGTTTTCCGCGGCTTGCAGTTGTTCCTTGAAACCTTCCGGCATTTTGGTCTTGCCTTCGACAAAACGGCCGTAGCCCATTTTCAGCACTTCTTCATTCAGCAGAACGTTTTCTGTCTCCGTTTCGCTGCCGGTTTCAGAAAGAATTTTGTGGGGCCGGTTGAAAAAAAGCAGAACGTTGAGCTGGCCTTTTTTCCAGAAGCTTTTGCCGACATACCTCAGGACAACTGAGGTGCCGGTTCTCACTGATAGTGCTTTCATCGCGCTTTCGAACTCAGGATGGCCTACTTTCATTCCTTCGACGCCAAGAAGGTGGACTTTCCGCTCACCTTTGTCGGTCGAGACCAGGTATTCGGACGGTGTGATTACTTTCAGAATAGTGACTTCGGTATTGCCCGTCAGTTTCGGTATCCTTTTGAAACCCAGGTAGGAACAACCGGAAACCAGGACCGAAACTGCAAACAGCGCCAGGACCACGCGCGCCTGTAACATTTTATCCTCCTTCATCCTGCAGCCGCCGGACCCGAACCTTTATTGCGTTGAAGACAGGGCCGTGTCCGGCTGTTGTCTGCTTTCCATTTGTGAGAAGATTTACGCCGTAAAAACCGGCGGATGCGCCGCCGGTTTGAATGTTTATTATACCTTCGCCAATTCGTTCTGCAACCGATATTTCCGCCTCGATAGAGCCGTGATCGCTTTCGATAAATATTTTGTCGCCATCCGAAAATCCAAGCCTCACGGCTTCTGCGGGCGAAATTCGGGCTTTGACATTTCCTTCGTAATCGTCTTCGCGACCGCCCGTATTTATCCATTTTGAAGAATGAGTAGTAACAAGCATCAGTTCGCGTTTTTCTGATTCATCCGGTTTCGGTAACTCGGTCAGGAATTCAAACCTGGCCGAAGGCGTTGGAAAAATCCCGTCTGCAAGTGGAATCACCTGGCTGTCGTTTGCCTCGACCGGTCCGGTCTGCAGAGCTTTTGCCGTAATGCCGTATTTCTCAGAGCCTTCGAGAAATCCTGCAATCCACTTTTCCGGGTCGCCTTCGAGCTCGATCTCGAGCCGGGATGCGAGTTCTGAAACGATTTCCAGATCGCTTTTCACGTTTCCGGGCTGTGGAATCACCCGGTTTATTCGCCCGACCCAGTTGTGGAAATAACTGCCCATCAAATCGTTTTCTTCAAGAAAACAAGTCGTTGGCAGGACAAGGGTTGCGCGTTTTGCCGTCTCGGTCATTTCACGGTCCGCGACGACGAGAAAATCAAGCGATTCCAATCCTTTCCGTACAGCATCGAGGTCGGGCCAGCTCGCGGCCGGGTTTGCACCGAACACGAAAGCCGCATGTAACGGCGGCTCCATATTGCCGTTAAGCGCGCCTCCGAGCTCGACGGATGCAATACTTCTTTTCGCTTCGCATTCGATAATTGATGTGTTGAAATATTCGTGCTCATCCTGGCCGTGACTTACACCGCCGCCGACAATCCCGATATTGCCGGAAACGGCGCCGAGCGCGTCCGCCATTCGCACGTTTTCGCATGCGTTTTTTCCGTGCTGCAAACCCCAGCCGAACCATAACGAGGTCGGCGGTTTTTCCATAAACAGCTTTGCCGCATCCGCGATTTCATTTTCCGTAAGCCCGCACGTCACGGCCAGTTCTGCCGGGTCGAATGCGAGGATTATTTTTTTGAACTCGTCGAAGTTGTGCGTCTTTTCCTGGCAGAATTTCGAATCGTAAAGATCTTCCTCAATCAGAAAACGAATCATTCCCGCAATCATGGCCCAGTCGCTGTCGGGCCTGACCTGAAAAAAACGGTCTGCGATTTTGGCTGAAGCCGTTTTCTGAACATCGACTACGACAAAACGCGTGCCCTGTTTCCTTGCCTCTGAAATGATTGGAATAAAATGCGAGTTAGTTACATGTGGGTTCCGCGCCCACATCCAGATAGAGCCCGCGTTCAGGACATCGCGCGGGTCGTGGCAGGGGCGGTAACCGAAACTGAGCGCCTGCGCGGCACGTGCGGCAGGGCTGCAAAGGTCTGTTGAGAGCGCGGTTGTGCCGAACTTGCGGAAGAAATATTCTGTGATTCTTTTCAGAACTCCGTGCGAGCCTGCGCCATTAATGAGAATGATTTCTTCAGTCCGTCCGGCATCTCGGGCAGCTTTCATGCGTTCGGTTATCAGGCCGAAAGCCTTTTCCCACGAAATATTTTCCCAGCCGTTTGAAGTACGGATTTTCGGGCTTTTCAGGCGTGTCGGCGAGCCTGCAAGGCGCTCCGGAAACTTTCTCATCTTCGCGCACAGGTAGCCGCGCGTAATCGGGTTATCGCCGTCGCCGTAAAGCCTGGCCGTGTTGCCGTGCTGGAGCGCGAGGATGCTGCACGTGTCCGGGCAGTCCATCGGGCACATGGTGCGGACGATTCTTTTCGTCACGTTTTCGCCCGGGTCGTTATGAATATCAGGCTTATTCATAACGCAGGGCCTCCATCGGGTCGAGCCTTGCAGCTCTTACCGCGGGATAGAGCCCGGCAAGCAACCCGAGGATGGTGGTGAAAACCAGCAGGACCGGGAAAAGCCATGTCGGCGGAAGAAAGATATCAGTGTCGCCGAGGATGGTCGCCCACTTCGCCTTCGCTATCACGTTTCCGAGAAAACAGACAAGCCACCCGATTACCGCGCCTGCGACGCCGCCCCAGAAACCGATTGCCGCGGCCTCTATGGCAAAGAGCATACGTATCGTGCCGCTTGTTGCGCCGAGCGCCTTGAGCACTCCGATTTCGCGTTTGCGCTCGAATACGGCCATCAGGAGCGTGTTGACGATTGAGAAGGCTGCAACGACGAAGGCGATGAAGCCGAATATGACCAGTATCTGCTGCATCGTCCAGAAGACCTTGTGGATTGCGCCCATGTAATCTTCGAACGTAACCACGCGGAGCTTTCCGATTTTCTCGATATCCCGCTTCACCTGCGATATTTTTTCGGGGTCGCCTATCTGCACGATAGCGCCGATGCCGTACGCCTTTTCGGTGTAAAGGTCGAGGTTGCGGAAAAGGACGCGGCCCATCTCGGCCCCGTATTCGTCCGGCACGTAGATAAGGTTCGCGAGAAGCCCTTTCTTCGCCACGCCGACAATCGTGGCGGGGAACTCCGACAGCTCGGGCTCCTGGGAGCCGAGCCTGGCAAAGCCGTCCGAAGCGATGAGCTCCATCGTGAGGCGAAAAGCCTCGGCGATGGCAACGGGCGTGTCCGAATCCGGAGAGTTGAGGGCGCGCCCGATGTCGAGGAGCTGCTGCACGAGTTTCGGGTCAAGCTGTCCCTGGCCGGTAAGGCTGAGGACGGGGTGCTCGTTTACGCGGAGCGTTACCTGCTTTCCTATGAGCTCTTTATGGCTCTTGAGACCGAAGGATTCCACGTATGCCTCGGAGACGATGCACTCGGCCGCGTTTTCGGATGAGAACGTCCGCCCTTTCCAGAGCACGTGCGGCCCGCCCTGGATCCACGGGAGTATTACGGTTTCGAATTCGCGTTTATCTCCTTCGAGCTGGACCGAGCGGGGGAGGATGAAGACGAGCGGTTTAACCTGCGCGACGCCCTTGACCTCCTTGATTTTTTCGACCGTATCGAAATCAAGCATGTTGATTTTAAGGGTCCCGATGAACTCTCCCTGCTTTTCTTTCTTTATTTCACGCGGTGCGCGGCCGAGGTTTGAGAAAATTCCCTGTGCGATCCTGCTCGGGTTGAAACCGGTCGTGGGCCAGGCTTCGATTATATTGGGGTTTGCGACCGAGCGCACCTGCTGGTCGATGAACGCGGAAAGCCCGTTGCCGAGCGCCACTATCGTGACGACCGCGAGCGCGCCGATTATTATCCCGGCCATCGTAAGTCCGGTGCGGAGCTTTCGGCGGAAAAGGTTGAGCCTTACGTCCCGGGTTATGTCGCGGAACCTCATTTCGCCGCCTCCCCGGAGTTTTGTTCCGCGTCGGCGGTTAACCGGCCGTCGACCAGCCGGTAACTGTGTCTCGCCATCTTTGCGACCGCGAGGTTGTGTGTTACGACCAGCAGCGTGATACCGCGTTCCCGGTTTAGGCGGGAAAGGGTTTCGGTGATTTCTTTTCCCGTGACGCTGTCGAGGTTTCCGGTCGGCTCGTCGGCGAGTACGAGCGTGGGCCGGTTCGCGAGCGCGCGCGCCATTGCCGTTCGCTGGCGCTCGCCGCCCGACATTTCCCTCGGCTTGTGATGGCTTCGCCCGGAAAGGCCGACCGTTTCGAGAAGCTCGGACGCGCGCGCCCGTCTGGACCGCTTGTCGACACCCGCGAGTTTCAGCGGCACTTCGACGTTCTCGAGCGCTGTGAGGTGTCCGAGCAGGAAGAAGTCCTGGAAGATAAAACCGACCGAGGACAGGCGGTAAGCGGCAAGCTCGTGTGAGCTCAACTGGTCGAGGCGGCGGTTGTTGACGATTATCGTGCCCGAGCTCGCGGTATCGAGGCCGCCGAGCAGGGCGAGGAGGGTGGACTTGCCCGAGCCGCTCGGCCCGACGACGGCCGCGAAGTCGCCTTTTTCAATGTCCAGATTCACGCCATCGAGTGCGCGGACTTCTGTTTTTCCGACCCTGAAAACGCGGGTCAAGTCTCTTGTTTCGATTGAGGCCATCATCTTCTCCCGCAAAATCGGGGATTATTCTAACACGCGTTTATACGGGCCGCAACGGTGTTTAACGAGGTTGCTATGAATTTCCAGAAGCTCACTGAATTTTTGGTAATTCCCTTGATTATAATTGCGCATGTTCCTGATTATTACTATAATCCGGCCACTCGTAAGTTGTTGGAGTTCCAAACCGCAAATCAGGAGGAATGCGCAATGAAAAAAGCCCATTTATTTCTTGCAATAGTGGCAGCATTCGTTATCTGCTCAGGATGTTCCACCAGCAGGCTCGGTCTCAAGAACAAGCTGGTGACCGAAAAAGCGCCCGTCCTTATCGTATCCAAAGACGCCTCCGTCTTGGTGGAATTGAAAGACCTGAGTGATTCATACACCGGCACCGCTTCCGTGGCCGATTACGCCCCGGTAATCGCGGCTTTCGCGGACGGGCTCAAGAAGGCTTTCCCCGAGGTCAATTTCCAGACTCTCGACGAAATGCCCGCCGACCTCGCCGCACATGAAGGCGCGCTCGTCTTCACCGTCTGGCCGGTGATTATATACCATCAGGGCCTTGACATGAAATTTTCTCTATATCTCAGGCTGAAATTCCAGGCCGGCGAAATCAAGGGCGGAACAATGGCCGCCATAGGTTCGGCCGGAGGCGAAATCCTCGCAAAAGTCATAGGCGACAGTTTCTTGAAAAAAAATCAGACCGATGAAGATATGATCGTAGCTCATCCGGCAACGGTGCTGATTGAAGCCCTTGTTAAGGAAGTGAACACAGAGGTTGCCGCCCTTGCAGCCGATATCAAGGCGGCCCAGTAGTAACAAGCCGGGATGCATTCCGGACTATCGGGAAGGGACGCGGATAACGCGTCCCTTCTGTTTTCAGAGCCGTTACCGCGCAGCGTCTTTGTCATTCCCGTGCAGACGGGGATCCTTCTTTCCGTCATCCCCGCTTGCCCGCCGCGGCAAGCGCGGCGGCTTCACGAAGATGAATTCCGCAGTTTATTTGTGAAGCCGTGCCGCTTGCGGCACGGGTAGTACGCGAAGCTCGTTAGAGCGGCAACGTTTGCTGGATATTTAATGCAAACATGGTATAATGCTCGCCTTACCCGGATCATGTGGTATGACAATCATTAGGGAGGTCTATCATGGACAAGGATGGTTCTGATCACGACAAGCACGGTGAGCACAAGAAGGAATTGTGGAAGGCGTTCAAAGACGAGAGCATGCCCAAGGATGAGAGGATTCAGAAGCTCGAGGAGTTGAAAGGTGTCTTAACCAGGAAGATAGAGAAGATCGAAACAACTATTGCAGAGCTGAAAAGTTAAAGAGACATGAAGGGCATTCCCGGGCAGGCGGAGAAATTATACCCGCCGCGGCAAGCGCGGCGGCTTCACGAAGATTTGCCGATGGCAGTTTATTTGTGAAGCCGTGCCGCTTGCGGCACGGGTAGTACGCGAAGCCCATTAGAAAAGACCCACGACCCGGTATCCTGTACTTCTTCTTCCGTTATTCCCGCGCAGCCGCGGAAAATCCATTGCATGGCAATCCGGCCTGATTATAATATAAAACAGAAATGGATTTTATACAGGCAATACTCATCACCCTTATCCTTGTCTATGTTGCCCTCTGGCTCGTTCATGCGGGCCGGACCACCTTTGTCATGTTGCGCGTTGAAAGGACTGAAAGGGAAAAGAAAATCTACACGAAGACTTCTGTAATACATACTTATTTCCACGCGTCTCTACTGGTATTATCGGTTATAACATTTATCATACTCAGGTATGTAATCCTCAGAGAGTTGCCTTTTGAAGTGTCCCTGACGGCTCAACTGACCCTGTTCGCTTCCCTCGGTATTACTGTAACCGCGTTCATGGGCATTTTCATTCAGAAATCTACAGCCGGAAAGGTGCTCAGTTCTGTTTTCTTCCCTTTGGCTGTATTGGTTATGCTGATATTCAGATAATCGAAAATCGTAAACTCCTGAAGAAGTACCGAGTCCCGAGTACCGGGAAAAGTTGACAAGGAAACAAGGGAACAAGTTAATAAGGAAAATCCAAAGCCCTCAAGCGCGGATTGTGCAGATAAATCAGAACAACATTAATCCAAGAATCACAACAAGAACTATCGAAATACAAACTGCGGAGATTAAAATGAATGTCTGGGCAGTTCCGGTCAGTATCAATTCCCGTATACTTGCCGGTTTATCTTTTCTTGAAAAAAGCCAGTATCCCGCACCACCGCCGGCGATTCCGCCGGCTAAAGTGGTTAGCGCGGTGATAACTACAGTTGCAATATCGTCGTCGATGACAGGCACACCGCTGCCGTACATGACTGCATACCGAAGCGCACCATAGGAAATCGCAGCTCCGGTGAGCATGAGCAGCAACGATATTGAAATCACGCCCAGCGAGCGTTTCTTGGAAAGGCCTTTGCGCCTGTGGAGATACAGAACAGCAAGAAAAACTCCGGCAATTATTCCAATGATGCATGCGATTGGAATTCCCAATATCAGGAAAACGTCCTGCCCGCTTAAATTAATCCCATGCATCCAGACCTCCACTGAACATCCATCACTTATATTGTACAGCCAGACGCGGATTGTGCAAGCGGGGGGGAATAAAGTATGAAGTATGAATTATGAAGGATGAATTGTTAGCCGCGCCGCTTGCGGCGCGCTAAATTGTAGGGGCGAGAACACGCGCCCCCGCGCCTGCCCGAAAATGAAACCGGGCAACCGCAGGGGATTACATCTGGAAGCGCGCCATGCCTCAACCGCTCCGGCCTGTTTTCTGAGCGTGTTTCGATTTTATCCCTTGACACATACCGCCTTATGTGCTATGTTGCTGTGTCGCGGCGGGGCATTGCCCGGTTGGCAAGCGGCCGCAAATTTATTAGGAAACCCCCAATAGCCTGTCATACAATTCCACGTTATTGTCAAACCCGTTGTTTGTATATATATGTGTAATAGTTGATGGTGAAGAGAGTGAAAAGTAGTGAGGAAGAGAATTGGGCTGCTTATTAAGGAAGAAAAGGCTCTGGTGCTTAACGGACGCGTTATGGATGCCATTTCGCACTACGCCAACAGAACCGGCCAAACTCTGAATTACACCAGGATAGCAGTTTACAGCTGGCTTAAAAGCAGGGAAGCATCCAGGCCCTAGGCCTGGTTTCGGTAAATATATGCGATAGTTCGCATATTGTATAGAGCACGCAAGGAAGTGTACGGTCCACTATATAGGACCGGGTTGATTTGGCAGATTGCGTTCGCTCATTTACTTCTCAAGCCAGATCAACTCCGTAAAACGAAAGTGGAGACTTATGAAGAAACTGTACGTAGGGAATCTGTCGTACGAGACGACGGAAGACGGCCTCAGGACGATGTTCGAGGAGCACGGCGAAGTTCTTTCGGTCGCTGTTATCACCGATCGCGAGACCGGGCGCTCCAAAGGTTTCGCCTTTATCGAGATGGCCGACGACTCAGCCGCGCAGGCAGCGCAGGAAGCCATCGACGGAAAGGAAGTCGAAGGCCGTAACCTCAAGGTTAACGAAGCCCGCCCGAGAGAGAACCGCGGCGGTGGTGGTGGTGGAAGACGCGGCGGTGGCGGCGGCGGACGCTGGTAAGCGACTGCAGCAGTACATCAAGCTGAAAAGGGGCGGACCCATGTGTCCGCCCTTTAAAATGTAGGGGCACAAAACAGGCGCGCTGCCGTGCCCGTTTCTTAATATGCTATTCCTTATGAAGGCCCCAAAGGGGCTGTGATATAGTAGCGCTGTTTTCAGGGCCAGGTTTGCATGTTAGCCGCGCCGCTTGCGGCGCGCGTAATAAATACCGCCGCCCTAGGTAAAATGCCCTAAATGAAACAACGCTTTGGCATGATTTTCTGCGGCGCGCGAAGCGCGCATGCAAAAATTCATGCCAAAGCGCATCTGTTATATGCAACCCCCATTCCCCAGGATTCACACTCTGGGCTATCATGCTCCGCGGGAATGACGGAAATAACAAACCCGGCGAGTAAACTCGCCGGCTAATTATAATTTCTTATTTATTTCCTCCGCTGGCGCGGAGTTTGCCGCGCGTAATCGCGCGTGCAAAATCCGTGACAGCGGCTGACCGCAATCGAAAATCAATATGACTCAAGACTCCGGAATCAAGACTCACGACTCATTCCGCTGACGGGTCCGACAAAAATTTTCTCCCAAAGACGCGGTTAAAAATCAATCCTGGATTCCGAGCTCCGGCTTCCGCGGGAATGACGGGGAAAGAAGTCGTTTACTTCCGTTTCCCGTCGGGTTTCTTCCTGTTTTCCTGAGATATCCCTTTCAGGTAGTCCTCGAACAGACCGGGATGTTCTCCATCCAGCCGGATAAACGGTTGGCCAATACCACCCTTCGGCCCTTCGTACTTTCGACCGCTGACCGACCACCTGTATACAGCCTCCGGTTTTACTTTGGCTGTCTTTTCATCAACGACCGGACCCACTGAAATGTCGAATATGCCCGGCGTGCCTGTCTCAACCAGCTCCCAGGACCACTCTTCGATATCATCTTTGGAATTGTTATAAGCCACGCGCAATAGCGGCTTTTTTGCTCTCGTAATCGGCAGCACATGCAGGATGTCGCCATATACTCTGGAGTCCGGTAGGCCACTGGGTATTACCTCGACGTTGTCGATGATCCCGTCGTTATTGACGTCTTCAAATGCGCCTTCAATCACGTTGGCGCCCCGGTAGTATCGGAAGGTTTCCCCGGTGTGATCTATCAACTCGATATGTCCTTTGGCCTTCCCCTTGGGATCATGCCTGCCTTCCTCGAAAACTGCGAAAATCGGCAGTCCGTTACGCTGGGGGCATCGAACAATATGCTTCACCGGGTCATCAAAATACTTCTTTATCTCAACAACGATGCGGCAGGCGCCGATCGCAAGATTGTCATTCGATGATTTGAGCCATGTGGTAACATGGGGCAATGCTTTCTCACCCTTCGCTGCCACAGCTTTGATCGCAGCGGCGCGGATGGCAGCATCATCAGATTTAATCCTTCGCTCCTGCACTATGAACCAGAGCGGCTCGTAGAGGAATAACCCCACGATGAGGAACGCGAAGACTGCGACAACGGCGATAGCGAGTTTCAGATTAAAACCGATCTTCATAATTTCTGATTATATACGTGAATCCGTTTTTTTCAACCAGCATCATTAATCACGGGTCCCGAGTTGTGGCAAAATAAGGGGTAAAGCAATAAGGTAACAGGGGAATAAGGAAAATGAGCCCCGAGTCCCGGGTCGTGGGTCTTTTCTAAAGAGCTACGCGCGGTATCAATCCTGGATTCCGGCCAATATCAGTCCTTTAATTTTCCCTTGGCGTGATCGTAGAAGTACTTGGCAAGCGCGGCGAGGTCTTTGTCTTCTATCGATCTCAAGCGCTTTTTAAGGATGGATAGTATACGGGAGATGAAAGCTTTATAATCCTTTATATCTTTCGACATCCTCTTTATATCGTGATCGCACTGGCTGTATTGCCCCCACCATCCGGTGGCCTTTTTCCTCTTGAGCCTAACCATTTTTTTCTGCAACTTCCTGCACTCTTTGCGGTATTCCTCCTGCTTCCCCTTCATTATCAAAACCGCTGCATAACCCGGAACGGTCTCTTCAAAAGTATCAAACTTGACTTCCTTTTCATCAAAAGCATCGGCGATGTCAACACTTCCGGCGAGCATGCGGGATTGTCCAAATAAAGGTGAATCGTCGAACCATTTATCGGGCGCGCTCTTGAATTTCTCGCTAAACTCTCCATCCAGAAAGTCAACACTCGCTTTACTCTCCAAACGGAGAAGCGCCGCTGCAGACACAATCCGAACGAGGTAATCAGAATCGCTGCTGTGTATATCCCGCAGGAGGTCGTTGTCGTCCTCCTTGCTCGCCTTTCGGGTTTCCTTTATGTCAAATTTCTTGGGTTTCTCTTTTTCCTCGTCTTCTTTTTTCGATTCCTCTTCCCCGGGCTCTTCCTTGATCTCTTCTTTGGGCTTTTTGGGGGGCTTTTCGGGGAGTTTAGCCCCACCTGTATAATCGCGCATGAAGACGCTGGCCTTGGCCGTTTCGTCCGCTTTCAGGGTGATTTCCATTTCCTGTTCATCATAACCCTCGGCCACAACGGAAAACTTTATTTTCCCCAAAGGCAGGTTGGTGATTAACTCGTTTGTCTTTCCGACTACGAAGCCGTTTACTTTTACCTTCCCATCGACGTCGCATTTAACGAAGAGTTTCCCCTCCCACGCGAACGCTGGAACTGTAAATAGTAAAAGAAAAACGACTGCGGCAATTTGAAATCGTGACATGATAAACCCCCGGATCAAAGAGGTATACACTGCCATTATTCTACATATCCTGAGGTGTTTTGCAAGTATATGCTAACTCCAATCAACACATCCTCAACCGTAGTCCATGATGCAACAAGGGCAAGCCGCCGGGTCCGACAGAATTTTCCGCCCCGAGAAAAGTAATAAGGGAACAAGGGAACAAGGGAATAAGGAAAATCACAAATCGAAAATCGAAAATCGCTGAAGAAGTACCGAGTACCGAGTACCGAGTAACGAGTAACGAGTAACGAGAATTTTATTTTCATAATTCATAATTTTGAATTCATAATTCGACCCTGTAATTTTTACACAGTCAACAAATTTAACAAAACTTAACAAAACTCGTGCCATAAGAAATCGGGGGTTACAAACCTCACACATTTGTCACAAAAAAAAGACGAATACCGTCTTTTCGCAACCGATACCACGCGATTGCGGCCGGATGCACCCCTTTACTCGACCGATACAGGGGTTTAAAGGGGGTCTCAGAACCGAAAAAAGTCGCAATTTTCCGCAAAATATTACAAAACTTTTACACAAAAAAAACAACAGTGTGCCTGGAAGGCTACACCTTTAATTCACAATCTACCGGGAAAATCCGTTGGCAGAATTGGGGAAATCATAAAAATGAGACACCTGTTTTCTTCCCGGAATTCACCACGCCTTCCGGCGTGGTGCTTCCGGAAATTTTGCCCCGGATAGTTGCTGTTTTTATCCGGAAAAAGCTGAAAGATATCGGTCTGATATTCGTCAAAATAATAGAGTGTTTTCGATTGCGGATTGAGAATTGAGTATTGAGAATTGAGAATTGAGTATTGAAAATTGAGTATAGGAAGAAATTATTAATTATCAATTTACAATTTTCAATTAACAATTGGATGACTCGGAACTCGGAACTCGGAACTCGATACTCGGAACTCGAAACTCGGTACTCGGTACTTGCATTGCAGTTGTCCTTGACAGCGGACGGACGTGCTGGTAGGATTGCCCTGATTATCAGGCCTGAAAGGGACAGACATGAATAAAATCAAGCTTTCTTTGCTCGCAATTCTTCTTGTTACGTGTTTTTCCTGGGCAACGCTTTCGGCCGGCGAGCCCGCGCCGAAGACCGGGGAGGGCGGGGAGAAGGCAGGCGCGCCCGAAACTCCCGAGGAAGAGGAAGCGAGGCTCAAGCGGTACTTCTCCAGGTACGTGGTTATCTGTATCGATATCGAAGAGACGATAACGGAATACAAAGCCCAGGCGAAAGAATTCAACGACATGCGCGTTCAGATCGTTTTCGCTTTCAACCTGACCACGGGCCGCTATTACAAAGGGGCGAAATACGACGACCGCCGCGCGAAAATGAACGTCAAGGACGTGAAAAACCCGCACCTTTACGTAATAAAGGAAGGCTCGGCAAAGCCCAGGCGCAGCAAGAAGGACAAAAAACAATACTTCACAACCGAAGAGGCGAAAAAATACGCCGATTATATCCTGTCAGGAAAAATCAGTATTGATGAAAGAGCACCGTCGGAGTTTTTCGGCACACATGTCGCCTGCGGTTTCAACGGCGAGCTCGAGCTCGAGCTTATCAGGACGAAAGACAAGAAAGCCGTCTGGTCGGATGAAGATAAAAACGACTTTTCCATGTCCGACCGCGGCGGCGGAAAGCCGGCTGCTATTCAGCTCGTGCAATATACGTTTCTGAAGAAATACCTCCCCATTCTCGTCAAGCTGCCGGAGTGGGAAAAAGCGAAAGAAATAATTCCGAAAATACCTTACGGCGTTATCAAGACCGACAAATCGGAAGGCGTAATATTTCCCAAAAGCGCTGCAGAATCGCTTGTCGCCGGACAGCTAAAAAGCGTCAAGAAATCCTGGACGCCCAAAGAGAAGGACATTAAAAAGCTTGAAGCGAAACTGGAGCAGTACCTTATGGGCAACCCGCCCGAAAAGGCGCCAAAGCTGCACGAAAAGCTGTCCGAGTACAAGCGCCAGTACACCGGAATAACGGTCGAAAAGAAAAAGCGCATATACGTCAACCTCTTCCGCGACCCCAAAGGCAAACACAAGAATTGGAAGAGAAGGCCTGTAATCGTTGACGGTGGCGGCGCAGATTATTTTGAAATACAGTATGACATAAAAAGCGGGGAGTTTTCAGACCTGCACGTGCATGATAAGAAATAATCTGTTCCGGGAAATGTAAGACTTCTACGCGGGATTGAGTTTCAGCCTCCGTTGCCTTGCATGCTGCCGGCCCGGCTCTCGGGAGAGATTTCCCTTCTCCGGTTTTCCTTCACGCTCCAGCCAAACGAGTCAGGATTGACATGGAATTAACACATGATTGCTAATCTTTATTAAGAAAATGAAATATAATAAGTGCGGAAATAGGAGAGGGGGCAAAATGAGTTACGGAAGATTTCCATTTGCGTTTTCAGCAATCATGGTGCTGATTGTGTTCCTTCCGAAAGCCTTGACGGTTTTTGCTGATAATGAAAACAGGACCGCATCCCGGAAACAGTACGATCGCCTTGATTTCAAATCGTTGAACCCGAAAATCAGGATACGCAAAAAAGCAAAGACCAGGGATGGGCTCGTTGAGATCGTGAAACCGCAGGACGTATTTATATCGAAATACGAATGTTATTTTCTATGGGTGGAACAGAATGATAACGCGGGAACGATAAACTTCACTCTCGACCGACCATACCATTTCCTCGACGAAGACAACCAGAGCGCATGGGGCCTGCTTTCACCGCCTGACAGATGGCCAGTTTACGAGCTTGCCGGCAGGCATACCAGGCGGGTCATAAGATATCCGACAAAAGATCACCACGATGGGAACTACAGCTGTGCTGAACTTCTCCATGAATCTGAAACGGCCGGATCGCTCTATAAGGTTGTTTACTGCGGCGTCGCGGGAGGAGTCGCGCATTCCGAACCGGTGAATACGTTCATTGTCTTTCAGACGCTGGACAATGAATGGCGGTTTGTGGCAGAGCGTGCCGGAGGAAATAGAGCCAGTAAATGCGGCGCGCAAAGAACGAATTCCGCAACTGGATACAAAGTAAATGAGCAATACAAACCCGAAGGCTTCCCGTTTCAAATTCTGATTACGCAAAAACGGACTACCCACTGGGGAGTCGCAGATTCGGCACATAAGAAACCATATTCCATGTACCGTGACGCGGTGATTGAAGGCGATGTGCTTCCGCTTGACGTTACATGGGAAAACAACTCGTATTTTATTCTGGAAAAAGATGAAGAACTTTACGGGTTTCTTAACAGGTACATGGGGTACGAAGCGGACTGGGTTAAGGACAAAGAGGGATTTTTGGCCAGGCTGAACGAAGAGATTATGGAACTTAATATCCAGAGTCCCGAATCTGGGCTTTTCGTGCCCGGCGGTAAAATCTACTTCCCAACTTCCAGGCAGATTCGTAAAATCAAAGATGAATTCCTGAGCAATAGAAGATGAACATAGCCCTCTAAATTAATTCGTGTATAAATGCCATAACCTGTAATTTTTACACAGTCTTATAGCTGCTGGATAGTTTCCCGCTAACTGTTTGAAAGAGTTTTACTTGCATCTTTCCATTCTCTACTGTATAATTTTTACCTACCATTTAGTTCGGCACCTTCTGCATATAAAACATCATCCTAAAGAGCGCTGAGCATATGAAAGTTCTCGTCGTAGACGACAAGAAGGAAATCCGCGAATTTCTTGAAGGCTTTTTCTTGTCTATCAAGGAGCCGGTAAAGTCTGCCAGGAACGCGGCCGGATGCATGGAGCAGCTTCGCAGCGAAGAGTTCGACGTCGTATTCCTGGACCTGTATCTTCCCGATTCCAAGGGCATGGACACGCTTACACGGATAAGGGAATTCGACGCCGATATAGAGGTCATAGTTTTCACCGGATACGCTTCAATCGACTCGGCGGTCAAGGCCATCAAGAGCGGCGCTTTCGATTTCCTGGAGAAGCCGCTTTCGCTTGAAAAAGTCGAGATTGTCTACCGTAAGGCCGCTGAGAAGGTTAGGCTGAACCGGGAAAACTCGTCGCTTCGCGGTCTTGTCGACCGGACGCAGAAAGTACCGCGCCTCATCGCCGTTTCGGAAGAGATGCAGAAAATACTGCGCGTCATCTACCTTGCCGCGCCCACGAACTCGACCGTCCTGCTCCAGGGCGAAAGCGGCACCGGCAAGGAGGTCGTGGCGCACGTTATTCACGAAAAATCCAAGCGCCGCGAGCGACCGTTTATCGCGATTAATTGCGGCACGCTCCAGGAGACTCTTCTTGAAAGCGAGCTCTTCGGGCATGAAAAGGGCGCGTTTACGGGCGCGATAAAGCGCCGCCAGGGCCTTTTCGAGATTGCCGACGGAGGTACCATACTCCTGGACGAAATCGGTGAAATGACGCTCGAGATCCAGG
The DNA here is from genome assembly GCA_004376375.1 of Planctomycetota bacterium. GTDB lineage: Bacteria > Planctomycetota > E44-bin39 > E44-bin39 > E44-bin39 > E44-bin39. The sequence continues at coordinate 25,549 of SOJX01000032.1, forward strand.
TGAAACTGCTCCGTTTCCTGCAGACCAACGAGTTCCGCCCGGTCGGCTCGAACCGCACCAGCCAGGTCGATGTCCGGGTTATCGCCGCCACGAACAAAGACCTGCAGGAAGAGGTTCACGCGGGCCGGTTCCGTGAAGACCTTTTCTTCCGGCTCAACGTGATTACGATAACGGTTCCTTCGCTTCGCCTGCGCAAGGAGGAGATAAAGTATCTTGTCGAGGACAAGATCGAGCGCAGCGAGTTCGGGAGCGGGCGCCAAAAATCGTTTTCCAACGAGGCGATCGAGGTCATGCGTCGTTACGACTGGCCAGGAAACGTCCGCGAGCTCGGCAACGTTGTCGAGCGCGCGCTTATTCTCTGCCCCCACGACGTAATCGGGGTTGAAGACCTGCCCGATTATATTGTGAGGCCGGTTCGCCGCGGCACGACTCTGTTCAATCCTGCGCTTTCGCTTGCGGAAGTCGAGAAGATGCATATCCAGGCGGTCCTTGAGGCAAACAATTCCAATAAGCTCAGGTCTGCCAAGATTCTCGGGATCAGTCCCAAGACGCTGTACAACAAGATAAGGACCTACGGCATTGAGGTTTCGCGCTGATGCCGCGTGGTGTTTTCGCGGTTTTTGCAGAAGGAGCTGCCGGCAGTTCGCAGCAATCGCAGTGTTAGGGAGGAAAAAGTGGCTCGTTCCTTTTCCGGTACGTTTCGAGGAGATGAGCTGTACCGGATATTCTTTGATCTTGCTGGCGACGGTCTTTACGTGCTCGACCGCGATTCGGGCAAATACCTTCTTGTCAATCCCGCCTGGTGCACCATGCTCGGTTACCCGCCTGCGGATTTTCTCAACGGGACCATTAAGCCGGTTAATCTTGTCCATGAGGACGACTGGAATATTGTCGCGAAAATGGATGATCCGAAAAACGCGATCGATTTCGATCGGATCGAAGTCAGGCTTCTGACCAAGGCCGGAAAGGAAATAGTCGTTGAAGCATCGGTTCACAATTTCGACCTCCAGAGCCGGAAACTTCGGCTCGGCTCGGTTCGGAACGTATCGGAGCAGAGGAGGCTCCGCAGCCAACTGAGAGAGAAACTGTTGCAGGAGCGCAATTCGGCGCTCGAGACGGCCCGGGCCAATATCCGCATCGGTCAGCTCTATGACAAGATTGCCTCCGTTCCGAAGCTCGCCAGCGCTCTCCTCGACGCACGGGACGAGCAGGCTCTTATGGAGCGGACCGCCGACTACCTGCGCGATTCCCAGGGCATGAACTACAAGGATGTAACGATATATCTCGTGCAGGGCAAGCGCCTTGTGCAGGCTCATTCATCCGACAGCCTTGCGCGCCGAACCATTTCAATAGACGGAAAGACCCGGCTGGGCAAAATCGCCAGGGAAGGAGCGCCCGTGCTTGATGGAAAGAGGAGCGAAGACCTGGTTCCTCTGAAGGTCGGCGACCGGCTCGTCGGGCTTATCATTGCACGAACGTTTCCGGACGAGCGTATTCTGTTCGACGGGGGTGCATCGGTCAGGCGCGGTCAGCACGAGGTTCTCGTTACACTCGGCAACATACTGGGGCTTGCGGTGGAAAACCTGCGCCTTTTCCACCAGATCGAACAGCAGTCCATTGTCGATCAGCTTACCGGCGTTTTCAACCGGCGGCATTTCGACAACAAGATGCAGGATGAGTTCCAGCGTGCCCGCCGTTACAACCGCAACATGTCGCTTATCGTCATCGACCTGGACCTGTTCAAGCCGATAAATGACGAGTACGGGCATCAGCAGGGCGACGTTATACTCAAAGGCGTGGCGGATTTCCTGAGGAAGAACTGCCGTGAAGTGGATGTTATCTGCCGCTACGGCGGAGATGAGTTCGTCGTTATGCTCCCGGAAACCGGACCCGAGGAAGCGTATAAAAAGGCAGTCAATATGAGAAAGCAGGTGCGGAGGAAGCGGTTTCCAAATCTCTCCGACCCAAAGAAGCCTTTCCATATCACGCTTTCGATGGGGATTTCCGATATTTCAACGTGTGAAGACGAGGCAGAGCTTTTCAGGAAAGCGGACGAGGCCCTTTATGAATCAAAGAAAAAGGGTCGTGACCGCGTTACTCGTAATGAATAAACTGTGGACCGCCCGCCGAACCAGACCGGCATATATTCAGGAGCGGAGGGATGGAGCTTTTTGAGGCCGTAAAGGGACGCCGCAGTATCAGGAAATACGACCCGGAGCGACCGGTGCCGGACGAGATAATCGACAGGCTTGTCGATATGGCGAGATGGGCGCCCTCATGGGCGAACACGCAGTGCGTAAGATACATTATTGTCCGCGATCCCGAGCGGCGTGAGAAACTCGCCGGAACTTTGAGCCCGAAGAACCCGTCGACGAAGGCATTTTCGGCGGCGCCGGTAGTTATTGCCTTCGTTGCGGCGCTCGAGAAATCGGGATATTACAAGGGCAAGGCGAGCGATGACAAGGCGTGGCACCTTTTTGATACAGGGCTTGCAGTCCAGAATTTCTGCCTTGCCGCTCACGCGTTGGGGCTGGGTACGGTCATTTGCGGCGCGATGGATTATCATGCCGCTGAGGACCTGCTCGGAACTCCCCCGGGCTATCAGGTAGTTGCGATGACTCCGCTGGGCTATCCGGCGAAGGAGGCCCGCGGCCCGGCCCGCAGGGAGGTCAGCGGCCTGAGATGTAACGAGACCTGGAGCGCCCTCATGGAAGAGGCACAATAAGGTCATTTGGCCGTTTGGTCTCTTGGTCATTTGGTCTTTTATTCTTAATGACCAATGGACCGAAGGACCAATAAACCAGGCGACCAAGATTCAGGGAGGATTCGTGCCGAAAAAATCAGATATTCCAAAAGCAACGGTTACCCGGCTCTCCAAGTATCTCCGGTTCCTCGAGTACGAAAACGAGCGCGGGCGGGAGACGATTTCCAGCCGGGAAGTCGGGGAAAGGCTGCAGTATACCGACACTCAGGTTCGCAAGGATTTGACATATTTCGGCCAGTTCGGCTCGCCGGGCGTCGGTTATCATGTAGAGGAGCTTATCGGCGAGATCAGGAAGATACTGGGCACGGACCGGAAATGGCAGGTCGCCGTCGTCGGCATAGGCAATCTCGGGCGGGCGCTCGCCGCGAACAAGAGCTTCCTCCAGAAGGGATTCGAGGTCGTCGCACTGTATGACAACGCGCCGGATGTCATCGGTATGGAAGTCGCCGGCATGACCGTCCAGAATGTTGACGCCTTTTCCGACTATATCCGGGAGAATGAAATTTCACTCGCCGTTATCGCCGTGCCGGCTACAGAAGCGCAGAAGGTCGTCGACTTAATGGTAAAGGCTGAAATAAAAGGTTTTCTCAACTTTGCCCCCATCCATCCCGTTGCGCCTGATGACGTCTTTTTCGTTACCGTGGATCTTGCAGTCCTTTTCGAGCAACTTACCTTCCGCATTGGGCACGGCAGCAGGTAGAAGCGTCAAGCGTCAAGCGTCGTGCGTCAAACGTCATATTATTTTATTTATATGGGCGGACATTCCTGTCCGACATTATTCCTTGTCAACTTATTACCCGTTTTTATGTAGTATATGCGTTTTTGTGCCGATATAGTAATGTCATGTCTAAAATAGAATTCATCACATTTATCATAATTATCCTTCTGGTGCTGGGCTTCCTCGCCCTGCTGGTGACACCGCGGCTTATTGCCAACCTGGATGTACGCCAGAGTTTTGAGAGGGCCTACGGCGCGGACAGGTTCGGGGAAGCAGAGCGCCTGCTTGCCGCATATCGCGCCGAGCAACCCGATTCGGCGTGGGCCTGCATGAGTTACAGCCGCCTGCTTTCGAGGCAGGGGCGGAACCTGGATGCCTACGGCGCGATTATGAAGGCTATCAACCGGAACCCGAATGACCTGGATGCGCGGCTTTTGCAGGTTTATCTGATAACCCGGATCGGAACCCCGGGTGAGGTCGGGGCGGCGGTTACGGAATACCGGAGCCGGGGCGGTAGTGAGCCGATAATACACACCTATCTGGGGTGGGCGTATGCTTACGATAAGGATTACGCCCGCGCTGAAAAAGAGTACAGAGCTTACCTCGGTTATAAGCCCGATGACGCGTTTACATTGCGCGCGCTTGCCGAAGTGTCGCTTGCCCAGGGGAAACCGGATAAGGCGCGCAACCTTTGCGGCCGGGCCCTGAGAGTCGAACCCTCCAATAAGGATGCGCAGGAGTTGTGGCGCAGGCTTACAGGCGAATCTTCCAGGCCGTAAAAGCGTCGTACGTCATTTAATTGGAAATTGGAAATTTTTTCAATTCGCAATTCTCAATATTCAATACTCAATATTCAATCTACAATTCTCAATACTCAAAACTCAATTTACAATTCTCAATACTCGAAACTCGGCACTGAGATCAGCTGTCATCATCCCTGGGCGGGTGAGTGCGTTTCCATTCTTCGTCGAAATTTTCAAAAGGCGACCCGGGTTTTTTCTTTTCTTCTTCGGCGCAAGGGTCCTGCTCCACCTGGTCGGCGTGTACGATGCGGGTGGGCTTGTGTTTTCCTTTTCGATGGCCGGGGCCTGCGGGAGGTTTTTGAGATTCGGGAGGAGGGGGTGCCGCGGCCTGATCGGGCGATTCGGCCTTTTCTTCGGTTGAAGGCTGGGACGGGGTCATTGTAATTCGGGTGCGTCCGGATTTCTTCCCCGGTTTATCTGATTCTTGCCCCTGTTGCGGGGGTGCCGTAATCGTTGCCGGGTCGAAAGGCCCGCTTGGCGTCAGGTCTACGATCTGGCTATCTTCGGAAAAGGTTTGCCGCGGCGGCGCGGTAATCGTAGCAGGATCAAAAGGCCCGCTCGGCGTCAGGTCCACGATCTGGCTGTCCTCGGAAGAGGTTTGCCCCGGCGGCGCGGTAATCGCGGCAGGATCATAAGCTCCGCTCGGCGTCAGGTCGACAATCTGACTTTCATCCGCCGAGCGTTTTTCAGGCGTGTGTGCGGTCGGGGCGGACGGCGCCGCTGTTTCAGGCTCTGTTTCGGTGGGGACAAACTCACCGCTTTCCTGCGTACGCATATAGTGTGCGGAAAGCTTTGGGGAGGGGACGCTGTCAATATCAACCTCATCGGCGAAATCCCTCCCGGAGCCGGGCTGCGGGGCAGGTTCTTCGAACGCGCTGATGTATTCCTTGAACAGGCGACGGGTTTCCAGATGGATTGTCCGGCGCATTTTCCAGGCCTCGTGCCACTTCTTCCGCTGCAGCCTGTCCCAGGACAGGGGAAGATAAAACTCGTAATCTGAATTGCCGATTTTCCCGGCCTTTATCCATTCGCCGCACTGAACGCACCTGAAGCGCGGGCTTCCTTCAAGCCTGACGAGGACCGATGTCGCCGACGCGCACGAGTCGCAGAACAGAAACGGATTCACGCGGTACGTCTTGGCGGTCTGCTCTTCCCGGACGCGCGCGTCCTTGGGCATTCGGACAGGTTTGAGCTCCACGAGCTTGCTGAATTCGGTGACGGTGTAATCGGGTTCCGAGTCCAGGTCCAGGCCGCCTTCATCGACGAGCAGCTTGAAAACCGCCTGGGCGGCTTCCGCGGGCGTCAGCCGGCTTGTATCGAGCTTGAAGTCGGCGGCGCCTTCATACAGCTTTGCGCGTTCGCGCATCTTGTTGCGGACTTCGGTGCGCATGTCTGTGCCGGAAAGCTTTGGCCTCTGCGTTTTCGTATTCGGGTCCGCCTCGATCCTGTCCGCCGCAACGCCCGGGTCGCAGTCAAGGTAAACGATGATTCCCCTCTCGCGCATCAACTCCACGTTTTTTGGATTCAGCACGACTCCGCCGCCGGTCGAGACGACCTGGCCGTCCCGCGTTGCGGCTTCGGTAAGCGCGGTACTTTCCATATCACGGAATTCCGGCTCACCGAACCTGGGGAAGATTTCCGCGATGCTGAGTTTTGCCTTTGAGGTGATAATCTCGTCGAGGTCGGCGTGGGCGAAGTTGAGCTTCTTGGCAAGCTCGCTGCCCGAGGTGGTTTTACCTGAACCTCTGTAACCTATAAGGAAGACGTTCATTCCATCCTGCCAGTATCAGGGGAGGCGCCTTACACAGCGAAAACCTATGCAATCAGCTGCTGAGTCTGCTTCAACGAGTGCGCGCGCCCACGTGCGCGCAGCCCGGTGGCGGCTGCGGAACGAGCCGCCGTGAACCACCGCCTTGCCTTCGACGCTGGATGCCGTCCATTCAGCCGCGTTGCCGGCCATATTGAGGCAGCCGTAAGGGCTTGCGCCCTGCAGGGGTTTTCCGGTCTCGCCGATCTCGCCGGGCCTTTCGGTTGCAATTCTTGCATGACCCGGTTTGAACGTATCGCCCCACGGGTAATCGCGCCCATCGGTTCCGCGGGCGGCTTTTTCCCATTCTATTTCGGTCGGCAGGGATTTCTTCGCCCATGCCGCGTATGCCTCGGCATCGGCTTGCGTGACATGGGTAACGGGATAAGAGGCCTGCCCGGGCGGGAAATTGTTGCCCGACCAGTTCCGCGGAACCGGGTGACCGGTCTCACGGCAGAACTTCGAGTATGCGGCGCAATTCACCTCTGCCACGTCGATAAGGAACGCGCCCGTGCTCCTGGTTTCCCTGCCCCGCCCGGAAAGAAACTCCCCGGCAGGCACGTATCTTACCGCCTGTTTTGCCTGGAGGGCGGCGTCGAGATCCTTGCGCATCTTCAACCATTTTTTGAAGTCCGGCGTGCCGGCGCAGCCCTTCTTCACGTTCCAGAGTTTTTCAAGCGCCTCCAGCAAATCGCCGGCATCCCCGGCGACCTCTATTTCATCAAGTATTTTTCTACGCTCGGCTTCGGGGTCCTTGCCCTCGACTTCGGGCATGCGGTTCAGATAATCCGCGGCATCGTCCTCGATCTGCC
>SOJX01000090.1 GCA_004376375.1 Planctomycetota bacterium
GAAGCACCCTGCACCCGACACAGCCCCCATGCCTCAGCACTCAGGACCCCGGACCCAGGCCCCAGGACTCAGGACTCGGGACTCAGGACTCAGGACTCAGGACTCAGGACTCAAGTTGACCGTGACGGTGGCTGACAGGGCCTTTACATTATTTTGTGAATATGCTATTGTATTCATATGAGAATTTTGCTGATGCATGTTCTTCAGACAGGCCATGGATACGATTATGAAACCTTTCCGATCTGGGTTGGAATAATTCCAGTTGTTTCTATCGTAATTGGGTATCTTGTTTCATTGGCTTTCAAACGCTGGAAAAAGAAAAAAGAAAGATGGCGGCTTCTGGATTCGTAAGGCAGTTATCTGAATTCGAAAATCGAAAATCGTAAATCGAAAAATTTTTCGCCGCGCCACCCGCGCCGCGTTAAAATGTAGGGGCACGGCGGTGCCGTGCCCGATAAATTGTGCTGGAAGCACCACGCCGGTAGGCGTGGTGAATCTTCCCGCCCGCATGTAGGGGCAATCTCCCGCGGTTCCCCGTCCTGTTAGCCGCGCCGCTTGCGGCGCGTGTCTTCGTTTAGCGGGCGAGCTTGCTCGCCGCGTTTCTTTCGTCATTCCTGCTTGCCCGCCGAAGCCTCGCGAAGGCGGGCTCTGTCCGCCATAGCTTTAGCGAAGGCGGGCGCAGGCCGGAATCCAGAATCAAATTGTAGGGGCACGGCGCCGCCCCACCCATATTGCCCGGGCAGGAATTTATGCGCCACCCAAAAAGAAAGCCCGGGCCTTCGGCAAAAATCCCCGGAAGCCCAAGCCTTGTTCGTCTTCGCGCATTTCGCTTGAAAATCTGAAAACAACGCATATAATATATATGTAAAAAAGGACTTATAGATGGTCAATAAAATATCCTTACTATGTCCCCGGAAGGAAAATATGTCCCCGGAAGGAAAATCTGAAAACAACGCATATAATATATATGTAAAAAAGGACTTATAGATGGTCAATAAAATATCCTTACTATGTCCCCGGAATACCCCGGAATACCGGAATAACCCCCATATATACCAGATCGATGGTCCTGGAATTGACGTGCGCGAGATTACCGCTGACTATGATCATGTATGGATGTTTGATAACTTTCGTGAACAGGTTTATGTGAAACTTGATGGTGCCTGGTATCAATGTTCGCCACATTACAAATGGCATTCAAAAGAGAGCACCAAGCCGAAGAATGCGACACAAATGACTCGGGATTCTATAAGCTCGCAAAAACTCGGAAGCGGCTGGTTAACAATACCTGCTAACCCATGACAGAGCATTTTCTTATCCAATGCTCATTATTAATGGAGGAATGACATGTGCAAAAATGCCAAGTGGTTAGCTTTGGGGATTATTTGTTTATTACTAGTAATCCTTATACACGACTCAAGGATTCTTGCGGGTAATGATAAGGAAAATGGCAAAAAAGACAGAATTACTAATGGTTTAACTGGTTTAGCATCAAAACAACTAGGTGATAGAGTTATGGCAGCATCTGAAATCGGGAGTATAAGACGAAGTATTATAAAAGGACTCCTTGTTTTAGCATCCCAAAATGTAAAGCCAATAAAAGAAACGGAAGAAAATGCAAGTATCCCAATATACCCCCGTCATGACTCAAAGCATCTGGCAATTGAATTATTGGGCGAATACAAGGCTGAAAAAGCAGTAAAAGTATTAATAAAAAACATAGACTATAAGGTTGAGAAACAAATTGCTGGCGGTTTTACGGACTGGTTCAGTCGGTATCCTGCGGCCAATGCACTGGTAAAAATTGGACTACCTTCGGTAGATCCCCTGATTTTTAAAATTAAAAGGATTTCGGATAACCTGAACATGAGGAAGGTTTGTTGCTGGACACTTAATAAAATCCTTGGGAAGAAAATGGCGGTATTTATGCTAAAAGAACATATCTCCGCAACTGGTGGAAACCATAAAGAAAATTTAGAGGCGGCGCTTAAGATTTTTGAGAAATATGAATAGAACAAGGAGAAAATAGAGAAAGTCCCCTATTTCGATCCGAAAAAATTCCGAATCTCCGGACACCCATAACCGAGATTTGTCAAGAGCGTCCTTGCGGTTTCTTAGATTATCTTATCCGTGTTGGAAAGAGCAAACGCATGTGCAATACAGACACCCATTCGCACCGTGACCGAATTACTCCTCAATCGGCCCGTGCATTATATAACATACTGATTTTAAAATTACATATGAGGTTATTAAGTCTTATCCGACTTATCATCCTGAAATCAAGTTTAAAGTAAAAAGTCGAAAGTTAAGAGTTCGAAGAGTTGATGTAAACTCAGATTACAACTTTGAACTTTTAACTCCCCAGCAAACTTTGTGCCGAAAAATTTCAGGGTTACAAACCCCGGAATTCTGTCACAAAAAAGGGACGGTATACGTCCTTTCGGAACTCATACCTCCCGATTGCGGCCTGATGCACCCCGTTACTCGGCCTGCACAGGGGTTTCAAAGGGGTATCAGAACCGAAAAAAGTGGGAATTTTCCGCAAATTATGACAAAACTTTTACATTATTTCCACGCTACTCGTTAATATTATAAAGATGAAACCCTCGGGAAACGAAATCCGGAAAACGCACCGATTCCGCTTCGCGCAGTAAAGTTGATAAACAATCGAAATGACTCAGGACGCAGGACGCAGGACCCATTTCCGCGAAAAAGTTCAGAACCTACTTGAACGGCAGGGCTTGTGGCGCTATTATGCATTCAGGAGAATTGTTGAGAAGGGGAGTTTATGGCTGTCGATCCTATTTTGCGCATTTATGCCGAAACCGCTGTCAAGCTCGGAATACTCGAAGCCGGAGAGGCTGCACGTATTGCGGCACATGCACAAACACATGGCATAACATTCGTTGAAGCAATTAATGAGATGGCTTTGCTCAACCCGGAACAGCTTGTTGAGTTGGAACAGGCAGTTGCAGCTTCAGGTGCGATAGAACCCGTAGCGGCTCCCGGACCCGGCGAACCACCGCAAGTGCAAGAGCAACCTGTTCCTACGGATCCAATGGCGGAACAGGCTGGTGAGATTGAATTTACTCCAGAATACCCACCCGAGCAGGAACCCATAGACTTTGCCCCTTCACTAGAACAGCAGCCGGAACCCGCACTTCTGGACGAATCTCCTTCCGGCGAGATGCCAATATCCGAATCCGAAAAAGCCGCTTCCGATGCCGGCTGGGCGCCGGACGTGCCACCGGCTTCCGATGCCGTTGATGGTGTTGCGGCAGCGAAAGAATCAGAGCCGGGGCAAGTACCGGAAGGAGGGAGTGAAGCGGTCACGGTTATTCCAGTTCCTCCGACCGCTTCGAAACCGGATTTGATAGAAGAACCGGTACCGCACCCGGCGTCGGGCGGCGTGCCGTTCGTTCCCAGCACGACCGCTTTCTGGTCTTTTCACGACCGCGTGGTGACTCGCTCGAAAATTGATGACCGCTACGATAATCAGAAAGAGCTCGAGCGCCACGGACGGCTGCGAATCGTGACGGTGGAAGATACGGATTTTCACCGCACGGTGCTTATGAAACGGCTTGTGCCGGCACAGGACTTGAGCCCGGAGGTTGCCGAATCGTTTCTCCATGAGGCCCTGATTACTGGCCAGCTTGAGCACCCGAATGTTGTGCCTGCGTACGATGTCGGTATTCTGTCCAACGGCGAGCTTTTTTTTACAACCAAGCTTGCGCGCGGACGGTCGCTTGCCGACGTGCTTGGCGGAATTCGGATGGGTTCCCGGGCGATTAAACGAACCTACACGACGCACAAGCTGCTCACAATCTTCGAAGCGGTTTGCCGCGGCGTGGCCTATGCGCATGCACACGGCATCGTCCACAGGAACCTTCGCCCGGACCATGTCATGATCGGAGAGTTCGGCGAGGTTTTCGTGACCGAGTGGGGCAAGGGGTGCATATTGGGTGAGCCGGATAAGCGGCGCGCCGCATGTGAGATTGTCATTGACGGCCAGGCGGGGGTTGTAAAAACCGGCGAAGGCGAGGTAATCGGCGCACCGGCTTATCTACCGCCGGAACAGGTCGCCGGAAATATCGACGCAATGGATAACCGCAGCGATATCTATTCGCTCGGGGCCATCCTGTACGAGGTCCTCACGTTAAACAAGCCTATAACGGCTGCGAGCTCCGTTCAGGTTGTACAGCGTATCCTTGACAGCGAGCCGGTCAAGCCATCAGCGGCGGCGGGGGTGCGGGATATTCCTCCCGAGCTTGAAGCCATAGTGCTCAAGGCGATGGCAAAGAAGCCGGAGAACCGTTACCTTTCGGCTGAGGAGTTCAGGAGCGAGATCGAAATGTTCCTGGCCGGCCGGATAACCCTTGCTTCCAGTTACGGGTTGGGCGAACTCTTAACGCAGTGGATAAAGGACCATATACGGGTTGCAGCGTTGACAGTGTTTATAATTCTCGTTTTTCTGGGTTCGGCAGCCGGGGTGTTGTGGTGGGCGATTTCAAGCCGGAACAAGGCCGCAACTTCCCTTGAGTCGTTTTCGAAGACTCATGAATCGACAAGGCGTTCTCTGCAAAATGCTCGAAAGCAGCTGGAGTCGGCAGCGAACACACAGGAAGGCGTGACTGCAGAGTTGGCCAGGCTGTATGTCGAACGCGGGGCCGCGCTGATTGATTCGGGCAAGGTCGAGGATGGCATTTTGAGTCTTGCGGCAGCGACCAGATTCAGGGAGGATCTGTCGCTCATGATAAAGGCCGGCTGGGAATATGCTGTCCGCCCCGTTCCTCATCTTCGTATGCAGGACCCTTTCGAGCGTACGGATGACCACGAATTTCTTGTGGGGACGGGCGCGGGCCTGGACGTGCTCGACCTCGAAGATATGAGCGGGCAGTTGCATCGGGTGGACCTCTGGACCGGGAAACGCTGGAAGGTCACTGCGGTTGCTCCAAACAGTAAAATGATTTCCTCCCCCGATGGAAAGTACGTGCTCAAGGTGTTTTCCGACAAGAGTGGGAGCACCCATGTAGTTGTCCAGGATACCTTCAACCAGCGAATCCTTGTTGATAAGGTCGGCAACAATGGTTTTTTCGCCGGTACGGGTTCACATGTACTTGTAGTAAACGGCGTTGTCGATATGATGTGGTTCGCTCTGCCCGACGGCACGGAAATCTGGCGAAAGAAAAGCCCGGGTATCAAGCTGCGCGGGTTCAAGGCCACGCCAAACGTCCGGTTTGGAGCTTTCCTTTTTGCCAATGAGATTATAAGCATTCGAGACCTGGCCACCGGCGAAGAAATCAGGAAAATAACCCCTGAAGTGATTGACGTACATTCCATTCACATCGGCTCGACGGGCCGACAACTGGCAATAGTCTACGGCGGCGGCGGCCTTCGCATGGTCGGGCTTCCATCGGGTGGGGCGGGGGATTTCCTGTCCGGCAGCGGTCCACCGGATTTCTCCGTTCGTGCAAACGGAAGATTTCTGATCCTGGGGCGATCCGACGGCGTCTGGTTCTGGGACCTGGAAAAAGGAAAGCGAATTGAACTTCCTTACGGAAACTCCGTAGAGAGCCCTTTGATCGCGCTTGCCCCGGGTGGATCACGGGCTGCAGTGGCGGTTGAGGGCGGTTTCGATGTCTGGGATCTTTCCCAGGCTGTCCAGATTATGCCTGCCGTCGAGTTCCGAAAACGCGTGGAGGCGATAGCCTTTTCCGCAGACGGCGGCCTCGTAGTGGCAAAGGTTGGTGAAAAACAATTTGTTTATAACCTGTCGACGGGGATTCGCTACGAACTGGTGGGCAGGCGGGCCGGATTTACTCCTGCAAATCCCGGTCATTTCTGGCTCGAGCGCGGCGGTACGAGGGGATTCAGCGTCTGGAGCACAAGCCAGTTTGCCAAAGGTTTAACTACTCCCGGAAACTATCGCAAGCTCTGGGGATTCGCACCCGGAGGCCGGTGTGCAATCCTCTGGACTGCAAGAGATACAAAACTCTGGAACCCGCGCACGGGTCGAGAATATACTTTTGATGGCCTCTGCACCGTGGAAAGCGATACGCCCCCCTCGCTTACGCTACTGGCCAGGCGTTTTCCCGTCGGCCCCCGCACCATTCCCGGCGACGATCCGTTCGCCGCGGCCGGTGGTGATTTCAGGTTGCAGTTTTTCGGCGGGGGGCGCTACATGCTTGCACGCAAGCCCGGAAAGCAGCAGCTTATTGATCTTGAGAAGGACTCCGCTGTTGCTGAGATAAAGCCCGGTAGTGTCATTGCAGTCTCCGGCGACGCCAGGCAGATAGCTGTTATCGACTCGCGTTCCGGAACAGGTGAGGTCCGCACAGTTGATGGAAACAAGAGCAGTCAGTTGAGCGATCTTGTCGGCGCTCTTGCGGCCGTGTTTTCCTCGTCCGGCGACAGGCTCGTTGTTTCCACCGCATTCACGGCCGGACGTTTCGTAACCTGCGTTGATACCAGTCGGAACTCGCTCGTCAGCCGTCTACCGTGGCCGCTTGATACAAGCCTGGCCTTTTCCGCCGACCTGAGGCGCATGGTCAGGCGGAGTGAAAAGAACCGCCGGCAGATAGAAATGCTTACCGTCGACGGGGGAAGCCGACTCGCACAACTTGAAGATGCGGGTGGTGATATATGGGGCGTTTATCTTGCACCCGACGGTTCATCCGCTTTGCTGCTGATTACGGACAAAACGGGAGTTTCTTATCCTGCAACCTGGGCGCCGGGCGAATCGGTTGCCCAACTCCTGCACCTGTCAAAGCTTGACGTAGACGCTACCGTTGCGCGCCCGGTGAAGAACGGCGAGTGGGTGATGTTTCTTTCCAAAAGAGGGCTGGCGGTATATTCGTTCAAAGAGCGGCAATTCATAATCAACGAGATGATTGCCGATACGGGCGAGCGATACATGGACGCGCGGATTTCGCCGGATGGAAACTGGCTGTATCTGCAGGTGAGCACATCGGCCGGCATGAAGCTCCGACTCTGCTCGCTTCCCGACTGCAATGTCGCAACCGAGTTGTCCCTGCCCCAAACCGGTTTTATCATGCCCGCAAGAGATAACCTTCGCATCCTGGCCTTTACAAAGGAAGGAAAAGCCGTCTGTTACGACCTTGCGAAAGAGTTCAAGGACTTCACCGGGATGGCGGTGAAATCGGGGATGCAAAAAGCGAAGAGCCGATAATGGTTTTCGCAGGGCTAGTCGTCTTTTCTAATTTTTAATCTTAACTCCTCAAGTTGCTGGTCCGAGACGGACGTCGGCGCGCCGGTGAGCGGGCATTTCGCGGCCGTTGTCTTGGGAAACGCAATAAAGTCGCGGATGCTTTCCCGTCCGAGCAGGCACATCAGCACGCGGTCGAAACCGAGGGCGAAGCCGCCGTGCGGGGGCGCGCCGTACCTGAAAGCGTTGAGGAAAAATCCGAACCTGTCTTCGAGTTCCTGTTCTGAAAATCCCAGCGCCTTGAACACGCGGGACTGCATTGCCGGATCGTGGATTCTGATCGAGCCGGAGCCGAGCTCGACGCCGTTGAGGACGAGGTCCGCCGCGTGCGACGGGATTGAGAAGAGGTCTTCGCCGCGCTCCAGTTGTTCGAGATATTCGGTCGGGAAACTGGTAAACGGATGGTGCGCGGGCGAGAGTTTGCCTTCGTCGTCCTCTTCGAACAGAGGGAAATCAGTAACCCAGAGGTAGTTGAATACTTCTTCATCAATGAGTCCGAGCCGCTTCGCAAGCAGGCCGCGAAGCACGCCTGACGAGGCGCGGGCGACTTTGGGAGAGTCTGCGACGAAACAGAAAAGATCGTTTTCTTCCGCACCACCGAAGACGCTGAACAATTCTTCCCGAATCGGTTCAGGAAAGAATTTCGAGACGCCGCCGGAGATTCCGTCCGCGGTTTTCTTGAGCCATGCGACGCCTTTTGCGCCCGTGTCCGCGACCGCTTTCGGCAGCGCGTCGATTTCCTTTCTGCTGAGCGCGGCGCCTCCGGGCGCCCGAATTCCGGCAACCATCCCGGCGTTCTGGAAGACCTTGAATTCGGTTTTCTTTGCCACGTTGGTTGCATCCACGATTTCAAGTCCGAAACGGGTATCCGGCTTGTCGGTGCCGTAGCGCTCCATGGCCTCGTTATATGTCATCCTCGGGAACGGTGCGGAAACATTTTTCCCGGCAGCGACTTTCGTAAGCTCGGCCATAAGGCCTTCGAGGACCGAGTAGATATTTTCGAGCGAGACGAAAGACATCTCGATGTCTATCTGCGTGAACTCGGGCTGTCGGTCATATCGGAGGTCTTCGTCGCGGAAACAGCGGGCGATCTGGAAATACCTGTCGAAACCGGAGATCATGAAAAGCTGCTTGTGCATCTGCGGAGACTGCGGCAATGCAAAAAAACGGCCGGGGGATTTCCGGGCCGGAACGAGATAGTCGCGCGCGCCCTCGGGCGTGGATTTCCAGAGGACCGGCGTTTCGATTTCCAGAAAATCCTCGCCGTCGAAATACCGCCGCGTGGCCTGAAGGACTTTGTGCTTGGCTATGGTCGCCTCCTGCATCGGTTTCGAGCGCAGGTCGAGATAACGGTGCTCGAGGCGGACAAGCTCGTCGGCCTTCGGCGCGTCGACGACCTCGAAGGGGGGCGTCTCGGCCGGGACTTCCATGTCAATTGATTCGACTGCAATCTCAATCTCGCCGGTCGGCATGTCGGGATTGATGTTTGCCTTGTCCCGCGCCGCGACCGTGCCGGTAATCGCAAGGACGGTTTCGCTTCGGATTTTTGACGCCCGCCCGGTGAGTTCCTTATCGTTCTCCATGCGGAAGACGAGTTGCGTTATGCCGTAGCGGTCGCGCAGGTCGATGAAGACTATTTCGCCGTGGTCGCGCCAGTTGGCGACCCAGCCGCAGAGTTTCACTTTTTTACCGACGCCTGCGGCCGCGAGTTCGCCGCACGTATGTGTCCGCATCGTTGTGGCCAGTTTTGATGTGGTCATGTCCGTATCCGTTCAGTAAAAGTTAAAAGCCTCTGGCCGCGCATCATAGCGCGGCCAGAGGATTATTTCCACATTTTTTCTTTGCGCCGGTCGTTAGCGTACGAGGATCTGCCAGACTCCGATGGAGCCGAATACAAGGACCAGGAGCAGGATCGCCCCGAGAAGCAATGCGCTCTGGCGGCTCTGGCGGATTGTCGCCTTGCGCATTTCGGAGACGTATTTCAGCGACGCCTGCGCGTTCTCCTCGATTATGGAGATGGACTGGGCCTGTTTCTCCGCGGCTTCGCATATTTTCGAAAGGGTTTCATTGAAGCCCGCGACGATCTCGAAGCGCTCGTTCATCCTGTCCAGGCTTTCGAGCTGTTTTTCAGCCGTTCTCGGCACTTCATCCAGCATCTCGCTTACGCGGCCGAACGCGTTGTCCATCTCGAGGCCGCGGGTGCGGATTGATTCGTTCATCTCCTTCAGGAGCTGGGTCTGGTGCTCGGAGTCTTCCGGCAGGCGCTTGAGGTTTTTCGGCAGGTTTATGAGCGTTTCCACGAGGGCCGAGTGCGCCTCGTTCTGGTTCTCTATCTT
The DNA here is from genome assembly GCA_004376375.1 of Planctomycetota bacterium. Classification (GTDB taxonomy): domain Bacteria; phylum Planctomycetota; class E44-bin39; order E44-bin39; family E44-bin39; genus E44-bin39. The sequence continues at coordinate 9,562 of SOJX01000090.1, forward strand.
TTTGCCAAGGTTGTTCATTAACTCTACCTGGGCGCGGGTAGTCTCCTGGAAAGTGCGTGCGGCTTCGCGCTGCGCCAGAAGTTCCGCGTTTATTGTGCCAAGAAGCGCGGAGATGTTGGTGAAAGTTTCCGTAACCTTTGCGGCGAGGTTTCCTTTGGGGACGACGTCCGTGATCGGGTTCATTTCATCGGTGTCGTCGTCAACCAGTTCGCCGCTCAGGGTTTCCGGGTTGTTCGGGTCCCCGTCCTCGGGCAGCTTCCGGCCGAAAAGTTTGGAGAAAATCGACATAATAATACCTCCGGCAGCGGCTTACAGTCATTCCCCGCCGCCAGGAATCATTATATCCGGGTAATCTGAAAAGGCAAGATAAAAGTCTGAAAGACCGAAAATATGGTTAACATCTGCAAGGATTTTCGATAAAATCACTTATATGGATGAACAGGAAGGACCAAAAAAGACAATTTCCCGCCGCGAGCATCTGGACCATGTTGTACGGTTCTGCTTGGGTATCTGGGCTGTTTTTGCGATAGCCGCCGCATTTATTTTAGCCAAATTCCTTGACGAGCCGGTAGATTTTTTTGGCGCTTTCATCGGCTGGCTTTTCATATTTACGATAGTCGCGATAATCTTTGGGATTTTAACCGGGCTTGTGGTGAACAGGCTTTTGCTGGTTGCTTACACAAAACCTGACCATAAAGAAGTACCTGTCTCATGGGTTGCGCGTATCGGGCGTGCAGGACGCAAACCGATTACCATATTGGTGCTTGTTTTATTATTAGGCTCTCTCGTTGTATCCCTCATGACACCCATCACAACCGCACATCCTCCCGAATATGAAAAGGCTGCTATCGCCACGATGAGAACTCTCTCAAGCACTCAGGAACAATATCGCAGCCGGTTCGGGTCATACGCTTCACTCAAGAACCTAAGTGAGCAGCAATTTATCGATCCCGTTCTTGGCTCGGGAGAGATGGCCAAGTATAGAATTAAGGTTGTGGTGAAAAGCCAGAATGAATGGTATGCAACAGCTGTATCGATAAAACCGGGCAAGTACCGTCTAAGTAGTTTCTATATTGATCAGACGGGTGTGATTCGATTTACTACTGATGGGAGCCCACCCACTTCCACATCTCCGACCGTGGATTAATTGATTCATAATTCATCTCATATTTTTTTGGTCCAGCGTTTGCAATACTCTCCATACGAACTGTGGCAAGGTTAAAATAGGGTTTTTTACTGGAAAAATTGAGAATTTTTGTCGCTTCGGTGACACATTTTGGCGTCAGGGCAAATGGCTGGAAAATTTAAAAAGAGAATTGTAATTCCCCGCCGGGAACACTTGTCTGATGTGATACGTTTTTCCACTGCGTTCTGGATAGGCATGGGTTTCCTGCTTTTCTTGATTCTAATTTTATTAAATGGCTTCAGTGAATTTTCTGCCACAGTTCTATTTCTTTTCATCCCGGCGGGGGTATTTTTTGGTGTACCGTTCGGAATCGCCCTTCATCGCTGGCTGATTGTCGCGCATTCGGAATACGGCGCGAAAGTGGTTCCGGTTACCTGGCTGTCCAGAAATGGGCGGTTGTTGAAAGGGTGGTTTGCTGCCGGCATTGTGATACTTATTGTCTTGGTCCTGGTTGTGATTCCGAGCACTATACATGTATGAGGCCACGGCGGCTACGAGGCGGCCGTTATCGCAAGTTTGCGAACAGTATCTTCATGCCAGGAGCAGTACCGCGTACGGTACGGAACTTATACAAGTCTGGCAAATCTTTCCGCGGTGAACTTCGTCGATCCCGTATTGGGCTCGGGGCAGAAAAGCGGTTATACAATCAGCGTGAAGGCCGGTGTCAACACGTGGTCCTGCACAGCGATACCGAATAAGCCGGGTGAAACTGGCGTCAGAGGTTTTTACGTCGACCAGTCAGGAGTACTCCGGTACACGACTGACGGCACACCACCGACCACGAGTTCACCAGCAATTGATTAACGTCCAGTGAAAACAGAAAGCGTTTGCGAAATACGGAATCCGGTTTAGAATATCAGCAGAGAGTCCAAGCTCCCGTATCGTCCTTCCTGAAGTGTTTTTCCTGATGAAAAAGCATTTGAAAAACCTCCACACTATAAGCCGGGGCCAGCACCTGTTATTTGTTATCCGGACGTCGGTAACGCTCTGGGTAGTAATACTGGCCGAGCTTGTCCTCATAATGGGAGCTGCCTCATTATTGAATGAACACATAACAAAGTTTGTCTTTGCCGCCGTTTTCCCGGGCGGTGCAGTGTTTGGACTCGTCTTCGGGATATTTCTGAATCGCTGGCTGCTTGTTTCCCATTCGGAGTATGGCGCGTATCGTGTTCCCCTTACAAATGCCGCCAGGTGCGGACGCGGGCTCGGCGGCTGGTTCGAGAGTGGATTTATCCTGTTGTCATTTCTGGCTCTCATGGTATTTATACAGTGAAGGATTGAAGAAGGTGACGATAAAGGACGAGTATGAAGAATTTTTTATTCCGAGGAGGGCACATCTGAAATATGTAATCAGATATTCCGTGGCCTGCTGGGTATCTGTGAGCATGTTTTTTTCATCTTTTATCCTGATATTTATTAATCCGTTCATCGAAAACAGCACCTTTTTCTTTCTGGGAGTGTTCGTTTTTGTACCTGCGGGAATATTCTGGGGAGTAGTGTTCGGACTGGTTATCGACCGTCTGATCCAGGTATCCTATACGAAGTACAGGGCCAGATATATTCCACTTACATGGTTTTCGGAAGGCGGCAGAGCAATAAAAGACTGGCTGGAAGGTACAATCGCGTTCATATTTTTTATCGGATTGACGGCTTACATATTTACCGTCTGACGACTGGCCACTTCACACTATTGTCACATTCCCGCCACATACTTGCCGTTTGACGCGAAGCCGGTTTTACAATATCCTGTTACCACACCGGGAAATACTTTGCGCCGGGTTTACTTGGCGCGTGACTAATTGTGGTGATAGTCTTTTCAACGCGGCGCAAGCGCCGCCGCTAACAAACGACAAACGACAAACGACAAACGACAAACGACAAACGACAAACGACAAACGACTAACCACTAATACCATGAAGCAACTCTATATCGAAAAAGCCAGGGAGATGCGCTCGCGGCGGTGGGTGATTTCGAGATGGAACCTGCGGCCGGGTGATGAGGTCGAGAAGTGGCCCGTGCTGGCATCCCGCGCGCCCGAGCCGGAGTCCTGGATGTTAACCGGCCGCGGCTCGGTCGGGGTTATCCGCAGAAAACCGGACAATTCTGCCGTCGGTTTTATCGCCAACCTTTCGCTCGAGCGGGGCGGGATTTTTGAATACGGTTTCCTCGACGGCATACCGGCCGGCATAGATTATGAAGAATATCTCGAAGGCGCGCTCCGCGATTCGGTTTTCTATCCGTCCATGGAAGCGCCGGCGGACTGGGCGGCGAGATATTTCTGGGATGCTGCCGCGTTCGGGAGCGAGCTGCCGCTGCCGCCACCCGCGCCCGAGCGGATGCTTTTCAGAATGTTACCGCCGAGCGCGGAGTTCATGCAGAAGACAATGGCGGGTGCGAAAGGTTTGCCATCGACTGTGCCGCAGGAGCTTGCCGAGATTGTAAAGCAGGTTATCGAGCAAGGCGGTTTCGACCCCGACGGGCTTCCAATCTACGGCGAAGCGTTTTTCAGGGTCGATAACCCTTCGCGGCTTTTCCGCATCATGCGCAAGAGCCCGATATTTACCAAGAGAGTTACGCCGACCGGTCTGAAGGGCTGCGTCAAAAGCCCGACGATGCGTAACGCGAGCGGGGAAAAAGTTTCGGTTTTCGAGGACGGCCTCGGGAGTTTCGCGCTGTCGCATGATCAGCTGACTATCCGCACCGGCCCGCTTGCCGCTCTTGGGGCTTTGTATCTTATCATGAAGGCCGCGGCCAGAGGCGGCCTTCAGCTTATCCATTCCCGCTACAGACCCGCGCCGAAGGATTTTACGGATTTACTCAACGCCGCTTAACCGAATCCTGTTGCAGAATCCTGTCTTCCGGTTATTATTTATTCCATGTTCAATAAGAATCTAAACGGCGAAGTTTCCAACAAGCTTATCCTGCTGATGACGTTAATAGTGGTGTCTATCGTTATCCTCGGACCTCTTGCTTTATTTATTATTCTTCCAGCCCTGCTCGACATCACCAAAACAGAAGTGCTCCAGGTCGTTTTCGAAGATGATTTCGAGAGTTACGATCCCTCCGTACCGGGGGGATGGCCTCCTTACGACGCAAAATGGGTCGCATGGTCGAGCGGAAAAGGCGTTGCGCTGGACGATCAAATAAAGAAAAGCGGTAAAAGAAGTATTCGAATGCACGGTACGGGCGCCAGTTCGGGAATATACAGGAAGCTTGGAGCGAAACCGCCGTTTACTCTCGAATTTGATGTCCGCATGGGTAGCGAGCCTTTCAACCGGGGCGGTCATCAGTTTCGCGCAGGAGTCTATCACTGCGAGGAAGGCAGGATGGCTCACGGCAGGGATTTCGTTCATTTCATGAAGGGAAACGACGTTCGGGTGATTGGGAAGGTTTTCAGTGACTTTAAGTGGAAACCGGACCGCTGGTATCATGTCCGGATTGATTATAAACATGAAGACGGCAGCTACTGGGTGGATGCCGAAGTGGGTGGAAAGAAGTTCAAGACGTTGAGCATGGGACTGACGAACTGGCAGAAGAAATGGGATGCCGTTCTCCTTGTTTTTCACTCCGGAATGGGAACGAGCTGGTTTGACAATATCCGGCTTTATCGGCGGGTTAAGAAATAAAGCGGGCGACCTTGGCCCTGCCCCTGCGAAAATACATCGTTTTCGCCTCCGGCAAACCCTTTCCTTTACGGCGGCGGCAAGTGGTCCCTGACCCGCTTGCGGATTAGCAGCGCGTCGAGCACGCCGACTTTGCCGTCCGAGTCCATATCCGCAAGGCCTAACTGTTCGGGCATAAGCGTTTCGAGCCCGTGCTCGGAGCGGGCCGCGAGCAGCGCATCGGCGTCGGTCACGCTTCCGTCGCGGTCGACGTCGCCTGATTCAAAGGCGTTCAATCTCACGGCCGTAAAGGTGAAATCCCGGGTGTCGACCACCGTGGCGGCGTACTGGTACAGGTCTTCAACCTCGAGGTCGATGATTTCGCCGGTCGTCTCGTCGCGCATGTAGAAATCCCAGTCTTCCCTGATTTCCGGCGGTACAGTCCATGAAACATTGACGATTTCGGATGCGTTGTTTGTATAGACTGTAAGCCGCCACTCGATCGAATCGTCCGCAGCCGGGAGCGGTCTCGTGTCCTGCGTGTAGCGCGCGGCGTAATAGCCCCATTCCGGGTGGTTGAAGTATGCCTGGATATATTTTGTCGTAAACGGGTTCATTTCCAGCACATCGTAACTGTCGTGCTGCTCGTCCGCGCCTTCGCGTACGGAGAAATACGTTGCAGTGTCCATGTGCGCGCCGGTGTAGACGGAGACGGGCACGCGCCAGGTAATTCCGGTCGGGCCCGCTTCCCTGGGCGCCGGGGCGGGTCCCGGGTCGAGGATGGTTAATGTGCCGCCGACCTCGTCGGTCGCGTGCACCCAGAAGCTTGCGCCCGGCGGAATGGTGTTGCTGCCGCCGGGGGAAGACGTCGGCCCCGAGGTATTGTACCACTCGTACTGCGTGCCGCCCCATGGCCGGTAGTGGACCGTATCGCAGTTATCCAGTATACAGTCGGACCAGTAGATTTCCTTTGCGAAGGGATTTCTCACAAGGTTCCAGCCGTCATTTCCAAAACCGTCGATGCTGGTGTATGTCAGCGCGATAACTTGCGGCCCGCCGCCGCCGATATCTTCGCCGTTGAAACCGGCGATCTCGCCCGGGTTATTACAATAAGCGAAATAGCCGACATTGTTTTCGAAAGTATCGCCGGCGAAGACCTGCACCCAGCTTCGCGTGATTTCGTCGTATTTGAAAATCCATATAAGGCTCAAATCATCGCCTATGAGCTCGCCGATGGTTTTATTGCTATAGCAGGGAATATTGAGGAGGTGATAGCCCTTGTACGGCAGTTCCTGCCAGTATTGCACGGGTACGAACCATGCAGATTCGCTTGACCACGGCGTTTCCTGGGGAACGTCGTTCTTAAGCTTGATGCGCCAGTAGTACCTTTCTCCGTACTCGAGGGCCGGGCCGCCGTAATTTATTTCCTGGCTTCTTGCCCCGGATGACACCGGTGATATCCCGAGCCACCCGCTGTCCCAGTGCGTCGATAGGAAATCCTGATCATTGTCGACCTCGATTAACGCTTCGACGGCGGGAACCGGCAGGCCGGGATGGGAATGCACGGCGCTGAACGTTACCGGTCCACCGAGCGAGGTCGGGTTGTATCTACCGCCCGCGAGGAGACCGGACGGTTCCTGCGGCTGAGGCGGATCGCTTGCCACGGTAATGGATTCGTTATACGTCGCGGTTACGATTCCGTCCTGGTTTCGGAACTTTATCTGGTAATAATACAACCCGGCGATGGGCACCACGTTGATAAACGAATAATTCTTCGTCCAGTCCATTACGGTATAAGCGGAGCTGAAAGCCGGAGTGGTGTCCCGTTCGACATAGACGCCGGTACTTCCGGTCGTGGGATTCAGCGGCTGTGCGATATCAATCTGCACCTGTCCGCTTCCGATTTCCGAAAGCGCGAGGTCCGGATCGCCGGGGTCATGCACGAGCGTGCAGGCGGAATTGGTGTTGGATGAGGAACTGTGGTGCATTATGTCCGGATAAATAATCTCAACCTCGTCCAGGTAACCGCAGTCACCGCCCCCTGAGAAGGATCCATTCTTGTAGTATTCCCACTTAAGTATGTTATCGTCCGTTCCAAGAGGATAGGTGCATTGCACCCAGCCGACTTCACCCGAGATTTCTTCCTTAAACACGTCATTAATGTAAAACGTCAGGTAATCGCAGTCTACTTCGGAGCTGACCTTCCACTGGAACTTCACAACAGCACCGCTTTCCGTGCCCATATCATAGGTTTTCTTTAAGTACGTGTATTCGCTGTCGAGGATAGATCCTGACAGGGCGCTGTAGTCGCCGGAAAACGGTAGTGACATGCTCGCAGACCATGACGCCCACCCGCCGGTCATCCACCCGTCCAGTTCGCCGGGCTCAAAGCCCTCCATGGAGTTATTCGGGTGTAGGAACGACTTATAGGCATGGCAGTGCCTGAAATATTCGGTATTCTCGTCCAGGCCTGTTTCGACGGTTGAGATTATATCAGGCCCGGCTTCTCCAATTTTCATATCCGACCCGTTGTGAAGCTCAAAACCATCCTCGCCGGTGGAGGCGTCGGTCCAGTGCCATGTTATGGAACTGCTTGTTTCGCTGTCCCCGAAGAAATCGGTCGGCTCGTCCAGCGGCACGGTACTTATTGTGACCGATTCGTTATAAGTTCCGGTCGTAATACCCTCCTGGTTGCGAAACGTGATTCTGTAGTAATACAGGTCCGGGCCCGGGGGAGTATCAATCATGGCGTACGTCTGCGTCCAATCGCTCACCATCTCCGGCGAGCCGAAATTGATATCCGTATCACGGTCGATATATACGCCCGTACACCCGAGGTCGAAATTCATCGGCGGCGTAACCGCGACCCACGCCATCCCTCCACCGATTTCCGTCAGGCTCAGGTCTTCGTCTACAGGATCATGTATGAGAGTACAGGCGTCGTTATCATTCGATGCAGGGCTGCGGTATTTCCACGCCGAGATTATTTCAAATTGAATGTCAGGGACAATAGGGACGGTACTGCCCGCCGGTTGGACTGGCGGGGGATTGGTGTCAGTACTGTACCCATAGAGGCATCTGTTGTCGCTGGATTCAAAAAGCGTCCACTGCAGGTCGATATTCTGCGTGCCACCATGTTGATGGCGGAAGCTTACCAGCAGGTTCGCAACATTATTGTAATAGAACGGAGTAGCGAGCGTTATTTCGACCCACCCGCCTCCGCCGACGTCAACAAGGGTGCCGCTGAAAACCTCCATGCCGGCTCCGTTATCATCCCCGATCCATTCGGTTAAAGTGGTTTCATCCGTTTCCGCCATGTAAATCGTGAAGTTGTTAATTGTCGCTGTTTTACTGTTGTCCTGATACAATCTGATCTTGGCTATAAGTCCTTCCCTGGCGATTTCGTCGTGAAGATACAGCATCTGGCTGCGGTAATATGAAGAATACTTGACATTAATCGGATAGTAGGATGAGAGCCATGCGGAGTTTAAGCATGTGACGTTATCGGTTGACCCGGTCACCACCTCGTAGGCATGGCAGTGTCTGCTGTATTCAGTGTTCTCGTCCAGCAGTCCTTCTACTGCCGATTCAGCATCCTCCTGTCCGATATCAAGCACTATATCCTCTGTGCCGATAAGGTGTAACTCAAACCCATTCTCAAGCGAAGACTGGTCCGTCCAGTGCCATGTAACGGAACCGGTGGTTTCGTTGTTTCCGAATAAATTGGAAGGGGGTGCTATCGGCGGGCTGACTATGGTAACGGATTCATTGTAAAACTGCGTCATAACGCCGACCTGGTTGCGCAACCGGATACGGTAGTACCATGTACCGGGGTCGGGAACGAGGTCGATATGCGTATATTTCTGCGCCCAGTTGCTGATAACAACAGGCTGTTCGTCGAAAGCGGCCGAATTGTCCCGGTCGATATAAACACCGGTACATCCAAAAGTGGAATTCAGCGGAGGTGTTACCATAATCTTCGCCTGCTGACCGCCCCAATCCGAAAGCGCAAGGTCCGCATCGCCCGGTTCGTGGACAAGCGTACAGGCGCTGTTTGTATTCGAGGGTGAGCCGTAGACCCTGATTTCGTCTTCCATCACGAACTGTACGTCAGGGACGTAACCCTTTACGGTGACGTCGGGCGTATTGTCAGTATCACTGTATCCGGCAACGCACCTGTTCAGCTTTTCCGACACGGACCACGTCAGCATGCCGCTTTCGATGATGCCGTTCAGGTGTCGAAAACTGAAGAGAAGGTTTTTTGAATTACTGTAGTAGAACGATGTATTCAGTGAGATTGTATACCATCCGGTAGTGGTGGGAATGTCCAGGTTTCCGCTGTATACGAGGGTACCGGGACCGCTTGGTTCCTGGACCCAGCCCGAAAGAGTCGGGTCGTCCGTTTCATACAGGTAGATTGTGCAGTTGTTAACAAACGAGCTGTCAGTAGAATACTTGTCGAATTTTATTTCTCTAATCGTTCCGGCTTGGTTGATTTCACTTTGAAGATAGAGCGCCTGGCTTCGCGCGTATTTGGTATCGTAATTGTCGATGGGGTAGTAATCAGTGTACAGTCCGCCGCCGATTTCCACGGTCTGGGGAGAGCCGGGAGTGGCGGTATAGGCGTGGCAGTGCCTGTAGTAACTTGTGTTTTCATCGAGGCCGGATTCGACGACCGAGCTGTTGTCAGCACCGATATCCGTTTTACTCGAATTTCCCGGGTCCTGAATCTCGAACCCGTCCTCGTCAGAAGATGTATCATTCCAGTGCCATTCTATCGAATCTGCGGTTGCGTTATTGCCGAAGAAATCCGTCGGCGCATCCAGCGCAAACGCAGGCGTTGCGGAAAAAAGTAGAATGACGAGCGCGGAAATGAAAATCAGAAAACTGTGTCGCCATCGGTGTCGATTAATTCTGCTTTGCGGCATTGACGGTTTCCCCGTTCAGACAGGTGGCCAGGGCGCGCAGTCGGATTTATCCGGCCGCACGCCCGCGTTCAGTCCCCCGTGCCTTTATTTTGATCATTACTAGTATACAACAGGAGTAGCGCCTGAAACAAGTCGAAGGGAGATTTCATGAAAAAAAATTACATCGTGTTGTTGCGGGTTATGGTAACCGCATGCAATTACATAAGTTTGGCCTTGACCGTATGTAAATATGGGCGTACAATGGTTTTTCCCCCGATCGACGGTTTTTTCACAATCAATACACTGGAATATTTTAATTGATGCAAGGCACCTCCATGACTGAACTTGAAGCCGCAAGAAACGGCAAGATAACCGAAAATTGCCGCAGGTGCGCGGAAGCTGAAAATATCGCGCCCGAGGTTTTACGCGATGCCGTTGCGGCTGGAAAAGCCGTAATCTGCGCCAGTGCGCGTCATGGCGGCGAAACTCCGGTTGCCATAGGCCGGGGTCTGCGCACGAAAGTTAATGCCAACATCGGCACCTCACCCGACCATGCGGATTTTGAAGAGGAGTTGGAAAAACTCCGCGCAGCGATTGATGCGAAAACCGATACACTGATGGACCTTTCCACAGGCGGCGATTTGCGCGAGATAAGGCAAGCAATCCTTGATGCCTGCCCGGTTCCGGTCGGCTCTGTTCCGATTTACCAGGCCGCGCGCAGAGCGCGGGACCGGGGGACCGCGTTCGTCGATATGACGGTCGACGATTATTTCGATATCGTCAAGGAACAGGCCGAGGACGGCATCAGCTTCGTTACCGTGCATTGCGGCGTTACGCGTAAAAGCATAAAGATACTTCAGGAGCAGGGAAGGGTGCTCGGTATTGTTTCCCGCGGCGGTGCGCTTACCTGCGAGTGGATGCGGAAAAACGAGGCCGATAATCCGTATTATCAGTATTACGACCGCCTGGTTGAAATTGCCCGCGAATATAATTTGGTGCTCTCGCTCGGCGACGGGCTGCGGCCGGGCTGCCTTGCCGACGCGACCGACCGCGGACAGGTGGCGGAGCTTGTAATCCTCGGCGAGCTTACCAAACGCGCAAACGATGCAGGCGTTCAGGTCATGATCGAGGGCCCGGGCCACGTGCCGCTCGCCGACGTCGCGATGAACGTGCAGCTTCAGAAAAAGCTTACAGGCGATGCGCCGTTTTACGTGCTCGGACCGCTCGTGACCGATATCGCGCCCGGGTACGACCACATCGTCGGCGCCATCGGCGGCGCAATCGCGGCGATGGCGGGCGCGGATTTCCTTTGTTACGTCACGCCGTCGGAACACCTGCGGCTGCCCGACGCCAGAGACGTTTTCGAAGGAGTTATCGCAAGCCGTATCGCAGGCCATGCAGCCGACATTGCAAAAGGAATCCCGGGAGCAAGGGAAATCGACGATGCGATCAGCAAGGCCCGCGCCGTAAGCGACTGGGACAGGCAGATAGAGCTTGCGATTGACCCCGCGCGCGCAAAAAAGATTCGTGAATCAAGCAAGCCGGCGGACGGCGACGTCTGCACAATGTGCGGCGAGTTCTGCGCCATCAAAGTTCACCGCGGTACTGACGGTTCAACTCATAAGAAATCTTAATTCTCACCTGGATGAAATCTGCAAAAGGTAAAATCATCGTAGGCATGTCGGGCGGAGTCGACTCCTCCACGGCGACTTTCCTCCTGAAGGAGGAGGGTTACGAGGTTATCGGCCTCTTCATGCGGACGGTGCCGGAAGGCTGCTGCGGCGGTCCGGACGCGGGCGCGGTGGCGCAAAAGGTCGGCATCGAATACCACGAGATGGATTGCGCGGCCGAGTTCGCGGAAATGATTTCATGCTGGACGTCGGAATACCTTCGCGGCCGCACGCCCAATCCCTGCGTAATGTGCAACGAGCGTCTCAGGTTCGTGAAACTGCGGGAGTTTGCAAAGGAGCACGGGGCTGAAAAAATCGCGACCGGCCATTACGCGCGTATTGTGAAGCGCCGTACCGGGCGTTACCATATCGCAAGGGCCAAAGACCTTCGGAAAGACCAGAGTTATTTTCTGTATGCCGTTGCGCAGGAGGAACTCGCACCGACCATCTTTCCGAACGGAACCTATACGAAGAAAAAAATCCGGCAGATCGCAGCCGAAGTTGGGATTCCGGTTGCTGAAAAACCGGACTCGCAGGACATCTGTTTTATCCGGAATTCTTCGTATGCGGATTTCCTGAAGGAGTGCGCGCCCGAGGCAAGCAGGCCGGGCCCGATTGTGGATACGAAAGGCAACGTTCTCGGCGAGCACCCCGGTATCGCATTTTTCACGGTCGGCCAGCGCCGCGGGCTCGGGATTGCGGGAGGCGTTCCGTATTACGTTATCCGTCTTGAAGCGGAAACGAACACGGTTGTTGTGGGAAAGAAACCTGAAACCTATGCCCGCGAGTTCTGGGTCGAGGAAATGAAGTGGATGGCCGATCCCGAGGCGGCTGACGAATGGCCGAAGAAATGGCGCGTTGCAATCCGCTCGACCCAGAGGCCGAGGACGGCAGAGGTGTTTCCGGAACCGGATTATAACCGCCTCCGCGTCGTTTATCAGTCGCCGGTCCGCGCCATCACGCCCGGCCAGTCAGCTGTCCTGTACGAGCGCGACCTTGTAATCGCCGGCGGATTGATTTCGCGTGTCGGGCCCAGTGTTGCGAAAGAATAGACGCGGAGACGGGGCGAGCATCTCGGTTTTTCGGTTGTTCGGTTCTTCAGTTGACCGGTTATATTTATTTAATTCAAGAACCGAATAACCGGGCAACCGGACAACCGATTAACCGATTTAATCATGGACACGACGGTTGTGAAGACTATAATTGTTATCGTTGTCAGAGAGATACGGTCAAGGCTGCTTCCGCGGCGGCGGCGCAGGGGTTGATATGGCTGACGAAGAGAAAAAAGAAAACGGTTTCGCCGAACGCTTCAACGCGAAGTACAAGGAAAGGCTCGCCAAGGACGAGTGGGAAGCGGCAAAGAAAAACGATTTCTATCATCGCTACGTCGAAAAATTGAGCGAGTTGTACGGCCTCGTGTGCGAGTCCGTTGAAGGCACCCCGATAGAAATCGGCAGAGAGAAGCTCAAGATAACGCGCAAGGTTTCAAGCTTCGACGCAGAGGAGGTGGAGCTTGAAAAACTCAGGCTCGGCCTCGGCAATTATTTCATCCTTCTGACTCCCGAAGGCGTTGATTACGATACCGGCGCAGCCATCGTGGACATCGAGCACAACAACATACGCGAAAAACCGCTGCACATTTCGCTCCACCTTCAATTCACCAACCGCACCGAGGAAAATCCTTCCGGCGAGCTCCAATGGATGCTCAAGATCGGCTACAAGAATTACAAGCACTTCGACCGCGAGCTGATCGAAAACCTCATCGAAGGCGTGTTTCTATCTTAAACGGTCCATTGGTCGCTCGGTCTTTTGGTCCTTTGGTTATTATATTTAAATAATATGACGCACGACGCAAGACGCTTGACTCACGACGCAATTATTTCCCGCTTGCCATTGAAAGGACTATGTAGACGATAATATAGGAAAGGAAAAAGAGGACGAACAGGAGGGAAACTCCGATAACCAGTTCGACGATTGATTTCGTCTGCTTCAGGCGAAAGGCGCGCTCGTGGCGGCGCTCATCGCGCGCGGCGATGACTTCGGAATCGATTTCGACCGGCGTCGGGGCGTCCTCCGCCGCCCGATGCGAAGGCGGTTTTGCAATGGGTGACCGGTGTGAAGCCGGGGCCGCGGGCGTGCGCTTGGAGGAGACTTTATGGACGGCCTGCCCCTGGTGAGGCGGCGGTTTTACCTGATGTTTTACGTGCCCGTGATGGTGGCCGCCAAGGTGATGTTTCCGGTGCTTGTGCGGCGTGGCGGGCAGTCTCTTTGACGGCTTCTTGGCCGGTGAGAGCGCCTTTATGATATCTTCGAGAACCTCGTTCATCGAGCCGTAACGGTTCTGCAGGTTCTTGAGGCACATCTTTTTTATCATCAGCCCGACCATATTCGGGATGTCTCGGTTCGTTTCGGAAAGGTCGGGGACGGCCTCTTTCTTGTGCTTCTCGATAATCTCCCCGGCCGAGCGTGCGACGAAGGGAGGGCTGCCGTTGAGCATCTCATACATGCTGATGCCGAAAGAATAAATATCGGACTGGGCTGTAATGCCCAGCCCCAACGCTTCCTCGGGCGAGAGATAGTTTAGCGCGTAGACGTCTTTCTTCGCCGGGTCCGGATTTTTCGGTATGCCGAGCTCGGCGATTTTCGCCATGCCCTCCATGGTGAGGATTATGTTGGCGGGGTTGAGTTCGCCGTGGATAACGCCGGCGTCGTGCGCTTCCTTCAGCGCTTCGGCGATTGTCTTCGCGGTTTCCAGCGCGCGCAGGAGCGGGAAGGCACCCTCTTCCTTTATCGTGTCGCGAAGCGTTTTGCCGGAAACGTACTCCATGCAGACGTAATACAGGTCGCCTTCATGGCCGACGTCGAAAACCTGGATAACGCCGGTGTGGCGCAGCTTTCCGGCCGCGCGTGCCTCCTCGATAAAGCGTTCCACGAACGCGGGGTCGTCCGCGAAGTCCTTGTCGAGCACCTTCAGCGCGACCATCCGCGCGAGCTTTACCTGCCTTGCGCGGTAGACTATGCCGATACCGCGTGCCCCGAGGTTCTTTTCTATCTTGAATCCCGCGACGGTCTGGCCCTCGAGGTTCTGGACCGGGTCTGCAAGGAAGGCGAGTATTGTGCGGCCGATGCGGATTTTGTCGCCGTAATTAAGGAGGTGTTTGTTTATCAGGATATCGTTGAGATAGGTTCCGTTGGAGGAGTTCAGGTCTTCGACGTAGAAGGCGCCGTCTTCCTTGTATATTTTTGCGTGTTCGCGCGAGGCCTTGTCGTCGTCGACTATAATGGCGCAGTCTTTCTTGCGGCCCAGGATCATGTTGTCTACAATCGGATAATCCTGGCCGATGGATTTGCCTGCCTGGCAGAAAAGTCGGGGCATAATACTTCCTCAAAATATGCAATATAGAATTATATCCCGCCCTTTGTATACTTTCAAGAGAGAAAACAGGGAAACAGGAAAACAAGGAAACAAGGGAATATGGGATAAGGATTTTATAAATTTAAATAATGCGCTTTGCTCTTTATTCCTTGTTTCCTTGTTCCCTTGTCAACTTATCCCTTAGATAGAATCCCATCAGGATTTCGTCGATATACTGCCCGTCGATGCAGATCTGCTCCTTGCGCCGGCCTTCCTCGACGAAGGCGAGTTTTTTGTAGAGCGCAATCGCAGCCGTATTCGTTGCAAAGACGGAAAGGTGGAGTTTATGGAGGTCGGTAGTTTTCGCCCATTCGATACCGGCCTTCGTGAGCGCGGTGCCGATGCCGATGTTGCGGTAGTCTTTGAGAATCGCCATCGCGATTTCGGCGGTGTGCTCCCGTTTTGGCGCGAGGTGGCGCTCGAGGCGGCAGTAACCGACGATACGTTTTTCATGCTCGGCAACGGCAAGGTATGAGCCGCTTTTCAGAAGCGCCTTGATAAACCGCGATTCGGTGTATTCGTGGAAGGGGTAATCTTCGAGCGTGATATGGATTTTTTCCGCGCCGACCGTGCGGTAGATATTAACAATGCCGACCCCATCCGCCGCCTTCCCGTCGCGGATGATTATCCCGCGCCCGTCTTTGGTTGTGAGTTTGGCCGCTCCGCTCATGGCCTGATTCTATAATCTTTCATCAGCTTTTGGAAATCTTTTTCCGGGAAGAATCCGTTGCCTTGACTTTCATTTCAATCAGGCTACAATGAACCAAATGAAACCGCGTGATTTTCGGAACATCCTCATCGTCCGCCTGACCGCTCTCGGCGACGTCGTCCATACCTTTCCCGCGATAAAGGCGCTCAGAAAGAAATTCCCGAACGCGAAGGTTACCTATATCGTGGAGCAAATCGCGGGCTCGCTACTCGTCGGAATGGCAGAGGTCGACGATACGATTATTTTCAACAGGTTGTCGTGGTCGAATACGTTCAAGAGCAAAGACCATTTCAAGCGCTCGGTCGACGAAATCTGGCGCGTGCTGTGGGACGTCCGCCGCCGCAGGTTCGACCTCGTTATCGACTTTCAGGGCAACCTCAGGAGCGGAATTGTAACGTGGTTCACCGGCGCGCCCGTGCGCATCGGTTTTTCGCCGAAGCATTCGCGCGAGTACCATTCGTTCTTCTATACCCGTTTCGTTCCCGTTTCCGACAACCGCCTGAACAAGGTGAAAAAGGACTTCCACCTGCTCGAGCCGCTCGGCATAACCGGGATGGGCGGCACATGCACGGTCACTGTTTCGCCCGGGGAAAAGAAACCGATTGACGATTTTTTCGACGAGTCGGTCACGTCCGGAAAAAGAATCGTACTCATGCATCCCGGTGTTTCGGTTTTCGGTTCCTTTAAAGCCTGGCCTGTAAAGTCGTGGATCGGATTGTGTGAAATTCTCGAAAAGCGTGGTGATGTTGTCTCGATAATTTCCTGGGGCCCGGGCGAGGAACCGCTGGCGGAAGACATCGTGAACGGAATAAAATCGCCCACGACCGTCATGGCGCCCGATACGGTGAACCTGAAAAAGTTCGTCCACCTCGTGCGAAGAAGCGACGTCTTCGTCGGCGCCGATTCGGGCCCGCTCCACCTTGCCGCTTCGGTCGGTATTCCGGTCGTCGGCCTCTACGGCCCGAAAGATCCGGTGATTTACGGTCCGTTCAGCGATTGCGCCGAAATCGTCCGGGCCGGCGTCCACTGCCAGCCGTGCTGGAAGCGCCGCTGCGAAGACCCCATCTGCATGACCCGCATGACGCCCGAATCCGTTGCCAAAGCGTGTTTGCGTTTATTAAAGTGATAAGAGATAGGTGATAGGTGATATAGGGAAAAGAGGAAAAGAAGAAGAAAGGGAGAGAGAAAAGAAGAAATAAAAAAACGCCGCGCAAACCGGTCTGGTTACGCGCGGCCGCTAAATATATTTAATATTCTTTACTTATCTCTTATCACCTATCACATATCACTAATTTGATGGAAACACGTCGTCGCCCTTGCAGCCTTCGTCGATACCGTTCGGGCCGACTGAATAGAAGATAACTCTTCCGCTTGTCTCGTCGGTCATAACGCGGAACGGCTTTTCCCACGGGTCGAGAAATTTGCCTTCCTTTACCTGCGGCAGTTCGTCCTGCTTGAGCTTCTCGGCAAGTTTCGGTTCGAGCAGGGCAACAAGCTGCCGGTCGTTTGTAATTTTTCCGGGATGGCGGATAAGGGCGACGGCTTTCGACATCGTGTTGACCTGCAATCTGGCGAGCTCCTCGGGCGTGGATTTCTTGATCTTGACAAGCGAGCCGTAGGCGATGAAAAGAACCAGTATGATAATCACGCTCGCAGCCGCTATGGCGATGTACGTGTAATTGCGCCGGCGCATGCTGATGCGCGCGCTTCTGCGTGAAGAGCCGGACGAAAGGAAGGTTTCGGGGGATTTGCTGGGTCTTGTGCCGACTTCGCGGGCCATGGCGAGCATCGCGGACTTCATCAGCGATTCGTAGCTTGTCGCGTCATCGAGTTTCTGTCTGCATTCGGGGCACTCTTCCGCGTGTTTTACCGCGAAGTCCCAGTCGGCGTCGTCTGCTTCGCCGGCAAGATAATTGTCGACCAGGTCTTCGGTTCTGTCGCACTGCCAGTCCATCAAAAATACTCCTTCAGTTTTTCTTCAAGCATCCGGTTGGCGCGGAAGATCCGGTTGCGAATCGTCCCGGCCGGCTCGCCCAGGAAATCGGCGATATCTTTCGCGCTCATCCCTTCGAGAAACCGCAGGTTTATTACGACGCGGTAATTATCGGGAAGGTCGCCGATCGCCGTCCGAACTGCCTCGAGCGTTTCGCCGTTCAGTTTCGACTCGTCCGCGGGCGCGGACAGCAGGGATTCGGAAACGTCGTCAATCGAGCCGCCATCGGGGCGGCGCATCTGCGCGCGGAGGACGTCCATGCATGCGCTGCCGGCAATCGTATATAGCCACGGGCCGAAACGCTCGGGATGCCTGAGTTGCTTCAAAGAGCGGTACGCTTTGGCGAATATGTCCTGCAGCAGGTCTTCCCAGTCGCCGCGCGGGCCGAGCTTCTGGTAGATGAAAACGCCGATCTGCTTCCAGTACCGGCGGAAGAGCCTGTCGGACGCGGTCCTGTCACCCTTGCGCGCTTGTTTTACAAGTTCTGCGTCCGATTCGGACATAGCCTCTTCTCATCCGTTAGTTTAGACGCCGCATTCTAGCAGGTGTTGCACGGCGGGGGAAGGGATTTTATAGCGGTTTACTGCATAGAACATGGGTTCTTAGCAGTTGTTAATTAAGCAAACCATCGCATTTATCATTTATTAGCAATTCGCTTTATTGCGCGCGAAGCAGCACTTCGAACATTTGGGTTCGCGTCATTTTTACACACATTCTTCAAGATATTTAATGTACTTTGCTCGCCTATTTCCCCAAGAGCGGAAACACAATCATGGCGAATAACAGCATTTGGGTCTTTCAAGGCATTAACCAACTCCGGTATGGCTTTTTTATCTCCGATGGAGCCTAAGCTTAATGCGGCCCAACGCCTTACATTAATGTCATCACCAGAATCACTAAGCATATTAATCATGGCCCCTACTATAGTTGGATTATTTATTTCCATGCCAATTATATTTAGAGAATGCAATGCGTTGATTCTCAATTGTGAGTACTCATTGCTTTGGGCTATTTCGACTAATTTGTCAATTGATTTGGTGTCCCGGTAAAGCTTGAGAGCATTAACTATTGCTTCTTTAACGTTTTCATCATACTGATTATATGAGGAAGTCAGAAGATCTAAAGAAGTATTATCACCAATTTCATAAAGAGATCTAACCGCCAATTCTACAAGATCGGAATCCGAGTAACTTGAATCTGAAATTATCTTTCGTAATTGCGGAAGAGCTTTTGGATTTGGCTTTGTCAGGATATGCTGCAATGTTTCCAGTCGAACGTGGTAAGATTGGGATTTTTTCAGACCGTAAATTTGTCCAAATATATATAAATTGGAAAAGAAAGGCTGCATCATTATGCATTTTGAATACAAGCCAAGCATTATTACCCAGAGTATTATCCCTCCCCACCCCCCGAACCATTTTCCAATCCGCATCCCCCAAGACACTGGAACTTTATCTGTAGGTTTGTCCAAATGTATTACCAGTAAAAAACGATGGAAAACCAAGCCAAAAACAATTCCAAAGGAAAGACCGATTGGCATAATCCATGCAAGGGAAATTCTTGAGATATTAAAAAGTGGTTCTTGCCTTGGACATGTTAGCACGTAACCTAACGGAACTAATGTTAGAATTGACGCAACAATTACATAGATAGTGGCTGTTACGTATACTACATATGCAGCGTGTTTTACGACTGAAGTCTCGCTACTCATATCATCCTTACTGTTTACTTTGCAGTAGCCCCATTCTATGTAGTTATCGAGTCTACTCTTATTTATTCTTCTTTTTCTTTTCTTCCGCTTTGACGGCGTCGCGGGCGGCGTCGATGTAGGGCTCGAGGTTTTTGAGCTCGGGGTTAAAGCCGCGGGCCATCAGGAAATCGTCGAGCGCGTTCTTGAATTTTCGCATCCGGTAGTATGCAATCCCGCGAAGGTAATAGAAGCGCGCGTTGAGCCGCTCGATCTTGAGCGCCCGGTTCAGTTCCCTGAGCGCGTTGTGCGGGCTGTTGAGGCGGAGATCGATTTCGCCCGAGAGCGCCCACGCGTCCGCGAAATTCTCGCGCTCGAGAAACGCGGGCGTCAGGGCCTCGCGCGCCTCTGAAAACTTTTTTTCCTTGAATGAAATCCGGGCAAGATAAAACGGCAGCCTTTTCGGCGCATCGCTGAGCGATTTGCCGGCGCTTTCGTAGGCCTGCCTCGCCTTTTCCAGCTCGCCGGCGTTTTCGTGTATTTTGCCGATTTCAAGCCATGCCGCGCCCGGCCGGTGCGAGGCTTCGGCCGCGGTAGAAAAGTTTTCCAGGGCTTCGTCATATTTTTTTGCTTCAAGCGCGATCTGGGCGCGCAGGAAGATGATGTCCAACCGCTCGGGCGCTATCCGGATTGCGGCGCCGAGCTCGTCCATCGCGGCCTTGTATTCGCCCAGCTTTCTCTCATGCTCCGCTTTTGCGATCCTGTATTCCAGGTTTCTCGGTTTCAGCCGGACCGCGTTTGCATAATCTTTCAGAGCTTTCTGGATTCCTCGATCGTTTTTCGCAGCCAGAGAAAGGGTTTTTCCCCGTGCCGCATAGGCCCCGTCGGATTCGGGGTCGATTTGAAGGGCCTTGGTGAAATCGTTTTCCGCCCGTTTCAACCGGTTCTGGGCGAGGTATGCGCGCCCGCGCAGAAGCCAGGCCCGGGCGTGTCCGGAATCGAGGCCGAGCACTTCCGTTGCCGCCATGATTGCTTTACTGTAATCCCCGGCCTTATAATTTTCCGCGGCCAGCAGCCATGCGGCTTCCTTGTGCTCGACGCCTATTCTTACCGATTTTTCCAGGTCGGAAATAGCGGCGTCGCGCTTCCCCAGTTTCAGGCGTGCGCGCGCCCTGCCGGTCAGGCAGCGGACCTGCCATTTCTGGCTGAGCGCGGAGCCGGCCCCCGCGGAAAACGCCTTCTCCGCGGCCGCGTAATCCTCTTTTGACTCGGCGATCAGGCCTTTATAACATTCCGGGCGCGCAGGCTCACCCTGGAACGATTCGGTAAGTTGCGCCAGGTCGGCTTCCGCTTTCTTGAATTTTCCGAGCGAGATAAGGCATTTCGCGCGGGTCAGGTAAAGTTTCGAGCGCAGGCCCGGCATCAGCGGTACCGGGTGCAGGGCCGGCGGCGCATCCGGGGGCGGCAGAGGCCTGTCGGGCCATTTGAACGCAAGCGCGAAAGCTTCGTTGTCGAGGTTTTCCATTCCCTTCGTAAGCAGCTCGCAGGCCTGCGGAAAGTTGCCGAGCTTTTCAAAGAGAAGTCCTTCCGCAATATCGGCGAGGAGGGAGCGGTTGTCGAGCGCGCGGGCGGAGTTGATGTTGTGCTGTGCGGCGAAGTGCTGGTTATCCATGACTTCAGCCAGCGCGATAAGAGCGAGCGGTTCCGCCTGTTTGAAGGCCAGAATCCCCGCGAAAATAAACGAATTTTTCGCCTCGCCGGATTCACCGGCCTCGAGCGCAAGAGCACCCTTGACAATTGCCAGTTCCGGGTCGGGTTGCTTGTTTGTCGACAGGGCAAATTCGAGATCGTCAACAGCCCGGAGTTTGCCCGCTGCCGCATAGAGCAGTCCGCGGACACCGCGAGCCTTCCCGTTACGCGGCTCAGCCTTGATTACCGCGTTCAGGTCTTCGAGCGCGCTATCGAACCGCCCGCCGCGGAAGTATGACTTTCCGCGAATCAAGCGCGCGGGAGTCATCGCCGGGTCTACCTCGAGAGCCCGCGTTGCCGCCTTGATCGCAGCCGCGTAGTCCCCCGAATCGTGCGCTATCCGGGCCGTTATGAGATTCCGATAGGCGGGCGCGGGAAAGTTTCCGGGAACTTCCGTAACGCGCTTATAAGCATCGTTTGCGTTGCCGGCAAGACGGAGCGCTTCTGCGGAAAGCAGAAGGTAGGCATCCGCAAAAGGCCCTTTTTCGCGCGCCTTTGCTTCCAGCCTCGTAGCTTCTGATGCCGGGCCGGGGTCGCGATAAAGGAAGGCAAGCTGCACTGCCAGGAATTCGCGGACCTGGTCCGGCCGGACGGTGTTCTGCGCGGGAGTCGGCGGTTTGGGAATCTGGGTCTGTGTTTGCGGACCGCCGTCATCCGCGATTGAGGATATCAGGATAAAGACCAGAACGACAATAACACCGAGAATAACGCCGAGCAGGATCGTCTGACGCCGCAGGGGCGGGCGTTTTACCGGAATCGCCATGGGGATGCTTTCCAGGACTTCGTCGGAAGGCGCATCAGGCGAGCTTCCCAGCCGGAGCTCGGGCACGTCTCCGTCAACCGGAATCGCGACCGGCAGGTCTTCATCCGGCTGGTCTTCAATTGCCCCGGCTTCCGATTTGCCCGCGGAATCGAGCACCAGCTCGTTGACCCTGGGCACGTCGGACTGGGAAATGTATCCTTCGCGGACCAGGAGTGAAATAAGGTTGATTTTCCTGCCTTCATCGTCGAGGGACTGCTTTTTTATAAGGGCGGCTTCGCCCGCCGAGCCGGTCATTATCCCGTTCTCGACAAGCAGGTCGATAAGAAATTTGTCCCGTGCGCTGGGCATATTCGGTTCTTTGGTTCTTTGGTTCTTTGGTTCTTTGGTTCTTCGGTTCTTCGGTTAATCGGTTGTTCGGTTAATCGGTTGTTCGGTTATAATGAGCTTCGCGCGTTTATGTAGGGGCAGACCTTGCGCGCGCGCCGTGCCCCTACATGTTTTTTATTTCACGCCTTACGTTATCGGCTCCGGTCAGGCGCGAGCGGACTGTTTCATGCAGCCTGCCGTTGGATGCTACTATATTCCTGCCGTAGATAAAATTGTCTTTTCCATCCAGGTCGGTGACGGTGCCTCCGGCTTCGCGCACGATAATTGAGCCTGCGGCCACGTCCCACGGCGCGAGCCAGAGTTCCCAGAACGCGTCGTAGACTCCCGATGCGACCAGGCAAAGGTCGATGGCGGCGGAGCCGCAGCGGCGGATTCCCTGCACCTCGGTAACGATTCGGCTGAAGTTGTCGATATTGTTCGCTTCGCTCTCATGGCGGTTGTAGGCGAAGCCGGTGGCGACGAGGGCGTGCAGCAGGTCGGAAACGTCTGAGACATGAATCGGAGCGCCGTTCCTGTTGGCCCCGCATCCGCGCTCTGCCGCGTAAACGGCATCGAGCATGGGCGCCGCAACCACTCCCAGCTGCAGCGCGCCGTCCACCATCAGCGCGATGGAAACCGAAACGAAGGGGTGTCCGTGAGCGAAATTCGTCGTCCCGTCCAGGGGGTCAATAATCCACCTGTAAGTCGAGCCTGTTTCGGAAGACTGCGATTCTTCCGCGAGTATATCGTGGTTGGGAAACTCTTTGCGGATTGCGGGAACGATAAAATTCTCAAGGTCCGTGTCGGCCTGGGTCACGAGATCGCGTTTGCCCTTGTAATCGACCTTTTGACCGCGGAAATCAGCAAAACGCTCGGAAAGCATTTTGCCGGCGTCGCGGGCGAGTGAAACTGCAAAATCCAGCATACTATCGGTCATTTACTGAATACCTTTCGGACAATTGCAATCATACCTTCGGGATCTTTGAATTCGAAATCGAGGAGAATTTCAACTCTGTTGCCGTCGGCTTTGGCCGAGGCGTTTTTTGCGCCCAGCAGTTCTTTTACGTCTCCAATCGTCGCCTCGAGAGCTTTATGGGCGGTGTCGGCTTCGTCGTCGGACGACAGTGTTATGCACATGCGCCCCGTTGCCGTGCTCGTGGACGTGAAATCCAGTTCAAACAAATAAATCGGGGTCGCGGTTGTGTACTCTGATGTATCAAACCCGGTGAGGCCGGCAGGCGGTACGATTGAAAGCACTGTAACATCGGCTTTCCATTCCATTCCGACCGCGGTGGCGGCCAGCGGGCCTTCAAGCCGTTTTCCCGCGGCTATGCGTGAAAGCGTGTTCCTGACCGTCTCGAGATCGGTGGAGTAAAGGACCGAGTTTTCGCGGACGGCAAAATACGGGAGAGGATCCTCAGGCACCTTGTAGACCGGGACGCCGCCGTGAAAACCGACTTCTTCAAAAGCGTTTCCGGCCATGCCGGGCACGGCAAACTGCAGAACACGCCACCAGTGCGTGTAGGTTACGGCCCATATCCCGTCTTCGGGCAGCGCGCTGTAATCATCGGGCAGGATTTTTCCGGCCGTAACCGTCCAGCCGGGCGAGAGATGCTCCAGTGCGCCGATCATTCTTGCGGTCGTTTCCTTTTCACCGCCGAATTCGCCCCTGAAGCCGGTCAGGAACGCCTTTGAGGCTTCATCGTCGAAATCGAAACGGATCGCGACGACGAAGCGGGACTCTTCGTTCATGAAGGCGGTCGGCGGCAGCGGGTCGCGTCCACTGTAGAAATACCATATTCCGCCGAGCACGACGACAAGCGCGAAAAACACAACCAGAAGGCATCCCGTAACGCAGCAGTTCAGGCGCCGTTTTGCGCGGCTGAGTTCCCCCTCCGTTCCGAACTGGTCGACTATATCGGCCACGATTTTTCCTCTGGCGCCCGAAGTCCGGTCTCAAAGCCATTGTAACTGCCGGTCCGACACCCTGCAAGCCATTTCCGGCATCGGCTCGGTTTCAGTTGGGAACTCGGTTATTATAACCTGGCGGAAACACTATCTGAAAATAGGGAGTTAATTTAATTATAAGTTTGTGTGGTGACAAACGCCTGCAGCTACAGAAATCTACCAGCCTTTCAGAATATTTAAAGGAATGTTATTGCATCAAATTATTTTGTTTCCGCAATTCATTCTTCACTCTTCACTTACTGCTATTTGGCGTTTATAACGCGTTCTTTCCACGGATTTGGGTTGATTTTATTTGTAGGAAAGAATATAAATGACGGACATTTTGGACAGGAAACTCAAAACCGGAATCGCCTGGAGGGATATCACATGGCAATCGTAATGGATGGTTTTCATCTCACCATTGAGGATGTAAACCGCATTTCAAGGAACAACGAAAAGATCGAGATGCATCCGGACTCGCTCGAGCGGATAAAGAAGTGCCGCGCAATGCTGGATAAGAAAATTATTGCCCGCGAAATCATGTACGGCGTGAACACGGGGATCGGCGAGTTCTCGGAAGTCGTTCTGACCGACGAACAGGTGGGGCAGTACCAGAAGTATCTTATCTACAGCCACGCGGCAGGCTGCGGCGAGCCGATGGACGAGAGAGACGTGCGCGCCGCCATCGCATCGCGCGTGAACGTACACTGCCACGGGAATTCGGGCCAGCGGCCCGAAATTACCGATTTGATGATAGGCATGCTGAACGCAGGCGTGAACCCGGTGATGTTCCAGCACGGCTCGGTCGGCGCGTGCGGCGACCTTTCGCCGATGAGCCAGTTCGCGCTCGTGCTGATGGGCGAGTGGGAGGCGTTCTACAAGGGCGAGCGGATGACGGCGCTTCAGGCGCTGGAAAGGGCGGGACTGAAGCCCGAAGCGCTGCAGGCCCGCGACGGCCTTGCCGCGATAAACGGCTCCAACTGCATTCTCGGCATGGGATGTAATATGCTGTGGGAGATCGAGCGCTGGGTGAAGACGCACGATATCGCCGCGGCCATGACGCTCGAGGCCCTGAAGGCGAACATGAAACCTTATGACGAACGGATCCACCAGCTCCGCGGCTTCCCCGGTGCCGTGACGGCTGCCGGAAACATCAACCGCGTCACCGAGGGCTCCGACATCCTCAAGGCCAAGGGCAAAAAAGTGCAGGACGCCTACTCGATGCGCTCTACGCCGCAGGTCGTCGGTTCAGCATACGACGGTTTGAAGTATGCGCGCGAGCAGTTCCACGTCGAGCTCAACGGCGTCGGCGACAACCCGGTCTTTATCCCCGACGACGACACGGTCCTTACCGGCGCGAACTTCCAGGGTACGCCGCTCGCGTTTCCGCTCGAGCTGATGGGTCTTGCGGTTTCCACCGTCAGCGTTCTTTCCGAGCGGCGGATGAACCGCCTGATGAACCCGGCTCTCTCGGTCGGGCTGCCGGCATTCCTCTCAAAGGGCGCGGGCATGATGAGCGGTATGATGCTGACCCAGTACACGGCCGGGATGCTTCTCTGCGAGCAGCGAATACTTTCGCACCCCGCCGCGAACGGCTCGATACCGGCCGCGGCCGACCAGGAAGACTTCGTCTCGATGGGGATGACGACCGCCATCAAGACGCGGCAGATTCTGAACCACGCTTACACGGTACTTGCGATCGAGCTGATGGCTGCCACGCAGGCGCTCGATTTCCGCGAATTAAATCCGGGCAAGGGTACGCAGGCCGCACGCGAGGTCGTCCGCAAACATTTCGAGTTTCTCGACGACGACCGCCCGCTGTTCGAGGATATCAACCGCGTAAGCGCCGCTGTCCGCGACTGGGAAGTCCTCGACGCGGTCGAGTCCGCCATCGGCGAACTCGGGTCGGTTGAGAAGTAATATGCAGGGGCGGGTCTCAGACCCGCCCATATTGTATATTACAATGAAGGGGGTGTTGTGATATGTCCGAAAACGTGCTGTACTACGGTGATAATATCGATATCTTACGCAGATATATAAAAGACGATTCTGTAGACTTAATATATCTGGACCCTCCATTCAAAAGCGATCAGGATTACAATGTTCTTTTTAGAGAAAAAAACGGTACTCAGTCTGCCGCACAGATTAAGGCTTTTAAAGATACGTGGCAATGGGATGCAGAAGCCGAGATGGAATATCAGGAAATCGTTGAAAACGGTCCTGAAAAAGTATCTCAAGCAATGCAGTCTTTCCGGCTTCTCGTGGGGCCCAATGATATGCTGGCATATCTGGCCATGATGGCGCCAAGGCTGGTTGAACTTCGCCGTGTGTTGAAGCCCACGGGTTCGATTTTCCTGCATTGCGATGCCACGGCTGGAGCTTACTTAAAACTTCTTATGGACGCGGTTTTCCATCCACTGAACTTCCGTAATGAGATTATCTGGAAACGTCAGAGTGCTCACAGTGATGCGGTAAAACGATTTCCACGCGTGGCGGACATCATATATTATTTCGCAAAAACTAATTCAGCTGATTTCCATCCTCAATACGGCGAGCATGACCCGGAATATGTCCGGAAATTCTATCGACATGACGACGGTGATGGAAGAGGAGTATATCAGCTTGCAGACATGGCAAGTCCCAATCCCCGACCCAGGATGATGTATGAATGGAAAGGTTACCCCTTTCCGGAAAAGGGATGGAGATATCAGAAGGAAACCATGGCAAAGCTGGACAAAGAAGGACGAATCTGGTATCCCGTAAATCCGGATGGAACTCTTGACACTTCAAGGCGGCTTCGTCTCAAGCGTTATCTAAAGGAGCAGAAGGGCTCAATATTCACTAACATCTGGACAGATATAAATCCATTGCATGCTTCCTCGGCAGAAAGGCTGGGTTATCCCACTCAAAAACCGGTCGCTCTTTTAAAGCGCATACTGAAGGCAAGCAGCAAAGAAGGCGATGTCGTTCTTGACCCGTTCTGCGGTTGCGGTACAACCATAGCGGCGGCGCAGGAGCTTAATAGAAAATGGATAGGAATTGACATTACGCATCTTGCGGTTGCGCTGATCAAACACAGACTTCATGATGCTTTTGAGCTTATTCATAAAAAGGACTATAAAGTTGTTGGAGAGCCTATTGCTCTTTCAGGCGCCGTAGCGCTTGCAAAGCAGAACCCTTGGCAGTTTCAATGGTGGGCGCTTGGACTTGTCGGCGCGAGACCGACCGAGGAGAAAAAAGGCGCCGACAAGGGGATTGACGGTCGCCTGTTCTTTCATGACGAGAGTGAAGGCGGCAAAACCAAGCAAGCCGTCATTTCCGTAAAATCAGGCAAGGTAGGCGTAAAAGATATTAGGGACCTTCGCGGGGTGGTGGAGCGGGAAAAATCAGAAATCGGTGTCTTAATTGCGCTCGAAGGACCAACGAAACCCATGGTTTCTGAAGCAGCGCAGGCGGGAATTTATAATTCCCCATGGGGCAGCAAACATCCGCGAATCCAGATTCTTACTATTAATGATTTACTGGCAGATAAGAAGATAGATATGCCGCCGTACAGGAATGTGAATGTTACTTTCAAGAAAGCGCCAAAAATAAAAGGCAGAAAGAAGGAGACCAAAGACCTGCCGTTTGGAAGGGAAAAAACGAAGGGTAAGAAAAAGGCAAAAAAGGGAAAGAAAAAACGAAAATAACGCTTGCTGGAGGCCGTTATGGCGAAAACGGGTTTTGTATTCGACGAAGTCTATCTCGAGCACGATACCGGCGGGCATCCCGAGAACGCCGACCGGCTGCGGAACCTTATCGAGTTCCTCGGCGAGGAGGGCAGGCGGGAAAAGCTGGTCGAGATTGAAGCCCGCGCCGCGACCGAGGAGGAAATCGCGTATAACCATGACCTGAATTATATAAAGGCAGTTGAGAAAACCGCGGAGGCCGGCGGCTCCTGGCTCGACGGCGATACATACTGCTCGCCCGGCTCGTTCAAGGCTGCGCTCTGGGCCGCGGGCGGCCTGATGAACGCCTGCGACGCGGTGATGGAGGGCAAGGTCGATAACGCGTTCGCGGCGGTCCGCCCGCCCGGGCATCACGCGCTTCACGGGCACGGCATGGGCTTCTGCCTTTTCAACAACGTAGCAATCGCCGCGCGGCATCTCCAGAAAAAGCACGGGTTGAAAAAAATCGCTATCGCCGATTACGACGTCCACCACGGAAACGGCACGCAGGATTCTTTTTACGACGACCCGACGGTGCTTTTCATCTCGATGCACAGGTACCCGTTTTATCCCGGCAGCGGCTCTGCCGGCGAGACCGGAGTCGGCGACGGCAAAGGGACTACGGTAAACATTCCCGTCAATATGGGTACGCCGCGGGAAGAAATCGTAACGATGTGGTCTGAAACCGTCAAACGGGAAATCAGAGATTTCAAGCCCGATTTTGTGCTCATGTCGGTCGGGTTTGACGGGGATGAGCTTGATCCGATAGCGGGCCTGGGGCTTGCAGTAGCGGACTACAAGTCGATGACCACGCCCGTGAAGGAGGTAGCGGAAGAAGTCTGCGGCGGCAAGCTGGCATCAACCCTCGAAGGCGGTTACAATCTTCGCGATATCCCGGCCCTGATATGGGCGCACATGGAAGCTCTTTTGGAGTAAGCAGTTAGGGCATAAACCCAATAAGCCGTCGGCCGGTCGGTCGGCGGCTTTTTTCATATTCATATTATTGTCACAATGTCTCGGCCTGGTTATATGTTATCTTATGGGCGGCGGCAGTATGGCTGCCGTTTATCAGAGGGGGGATAAAATGGGTTCGGATAACACACCTGAATTAAAATCCAGTGAATCGGCTTCCGATTACGAGCCGATTGTAATCATTCACGTTGATACGTTGCCGCTTGTCGACAAAGGCTGCCGCGTCGTCGGGCACGCGCAGGCGCTGGTCGATTATGCGACACCGCTTCTTGAAAAGATGCCGGGCGATTCGCTCGCCGCGTACAACGCGGCGATAACCATCGCCTCATGCTGCTGGAAACAGGCTGCGACCCAGGGAACGCCGGAAGTTTTCGAGAAGTACGGGTGGCCGCTTGTCCTGGAGTTCATGCCAAAGGAAAATCCTGCGGCCATTCACGGACTGATGCTCGAGCGCTTCCTTAAAATGTTTCCGTATTTCGATTCCGAACGGGACGGAACGCACCTGCACGAGGCCGTGGTGGACCCGCCGCCGCAGTACAAAGAGTTCGACGAGTCAAAGTTCGAACTCCTTGATAAGGCATTTCCTCTGACGATGGAAGAGCTCCCGATCGCCGAGCTGGGCGAATTCGTCAATCACGCGCAGGTGAACGACAAGCCGGCCGAGGACTACGAGGCCGAGATGCAGGTCCTGCGCGAACGGCTGACGGATATGTTTGCGGACTGGCTTGGAAGAAAAGGCGTATCGCCCGAAACGGCCGACGACCTCGGCGGAATCGCTTACCGTTTCCTCGAGTTCCTTTACAATTATTCCCACACCACCTATACGTCTGTGTCGCGCGAAATAATCGCCGAGTTTTTCGACACGTGGTTTATCCGCAAGTGCGCGTTCGACCCCGCATGGATGAGCATGGCGCCGGTTGCGGTGAAAATCCTTTTCCACTTCCTGTTCGAGAAAAAACTCGCCGACGACGTGACGGATACGATTATCGCCGTGGACGAATGCAAACCGAAGTTTTTTTCCAATCTCCGTCTCTACGTAGACCCGCGCCAGGTCCGGACAAGAGCGGCGTAGTAAGAATAATCCAAGAACAAATGGGCGGCTTAATAGCCGCCCATTCTCTATTTTGAATATAGGTTTACTGTTTCGCCGCCGCCGTGCGGCCTTCGAGGAAGAACTGGAGGGATTGCTTGAAGGCATCGATGTCGGCTATCGTGTTCCGGCAGGGGCCTTCGGGGCGGACGTTGGGGAGAGCAATAACCTGGAGCTTCTCCGCGGTGTCCGCAATGCCGGCGACGAGGTCGCGCTCGCACGCCACGCCGATAACCGCTTCCGGTTTCTTTTCGCGGACGAGCCGCCTGGCCTGGTTGCCGCCTCCGGCCACGTAGACTTTGACGTCGAACTCGGCCGCAATCGCCTTCAGCTCGCCGAGGATGTCTTTCTTCAGGCAGCGGGGGAGGATGATAAGCAGTTTTTCGACAGGAGTTTTTTTCTGCTTGCCTTCGGTAATCGCGTTTGAAACGCGGATGAACGAATGGCTGATTCTGTCTCTGGAAACTCCGAACAGCATGCCGAGCTTGAATATGAAGGGCTGGAAAAAAACCAGGACGTATTTTGCGACCTTGTGGAAGATAAGGAAGTTTCTGCGGAACATGACCGAGAGAACCAGGAGAATGTAGCCGAGAAAAATTACTCCGACGATTCCGACCATCACCCAGAAGGCGACGGGAGGCAGGTCCGGCTCCCACATTGCCAGCCTGGGTGCGATGAGGTAGTAAAACCCTCCCACCAGGCCGGCGCAGATAAGCAGCGCGAGAAGGCAGAGGCCCAGGTAGGTGCGCCTGGGCTCGCGGATGTCGGCCTCGTAGTTGTCGAGGTCGCCGTCCCAGTTCTCCCACTCATCGCCGAGCCTGCGCTTGTCGGATGTTTTTGTTGTTTCTTCGCTCAACTTCTGTCCTTGAAACCGGTTCTTCGGTTCGTCGGTTCTTCGGTTCGTCAGTTCCCAATCCGCAATCCGCAATTCGCAATCCGCAATTCTTCTAGTATCCCCTGACCGATTCCCACCATTTTTTCAGTTCTGCCAGCCCCTTGTCGTCGCCCTTGTCCGAGCGCCCGGTAAGTTTATTCAGCAGTGGGATTACGAGTTCGTACTCGGACTCGATCAATTGCATCAGCGCTCCGGCAGTTGCGTAATCCGCAAGGTCCTCCGGGGTGGAGAAGAAGACGTCGTTTTCCCTCGTGCGGTAGACAAGCCCGGTCTCCAGTATCACCTGTTCTACAGCTTCACGGACGGTAATGATGTCTGCTTTGCACGTTACCCTGATTTCTTCCAGCTTTTTACCCACCGAAGGTGAAAAACCCAGCGTGAAAGGTATTCCCACATAGCCGGACAATCTTTCAAGCACGGTACCGAGGGGAAGGTCGTCCGCTATGAATGCAACCGTTTTCTCCAGCGCAGATTTTATCGAATGAGAGCCGGATAACGAGGACAAATAAGAAGCGGCCATGAACTTGTGCGCCTCGGTTCCCTTTTCAAGGACGTCGGCGCCGAAGTGCCGGACGGCGGCGGCGACCGCGTCCTCGCAGAGGGAAATGAGGGTCAGCCTCGCGCGTGCTGCAAATTCGGCGTCCGGGTTGTCGAGGTAAACCAGCATCGCCTTGGGGTCGTCGCCCGAGAGGATTTTTTCACGCCTGGCTTCCAGCCTTGCATCGAGGAGGCGCAGAGGCAGTATGTGAAGCGTTTTCCCGTCAAGATAGTAGCCGAGGCCGCGGGAAAAGAGAAGGCAGCGAAGAGCGTTCTCAACCGTCACCTTGTTGAAGAAGGCAAAGGTTTTGATATTTCCCAGATCGGTTTCGGGATGGACTTTGAGGTCCAGATCTACTTCAGCGGTTACCTCGACAAGTGCTGTCTTGAGATGTGTGTTATGAAAATCAGCGTTGATCCTGAGGTTTCTGAGTGCGTTTGATTTCAGCCTGTCCCCTTCCGCCGCCAGCTCGGCAGGATCATATTCGGGCAACGCGGCATGACGCAGCAGTGTTGCCACGTAGATTACGCCGTAGCGCAACCTGGTGTCGACCTTCCCGAGCGGCCTGACAAGTAGCGGCAGGATGTCCCTTAATTTGCCTTCGACCGGGGCAGGTGAATCGTAGTCGATGGTTGCGCTTGATTCCTCGAGTTCGGCGTCAATAACAATGTTCAAGGAAAGCCTGTCGGCGAGTTTCTTTAATGCAAGCCTCACGTTTATATCTTTATCCAGCGATAACCGCGTCTTCACCGTCCTGAGTGCGGCGTAGCCGGTCGGGTTGCCGTAGTAGTTGAGGAGCGCGCCGGCTGCTTCCACGGCAACAGCGTTCGAGTGATGGTCCAGCATCTTGAGGAGTTTTTTCTCCGCCAGGCGGCTGCGGGTGGCCGCAGCGGCGTACAGGGCTCCGATGACTATTTCCGGTTCGGGCGAAGCGAAGAGCAGCTTCATCCTGTCGACAATGGAATTGCGGCTGGTTGCGGCAAGCAGAAGAGTTGCCCGCTGGCGTAGAGATGACTTTTCGGAGTAGATCAGCTCGACCAGGACGGGTGCGGTATCCGAGGAGCGCATCTCTTCCAGCCGGTCGAGGAGGGCGTATCTCAGACTGCTGTCTGTGCGCAACTGCGGTGTACTTTCGAGCAGGATGTTGTAAAGGTTTGGTATATGCTTGAGCAGGCGTTCGAGCCTTTCCGCGTCGCCGGGGAAGGCGGTAAGCCGCTCCCGCAAGCCGCGCTGACCGACGATTTCCCATATCTGCTTGATCGCCCTGCGCGCCTGAGAAGCGATTTCCGGGTCAGCGTTGTCACAGGCGTCCCGGAGTGCGGGGAGGGCTCCCAGTCCGAGTAAAACGAGTTGCCGCCGGGCCTTTGTTCTTTCCGACCAGCGGTGCGAACCCAGTTGTCTGATAAGCTGCGGTATTTCGGAGGTGGTCGATTCATCGCCGAACGCCGCCGTCAATACTGCGCAAAGAATCAGAAATGCGGCCGGGCGACGAAAAAAAACAAAAATACGAATCAAGGCAAGCCTCCGGGTTCGTCGAATTCGTCCTTTTTTATAGAATAATATATTGCGCGGCGGATTCGCTGAAGCAGGAGATCCTGGCGAAACGGCTTGGTGATGTAGTCGGAAATGCCGAGCACGTGCCCCCGTTCGAAATCCCTTATTTCCTTCTCGCCGGTGAGCATTATCACGGGGATATCCTTCGTTTTTTCGTCTCTCTTCAGTTCTTCCAGCAAGTCGAAGCCGTCGCGCACGGGCATTCTGATATCGAGAAGTATGATGTGAATAAGCCCTTCTTTTGCCTGGCGCAGTCCTTTGTCTGCGGTTTCGGCCGTGATTACGCCGAAACCCGCCCGCTCCAGGATAATCTGCAGTATCTTCAGGACGTCAGGTTCGTCATCGATTGCCAGGACGTTGAATTTGTTCATGCCCATCATTCCGATTTCGGATTTCAGATTTCGGATTTCAGATTGCGGATTTCTCTAAATCCGAAATCCGCAATCCGACTAGCCCGTAACCCTGAAAACCTCCTCCAGTGACGTGATTCCCCGCGAGGCCTTTGCCGTGGCGTTTTCCTTCAGGTCTTTCATATCCTGGCTCTTGACGGCCACTTTCCTCAATTCGAACGCGTTGGTGGTTCCCATAATGAGGTCTTTTATCGGTCCATCTAAAAGCATTGCTTCAAGGACGCCAATTCGCCCCTTGAAGCCGAGGCCTTTGCATTCGTCGCATCCCCGGCCGCGGTAAAAAGTCGCGTCACGGTACAGGGGAACGATGCGCTCCAGCGTTTCCTTTGGATAAGTGGCCGGTTGTTTGCAGTTGTCGCACAACTTGCGCATGAGACGCTGCGCGCAGACCATCTCGACCGAACTGGCGACCAGGAACTGTTCGGTTCCCATGTCGATAAGGCGGATTATCGAGCTGGGCGCGTCGTTCGTGTGCAGCGTCGAGAGAACGACGTGGCCCGTCATCGCCGACTTAATGGCGATTGAAAGAGTGTCCAGGTCGCGTATCTCACCTATCATGATAATGTCGGGGTCCTGGCGGAGAATCGACCGAAGCGCAACCGGGAACGTAAGGCCTGCATCCGTGTTTACCGGCACCTGGTTAATACGGAAAAGCTCGTACTCGATCGGGTCCTCAACCGTAACTATGTTCACGTCCGGACGGTTCAGCACGTGAAGCGCTGCGTAGAGCGTAGTGGTTTTGCCGCTGCCGGTCGGGCCTGTTACGAGTATGATGCCGTTCGGCAGCCCCATTGCGGTTTTGAATACGGACAGCGGAGACGGCTCGAATCCGAGCTGGTCGATATCCAGAGTGAGGGAGCTTTTGTCGAGAATACGGCAAACGACTTTTTCGCCCCAGCGCGTCGGGAGGACCGAAACGCGAAGGTCTATGATGCGGCGGTCGACTTTTACCCTTATGCGGCCGTCCTGCGGTACGCGGCGCTCGGCAATGTCCATTTCAGCCATAATCTTAAAGCGGGAGATAAGCGACCTTTGAAAATGCTTGGGTATGGGCTTCTGGTCCCTGAGCACTCCGTCCAGGCGGTAGCGGATTCCGACGTTTTTTTCCCTGGGCTCGACGTGTATGTCGGATGCGCTGGCTCTGACCGCATCGTGGATGAGGAAGTTGGCGAGCTTGATTGCAGGGGCGTCGTCGACGTCCACATCCTCTTCTTCTTCTTCTTCGTATTGCTCGACGTCCGTGTCTTCAAACATCGCCAGGTCGTCGTATTCAGTGTCTTTCTCCGCCGGCGTTTCGCCGCGGTAACGCTCCACCTGGAGGGTCGTGCGCTCGTAGTATTTGTTGACTGCTTCGTTGATTTCGCTTTCCTTGGCAATGACCGGCAATATCTCGCAGTTTGTGGTGAGTTTAAGCTCGTCGATCGCCGGTATGTTCAGGGGGTCGGTAAACGCCACGGTAAGAAGGTTATCCGTGAGGGAGACGGGGATGAGCGTATACTGCCTGCACTTTTCCCTGGGAACCTTTGCGATTGCGGGTTCCTCTATCTCGTAATCGCGGAGGCGCAGGTGCGAGAAACCGAAGTGCGAAACCAGCGCGACGATGATCTCTTCTTCCGAAAGCATTCCGAGGTCAAGCAAGGATGCCTTCAGGGACAACCCGGCCTTGCGTTGATACTCGAGCGCTTCTTTCAGCTCATGATCGGCCAGTACGCCTTCCTGAACAAGAACGTTTCCAAGTTTTCGTTCGCTCAGCATTTTGTTCTTCCGTTATACAGGCCGCGGCGTATTTGCGGTGCGGCGATTACGTCAGAGAATCTCGACTACGGTTTCAAACTCTTCGTCCGATACTGGTACGGCGTGCATCACGCGGCGGCGGATAAATGCCGCGATCCGGTCCTGAAACTCCTGGTTAGCCGATTTCGGAACAAGGATTTCCCATTGCTCGGGCGAAATGGGAACCGCGTCCAGCGTTGGTTCAGGTCTGACCGGCGCTTTTTTTACCTTTTGCGGCTTTTCATCGCCTGTTGCCATGAGCATGGCCAGCGCTTCCTCCGGCGAAACGGGAGTCGGGCCTTCTTCCAGCAGCGAGGGCTCTTCGGTTTTTATGAAATCCGGCTCCTCGATATCAAGGGCTGATATGTTAATCTTCTCGGGAGCGGGAGCGGCAACTTCGTCCGGAAAAGGTTCGCTCAGATCAATCATCGGCGGCAGATCTGCAATTACGGGCAGTTCAAGTTCCACTTCCGCCAGAATGGTTTCTATTTCTTCTTCCTTTTCGGCTTCTATATCGGCCGGCACGGCTTCAGGCTCTTCGGCCTTTTCAGTAACTTCTTGCACTTCCTCGGGTGCGACGGCTTCCTCAAGCAACTCCGGCAGCTCTTCTACTTCCGCTGCTTCATCTACGGGGCCCGGCATTACCGGAATTTCCTCGTCAAGCGTCTCGCTTACCGCGCTCGGTTCTACCTGGGGTGGTGGTGCTTCCTCTACGGGTGCAGGCTTGTCCGCCTCGGGTATCTCAGGCCCGGGGGTAGTCTCTTTTTCCTGTAACGCAATTTCCCGGTCCACGATTTCGTCCAGTTTTTCTTCCGAGACTATTTTTGTCGTCCTGGTCGAAGCGTCGGCCTGAAGGTCTGATCCGGACTGGAGCGAAATCAGCTCGCCGTCGAGCTCATCGGCGCTAAGCATGGATATTTCGTCGACCCAGGTCGCGTCCGCTTTTTCCTCTTTCTTAACCTCGACCGCAGGGAGTTCCCGAGTGTCCGTGCCGATATGTATTCCGACGGGTACGCTGGGCTTGTCGGCAATTTCTTCGGCATCATCTTCGGCCAGTGCGTCTTCTCCGTGCGCGGTTTCCACAACCGGTTCCATTGACTCGGATACGCCTTTGGAAAGTCCGAGCCCTTCCCATTCGGACGCAAGGCGGACATACGCGTCATGGAGAGCGCTCTTGGTCACGACCACGCGCTTGACGGTGTAGTCTGTCAACTCCTCAATCTCCCGGATGGCGGCGTAGTCGAACGGATTCGCCATGGCAATCTGAAGCATTCTCCCGAGCCGGTCGAGAGGAATGAGCTGGAGCCGCCGGGCGGTCGCAAAGGGAATAACCTCGAGCGCTTCCTTGCTGATGGCATATTTTTCAAGGGGTATGAACGGTATCTGGCAGATCTTCGATATCGTTGAAATCAACTGTATCTCGGTAAGGAAACCGAGCTCGATGAGGATTTCCCCGAGAAGCTTGTGCTCTTTTCTGGCGGCCTGGACGGAAAGCGCCTCTTCAAGCTGCGCCTGAGTTATGAGCCGGTATCTTAGAAGAATCTGTCCTATCTGCTGTCTCGGCTCGCGTCCCGCGGCTCTGAGTCTTGCACTCTCGCTTCTGGCCGGAAGGAGTTCCTGAGATGACGGCGGCTTACTCTCCTGAGTCACCGGCTTCACCGGCGCCGGGGGTTTTTGCCGGATTGGCTTGGGCGGGTGCTCGGTCCGTTTTTTCTTTGTATCTGTTTTACTTTCCAGCGGCAGGTCGCTGGGGTAGGGTATCAGGCGGGGTTTTGCGCCTGCAAGCCATGCCTTGAACCCCATCGGCAGTTTTCCCCTTTCACGGCCTGGCCGGGGTTCTTCGGTATAGATGTAGTTTCCCGGATTATCGTTTTTCATGTTCTATGTTGCGGAGCGTGACAAGTACAAACCTTGTCCAGAACAATACATAACTTACCCTTTATAAAAACTATCCCCACGGCTAGATTCTACTTCACAGGCGGTAACTGTCAAGATAATTATGCGGCTCTTTGCTTTCAGGCTTTCAATATGTCTCGAGTTCAATGAGGTCTCCCGACCATATAATGCCTGCCCGGCGGCTCGGACTTCATTGTGTCAAGACACTGGCTTGACTTCCGCGCCTTACTGTGATATCACAATTGCAGGCAAACGATGTTTATTTCCGTCTATGCTGACGAGGAGCGCCCCTACAACTGACCTATTACGAGAAAGCAGGTTTCATGCGCGTTAAACGTTTACCAATTCTGCTGCTTCCGGCGATCCTGCTGTTTACGGGTTGCAAGGGGAACGAGCCGGTCGCGCCGCGGCTGAAAATAATGAAAACATCCCAGGCGGATGACTACTCCGGCGACGTTACCGTCGATTACGTGATTTATCACCAGAATTCAAAACCCGTAGCATTAACTGTCGAATATTCACTGGATTCGGGTGCCTCCTGGCAGGCCGTTACCGAGGGAACCAACAGCAGTGGCATTACCGGACTTCTCAGCAGCCGCAAGGGGGCGCCGTATAAACTTGTCTGGGCGACGGCAACGGACATGCGAAACAGCAGCCGCGTCGCGAAACTGAGATTTATTTCCTATACTTTCGATAAAGGTGCCGCCGAATTCGGGCAACCCGTGGAAACCTCTGCCATCAAAGTCAGGAACTTTACCATGGGGTCGCTCGGGTGCGTGGCCGTGCTTGCCCCGGCGGACAACGATACGGACGCCCTTTCGCCCTCGATTGCCGCGTTACGCGACGGAGGGGTCGCGGCGGTCTGGGAATCCGGGAATTCGACAGACTCTGTTATTCAGTTCGCCGGCGCGCCCGCCGATTCCGTTGTCTTCGGCGCGCCCGTGCCTGTAAACCCGGCACATGCATCTCCCGCCGCCGAAAATTCTCCCGATATCGGCGCGGACCCCAAAGGCGGGTTGTATGCCGTCTGGACCGAACCGGTGTCCGGCTACCGGCGGTTGAGGTTTTCGTTCAGTTATGATAACGGCGCAGCCTGGAGTGAGCCGAAAGGAATAAGCTATAAAGCGGATCTCGATGAGACCGATCCCCGGCTGATGGTTTCAGGGAATTCCTCGAGGGTTGCGCGGGCGACCGGCGCGCCGGGAGGGGACAGAAACATTTTTTTCTCTTACAGCCCCGGCAGCGGAATCTTCTACTATGAGACCAGGGTCAACGTCGGTTTCGGCAGCGATATCTTCGATCACCAGTCGCCGGACCTTGTGCGGGGCAACTCGGCGCAGGTGGTCTGCGCGTGGATCGCGCAGCGCGGCCAGAAGCGATACGTGTGGACATCCCTGGCACATAACGAGGCAACCTGGGAATGGGCAAAACTCGTCTCCGACGGCGAATCGACCGCCCCCACCGGCGTCCGGCTCTGCGCCGACGCGTGGGGAGCAATACACGCGGTATGGATCGATAACCGGGAGGGTGAGCCCCGGATATACGGAAGCACTTCATACAACGGCGGCTATTCCTGGACGGCCAACCGTAATTTAATCGATAACGCCTCCGGCGTCGAATTTTCAAGCCCCGACATGGTCGCGGACGGGACCGGGCAGTTAGTGCTGTTCTGGATAGATAATTCGTCCGGCACCCGGGAAGTATACGCGGCAACCAGCCTCGACAAAGGATTCACCTACGAGCCGCCTGTTCTCATGAGTCAGGACAAACCGCTCCCCGGCGCCGAGTGCATATCGCTCCGTGCGGCGATAACGCCGGACGGCGTGCCCGTATGCGCGTTCGTCGAGGAGTCGACCTTCCCCGGCAGATATCACATCCGCTTCGCCCGCGCCGCGAAATAAGGGATACGGGATAAGGGATAAGGGTAAGGGATAAGGGAAGAGGGGAAGAGGGGAAGAGGGGAAGAGGGGAAGAAGAATATAATATATTTAGCGGCGCAGCTTGCTGCGCGTTAATAAAAAAGGAAACAAGGTAACAAGGAAATAAGGAAATAAGGAAATAAGGTAATAAGAAAGAAGTAACCTATGAAGTACATGCTCCCCGTTCTGGCGTGCATTCCCTTCCTCACCGGTTGTGCCTATATGAAAAACCGCGCGCTGGACTTTGCTGATGTTTTTGCTGTAAAGGTGAGTTATGGTCCGGGTGTAGCCACTGGTGTATCAGCTAGCGGTTTTTTCCGAGCAGATGTGGGGTGGAGCGACAAAACATGTTATCCGCTTTTCAGATGGGATTATCTGGAAGAGAAAAGAATTACATTTGGCGTACCGTGCAATTTTTTTCTACCACACGTTGGATTGAAGATAGCGTTGGTCACAGGATTGTCGTGGGAACATCGCCCTGACTGGTTTGATGACGGCGGTGATTGGGTTTGCGCCCTTGGTCTTTTTTCTACAGGTCTGGAAAACTCGAAATGGACTTTGTACGATAATAATTTCGATACAACCAGTTTTGCGGTCGCCGGGGTTGACATTGGCAAACTAGTCGGAGAGGATAGACTTTTTTCCGCATGGTACCAGTGGGCGCGGTATTTTGACATCACGGTTGATGTACACATCTGGGCCGGGTTTGAAGCTGGATTCAGCCCCGCCGAATTTACTGACTTTCTCCTTGGCTGGTTCAACGTGGACATCGCGGGAGATGATACGAAAACAGAGGAAGCAGAACCGAAAGGGGAAGAAGAAACCGAACCCGAGGAGGAGGAAGAGTGAAGCGTTTATTTACCTTGTTCCTCGTGTGGCTTTCGGGGGGATTTCTGGTGGCATGGATTCATGGATTCTGCGGGCATACTCTAATATTAAGTTGGAATTTGCGTTAAGTTTGATGAGTAGGGCCAGAAATGGCAAAATTCGTGTCAAAATGACAATATGTGTAAAATATACACAGCAAATATAGGCGAATTTCTGATATTGGTTCACACATAGTTTACCCGGGCTTCAATTTTGCCTGTGAAGGCGGTTTAAATCGTCGCTGTTGCGTTTAAAATTCGAAAAGGTCTTCCGGGTCGGCTTTTTCGCAAACGGGCGCCAGCGGGCTTTATTTGGTTTCTGAGTTGACGGGCCCGGGAGCCAACGGAAACCGATTATTCAATCGACTACCTTGCATTACAAGGTAGTGAACGTTATGTGGCAAAGAAAATCCTGGATTCCCGCCTCCGCGGGAATGACGGCGGTCAAGCAAGGCGCGGGCATCTCCCAAAAATTCCCGCTGGCGCGCGTTTTTGCGGCGGCGAAGCCGCGTGCAAAAACCGTGACAGCGGGTAATCTTCCAATCGCCAATCGAAAATCGCAAATCGAAAATTGAAAACGCCCGGGTTTCCGGGAACACCTTGCGAGTTACCACACCCCACACACGACACACGACTCACCTTGACATCGCTCAGGCCGCCTGATAGAATGGGGTTTCAGTGATTAGGGTCATTTCTCGGGAGCAAGGCCGTGAAATCCAAAGTCGCATTTCTCATGCCGGCAATTGCGCTGATTCTTACGATTGGGTGTTCGCCGCTGGTCTACGTCGAAACGCTGGTGCCGCCCAAGGATCGCGTCGAGGGGATACGCTCGGTTGCGGTAATAACCGCGGGGAGCCCGTTTGACCGCCGCAATGCGCGTGCGGCCCGCGTGGTTGCCGAGCGGCTGGCGGCAGTGCTCAGCAAATCGCCTATCTATTCCAGAGTGCGCTACAAGCCGAATTACAACGCGGACGAGATCACCTGCGATTCGCGCGGTTTTCCCTCCCCGGATGATTGCATGGTGATTCAGCAGGAACTGGGCGTTGATGCCGTTGCCGTGGTGGTGGTGGACCATTTCAGTTCACGGATTTACCGCCGGCCGGTCTACATAAGTTATGGATTTGGCAGCCATGACCCGCACGGCCACATGGGCATGACGTTCCACGATTCCTATGAATCGTACATCGTGGACGGTATTCTTTCGGCAAGTTTCCGCATGTTCGCGAGCGGTGAAGTTGTTTCCAAGCCGCGGATTCCCGCGCAGCGCATAAGGGAGCGAACCGACTGGTATCTTTCAAAGGATGAGATCCTTGACATGCTCGCCGACCACGCGGTCGAGCCGTTCGTTTCCTTTATCGACGTGGTAACGGTTCGGCGGCCGCGGGTGCTCAAGACCGGTGGCGAAGGCGAGATCAAGCGGGGCGTCAAGGCCGCACTTAGAGAGAGATGGCGGGAGGCGGAAAATATCTGGCGCGCCACGTCTGCCGCTTTTCCCGCCAATTACGCGAGCTTCTATAACCTTGCCGTAGGCGCGGAAGTCAGGGAAAATTTTGAAGAAGCGTTTGAAATGTATCAAAAGGCGCGCGGGCTGACCGACAAGGCGGAATCGTTTTCGAAGGAGATCGGGCAGGTCGAGGACTCTATCAAGGCGATTGAGCTTATCGATGCCGCGGGTGACCCGCGAGGCGTCAGAAAGTCCGAAGCAGAGGAAGAAGAACCGCTCGAGAAGACCGAGACCGGGGAGACCGAGGAAAAGACGGTAAAACGCAGGACAGTAGTAACTCCGGATGAGCCCGCTGAACAGGCCCCGGAGGACAAGACTGAGAAACTGAAGCCGGAAAAACCTTCCCCCAATGAACCTGAAGGGGATAACCGATGATCTATCGTATCGCAGGCGGATGGAGATTTTTCGTAATTATCGTTCTTGTGTCCGCATTCGCAGGGTTGGGCTACCGCGGTGCGTCGGCGAAACCCAAGAAGCGAAAGTACCGCGAAGGCCAGAAAAGTGAAATCAAGAAAATCATGAAGGAAATGGTCAAGTATCTGAATACGGACGACGAAGAAAAGCGCGCCAAGCTCATAACCAAGATGAAGCGCCTGGGCAGGGCCAAGGCGTTTTCCACGTTTGAGAAAGCCGCACAGGCTTCCCTGAACATGCGCAAGCCGTTCAAGAAAGGCTACAGCGAAGTCGAGACCGAGAATGCGACGGATATCAGCATCTACGTCCCGTCCGGGTACAGCCCCGCGAAGCCGCGTCCCCTGGTTGTTGCGCTGCACCACTCCGCGACCGGCGAGCCGTGGAAGGAAATGGTCACCCTCTATCTCAGGTCTAATCTCGAAAGCAAGAAATATCTCGCCGTGCTTCCGCAAAACCCCGGTTTCGGATGGACCGCGCCCAAGTCGGCGAGGAAAGTTATCGACGCGATCGAGTACATGATCGAGAACTTCAACGTGGATATCAACAGGATTTTCCTCTTCGGGTACCAGTTCGGCGCCAACGGATGCTGGTATATGGCGTGTTACCACGGCTCGAGGTTTGCGGGCGTCGCCTCTCTCGGCGGCGCGCTGAACGATGAAAGGCTTCTCAACGCCGCCAACGTTCCCATCCTGGCGTACGCCGCATCGGATGACGCCTCGACCACTCCGGACGAGCTCGAGAAACTGGCAAAAAAACTCACGGATGCCGGGGGCAATATAACGGTCAAAACGGTTACGGCCGGGCCGGAGAGCGCGGCCATAAAAGGCGCGCTGTACTCACAGGTGAAATACTGTTTCCAGTTTTTTGAGAAGCAGAGGCGCAATCCGCTCCCCAGGAAGTTCCGCTGGGAGCTGCCGCTTCGCGGGGATGATTTCGGCTATTATCTTGCGTTCGGCGAGCAGTGGGAAGGGACGGTCGAGGTGGAGGTGGCTTCGGAAAGCCGCATCGATATCAAGACTACCGAGGAAATCGAGGGCTTTACACTGCTTCTTTCCGACAGCCTGTTCAACCTCGAGGAGCCGATCGAGGTCTTTGTGAACGGCGAGCGCAAATTTTTCGATAAAAAGCCCGGCGATATCGTTTTCCTTCTGGATTGCCGCGAGGGATGGGGCAGGTCGCGCTGCTTTGCAAACAAGATCGACTTTACCGAGCTGAAACCCGAGAAGCCGAAAAAGGAGACAAAGAGAAGGAAAAGGAAGCGCGCCGACGAAGACGAGGACGAAGACAAGGACGAGGACAAGGGCAGGGAAAAAGACGAGGAGGAGAAGCCCTGATGAGGATAGGAATTGTGGCCGATACCCACGGCAACGAGGACCTGATGATGCGCGCGGCTGCAATGCTGCAGGACATGTTCGAGGTCGAGCGCTTCATCCATCTCGGCGACAACGAGGGCGACGCAGACAAGCTTTCTTCTCTGGGGCTTCCGCATATCGGCGTGCCGGGTATTTACGATTCGGACTACCCGGAAAAGGGCGACAGTTGCGCCCACATGGAGGATATCGGCGACTTCACATTAGTCGCGATTCACGACCTTCGCGATCTCGGCCGGCTGCGGGGGCGTGCATTTCATATTGTCTGTCACGCCCACTCGCACAGCCACACGCTTGCGGTGAACCTGGGCAAGCTTTTCCTCAACCCCGGCCACCTGAAAGGTGAGAAGGACCGCGGCAATCCCCCCTCGTGTGCCTTTCTCGAGATTAAAGAAGGTACGGCGAAGGCGACGATAGTCGACCTGAAAGGGGAAGTGTTAAGCGAGATGGAATTCATCCTGCCCAAGGGAGACGACGGGTCTAATTTCTAAGATTTCGGATTGCAGATTTCGGATTGTGGATTGTCAATCCCATTTAGCGGCGCAGCTTGCTGCATGCGTTTCTTAATAAATAAAACCGACGAACCGACGAACCGACGAACCGAATAACCGAATAACCGAATAACCGACGAACCGAACAACCAAAGGCTGCCGTGGATCAATCTTTCAGATACCTTTCGTTCGGGCGCTACC
Organism: Planctomycetota bacterium; assembly: GCA_004376375.1. Lineage (GTDB taxonomy): Bacteria > Planctomycetota > E44-bin39 > E44-bin39 > E44-bin39 > E44-bin39. Next base: position 53,157 of record SOJX01000090.1, read on the forward strand.
TGCGCGGCAGGTTCGGCCGGCCGGTACACAAGATATCAATACACGCCGGATTCACCTGCCCGAACCGCGACGGGACGATTGGAACCACCGGTTGCATCTACTGCGATAACCGCTCGTTTTCCCCGGCCTCGAACAACCCCGGCCTCGGCCAGAAAATAAAGCCGATTCGAGAGCAGATCGAACAGGCGAAGGTTTTTCTGAGCGAGCGTTACGGCGCCGACAGGTTCATCGCATACTTCCAGAGCTATACGAATACTCACGCGCCGGTGGAGGTGCTTCGGCGGCGTTACGGCGAGGCGCTTGAAGATCCCGACGTGATCGGCATCGCAATAGGCACGCGCCCGGATTGCGTCGACGATGAAAAACTGGACCTGATAAGCGATATCGCGCGGACGCATCATACCTGGGTTGAGTACGGGCTGCAGACCGCAAATGATGAAACGCTCGAGGCCGTCAATCGCGGTCACGACGTGGCTGCGTTTGACCGCGCCGTTTCCGAGACGCGTGGGCGCGGCTTACTCGTCTGCGCGCACGTCATTTTCGGTCTGCCCGGCGACACCCGCGAAGACATGCTGGATACGATCCGGCACTGTGTCGGTGCGGGGGTTGAGGGTATCAAGTTCCACCAGCTTCATGTAATAAGAGATACGCCGCTTGCGGAACTCTGGGAAAAAGGCGAAGTTCCGCTTCTCGATTTCGAGACGTATCTGGACCTGGTCGTCGAGTCGATTGAATTGCTTCCGCCCGGGACGGTCGTGCACAGGCTGTTCGGCACGGGCCCGAAGGAGTTGTGGCTCGGGCCGAACTGGAACATGCGCCCGCAGGAAATACAGCTTGCCATAGAGCGTGAGCTCGAAAAGCGCGATACGTACCAGGGCAGGAAGAAAGTATGAAGTATGAAGGCTGAAGTATGAAATAAGGAAATGCTAATTTTCTTAATTCATACTTCATTCTTCAGCCTTTATACCTTCTTCTTAGGATTTTATGATGCCACCCAGATATAAAGACCCCGTCTACCGGCCGCCGAGCGAGGCAATGAGCCTGCTGATACAGGTGAGCTTCAGCTGTCCGTACAACAGGTGCACGTTCTGCGGGATGTACAAGGGCCACAAGTTCGGGATTCGTCCTATCGAGGAGGTGCTCGAGGATATCGAAACATGCGGGCAGGAGTACGGCAACTCCGTCCGCACGGTTTTTCTGCCCGACGGGAACTCGATTTTCCTGCCGACCGATGACCTCGTAAGAATCTGCGAGGCGATTGTCGACGCTTTCCCCGGTCTCGAGCGGATAACTTCCTACGGCAGCGCGCGCTTTGTCGTAAAAAAGACGGCTGAGGAATGGAAACGCCTTCGCGGGGCGGGGCTTTCGCGCATCCACATGGGTATCGAATCAGGCGACCCGGAAACGCTGAAAAAAGTAAAGAAGGGCGCGACGCGCGAGACTTTTATCGAGGCTGCCCGCCTGTTGCATGAAGCGGATTTTGAGATTTCCGAATATATCCTTATCGGCATTGCCGGTCCGGAGCGCTCCAGAGAACATGCCGTAGCTTCCGCGACTCTGCTGAACGAGGTGAGGCCGCACTTCGTCCGTTTGCGTACGTGGGTACCCGTTCCGGCGGCGCCGATGTATGAAGAGTACGAATCTGAAGAGTTCCGCCTGCTTGATCCCTTTGAAGCTCTCCAGGAAATGCGAACCCTTATTGAAAATCTGGAATGCGAGACCCTGCTGCTGACGGATCATGTGTCTAACTTCGCCGCTATCAATGGAAAGATTCCCGACGACAAATCCGACATGCTTGCCGCGATTGAAGAAGCCCTCAAGCTCGACAGGTCAGACTTCCGCCCCGATATTATCCGAAGGCTGTAAATAAGGCAACAAGGTAACAAGGGAACAAGGGAACAATCAATATGTTAGCCGCGCCGCTTGCGGCGCGCGCGGCTTCTTTTCATAATTCATAATTGGGTATTATTCTTTTTCCGGCACCAGTTCGGGATGCAGTTTGCGTATCTGGTTCAGGTTTTTGCGCGCCGTGGAGTTGTCGGGGTCTAATGCAAGTATTTTTCCATAGGTTTTGGCGGCATCGGCGAGGCTGCCCTCGCTCTCGTAAAGCATGGCCATCTGGAACAGCAGTCCCGTGTCTTTCGGCAACAGGTCCACTGCCTTTTCGATCGTCTTGATTGCCTTTCGGGTGTCATCGCGCATCAGGTGGCATCGCGATATTTCAGCCAGCACCTGCGCGTGCCGCTTTTTCAGCATCCGGCGCAGCGACATGATGAGGTCGGCGGGGACCTGTGTTTTCATGGAGGGGCGGCGGGCCGACCCGCTCTTTTCGGCTTCCAGCTGTTCCACTCCTTCGCGCCACGCCTCGATGTATTTTTCGTTCTTCAACGCCCGCCGCGTGCCCGAAATAAGGGACTCCGCTTCCTGGTACGCTTCCAGCGCGTCTTTCAGGAGCTTTTCCCTCTTTGCGCGGATTATCACGACCTCGCCCTCGCCGTCCGTGAGTTTCGGCCGCAGTTCTTCGTCCATGTCGAGCTGGGCCTGGTTGGATTTGGCGAGCGCGATATATCCTTTCACGAAGCGGTTATCCTGAAGCGTTGCCTGGGCGAAACGTTTCTGTGCATCTTCCCATTCTTTTTGAGCGAGCGCGATCATGCCGAGGTGGAAAAAGATATCGCGGAGGTTTATCGTGGAAATCCGGTCGGCGTAAAACTTCAGGAGCCTGAGCAGGCGCTCACGCGCGCCGACGTAATCCCGCATTTCCTGGTACAGCAGTACGGCGATGTTCATATGCGCGGCCGTATTCGCGGGGTTAAAACGGAGCGCTTCCTCAAAGAGGTAAAGCGCTTCGCTTGTATTGCCGTGTTCGAACGCAATCTGCCCCTGGCCGTAGAGGAAGCTGGAATGGCTGCGGTCTTCTTCCGGTATGTCCGAGTTTCGGACAACCGTGGCCTGCCGCTGGATCCGTTTCTCGTGTTTCTTGAGCCATTTCCGCCATTCTTCAATCCATTTCTTGCGTCTTTCAGGCGGGTCATAGGGCGTGCCGCCGAAGTCCTCGCGCGTGAAATCGCGAAGCTTCTCGAGCGCCAGTTTGCGCACTCCCTCGTCTTCCATGTCAAGGGCCTCTATCAGCAGGGGGATGCCCAGGAGAATGCCCCGCTCCCCGAGAAAGACGGCCGCGAGCACGGCAAGGGGCGTGTCGGCTTTCTCCATAATCGTGATAAGCTCACGCGGATGGTTGAGCTCGTTGATCTGCTTGAGGCAATAGTAGCGGATCTGTTTGTTTTCGCTTACACTGTCGAGCGCGACATGCACGAGAATCGGCGGCGCGTCTTCGGGAAACAGCATCTGGATCATCTGAAGCGTTTCGAACTTGGGGTCGTACTTCGTGTTCATCAGGCAGTCGTAGATGTCGGGGAACTCGGTCAGGATATCGGGCGCGACTATGCGCTTCAGTCTGGTCAGCTTGTCCAGTTTTTGAAGCCTGGATTTATATGCGCCCTTCGCTGTTTTCAGGGCCTCCGATATGTCGGCCTCTGCAAACAGGCCGTAATCAATGAGCGCCTTTTCGGCTTTTGCCACCCTGTCCGGGTCGTCGCTTGCCAGGTCCTTGAGCCTTTCCCTGATTGAGGTGGCAATCAGCGGGTTGGCCTTGACTTCTTTCCTTGTCCTTACCCTGGACAGCGGCTGGTTCCTGGCCGGGTCGGCGTAGATAATCCGCAGAACTTCTTTCGGGTCCAGAATTGTTTCACCTTCGCCTGCACCTGTTTTGCGCTTGAGAACAATCTTCCCGGTCTTCGGGTCGACGTGGACTTCGCCGAAAAGAATTGCCCCATCCTTCATGAAAACGATATCTTCGTCCGGTGTTTCGACCGTGCGGCCCTTGCCGAATTCTATTTTTTCGATATCGCTTTTCAGCAGGATCCGGCTGCCGCTGGTTCTCTCGACATGGATTACCGGTCCGCCGGAGTCGACAACGCGCCCTTCGACTACTTCTCCGCTTTTCAGCCAGACTTTATCGTAGTTCTTTTTTTCTTCCGCGGGCTTGACGGGTTTACCACCTTCTTTTGAAGGTTTTTCCCTGACCTTATCCTTATCGGGACCGGGGGGTTTCGGTGCTGCCTCACCTGCAGACGCACAAAGCGAAAGCACGAAGATTAATATCAGTGCCGCAGACGCTATTTTACGGTGGGGAGTCATTTACGGTACTCCAATCGGCTGGTATGCAAGGGAAAACAGAACCGGTTCACAGGCTAATTATAACCCGGCTTGCGCCTGCTGCAAGTAGAAAGCGTCAAACGTCGAACGTCGAACGTCGAACGTCGAACGTTATACTATTTATGAAGAAAGCAAATATTCAGGATGCGCGCCGCCATAGGAAGAGAGCCAGAACTGTGATAATTATCCAGCCGGCAAAAGCCAGGGCGGATATCCACGCTCCCGCAATCAGGCAGGTGTTTTGAAAACTGAGCTCAACACGGTGTTTGCCTGCGGGAACTCTGACCGCTCTCAGGAAACCGTTCGCGGTATCGAGTCTTACGGATTTCCCGTCGACCTTTGCGAGCCAGCCGGGGTAATTCAGCGCGTTTTCAATCAGGCAGGTTTCATAATTTGCGTCTACGTCATACGCCACCCTGTCATAATCGAAAGCGACCAGTTTTACCTCACCCGGCTGCTTTCCCACAGGTGCGGGCCCTAGACCTGCGCCTGCAACTTTCTCAGTAATTACCGCGACGTCTGCCGGGAGATTTTGCTCAGATTCCGTAAGCAGGTTGATTGCCTCATCATCGCTTTTTGACACACGGGTGCCGCGTGAGAGGTAGGCCATCGGGAGCCTGTCCGGATTTCGCCAGAGAGACTGGCCTGCCGTCCTGATGTCGGATACCAGTTCGAAGCCGAAAGCCTTTTTTCCCCCGGGCGGCGGCGAGGTTTCCAGCACAAACTCAATTCCGTAACGGTCAAGTAATGGTCTGGCTTTATCCGGGTTGCGATGAATATATCTGAGCATCCGTGCGACGGGAGTGGGCGTGAGAATCAGGTGGCGCTGAATTGTCGGGAGCCTGCCGATAAGCGGCGCGGCGCCGACCATCTGGCGGTTTGTCGACCACATGTCTTTTTCGCCCATTCCAACCGCGCGCCCGTCAATCTCCACGGGCGGCATCGTCTTCGGTCCGTGTTTTCGGATAAACGTCCATCCGGGGCGCTCGGGGTCGATCGCATTTTCCCTTATCCGCCCGGCAAGTGCCGGTTCGTATTTATAGAGCTTTCGCGGCATGGTAAATGTCTGCATGCGGGCGGTGATGGCGAGGTCGGCAGCTATGACTACGAAAAGGAGGAATAAAAGACGTTTATCTGAGAAAACTCGTCCGCCGAACCGGATCAGCAATCCTGAAATGACGGCAAGTACGGCAAAAGAGTGGGCAATCGACCTGCACAGTTTTGTGAGCCGTAAGCTTGCCGCGCCGTCGACGGTGGTCAGTCCTGCAAGTGAGAGTACGGCGGACAGGATTGCCGCAATGGCAAGCACGAAAAAGAGTCTGCGCAGCCATTTCGGAGCAGCGTTTTTCCATTTCATGATTTCGGCCGAGATTGCGTCGAATCCGAACGCGGCAAGTAACGGCACGACGAGCGCGGTCATGCAGAACCATTTTTCCGCATATCGGAAAGAGCGGAAGAAAGGCAGGCTCTTTATAATCCATGAAAGCGGCGGCAGGTTTGCGCCGAGGCCTGCAAGCACTCCGAAAACCGCGAAGCCTGCGAGCAGCCAGGTTGTCGGCGTTCTTCTGCGAATAATACCCGCGAGCGCGAACGCAAGCACGCCTGCGCCGAGGTAAATCGTGAATATGTAAGGCAGGACGTTAAGTGTTTTCGGGTAAATAGCGTTCAGTTCGTAGCCTTCCGACGGCATAACCGGGCCGAAAGGAGAGGGGAATAATACTTCCGGCAGACGCAGCCACTCGAAGGCGTACCTGGTGCCGTAGGTATATCCATGGGCTTTATATCCGGCCGCGCGGATGGAATGGCTGAAAAGCTCCCATATCGGAAAGACCTGCGCCGCGGCAATCAGGCAGCCGAAAAGAATTGCGGCCAAAAGAGCAGCGGCGGAAACAACCGCCGCACGTTTCCGGTTATAACCATTGCCCGGGAGTCCGGTCGGTTTGCCGCGTACCGTATGGATGACTCCCACTCCGAGTAAAATCAATACAGTCATCACGGCTACCTGGAATGCGCCCGCGAGGAGAATCATTGCAAATGAAATAATCAACAGCAGGTGCGGCAGAATCAGGGAAGCCCTTTCATCTGCGCTGCGCAGTATTCTCCTGAATGCGGCAAGTACAGCCGGCATCCAGGCGGCGCCGAACAATATGTTTGCCTCAACTGTCATTGAAATAATTTCAGGCCCGAGCGCGTAGGCGGCGCCTGCGACGAAACTGCCTGCACGCGAGCATTTGAATTCCCTTGCGCACCAGTACATGAAACATCCGGCAAGGGCGACATGAAAAACGATTACGAGGTTATAAGCTCTCAGCGGGTCGGGGTCGAGCATCATGAGGAACTGGGCGGGATAAAACGTCGATGCAAGCCCGAGCGCGGCAAGCGGCTCGCCGAATTCGGTGTACGGATTCCATGACGGGAGCTTGCCCGAAAGCAATCGTTCGCGGATGAATCGGAAATAGGGGAGGTGGTAAGTTGACACGTCGCGCACGAACAATGTCGCACCGCCGAACACAAGGTCCCAGAACACGACAATCGCAAGCGCAATCAGTAACAGGAGTGGAATGAACCGCGATAAGGGACTATGGGTGCCGTGTGAAAGTTGAATGTCAGATGGCGGTTTGAGATTCGTCAAATATTCAGTTCTTCGGTTTTTCGGTTCTTCGGTTTTGTTATTTAAGAAACGTGCGCAGCAAGCTGCGCGGCTAATTATGTATTTTTCTTCCCGGCCGTTTTGGCTTTGCCGCTATTCAGCGGATTCCTCCGGTTTTGCCAGATATGCCTTCGCGAACGCGAAGATTTTATCCTGGATGAACTTCTTGGCGCGGGCCTCGTTTACCCGGTCGACCGGGAAAGAGACGTAATCGTTCGAGGGCTGCTGCCCTTCTATCTCTACCGTGCATTCAAGGAAAATCGCCTGATGTGTTTCGTTATCACGGCAGTGGAACTCCAGCCGTCCTTCATTGGGGTGATCGGCGTCCTTTTCGAACCGGCAGCGCAGGCCCGCCGCGGTTTCTTCGTCGATTTCTTCTTCACTGATATTGGAAAACCTCTGTCTTAGCCAGTCCCTGCGCTCGAGGATGAGGTTGTAGAGTTTCCTGATTTCTTTGAGCGATTTCCCGACCTTTGCCTCTGCGTCTTCGGGCGCATCGGGGACGTCGTGTCCCAGTATTTCCCGCTCGAACTTCTTTGTGAACTCGCCCATCGGCTGGTCAGTATCCATGACCGCCCCCTTGTTTGAGAAGTTAACTGATTATAGCCCCATGCGGGGAAAAGTGTCAACGGCTTTCGGGAAAAAAAATGGATTTGCGGCTGCAGCAGCGCCTTGCGGATTTCCTTCTTGACCGGCCGGCACTTCAACGTATATCATCTTTTGTAACATTGAAATACATGGAGGCCTGCCATGCGTGCAGCATTAATCGCGTTTTTCCTCGGCCTGATAATCGGGACAGTCGCCGCAAGCTTTGTGCTGATCGGCTCAAAGCGGCGCGAAATGAAAAGTCTCCGCGAAGAGATTAATCAGTTCGGCACCAATTTTCGGATCGCCCGGGAAGAGGTTGCATCACTTGAAGCAGACCTCGAGCTGGAACGCGAACTGCGCGGAAAATACAAAGGCGAGGTGGATAAGATGCAGCGGAGCATGGGAAAGACGCTAAAATCAACGAACCTGCTTGTCGAGCTGCGTGATAAAAAAATAAGGCAACTGGAAAAAATACTCGTCGATAATAACCTGCTTCCGAAGAGCGGTGAGAACGAGGGGGAATAGCGGTTTTACATCACTATCCCGGCCGGACGCCCGTCAGTTCTTCGAGAAGCAGAATCAGGGCTGGAATATTTCGGACGTGATAATCGGGTGCAAGTTCGTTTATCTTGTCTTTATCTTCCCCGATCAGGACCGTTGTCAGCCCGCATCCGCAGCCTGCGACGATATCAAGGCGTGAATCTCCGATTATTACCGTCTCTTCCGGTTTTGTACCCGTAATCTCGAGCGCCAGTTTCATGAACTCAGTCGAAGGCTTGTGACGGCCGCAGTCGCGGGACAGGACAGGCGGCAGGCTGAGCCCGCAGCGCCCGGCGACTTCCGACACATTAGAGGAGTTGTTGTTTGTAACAACGGCTGCGGCCAGGCCCTTTTCCTTCAGCGCTTCAAGCAGTGCAGGCACGCCTTCGCGGATACGTGCTCCTGCGACGGCTTCCCGCTCCCAGCGCGACATTATGGCTTGAAGCTCTGCGCGGCGCTCGGGCGTTGCGGCTTCCATGGCTTCGAGAACGAGCATATCCCCAATGCCCATTTCGGACTTGATCGCTTTCCAGTCGAAAAACGGCTCGGTTATTGTGCCGTCGAAATCGAGAAGAACGCCGCGTATTTTAAGTAACGTCATAACCAAGTGCCCACAGCGTTGCAAGGTCCCGTTTTTCACCGCGTGGTCGCGGATGTCTTTGGTAATTGGTTTTTGGTTCTTGGTTAAGAGTTATATTCTTAATATCTATTAAAGCTCCGGAAACTGTTCAAGGTCACAGGCCGGAGCTACGGTTTCCAGAATTTAACCAATGACCAGTAACTAATAACCAACAACCAATAACCAATAACTCTTTATCCGAACCGCTTGAAGAGAAGAACGATGGTCCCGATTGAGCCGCCGATACCTGCGGCGAAAATGACCCAGCCGAGAAGGTAGACGATGCTGCCGATGCCGTAGCCGAAGCCGCCGGCCGTTCCATACCAGAGTCCTGCAAATTTCCCGCCGCCCTTTCCGCGGAAACGGTTGCCCGCCTTCCTGAACCACAGGCGTGCGCGTTTCCTCAGGGCGACTGCGGCGGGAAGTACTCCCCACGCGGCGAGAGAAACCACGCCGACCGCGATGACGAACAGAAGGACCGTCCACCAGAAAGTTTTGGGAATCGCGGAAAATTTCAGCGTGCCTGTAAGGTATCCGTACACGAAGTAGCCCGAGATGATCAGAGGGACGATATTCAACCCCAGCATTAGGAGAATGTTGTCCCTGATCGGGCTTGAGCGTTTCCAGCGTTCGCTTTGCACCTGCTGCTCCGTCAATCGTTACGATACCACCAGGCGAGGCGGGAATGTTTTACCAGCGCGGCAGCGATTGTGCGGAGGTCTTTCCGGGCCCTCTGCACTTCATCGGCGCTCAGGTGGCGGGAGAGCAACGGAAAAAGCGGTCTGAGCCAGAAGGAAAGTCCCTTTCGCGCCGTAACTTCCAGTATCCAGCGGCATGCCGTGTCGCGTCTGATCATTTCGAGAAGCTCGACGACCCGCGGTATGAATCTCTGCGCCCTGGTCGTTGTCGTGAAATAGACGTAGGGAGGAAGCCCCTCGTCGGGATGACCGCCGCAGGAGGAGTATGTCTCGAAACCTTCGATAGAGTTCAGCGCGCGTACGCATTCGCGTGAGGCCGGCTCGATTTTGTTCCGCTCGGCCCAGGCGTTGAAATCGATTGTATCGAAAAAGTCGTCGTTCCCGATCTGCATGCCGCAGACCTGGCATTCGATAAAGACGTGCCCGCCGACTTCGCGTTGGGCCATCGCATGGCATCCGCATTCATCGCATTGCAGGCGGCTCATTTCGGCGTCCCCCTGCCGAGGCGTTCTTTGACTTTTCTACGTACCCGCTCCGCGCGGTCGCGTACGACTTTGCTCGGATGAACTGAGAGCGTTTTCAGTATATCGAGGCATGCCTCGGTGCCTATGATTGCGAAGGCGGAGACGGCCTGTGCAAGGTCGAACTCGGCATTTCTGTCCGCAGCCGCGTCGCGGCAGTATGCGATAAAAGCCGATTCCGAATCGGCGGCTTTAATTGTGAACGCGGCCAGAGCGAGTTCAAAACGCGCCCGAAGATTCAGTTCTTTTCGCACGCTGGTTTCGACGATCTGTTTTACATAATCCACGGGCTTGATTGAAGCAATCGCCATTGCGGCCGCGACCGCGACTTTCTCGTCCTTATCCGCGGCGGTTTCAAGCAGCGCCGGTGTTGCGGATGCGTTTCCAATCTCCCCCAGGGCTTTGGCGGATACAAATCTCAGGCGGGATGAGTTTTCAACCTGAAATTTCATTGCCGCAATAAGGAGATCAACCGCCCGCGGATCCTTATACTCGGAAATTTCGGGAATTATAATATGACGCCAGCGGTAATTTTCATCGGCAAGCGCGTCGAGCAGCCAGTCGACGCGCCTGAGTTCTTTGCCTTCATAGCGGGTTTTTACTCCGTTCCACCATTTTTCCCATCGCGTGAGAGCGGTAAAGCGGAGTTCTTCGGTATGTTCGGGGTGATAATCGAAGTGCATTCCGGTGGCATCGCGAAGCAAAATTATTAGATCATTTCTGTACGACCAGTCTTCACCGCGCAGGAGTCCGATGATAAGCTTGTCGATTTCCCGTGCAAGGTTATGCCGCCTCGGCTTTCTCGGCTTTGCGGGCCCCGGCTTGAGGATAATCGACGCCGCGACGATTCCGACAAAGAGAATCGCCAGGAGCGTAAACGGCATGACCAGCGACGGTTTGCGTTTTGCCTGTTTGTTTTTTTTGCTCATCGCCTGCATTTAATACCACATAACGCGGGATTATGCAACCACTTGTCTGAATTGCCCCCCCCCGCCCCCTCGGTCGTTAAGACCAAAAGAACAAGCGACCGAAAAACCGGGAGACAAAAAAACGGGATTCCCGGACGGGAGTCCCGTTTGCTATATATTTTATTCGACCGGTTTAACCTTTCCTGCCGCGCACCTTCCTTCTTTTGGTCTTCTTTCCGGTCCGCTTCCCGGTCTTTTTTCGTTTTATTGTTTTCCTTTTCCTGGCGGTTTTCTTTCTATTGTTCTTGGATTTTGCCTTCTTCTTCGGCGAAGCGATATACTTGTTTATTCTTTCCGTCGGGATCGAGTTTTCTTTCATGAAAGCCTGGATGTCTTTGAGGAAAATAAGACGCCGGCCCGAACCGCCGAGGTTGAAGAATCGAAGCAACCCCTTGTCGGCCCATTTCGTAACGGTGTTGGTGGTAACGTAACAGAAGTGCGCGCATTCGGCCGTTGTGAACGAGCGTTCGCGTTGCAGGCGATCCACCGGAATCTTGAATTTCCTGACGAAAGTCTGGAAATTCGCGCTGGTTATTCGCCTGGCTTTCGACTCGGGAAGGGTATAGCCTTTTATAATTCCCTGGTCGAACCATTTGGTAACGGTGTTGGTTGTGACCTTCAGAATTTTCGCTATGTCCCCGGACGTGTAAACCTCTTTTTTCTCCATGCCTGCGGTCCTCCCAGATGATGTCCATTTCAGCGTGCATGGATCAATATTTGATGTTGACCCACGGGATGTTGCGGCACCACATCGTGTATCGAACCTTCCTTCCTTTTTTCAGCCCGCATTGCGAGCGAAGGGTGTAACCGGACGGATGGGGAAGTTTCGCCTGTAAGTTGAAAAAGAAACCGGAAAGGGTTTCTGAACGGTAACGGCTGCCTTGCGCCCGGCATCATTCCCCGTCCCAGTATACACCCTGAAATTGATGCTGGAAGCCCTTGGCTTCCTGGCGCGCTCGGAAAAGTCTAACAATAATTATCATTCCTGTCAAACCAAAAATGAACTTTATTCAGAATTTGCGCAAATGCGGAATGAGAGAAAAAAGGGTTTTTGGAGTTATGATTCTTGCTCAACGTGTGCGAAGACCATCAGCCCCGCGGGTGAGCGGTGAGTGTTTGTAACGAGTACGGGCAGCTTTAGGCCGACCTTTTCGCGTGCTCCTTCCACCACGACCATCGTACCGTCTTCGAGATAACCGATGCCCTGGTTTTTCTCCTCACCCGGCCGGATGATCTCGATCACAAGCCTTTCGCCGATGCCGAGCAGCGGGCGCATGGCCTCGGAGAGTTCGTGCGGATTCAGAACCTGAATCTCTTCCGCGCGGGCGCGCTGTGCAAGGTTGAAGTCGGTTGTAAGGATGCGGGCTTCGAGCTCCCGCGCAAGCTCGATCAGCTTTGCGTCGACGCCCTCTCCCGGCATGTCGCGCTCGAATATCCGCGCGCCGAAGCGTGACTTGAGCTCCTGTACGGTTTCCAGTCCCCGGCGGCCGCGTTTGCGCTTGATTTTGTCTTCCGAGTCGGCCAGGTTGTGCAGTTCCTGCAGCACAAAGCCGGGAATAATAACGTCGGAATAAAGAAAGCCGGTTTCAAGCAATACGCTGGTCCGGCCGTCGATTATTGCCGAGGTATCGAGCAGCTGCGACCTCGGGCCCTTGATCTCTTTCTTGAATTCAACGTACGGAATCAGGAATTTGAATTCGTCTTTTGTGCGCAGAATGAAAGTGACTCCGAGAAAGCAGAAGATAGCCGAAAGCGCGAGTTGTATGTAGCCCTTCACTTCGGCAGCTTCCTTCGTTCCCGCGTCAGGCAGCGCAAGGGTGATTATGCCGGTGAAGAGGTAGGCCATTATAAAGCCGATCAACAGCCCGAATACGATGGCTGAGACTGTGCTGATATCCGTTTTCGCGGAAAGCATGTCCACGATGATGATAAGGATTGCGATACCGAGGGCGACCAGAATGTATATGATCATGTATCTCGAAAATTCGGACGCGTCCGGTCCTGTTCCATGAATGTTCGAGGCAAGGAATACGGCGATTCCCACCGAGATTACGAGAAAAATACACCGTAGAAACCAGATTGTCATTCGGTATTGCATATTAATCCTTTCGGACCGAGGCGTAAAAAGCGTTGAACGTCAAAGGTCGAAGGTCAAAGGTCATATTCATTGAGCCTGTTCAGTATTTTATGGAGGTAGCGCGATATGTCAATAAGCGCCGCCATTACAAACACCCATGCCAATACAAGCATAACCGTTCCCATATTCTACTCCTTTTATGTTATTTATGGATGGCGGACATTCGTGCTTGCCCATTTAGCGGCGCAGCTTGCTGCGCGTGTGTAGGGGCAAGGCATGCGCGTGTTTCTTGCCCCTGCTTTCGTTATGCTAGACTTTTTCTCCCGGAGTGAAAAGCTTTTTGTGTTCGCCGAGCGCGTAGCGGTCGGTCATCCCGGCCATATAGTCGGTAATTCCGCGTTCGCGGCCGACGTCCTCAATCCATTTGCGCCAGTAGGGCGGCAGCTGGTTCGGCTCCGCCATATAGGCGCCGAAAAGGTCGCACATTATCCTTACCGCCTTGCGCTGCATCCTTATCGTCCTGTAGTGATTGTAAACGTGATCCATCAGGAACGCGCGAAGTTCGTTCTTCTGCGGTTTGAGCTCATCGCTCCAGGTAATCAGATTGTCGGAAGCTTTTCGAACGTCGTCCGGGCTCGATACGCTGCTTTCAGACAGGCCTTCTGCCGAAGTCTGAGCGATGTCGCTGATTTCAAGGTCGATAAGGTGGCGGACAGTCTGGACGGCGAGCTGGCGCTCCGACGCCGCGTTCCCCGCGTTCCTGCGTGCGGTATCAAGCGCACACGACGTCAATTCCAGGGACTCGATATCCTTCAGCCGTATGATGCCCATTTTCAGGGCGTCGTCGAGGTCATGGTTGTCATATGCGACCGAGTCGGCCACCTCGACAAGCTGCGCTTCCAGAAGCGGGCGAAGGTCTGGAAAATATTCATTCATGTCCGGGTGCGGGGTGTCGTGCACGGTCGTATGCTTGATGATTGATTCCCGTACTTCAAATGTCAGGTTGAGGCCGCGAAAAGCCGGATAGCGGTCCTCGAGGACTTCAACCACGCGAAGGCTCTGGCGGTTGTGCTCGAAACCGCCGTGGTCCGCCATCAGTTCGTTCAGGGCATCTTCGCCCGAATGGCCGAAGGCAGTATGCCCGAGGTCGTGCGAGTAGGAGACGGCTTCGGCAAGGTCTTCATTGAGGCGCAGCATCCGCGCGATTGTCCGGGCGATTTGCGCCACTTCCATGGTATGGGTAAGGCGCGTGCGGTAGTAGTCGCCCTCATGGCTTACGAAAACCTGCGTCTTGTATTCGAGCCGGCGGAAGGCGGTGCAGTGCACGATTCGGTCGCGGTCGCGCTGGTAGTGCGTTCGGTTGGACGGCGGCGGCTCCTCGTACCTGCGGCCGGCGCTGTTGTGTGAACGCATTGCATAGGGCGCAAGGAATCCGTTTTCCCGGTTTTCCAGTTCCCGGCGGCCCGTATTTTGTGGTATTGATTTTTTGGTCATATTTTATTGTGTTAGAAACCCATTGAACGAGTCGGATCACTCACTTTGCCGTTGATGGAAAGCTGGAAGACCAACGGTTTCGAGCCGGCGGCGCCCAGCTTTTTTCCCTGCCGGATTACAGCGCCCGATTCAACCGCGACGGAACCCAGGCGGGCGTAAAACGTTGTCGTTCCGGGCTCGTGCTGCAGCATTACCGCACGGCCGTAACCGGGAAAGCGCTCGCTGACAAGGATAACGGTGCCGGTTTTCGCCGCGACGACCGGAGTGCCGGCCCTTGCGCTGATTTCGATGTGTCCGGAGGGGACGCCTCTGACTTCGTCGCCAAAGCGGACCACGGTTCTTCCCATGCAGGGGCGGACCAGTGTCTTTTCAAAAACCTTCGGCGGCGGTGTTTTCGGGGTCTTCGGCTTCGGCGCGGGTTTCAGAGCCAGGATCTCACCGGGTTTCGGGATATATAGCCGCGCGCCTTTGCGGAGTGCGCGTTCGTCCATGATGCCGTTTGCGGCCTTGAGCCGGGCAACGGTTGTCCCGTATTGTTTCGAGATCGAGTACAACGTATCCCCGGCCCGCACGACGTGGAAGACACCGAACCGTCCGATAGGCTCAAGGGCGTCAAACCCGCCCGGCATCTGTTTCGCGCCTGCGAACATGGATTCGCCCTGACGCGGCAAACAGCCGGAGATAAGCGAGAGCAGAACCGTGAAATAAAGGATGCGACAAGAAAACAATATTTACTCCGTGCCAACCGGCAGTGCGTACTATTCCAGAACCATTTAATGCTTAGCATAACCAAAGGACGCGAACGTGTCAAGGAGGCAGTTCCTAAGTTCCTGTAGGGGCGGGTCTGAGACCCGCCCCTACAGTTTTTTCTGGAACCGTTTCCCCTTTTGCGGGTGAGTAATAGGGGATAAAATGGCTTGACGGCCGTTCTATGGTAACAGTATAATCTATCTGTCCGCGACTCAGGATATGCATCAAGGCTGGCGACGGGAGGAGGGCCAACAATGCTGAAGCGTATACGTTTTCTTTTATTTTTTGCCGCACTTCTCGGGCTTTTCATGACTTTCAACAGCTCGAGTCTTGTGCTTGCAGAAGATGAAGAGGAGGACGAGAAGCAGGGTGAAAAAGAGGGTGATAAACCGCCTGAGCAGGATGTCGGTGAAAATCCGGATTTCTATGCCCGGCGCGGCATCAAGAAAGCCGACGTCGACGCTGCGGTCGAGAAGGCTTGCGCGTTTCTGAAAGCGGGCCAGCAGGCAGACGGCTCGATTCCGGGGCCTTCAGGTACTCAAGCGGCCAACTATCCGATGGGCAGTACTGCGCTTGCCTGTTTCGCGCTTCTGAAGGGCGGCGTACCTCGCACTGATCCCGTTATCCAGAAAGGTCTGAAGTTCTGCCGCGAACACTGGAGCGCATCGGCCGACCATCCGGATGCCAATAAGGGCGGGAATACGCAAGGTAGGATGATGAGGCCGAGCAAGACTTATTCCATTTCCTGCCTGATTCTGGCACTGGAGGCCTGGTACGCTCCCCGTCCCCCGAAAACCAAGAAAGAAAAGCAAAAATCGATGACCGCTCCATACGAGGAGCGCGTGAAAAAGAACTTCGCCAGGTTCGCCGGCGCGGCCGACAAGAAGCTGATGAAAGAGCTCGTGGACTGGCTGCTTTCCAAGCAGGAGAGAAACATCTGGCGTTACCCGGGCAAGGCCGGGAACTCCCAGCCGGTTGAAGACGCGTCCAATACGCAGTATGTCGCGCTGGCGTTGAACGCGGCCCGCCGTTGCAACGTTCCTATAGGCAAGGATGTCTGGAAGAGGATGGCGGATTACTTCATCAGGGAGCAGGATAAGGACGGACCCGAGGTCAAGCCTTTCCGCGTTCCGGGCGCGGATTCTTCCATCCGGAACCTGAAGAGGGAAGGCAAGCGCATAATGAAGGAGTTGAAAAAGGCTTTCAAGAAAGAGGCGCGCAAGGCCAGGTCCAAAAAGGACAAGGACGAAGAAAAAGGAGATATGGACTCCGGTCCGAGGACTGCGCCCGTCGATGAAAAAAAGCTTTTCGGAAACGAAAAGCACGAAATGAAGGCACGCGGGTGGTCGTACGTGACCAAGTCCGCGCCGAAGGACGACCCCAAGTCATTCACGGTGACGTCCGGTTCCATGACCACGTCCGGCGTCGCGGCACTAATGATTGCCAAGGCCGCGCTTGAAGGCTATGGCGGCTGGAAAAGCGGCTACGGGAAGAAAGGCAATCAGGCTATCCGCGACGGGTGCGCATGGCTTGCCCGGAACTTTTCTGCAACGATGAACCCGAGCCTGGGACAGCACTACCACCTGTATTACCTCTACGGCCTCGAGCGCGCGGGTGTCCTTTCGCTCTGCATGCAGCTCGGCGCGCATGACTGGTATGCCGAGGGCGCGAAATGGTTCCTCGCCAACCAGTCGGGCGACGGGCACTGGCCCGGCGACAGCACCTGCGGCGACATCGCCAATACATGTTTCGGCATTCTCTTTCTGAAACGCGCCACGACCCCGGTCATCGAGCTGCCGAGAGACACGTTCACGGGCGCCAGCCTTTTCAACCCCAAGAAAAAGGATGAAAACGTTGCACGCCCGGGGAAGTAATCAGGCTGAATGATCGTTACATCCGGATCGGCGCCAGCGCGCCGGTCCGGTTTTTTAAAGGTTTCTTACATGGTTGCCAGAAGGATTTCAATTGCCGTGCTGTTGCTTTGCGTTTTATCGCTCCTGCTGCCGGCCGGGGAGCCGGTCAAGCCTCCCGACGGCGCCGGCGAACGGGAGATCGACTCTAAAAAAGTCGACGCCGCGGTAAAGAAGGCCGTTGCCTTTATCAGGAAACACCAGGAAAAAGACGGTTCGTGGAAGTTCCCCGGCGTGAGCGAAGACCGCTACCCCATGGGTGTAACGGCCTTCGCGGCTTTTGCGCTGATAAAGGGAGGTGTCAAACGCAACGATCCTGCTGTTATCCGCGCGCTTACTTACATATCGAAGCAGCAGTTCAAAAAAGTGTATTCGATTTCAGTATGCATTCTGTTACTCGAGGCGCTGTATACGCCGCCGCCGCCGAAAGATAAAAAGAAACTGGAAAAGTACATAATACTCGGGCAGGCCAACATCGCGGCGCAGGCGTGGCGGCAATACGCTCCGCAGTCTCATAAGAAACTTCTCAAAGAAGCTGCAGGATGGCTGGTGTCCAAGCAGGAACCGAAGAAAAAACTCTGGCGGTACCCCGAAGTCTATACCGACGAACCGTGCCCGGAAGATGCTTCGAATGCACAGTACGCGATGCTGGCTCTCGCGGTCGCAAGAAGGCTCGGGTACAGGGATATCCCGGATAAGCTCTACTTCAAGGTCATTGACTGGTTTCTGGAGAACCAGGAGAAGGACGGGCCTGAGATTCCATACTTTCCCGTTCCCGGGGCCGACAAGTCGATCCGCGAGCTGCTGAAACATGCGGCGAAAATCCGCAAGGCCCTGAAAAAGAAAAAGAAAAATCAGACTGCCGAAGAGATTATCGAGCAGGCCGAGCCGCTTTACAGGACCAACGAAACTTTTCCCATGAAGGCCAGGGGTTGGGGTTACTCGGCGCCCGGCGTGCTCCCCGAAATCGGGTTCGACACGGTTTCCGGCTCAATGACCGCTTCCGGCATCTGCTGCCTCATGATTGCAAAGGAAGCGCTCGGCGGCAAGCTCAGGGGAAAGAAAGCGGAAGCCGTCGACCAGGCGATGCGCGACGGTTTTGCATGGCTGAGGAAGAACTGGACCGTCAGCAGGAATCCGTGCAAGCCGAGGTACGAGTATTATTATCTCTACTCCGTCGAGCGCGCCTGCCAGCTTACCCTCACGCAGCATATTGCGGAACACGACTGGTACGGAGAGGGGGCAAAGCATCTTCTTGCGATACAGAACGCCGATGGTTCCTGGAACAAGACCCAGCACCTCTCGGCTCTCACCAACACCTGCTTCGGCATACTTTTTCTCAAACGCGCCACCACGCCCGTCCTGAATGTGCCGTCTGTAACCTTTACCGGCGACTACCTGAAGAAGAAACAGGATAAGAAAAAAAAGAATAAGAAATAGTAGATATATTACCCGCCGATGCGTGACATGTTCCGGCTGGTTTCGTAGCAGGCAGGTTTTCCTTTTGTGGAAACAAGATTCTGAATGGCTGCGACGATTTCCCCGTCAGATGCGCCGCTTCTGAGAAGTTTGCGTGCATCCAGGTCTGAATCGGACATGAGGCACGGCCGCAGAAGGCCTTCGGACGTGAGCCGGAGGCGGTTGCATTTTTCGCAGAGGTCTCCCGACGCGCTGCTGATAAAGCCGACTTTTCCATTACTGCCTTCGATTTTATAGAGTTTTACGGTCGTGCGGCTTGCGGGCAGCGAAGCAAGCTTGAACTTTTTTTCCATTTCATCGGCGACCTGATTTGCCGGCAGAAAATTTTCATCCCAGTGCGCGACCGCGTGGCCTATCTTCATGAACTCGATAAACCGCACTTCAATTTCTTCTTCGGCGGCGAATCCGATAAAGTCGCCGACTTCATCGTCGTTTATTCCTTTCAGAAGCACGACGTTGATTTTAACCGGATGAAGTCCTGCATCCTTCGCGGCCCTTATGCCTTCGAGGACCGGTTCCAGCTCGCCGCCCCGGCAGATTTCGCGGAACCTGTCGGGCCGAAGCGTGTCAAGCGAAACGTTGACGCGGCTGATTCCCGCCTGTGCAAGATCGCCCGCCATTTTTCCAAGCAGCAGTCCGTTCGTGGTCAGGACCAGGTCGCGCAGGCCTTCGATCTCGCCGAGTTGGCGGATAAGCTCGAGCACGTTTCTGCGGATAAGCGGCTCGCCGCCGGTGAGGCGGATTTTCGTGATGCCGATTTCTTCTGCAAGCAGTCTGACCAGGCGGCTGATTTCCTCGAAGCGCAGGATATCCTTGTGCGCCACGGCTTCAATGCCGCCCTTCGGCATGCAGTAGAAACAGCGGAGGTTGCAGCGGTCGATTACAGAGAGGCGGAGGTAAGTGATTTTGCGGCCAAGCAGGTCGTTCATGCTGTTTCCATTGGCAGGATGTTGGTATCGGTAATTGCTTCCAGCGTTACATGATACCGGTATCACCCACGCAAGTCAAGGAATTCGACCGAAAGACTGAATGACCGAAAGACCGGATGACATTTTTCCGGTTTTCGATTCTTGGAATCCCTAAAATAATGACGATTCGTCGCGAGGCCGAGCGAAAGGTTCGCCGGCAAGGACGAATGGCAAAAGCACCGGAGGCGTGGCTAAAGTCACGTCGAGGAGCTTTTGGCCTGAGGACGCAGCCGGCGGGCCTTGTAGCCGGCCGTAGCAGAAGCGTCATTGTTTTGGGGGTTCTTAATAGACATTTCACTGGCAACTTTCGGCTCGTCGTTATAAAATTTCCGTCATTCCATGACACTGCAGAGAACTAAAAGGTGGAAGATGCCTGCGCCGAAGACTATTCACGAGCTTGTGAAACATTTCGATAGAAACATTGAGGCTTACCGCTCGGGCCGTTATAAGGAAAGCCAACTCAGGCAGGAATTTATAAATCCCTTTTTCGAGGCGTTTGGCTGGGACGTGAGTAATAAAAATAGATATGCGGAAGCGTATAAAGACGTTATCCACGAAGACTCCATCAGGGTTGCGGAAGGCACCAAGGCGCCTGATTACTGTTTCAGAATCGGAGGCACGCGCAAGTTTTTCCTTGAGGCAAAAAAACCTTCGGTAGACATCAAACGGGATATCCATCCCGCGTATCAGCTTCGCAGATATGCCTGGAGCTCGAAACTGCCGCTTTCGATTCTTACCGACTTTGAAGAGCTCGCAGTATACGACTGCCGGATAAAGCCGAAAAAGACGGACAAAGCTTCAATCGGCAGGATAAAATATATTACGTATAAAGATTATATTAAGGAATGGGAATGGATAGAAGGTACGTTTTCAAGAGAGGAAATATTGAAAGGCTCTTTCGATAAATATGCCGAGTCGGCGAAACGCAAGCGGGGAACTGCCGAGGTTGACGCAGCTTTCCTGAACGAAATCGAGTCGTGGCGGGAGATGCTTGCGAAAAACATAGCGCTCCGCAACAAGCGCCTGTCGATACGCAACCTCAACTTTGCCGTACAGCGGATAATAGACAGGATAATCTTTCTGCGCATATGCGAAGACCGGGGGATTGAGAAATACGGGCGTCTGCGCGATATTTCGAAACTTGCGAACAACTACAAAGAGCTCGGCGTCCTTTTCAAGCACGCGGATGATAAATACAATTCCGGTCTATTCTATTTCAGGAAAGAGAAAGGCCGCGGCCGGCCGGACGAGATAACGCTTAAGCTTAAAGTGGACGACAGGCCGCTGATGCAGATTATCAAATCTCTTTACTATCCCGACAGCCCGTACGAGTTTTCAGTACTGCCCGCGGACATCCTCGGCCAGGTCTACGAGCAGTTTCTGGGTAAAGTTATAAGGCTGACGAAATCGCACCGGGCAATAATAGATGAAAAGCCGGAAGTCAAGAAGGCCGGCGGCGTCTATTACACGCCGACTTATATCGTGGATTACATTGTCGAGAACACGGTCGGGAAGCTGCTCGAGAAATGCAGGATTCCGAATGAGGCGTCGAAGCTGAAAATACTCGACCCCGCATGCGGCTCGGGCTCGTTCCTTATCGGCGCGTTCCAGTACCTCATCGACTGGCACCAGAAATATTATACGGGTCAAAGTAGGGGCAAGGCATGCCTTGCCCCTACAAAAAAGGCAAAAATAAAAAAATACTCCACCGGCAAGTCACCGAAACTTTACCAGGCGGGGAAAGACGACTGGCGGCTGACGACGGGCGAGAAGAAGCGGATACTTCTGAACAACATCTACGGCGTCGATATCGACCCGCAGGCGGTCGAGGTGACGAAGCTTTCGCTTCTGCTGAAAGTGCTCGAAGGCGAGAACGAGAACACGTTGCAGACGCAATTGCTGTTATTTCACGAGCGGGCGCTGCCCGACTTGTCGTCGAACATCAAGTGCGGCAACTCGCTTATCGGGACGGATTTCTACGATAGCAAGCAGGGCGAGCTTTTCCCCGACGAGGAAGAGCGGATGCGGATAAATGCGTTTGACTGGGACGGCAAACTGGGATTTCCCGATATTTTCAAGGACGGGAATCCGGGCTTTGATGCGGTGATCGGGAATCCGCCGTATATTGATTCGGAATGGATGTCAAAATATCATCCTGACACCAGAAGTTACTGCAGTTCGCGTTATTTATCCGCTTCAGGTAACTGGGATATCTTTTGTGTATTTGCGGAAAAGGCGATAGACCTGTGCCGGAAAAAGGGTTTCTCCAGTTTTATCGTGCCAAATAAAATCGGGTCTGCTCCGTATGCAAAATCCGTAAGTGGAATCCTTTCAATCAGGAATATCCTGCAAAGCATCAGAGATTTCTCGAGCGTTCCGGTTTTTCCCGTTTCAGTTTATCCGATAGTGTATGTTGCAAAGCGCGAAAAACCAAACTCGAAGTCATTGGTAAAATACGAAAAGATGAACATGGAAAATGGGAAAATATATCCTGATAAAGCAAAGATGTTGAATCTACATAAATATTTTTCAAAACACCCGTGGCCGGTATTCGGGGATATATCCGAAAACAGCCCTGTCGAGAGATTGCGAAATGAGTATCCCTTGCTTCAGGACGTTGCCAGTGTCCTTGGTGCTGCAACCGTTTCAGAGGCATATGAAATCAAGGAGCTGATCTCGGAGTCGACGGGAACAAAAAAGGGGGGTATGGTTTTTATCAACAGCGGAACTATTGATCGTTATCTGCCGCTCTGGGGAATCAAGAATACAAGGTACCTTAAAAAGAAATTCAACAGGCCCGTTGTCTCAATCACGAAAAAAAAGCGCCTGCCTTGGAAAAGGAGGGAACAGGCGGAAACACGCAAATTAATTGTAGCGGGAATGACAAAGATTCTGGAGTGCATTATCGATGAAAAAGGTAATATTCTCGCCGGTAAATCCACTTCCATTATTTTCTCGGATATGGAATTGAAATATCTGCTCGGACTCCTGAATAGCAGGCTTATATCATATTTTTTTATAAACGTTCATGGAGGAAACAAGCTTGCCGGAGGCTACCTCCGAATTGGACCGCCTCAATTGAGGACTATTCCGATTCGCACGGTAGATTTTACGAATAAAAAAGATAAGGAAAAACACGACCGAATGGTGAAGCTTGTCGAGGCAATGCTGGATTTAAACAGGAAACTGCCGAAGGCAAAGACGGCGCATCAGAAAGAGGTTCTTCATCGGCAGATTGATGCGACGGACGGGAGGATTGATAAGCTTGTCTACGAGCTTTACGGACTGACGAAGAAGGAAATAAAGACGGTAGAGGAAGCGACGAATAAGGGATAGGTTGATAAGGGATACGGGATACGGACAAGGAGCTACGCGCGATATGTAGGGGCACAGCATGCTGTGCCCCTGCATTTAAATACCACCAACCACTATCAAGACTGTTTTGACTTGACAGTTTCGAAAAACACGGCTAGGATGCAGCGGGAAAGGAAAAGGGAGGCAGCTTATGGCTGTGCTTGTTACCGGCGGGGCCGGATACGTCGGTAGCCACCTGGTCGAGCAGATGTTCGACCGGGGCATTGACTGCGTGGTACTCGATAACTTCGAGACGGGCCATCGTGCGGCGCTGCCGAAGGTGAAGATCGTAAAGGGCGACTTGCGCCGCAGAGACGACGTGAAGCTGCTCTTTGAGAGACACGAGATAGATTCCGTTTGCCACCTTGCCGCGTACGCGTTTGCGCGCGAGTCCGCCGCCGAGCCCGCGAAGTATTACGAAAACAACGTATGCGGCGCGATTAATCTTTTTGCGGAAATGAAGGAAGCCGGAATAACGCGGATAGTATTTTCATCTTCGTCGGCTGTTTACGGCAACGTGAAGGGTAGCGCAAAGGAGAACAGCCCGCTTCGGCCCGTGAGCCCGTACGGCGTAACCAAGGCCTTGGTCGAGCAGGTCCTCCTGTCTTTCGCGAAGGCGTACGGGTTTGCGGTTGTGTCGCTGCGCTATTTCAACGCGGCGGGCGCGTCCCCTTCGGGCCGCATCGGCGAGGTAATGGGCGAACATCCGCGGTTCATCCCGGTCTGCTTGGACAACGCACTCGGCCGAAGTAGGTACGTGCTTATTTACGGCACGGATTACGAAACCCCCGACGGGACATGCGTGAGGGATTACGTTCACGTGAGCGATGTCGCGGGCGCGCACGTGGCCGCGATGGAGAAAGCGGAACCCGGCGAGCACAAGATTTATAACCTCGGCAATGAAAAGGGGTACTCGATACGCGAGGTTATCGCAGCCGTCGAGACCGTAACCGGTAAAAAGCTTCGCGTCCGCGAGGCGCCCAGGGAAGTGGGCGACCCGGCGCGCATCTTTGCCTCCAGCGCGAAGGCGAGGAAGGAACTGAACTGGAAACCCGAATTCGGGGACCTCGAGTCGATTATCGCAACCGCGTGGGAATGGTTTCGCAAACACCCGGACGGTTATAAGCTATTGTAGGACTCAACCAGGAAACGGGGAATCAAGATGGTACAGAAGAGAAAGCCCCCATCAGACCGGCCGATAAGGAAGACTGCCCGGGAAAACACCCGGGCAAGGGAAAAGTTCGGCCGCGTAGCCATTCGCCTGGGGTTTGTCAAGGAGGAGCAGGTCAAGGAAGCCCTTGACATCCAGCGGAAGATGGACGAATCCGGCCAACCTCACAAGCTGATCGGGCTGATAATGCTGGAGCAGGGGATGCTCTCCAACGCCCAGCTCATCGAAATGCTGAAATATTTTGAGCTGCAGCAGGGAAAGCAGGGGCTCTAGAACTGGTCCTTCGGTCCCTCAGTCAAAAAGAAGATCAAATGACCAAAAGACCAAAAGACCAAAAGACCAAAGGACCAAAAGACCAGAGGACCAAAGGACCAATCGACCGACATCGACCAATTTCAAGTTGACTACCGGTGTATGGTTGTTATAATAGCGCACTTGTGAAAAAGATAGACCGTTTGATCGCTATAATCCTGCCTTGGGGACATATTAATGAAAAATTCAATCACATCGACTAAAGCCGGTTTCCTTATCGTCTGCATGATTCTGACGGCCATGTGCTTTTTGTCAGGCCGGGCGTACGCGCTCGAAGAGGCGCCGCCGCCGCCGAAAGAAGGTGAAAAGCCTGCCGGGCCCGAAAAGAAAGCCGAGCCTGAAAAGCCGGCCGAGCCCGAGAAGCCGGCCGAGCCTGAAAAGAAACCTGAGCCGAAAGAGGTCAAGCTCGATAAGCTGCCCGACGGAGTCGTTGCGAGGATTGACGGCAAGGACGTGAAGGTTGAAGATTTTTTGCAGTTTGTGCTCGATTTGGCGGGGGGCCAATTGGTTGTTCTCCATATCGACCTGGTACTTATGAAACGGGAAGCGGCAAAAAGAAAGATCACGCTCGACGCAGAGGAAATGAAGAAGAAAGTCGACGAAGAGGTGGCGAACCTGAAAAAACGCTATCGTGACGAAAAGGGTTTCAAGAATTTCCTCAAGATGCAGAAGTTGTTCACCGAAGAGCGGCTCAGAAGGATTATTACCTTCAACAAAACTATCGCCAAGTACAAGGAAAAACTCACCCAGGCCTGGATGCTCGACCCCGAGCAATGCGGGCCCGAGCTCGAGCGGCGTTTCAAGCGGCAGTTCAGGGCGGACAGGGAATACTTCCGCGCAAGCCATATACTTATCATGCCCCGGAAAGACGTACCCGACACGAAAGCGCTTGCCCAGAAGGTTGCAGCCGAGATCAGGACGGGCACGACGACTTTCGAGGACGCTGCGAAGAAGTACTCCGGCGACCGGTACAAGGACAAGGGCGGCGACATGGGATTCCAGCTCGTCGAGCGCTTCAACAACCAGCCCGAATTCCTGGAGAACATTAAATCCCTGAAGGTCGGCGAGGTCTCGGCGCCTTTTGAAACCAGACAGGGCTGGCACATACTCAAGCTTGTTGCCCGTTACGCGGCGGGGAAGATAACGCCGAAGGACGTCGAAGAGTACCTCAAGGGTGGAATGGCCAACACAAAACCACACCCGATGATGCAGAATAAGTTTCTGGAAAAACTTCGGGGGTCGTCCGACATCATCATTGACCTGAAATAAGCTGCGGGGGACCTGATGGCCGGTAGCATGCCCTGTACCTTTCCCGGCGGCGTTCATCCAAAGGACTGTAAGGAGTTTTCGCGCGAGTTTCCCATCGAGGTTGCGCCCGCGCCCGGGAAAGTCCGCGTGCCTCTTGCGCAGCACATCGGCGCCCCGGCGAAAGCCGTCGTGGCGAAGAAGGACGAGGTAAAAAAAGGCCAGGTCATCGGTGAGCCACAGGGATTCGTCTCGGCGGCGATCCACTCGCCCGTATCCGGCAAGGTCGTCGAGGTCAAGGAACACCCCCATATTTTCGGAAGGCCGACGCTCTGCGTCGTTATCGAAAACGACGGCAACGAGGAATGGGCAGAGGGGATGGGCGGCGACCCCGAAGACGTTTCCGCGCTGGAGCCGAAGGAAATTATCGACCGCGTCGCCGCGGCCGGAATCGTCGGCATGGGCGGCGCGACTTTCCCGACCCATGTAAAGCTCTCTTCTCCGAAAGAGTACCCGATTGAGATCGCGATAATAAACGGCGTCGAGTGCGAGCCGTTTCTGACCTCCGACCACCGGCTCATGCTCGAAGAGCCCGAGCGGGTGCTGCGCGGCGCGGAGATACTTCGCAGAACGGTTAACGCGAAGCGGCTTGTTATCGGCATCGAGGCGAACAAGCCGGACGCCATCGGGAAGATGCGCGATACCGCGAAAGAGATTCTGCCGGACGCCGAGGTTGTCGAGCTTCACGTCAAGTACCCGCAGGGCGCGGAAAAACAGCTCATATACGCGCTGACGGGCCGCGAAGTCCCAGCACCGAGGGCGCCGAAATTCGGACCCTATTTCCCCATGCACGTGGGCGCGCTCGTGCAGAACGTCGGCACCGCCGCCGCCGTTTACGACGCCGTCACGAGGCGTATCCCGCTCATCGAGCGGATCGTGACCGTGACCGGCACCGGCGTCGAGAGTCCGAAAAATTTCCGCGCGAAAATCGGGACGCCGATTGAGGCTCTTCTCGAGGCGGCGAAGGTCAGGCCCGAGGCCAACAAGCTTATCCTCGGCGGGCCGATGATGGGCCTTGCGCAGGGCAGCCCGGATATTCCCGTCAACAAGGGGATGAGCGGCGTT
Organism: Planctomycetota bacterium; assembly: GCA_004376375.1. Lineage (GTDB taxonomy): Bacteria > Planctomycetota > E44-bin39 > E44-bin39 > E44-bin39 > E44-bin39. Next base: position 79,844 of record SOJX01000090.1, read on the forward strand.
CTGGTCCTCACCGGCGCTCGGCCCGACGTTTCGCGCGCATGTATCCGCTGCGGAAAGTGCGTCGATGTCTGCTCGCAGGCGATTATGCCGCAGACGCTCTCGATTCTCGCCGAGGCCGAACGCTTCGACCTCGTGGAGGGATACGATATCGATAACTGCATCCTGTGCGGTTCGTGCAGTTACGTCTGCCCGTCGAAGCGTCCGATCGTCCATCTGATAGAATGGGCGCGCGGCGCTCTCGGCGCTATCCGCCGCAAAAAGGCGGAAGAGCAGAAAGTATGAAGTATGAAGTATGAAATATATTTAGCGGCCGCGCTTGCGCGGCGTTGATGTTAGCCGCGCCGCTTGCGGCGCGCGTACGAGTAACGAGTAACGAGTAACGAGTAACGAGTAACGAGTAACGAGTAACGAGTAACGAGGAACCAAACCACAGTGGCACTTGACAAACTCGTCGTCGGCCATTCGCCGCACATCAAGAGTGACGAGTCAATCCGGCGCATAATGTGGACCGTCGTGCTTGCGCTCACGCCGGCGGGCGTGTTCGGAATCATCATTTTCGGTTGGTACGCGCTCGTGATGATGCTCGGCAGCATGGCCGTATGTATCGCGACGGAATGGATAATTCTGAAGCTCACCGGCCGCGATGCCGGCCAGGCCTTCGACGGCTCCGCGGCCATCACCGGCATGCTGTTCGCCATGGTCTGCGGCCCGCTCGTCCACTGGTACGTGTGGGTCGTCGGTTCGATTGTCGCAATCGCGGTCTTCAAGCACGCCTTCGGCGGTCTCGGCTGCAACATCTGGAACCCCGCGCTGATGGCCCGCGCCTTTACGCTCGCGGCGTGGGGGAAAGACCTTACGCAGGGTTTCGTTTATCCCGACGGTACGGCCGGCGCAACTCCGCTTGGCGTTGTTAAGCTGGCGAAGGAAGGCGTGCCGATTGATACCGAATACCTCGGCCTGAACGAGCTTTTCTGGGGAAAAACCGCCGGCTGCATCGGCGAGACGAGCGCCGCGCTCCTCCTCCTGGGCGGCATTTTTCTCATTGTGCTGAAATACGTCGACTGGCGCATGCCGCTCAGCTTCATTCTGACATGCGTCGTTCTTGTCTGGATTCTGCCCTACAAAAACAAGGCGGCGCAGGATATCGCAAGCGGCTGGGTCTGGTGGAAAGAGCCGCTGTTTGCCGCATTTTCCGGCGGACTGTTCCTGGGCGCGTTTTTCATGGCGACCGACATGGTTACGACGCCGGTCACTAAAACGGGACAGGTTATTTTTGGAGTCGGTTGCGGAATCCTGACGGCAATTATCCGCCTTTACGGCGGTTACCCGGAAGGCGTCTGTTATTCCATAATTATCATGAATACGGCGACGCCTCTTATCGACCGGTTCACGCGTCCGCGGAAGTTTGGAGCAAAAGAGTATGCCCGAACAACCAGCTGATAAAAAAGAGCTGACGCTCGGCGCCAGGCTTATCCGCTACGGCGGTCTGCTGTTCATCATCGTCGCGGTCTGCGTCGGGCTGATTAATTTCGTATATTCGATGACGAAAGAGAAGATCATTGCGGCGCAGAAAGAAAAGATGATGAAGGGAGTACGCGCCATTTTCAATCTTGTACCGAAAGACCCCACCGACAGGGAAGAGGTTGAAAAGATAAAGAAAGAAGCGGAGAAGATTCGCATAAGAACTAACGTCGAATACGGAAAGAACAGAAAAACGACTTTCTACGACTATGAAGGCAAGGTCGCCTGCGTGGTCAAGCCCATCGGTTACGACGGCCCCATAACGATGATTGCGGGATACTCGCCTGCCGAAGACCTGGTGCTTGGGATTTACATTGTAAGCCATACCGAAACGCCCGGCTTCGGCGCACGTTTTACCGAGAAAAAGAAGGGAAAGAGCCTGATAGGCCGTGTGATCGGGGAAGATATACCGCCGCCTACGGCCCTTGACAACCAGACCGACATGCTTGTATTTCAGCAGCCGTATTTCAATAAGCCGGCCTCAGTTTTTGAGCCGGCTGATATTGCAAACTGCAAAGAGGTGGACGGTATTACCAGCGCGACTATTACCAGTCAGGCCGTCTATACGGGCGTCCGCGAAGCCATCGCAATCCTGAAACGATACGACCCGGAAAAAGGCATCGTGAAGAAGAAGAAAACAAGAAAATAAGGAAACAAGGAAATAGGTAAATAAGGAAACAAGAAATTAATAAATAAGACCTTGTTGCCTTGTCAACTTGTTGCCTTGTCCCTTATTCCGCAAGAGGGGATCTTAATGACAGACGAGCAGGACGGGCAGGAAAAAAGGAATGAGATTCCCGCTTTGGGCGATTCTGCGGATTCATCGGAACCCCGCAAAGATCTTCCCGCCGGCGGGGAGACGCCCACGGCGCCGGCGTCAGGCCCGTTCGCGGATCCGGATAAGCCCATCCATTTCGACCCTGAGAAAATCGATTCCGTTATTTCAGACCGCGAGGAAGTGCGCGCAAAGGAAAGAGAAGCCGCGGCCGGGGAAGTTCCGCCCGAACCGCCGGTGACGGTGGAACAGCTGCCCAATATTCTGGAGGCCCTCCTTTTCGCGTCCGGCACGGAGCCGCTCTCGGTCCGGAAGCTCGCGCATTTGCTGCCCGGCATCGAAGGAAAGACGGTGCGCAAGGCCCTCAATAAGCTTGCGGAGGAATACAGCACCTCGAAACGCGGCATCCAGCTCGAGGAGGTCGCGGGCGGCTTCCAGCTTTTCACCAACATGGAGTATTACCAGTATCTTAAAAAGCTGAAACGCGCGCCGCGCCCCATACGGCTCTCGAGCGCGTCGATGCAGGTGCTGGCACTCGTGGCGTGGAAGCAGCCGGTGATAAAGGCCGACGTCGACACGATACGCGGGACCGATTGCGGCCAGATTCTCCGCAACCTCATCGAGCTGGGACTGCTCGAGATGTCGGGGCGGGCGGAAGTTATTGGAAAACCGTATCTGTATTCAACAACGCGGCAGTTTCTCGAAGTATTCGGCATGCGCTCGCTCGACGACCTGCCGAAAATCGAAGACCTCGCCGTCGAAGATTAAACAAAGTATGAGAAGAAAGTATGAAGGCTGAAGGATGAATTATGAAATTAATAATTATTTGATTTATGATTCATCACGAAGCTGCGTATGTTAAGTTAAGCGGATTAATAATCAACTTTTTATCCGCATTTCATCCTTCATACTTTATACTTCATACTTTCTTCTCATTCCAGCGGCGGCATTTTGTGAATATCGCTCAGCCGTTTATTGAGTTGAGACATTTCATGATCGATGGCTGTGTTGTTCGGGTAGCGTTTCCGCAGGATTTCCCATTGAGCTAACGCCTTGTCAATCGCGTCGAGTGCGCGCTGCATGTCCGCAGCATTGCGGGTCCTCGAATAAATACTTGCGTACCGTTCAGCTTCAGTTGTCAGTTCATTGGCCTTTCGCTCGATTTCCTGTTCGTTGTCACCGGCAGTGGCGTTCCCACCCGTGGTGTCGCCGTTATCGGGCGGCGGATTGGAAATCAGGACGAGAATAATGATGAGGAGGATGACGCCGGCTATGCATCCGCCGATAATATGCGGCGTCCAGTTCTTCCCCGGCGCGTAGAGGTCTTCGTCTTCTTCCTCTGTTCTTCTTTTTCCCGATCCCTCTCGCCCGGACGGGCGTTTTCGAAGCGTACCGCTCGAGCGTCGGCCCGGAACCTTCCCGGACGACCGGCCATGCCTGTGCGAACCACGTTTTGGCGTAGGCATACGGATTCCCTTCGTTGGGTTGTGGTGGAGGACGAGACGTGACTGGATTGTTGGAGGCGCTTCGTTGTGATTATTTTACTCAAAATATCACAATATGTCAAATGAACTTTGAGGAATATTGCCGGCAGGTAAAAGAAAACGACCGGCCGTCAGGCCGGTCGTTTAGTTATCTCTATCTACTTGGTGCCGTCATTCCCAGGCCGCGGTTCGCGTAACGTCGATTCTCTGCTGGGTCAGGAGCGTTATGTCGTGGTCGATACCTGTCCAGTCGGGGTGGAGTTTACGCAGGATTTCATGCTTTCCGATAGCTTTGTCAATCATGTTGTAAGCGCGTACCTGGTCCGCTTCCTTGCGGGTCCTGAAGTAAATGCTTGTAAGTCTGCCGGCTTCTGTGGTCAGCCTTTTCGCTTCCTCGTAAATTGACTGCTCGTCGATGCCGCGCTGGATTCTGGGGTCCACCACTTCTTCTTCAGCTTCTTCGCTTGAACCGCCTGCGGCGATAACGAGAAGGAGAATCAGAAGAACTGCGCCGCCGACGCACGCCCCGATGATGATCGGAGTCTGGTTCTTCTTCTCCGGCTCGTAAAATTCCTCCTCATCCTCGTCGTCCATCTCTCTGCTGCCCGATCCCGTGCGTCTGGACGGGCCTTTTCGAAGTGTTCCGCTTGCGCGGCGGCTGCCGGCCCTGCGGGGGCCGCGGCCGGACGAGCGGCCGGACGAGCGGCCGGATCCACGGCCTGAAGGACGGCCGGACCTGCGTGAACTGCGGCGGGGTGCGGGCATCACGTTTCCTTTCACATAACTGGACTTTATATGCCTGTAATATTCTGCTGTTCGCCAGACGGTTTAACGAAAGTATTTTATCACACGGCGCCCTTTGTGTCAATCAATAAAGGAAACAAGAGAACAAGGAGTTAAGAAGTACCAAGAACCAAGTACCAAGTACCAAGTACCGAGTACCGAGTACCGAACTTCGCGCGTTACTGATTGGCGGACAGGAATGTCCGTCATCCACAAATAATAATATGACGATTGACGTTCGACGTTTGACGTTCGACGTTACCCTTGACAGGCGGCGATATTCATGTTATATTATGAAATACAAGGCGTTCGTTGGGGATGGATTAGTTAAAATCAAAGCTGAGGAAAGGGGGTGATTAAGAGTGATGATGAGAATAACAAGGCGAAGTTCCGGATTTACGCTGGTCGAGCTCCTCGTGGTTATCGGTATCATAGTACTTTTGGCGGGCCTGATTTTCCCGCAAATACAGAATGCGCGAAGGAAGGGCCAGCGGGTGAAATGCGTGAACTACCTTCGGCAGTTGGGACTTGCGTCAAGAGACTACCAGGAAGATGACGATACCAACCTTTATCCATATGCCGGTGAAGGTTGCACGGGGACAGAGCACCTGGCTCTGCTGGTCGTCGAGAAGTACGTGAGGGAGCCGGAAATGTTTAAGTGCCCGGCCTCTTCCGGCAAGCGTGAGGCTGTGAAGAACGAGGATAAAACCTTCACCCTTGAAAAGATCAACAACTCGTATGCCTGGTCTTCGGTGCCGCTTTCGGACGCGGATGAATCTGACGTCTACCTGGGCGGCGACGGAGCCGTCAGGAACGGCCCGGTCAGCAACAACCACCTCGATGGTATGAACGTTCTCAGGCTCGACAACGCGGTGCAGTGGATCGACATGAAGAAGAAGCGCGATGATGAGAAGAAAATACCGGAGGAGCTTGCAGCACCCTAGACCGGACTTACCGTAAAAGACTGAGCGGCGCGTCGGATTTTCCGGCGCGCCGTTTTTTTTGGGTTCGAAGGTTCAAAAGTTCGAAAGTTATTAGTTGCGCTCTGCCGCTACCAGCGCGGCGCCCAGTGCGCCCGTTATCTGCGGCTCGGGCGGGACATGAAGCTGCACGCCCGACTCTTCCTCGAGCGCGCGCGTGACGCCGGCGTTTTGAGCCACGCCGCCGGTAAATACGACGTCGGCGTTCAGACCGACACGCCCAGCCATCGAAAGCGTCCGGCGGGCGATGGATTTGAAAACACCGCGAAGGATTATATCGAGCGGCGTGCCGCGCTGGAGAAGGCCGATGATTTCCGACTCGGCGAAAACCGCGCACATCGACGAAATGTCGCACGACTCCGTCGTGTCCACCGTTGCTTCGGCCATTTTATCGAGCGGCACTTCAATCGACTGGCTGACGAGCTCGATGAACTTTCCCGTCCCGGCGGCGCAGCGGTCGTTCATAACGAATTTCTGCACCTTGCCTTCGGCGTCGAGCCCGATCATTTTCGAGTCCTGTCCGCCTATGTCGATAACCGTGCGCGCGTTCGGAAAGAGGTAAGACGCGCCGCGCGCATGGCACATGATTTCGGACGCGACCCGGTCGGCGCCTTCAAAATAGTTCCGCCCGTAGCCGGTGGAGACGATCGTCTCGACGTCCTCCCTTTTCACCGATGCGGCCGCAAGCAGGTTATTGAAGGCCTTCTTTGCGTTTTCTTTCGGGTAGGAGCCGGTATCCGTGACAATCGTTTCAACGACCTGTGCGCCGTCGTAAAGCAGTGTCTCGATGGTTCGCGAACCTACGTCGATTCCGGCGACAAGCATTTGTACCTCTTAATCATAACGGATCGTCTGTACGAAAAGCTGTCGGCTTTCAGCTATCAGCTTTCAGCTTATTATATTTTTTAATATTTAATTCTTAGCTGACTGCTGACCGCTGAAAGCTGATAGCTTCTAAAGCATTTCCACCAGCGTCTGGATTCTCACCTTGAGCTGTTCGCGGTCGGAGTCGGAGTAATCGGTTTCGATCTTCAGGTACGGCAGGCCGAGTTCCTCCCGGACGAACTTCTCGATAAGGAACGCCTCCACGTTGTAGGTGTGGCATGCCATCCATATGAGGTCGACAACCGCGTCGGCCCGGAATTTTTCCACGAGCCGTTTTATCATTTCCGGCCGGCCCGTGTTGGGCGTCATGCACGAGCAGGGGATCTCGAAGTGCTTTCTCGCAATCGCCTCGAGCGGGTCGCCTTCCTCGTCGGTCAGCCGGTCCACCGGCTTCCACCCGGAGCATGCCTCCTGCACGACGACGACTGCGCCGCATTCCTCGATGATTTCAGTAACCTTTGTCGTACCATGCCCGGTCGGCACGCCGGTAAGCAGTATCCGCGGCGCTCCCTTCGGCGCCGCGAACTCGCCGCGCTCCTTGCGCGCGCGTGTTTCCGTTATGAACTTCTCGAGCATTTTCTCGTGGCTCGGCATTCCGGCGACCCGGTAGCGGATTTTCGACAGCTCGAGGCCGGTGACTATCGGCGGGTCTTCCGCGCCGAGCTCGAGCGCCTCGCGCATAAGTGTCCGCTCGCGGTTCATCAGTTTTATCGCACCACGAAGGTCATCGTCGGTGATTTCACGGTTATATATTTCTTCGAGCCGCTTTTTGAGTCCGCGTACTTCATGAAGCCAGTGGTCGAACGCTTTCTTTTCCTCGACTTTCTGGGTCAGCTCCAGGATGTGCATCGGTTTCCTGTCGCCGATGATCTCGTACATCTTTTTCTTGCCGTCGCAGGTGGTCTCGGCGACGATGACGTCGGCGACCGTAAAGAACGGGCAGCGGTTCGTCAGAATGTACCCGAACGACGACTTGATGAGCGGGCACAGGTTCGCCGGAAGAACGGTTTCCGCAGGCGGTATCGTGCGCCGGTTCGTGCCGCAGAGGCAGACCGGGTATGCGTCCGCGGCAAGGAAAAGCTCGCGCGGCGTGTATTCGCAATAAATACCGGCCACGCCTTTGCCCTGCCTCTTGGCGTTGCGGACGAATTCCACCTCGTAGGACATCGAGTTGCTGAAATATTCCACCGGCGTAATGTCGTCGATGGAGCCGCCGTCACGGGCGGGTTTGGCGGACGCTCAGGTACCTCCGCCGTTATTTGAGCGAAGCATGTCCATAAAACTCTCCATTCTGCCGACGACCTGTTCGCTGGGTCGGCCGGGCGAATAGGGGACGTCGAACGAAAGCACCGGTATGTCGAGCTCTTTCGCGACAAGTTTCGTAATCGCAGGTTCGTCGAACGGGCAATGGCTTGCGCCCGAAATGCCCGAAATTATCACGCCTTCGGCCCCGTATTTTTTTACGCCTTCTATGATCCTCCGCGCGCGGAACTCGAGCGGGCCTATCATAACGTCGTCCATCGCGTTTTCCGCGACCGCGTCGATGACCGGTTTGTCGGTCGCAAGCGGGTAGAACGAGTGGCTTATCAGGTATTCGGTTCCCGCGATGCAGCCGCCCAGGTCTTCCAGCAGGTTGACAAGAGATGCATCCGTCGGCGGCGTAACCCAGAATACTCTGATCGGGTTTTCGGCAAGCGGAGAAACGTTGTCGTCGAGCCGTTGCCGGACGGTTGCAAGAAGGTCGTCGAGGACGTTGATGGATTCTTCCGGCTCGGAGCAGGCGTGGATGGCGATGAACTCGGCAAGGAACATTTCGAGTCCGGGCAGGGGCGGATTTTTCGCGCCGTAGACGAGGTCGCGCAGCTCCGCTATCCGTCGTCGTATCTGATTGAAATTGTCCCGGCTTTTTATCAGCATTTCTTCGGTGATTTCGACGCCGCTGAGCTTTTCCAGCCTTTTCTTTACGCCTTTCAACTGGCCTGCCACGAAATTCCTGGCGGACGGCAGATATTCGGAGTTACCGTAAGGCGTGCGAAGGAATTTCTCGCTCGATATCGGCGCGGACGCGCTCACTCGCGTCGCCATTTCCCACCAGTGGACGGGATAGCCGAGCGATTCGATAAGCTGCATGACGGCCGAGAAGTCGTCGCAGACCGCGCCCACTCCCGCGATGCAGAGGTCGGGCGGCGGGAAATAATCCAGCGTCACCATCGCACCCAGCGCCGCGCGTATGAAGCAGAGCTCCTCGCCCGCGCCCAGCTTCGCCGCCTCGTCGAGCAGATGCGGCTCTTCCGCAAAGCACGGCGCCCACCATAATTCGTCTGCGTAGAACGTCAGCGATTCGGGCAGCGCGTACGAGAGGACCGGCACGTGTCCGAGGTCTTTCATCGCCGCGATTATTTTCCAGCCTTTTTCCTTTGCGAGGAAAAGGCGGTCCTTTTCGCTGAAAAGAAAGGCCCAGAGCCTGAGGGCGGAAAGCGAGCTGTCGAACTTGAGCCGCGCAAGAAGCGCGTCGCCCCGGCAGGAATACTCGTATGGGCTGAAAAGATACTCGACGCCGCCGGGGACGAGGGAGCGCAGGTGCGTGCATTTCGCGCGGTATTCCGCGGGCACGTCGTTCATACGTGCTTCCCAGTCCATCATTCCTATGCGTGCGACTTCGTCTTTCAGCAGCGTCATTGTTCTTTGTAGGGGCGGGTCTGAGACCCGCCCCTACATCCTCATAATGTTTCCATGAACGCTTCTATTCGGTTTTCGAGGCGTTCGTTTTCACCGTTCGAATATGCGGAATCGACGACCAGTACCGGCACGTCGAAGGCCGCGGCGAGCCTTTCGCGCTCCGTATACCAGTTGTCGCAGAACTTGAGACACTTCACGATAATGCCGTCGGCGCCCGACGATTTCAGCTCTTTGCCGATTCTCTCGAAGACCCCGGCATTCGGCCTGGCCCTCGCGCACGGCGGCAGATTGAACGCACCGAGCGCAAGGCCGCGGACCGTGTCGCCGCCAGTCGGGAGCAGCGTTTTCTCTTCAACGCTATTAAGCCCGGTGCAATTAAGGGGTATTACATGTGCACCGTGTTCTTCGAGTGTTTCGAGAATTGAAATGTCCTCCGCGGCAAGCGGGCTGCCTGCGAGAATGATTTTTTTCCCTGCCTCGAATGCTTCTGAATCCGAGAAGGTCTTTTCCAGAAAATCGGCAAGCCCGAAAGGCCTTGCCGTAGAGTAAAGATGAAACACTGCATGAAGATCAGTCGGTGCGATATTGCCGGAACGTGCAGCAAGGCCCAGTAATATGCCGGCTCTAAGGCACTCCTCCTGCCATCTGAGCGCTTTTTCTTCGTCGAACTTCAGACCATGGCGCGCTTCCACGTCCGCGACGAACCGCCGAATCTGTGCCGCGTAATACTCGGCTGCCTCTTCCGTCCGCGTCGCGGGAAGCTGGATCGGGTGCACTTCCCGGCCGAGGTCGCTCGCAAGGGAGTCGAGGCCGCGCCTCATCTGGTCGCAGGTGTAGAGCCCGATCCAGAGGTCGATTTCAGCATGCAGGCCGTTTTTCTCCGCCGCGTTTCCGAGCATGCTTTTAATAAGCGGGCAGACGTCGGCGCGGACGATTTGCTCACCCGCGCTTTCAGCCGCGCCCGATACGCCGCAGAGCATGCGAACCGGCCAGAGTCCGAGGCCCGCCGCGACCGCGGTTGGAAAGGCGTGGCACATGTAACCTGCTGCCTTCCCGCCATCGGCGCGGTGTTTTCGCAGCGCTTCTAGTTCAGCAGCGAGCTTTTCCCCGCAGGCCTGTTTGATTTCTGATTTGAGTTTTGTTGTTGGCATTATTATTTGTAGGGGCGGGTCTGAGACCCGCCCCTACATTCTCTTATCCCTTAGTCGCAACCAGGCGACACCTTCCGAACTGGCCGGCGTGCGCTTTCTCGGACATGAACGCCATCTCGCCGCCCATGGCCTGCATCATCTCCATGTCCCAGCCGATGATGCGGAGCGCGTCGGACGTGAGCTGTTTCGTCAGCATCTGGATGTAGAGGTCGACGCACTGGGCGAAATGCGGCGTGCAGTCTTCCGAGACCTTTATGGAGAAGCCATGCTTCTTCAGCAGTTCCTCGTACCCCTTCTGGTTTTCCAGGTAGGGGAATTTCATGAACCTGCCAATCCGCTCGGCGACGGCGTCGCTGAGGCCGGCCCGGGCTTCAATCCACTCGGTGAATGCGATCGTACCGCCGTCCGACACCACGCGGG
>SOJX01000146.1 GCA_004376375.1 Planctomycetota bacterium
TACTCGGTACTCGGTACTCGGTACTCGGTACTCGGTACTCGGTACTCGGTACTCGTTACTCGGTACTCGGTACTCGGTACTCGGTACTCGGTACTCGGTACTCGTTTCTCGTTACTCGGTACTCGGTACTCGGTACTTCTTTCCCCTTATTTCCTTATCTACTTATTTTCTCGCGGGTGCGGGTCAGGATAACGAGGAAGAACGGGCCGCCGATAAGGCCGGTGATTATGCCGACGGGGAGCTCGGCCGCGCCGAAGGACGAGCCGGTGAGCCTGTCAACAATCTGAAACGCGGTCCTCGAAAGCGCGTCGCAGGCGACAAGGAAACCGCCGCCCGCGAGCGCGGTGCACGGAAGAAGAAGCCTGTGGTCGCTTCCGACGATTTTCCTGACCGCGTGCGGGACGATAAGGCCGACAAAGCCTATCGGCCCCGCGACCGCGACCACGGACGCGGTGACAAGCGAACCGCCGACGAACGCGAGTTTTTTCACGCGCTCGACGTTGACGCCGCGTGCGGCCGCAAGCTCTTCGCCGAACGCAAGCTGGTTGAACGCGCCCGAAAGACCGAAAAGCAGGACAAGCCCCGGCAGCAGGAACGGAAACAGGGTCGCGAGCTCGCGGTAGCCCTGGACGTCTAGCCCGCCCATCATCCACCGGTCCATCAGGACCACGTGCGTCGGCGAGGATAGATACCTGACGAAAAGGATAAGCGACGCCGAAGTCAGCGCGATTGTAACGCCCGCCAGCAGGAGCGCCGACATCGTGAAATGACCGCGCCTGCGCGCAAGAATATACACGAGCAGCACGACCGCAAGCGCGCCGACGAGCGAGGCAAGCTGGACGGTGGAGAAAGGGCCGAGCGAGAACGCCATGCCCGAAGCCGGTATCGCGATAACGGCGCCGAGCGCGCTGCCGCCCGCGACGCCGAGCGTGAACGGTGACGCCAGCGGGTTGCGGAGCAGCGCCTGGAACGACGCGCCCGCGGTCCCGAGCGCCATGCCCGCGAAGAGTCCGAGTATGACGCGCGGCAGACGCTGGTTGAAGAGTATATCGGCATCGATCGAAAGCTCGCCCCCGGCCCAGTAGTTCCGCCATGCCGCGCCTATCGAAATGCCGTGCGACCCGACCATCGGCCCGAGGAAGAGCATGAGCAGGAAAAATACTGCAAACACGATTATATACAGGACCGGGTTTTTGCGGTTGGAGGGCGTCATGATTTCCCCCCTCCCCCGGCGGTGCCGTCTTTGTCTTCGCTGCGCACGGGCAGGACGGCCGGCGTTCCCGTCTGCGGGTTCGACGTCACCAACACCTCGCTCCCGTAAATTTCGTTTATGTTGGCGGTGGTGACGACTTCTTCGGGCGTTCCGGCCGCGGTGATTCTACCGCTGACCAGAAGTACGAGCCGGTCGCAGAACTGTGCGGCGAGGTTGAGGTCGTGCGTAACGACGGCGACGCCTGCGCCGCCTTTCGCCTGGCGGTACAGGAGCTCGTAAACGGCGACCTGGTGATGGACGTCGAGCGCGGCCGTCGGCTCGTCGAGCAGAAAAACTTTCGGCTCCTGCGCGATAATCGAAGCGACGAGGACGCGCTGGCGCTCGCCGCCGGAAAGCTCTTCGAAGTTCCGCTTCGCGAACTTCTCAGTCCCCGTTGCGTCAAGGGCCTTGCGCGCGATCTCCCGGTCGGCGTCGGACTCGAAGCCGAGCGCGCCGAGGTGCGGGTAACGGCCCATGAGAACGACTTCCTCGACGCTGAACCGGAACGATGAGACAACCGCCTGCGGCAGATAACCTATAACGCGTGCGATCTCGATGCGCGCCATCCCCGCGAGGCTGCTCTCATCAAACCGCACTTCGCCCGACGCGGGTGCGAGCAATCCCGCGAGCAGGCGGAGCAGCGTCGACTTGCCCGAGCCGTTCGGGCCGACAATCCCGACGAACTCGCCCGGCCCGACGTCGAGCGAAACACCGTCGAGGACGTTTTCACCGCCGGGGTAGGCATAACCGATATTATTTGCCGAAACCGTCGACACTTTTATTTTTCGCTCCAGTCAACGTCGGGGTGTAAAAACTTCGCGATTCCTTTTGCGATTTCGTGTACCCTCGCACCCGCGGTCAGCGCGCTCGGGTCGGTGATAACGTGTACCCGCCCGCTCTTTACGGCCGGCAGAGACCGAAGGTCGGCGTATTCATCGCGTATGGCTGCGCGCTCCTTCGAGGTCAGCTCTTTGCCGGGCCGCAGGTCGAGAATTACTTCAGGCGCGCGGACAAGAAGCTGCTCACGCGAGATAGTTATGTAACCCTTCGTATCGTCGAAGACATTTCTGCCGCCGGCGATCTCGACAAGTCCGCTGAGGAACGAGTCGCTGCCGCACGTCGAAATCTGCCTGATGCCTTCGGCAATCCGGCCGAGCACGATGAGCGTGGGAACCGCTTTCCTTCCCTCCAGCCGGAAGCGGATGCCGTCGAAAGTTCCGTTTATCTGCCCGACAAGTTCTTCCGCGGACGACTGCATCCCGGTTTCACGGCCGAGCAGCCTGATATCGTCGAGGACGTCCTGAACGGTGCTGGCCTCCAGCGAAACGATCCGTACGCCGCGGCGCGCGGCGAAGTCGCGTGCCGACTGGTGCAGCCCCTGGATTACCAGCAGGTCCGGCTCGAGTGCGGTAATGACCTCGAAGTTCGTGTCCATCCAGCCGCCGACTTTTTTCTTCGCCTTCGCTTCGGGCGGCCAGGCAACGTAATCGGTAACGCCGACGATGCGTCTGCCCGCGCCCATCGCGTAGAGTATTTCCACGCCTGCGGTGGTAAGCACGACGATGCGTTTCGCGGTCTTTGCCTCGGGAAACGGTTTCCGCGCGCCCGGGAGCGAGGCGATTACAACGCCGACCACAAAAGCGACGAAAACTGAAATGGGGAGGATGTATCGGTTCATGTGCGGGGCTTTTGTCAGGAGTAAACGAATGCAACCGGTTAAGGCTTACTGCGTATCCTTGTCAGACGTGGAATCGCCTTTATCTTCGGGTGGCGCGGCTTCTTCTTTCTCTTTGTCTTCCTCTTTGTCTTCCTCTTCTTTTTCTTCCGGAATCTCAACGTCTTTCTTACTCTCCCCTTCTTCCGACTTTTTCTTGTCCTTGTCCCTGAAGTGGACGGAATACTTTTTCACGCCGGTGCGCTCCTCGACGAGTTTCGCGAACTCGGGCCCTTCGATGGTTTCCTTCTCGAGCAGTATTTCGAGGAGTTCTTCCATGAATTCCTTCTGCTCCGCGACGATTTTCCTCGCCGCCTGGTAGCTCTCGTCGATGATTCTCCTCACTTCTTCGTCGATGGCCCGGAGTGTTTCCTCGCTGAAGCGCGACTTCTGCTCGGTAAGCATTTTGCCGAGGAACGGGTTGTGCTCCATGTCCTCGTACTGGATGGGGCCGAGCCGCTCGGACATCCCGAAGCGGCAGACCATCGAGCGCGCCATGTTGGTGGCTTTTTCGAGGTCGTTTGCCGCGCCGGTGGAAATCTCGTCGAAGAAAACTTCCTCGGCCGCGCGCCCGCCGAGCGAGAACTTGATGCGGTCGAGGATTTCGCTCTTTGTCAGGAGATACTTATCTTCCTGCGGCAGGATGAGCGTGTACCCGCCCATGCCGTGGCCGCGCGGTATTATCGAGACCTTGTGCACGGGGTCGGCATGCTCGAGCATCTGTGCGGTGATGGCGTGCCCGAGCTCGTGGACGGCGATGGTCTTTTTCTCATGGCCGGTGATGATGCGGCTCTTGCGCTCGGGCCCGGTCATCACCCGCTCGGTCGCCTCCTCGAGATCCTCCATCTCAATGACTTCGTGGTCCTTGCGGGCCGCGAGCAGCGCGGCCTCGTTGAGCGCGTTCTCCAGGTCGGCGCCTGAGAAACCCGGAGTCTGGCGCGCGATAACGTCGAGGTCGGCGTCGTCCGCGAGCGGCTTGCCGCGGGCGTGGACTTCCAGTATAGCCCTGCGGCCCACCTTGTCGGGCGTATCGAGAATGACCTGGCGGTCGAACCTCCCGGGCCGAAGCAGCGCCGGGTCGAGGATATCGGGCCGGTTCGTGGCGGCGATGATGATAACGCCCTTGTTCGACTCGAAGCCGTCCATCTCTACGAGGAGCTGGTTCAAAGTCTGTTCGCGCTCGTCGTGCCCGCCTCCGAGCCCTGCGCCGCGGTGGCGCCCGACCGCGTCCATCTCGTCGATGAAGACGATGCACGGCGCCCTTTCCTTTGCCTGGTTGAAGAGGTCGCGGACGCGCGCCGCGCCGACGCCGACGAACATCTCGACAAAGTCCGAGCCGGACATCGAGAAGAACGGGACGCCGGCCTCGCCCGCGATGGCGCGGGCCATAAGCGTTTTCCCCGTGCCGGGCGGGCCGATCAGGAGGACGCCCTTGGGAATCGTGCCGCCGAGCTTCTGGAACTTCTGCGGGCGCTTGAGGTACTCGACTATCTCCTCGAGCTCTTCCTTTGCTTCCTCGCAGCCGGCGACGTCGTCGAAGTTGGTGGGAATATTTTTCTCGGCGACGATCTTGGCCTTCGACTTGCCGAAGCTCATGACCTCGCGCCCCATGCCGCCGCCCATGCGCGAAAGAAAAATCCAGAAAAGTATGATAAGGCCGATGGGCACGATCCACATCAGGAGAATCGAGAGAAACTCGCTTTTCGGCTCCTGCTCGTACTCGACGCCCGAGGCCTGCAGGGCCTCGATGAGCTTCTCTTCATCGCCATCGACCCGGATCGTCGTGAAACGCACCCGCGTCGGCTTCGGCTTCGGAGTAAAACTCCGCGCGCACCCTCCGCGGCCGGGAGCGGGAAGCGGGTCAACCCTGTCTTTTCTAACGGGGGTCTTCGACCCGTTCCCGGTCGTGACGTTAAACGGGCCTACGGTCGGTTGCTCCGCTGAAGTTATGGATTTGATTTCGCCCGCGGAGATGACCCGTTTCGCATGCGGTTCCTCGATATTCTCGATAATCGTAATATATTTCTCGTCGCGTTCCAGGAGGCGGCCCGTTGTCGTCGAGCCGTTCTTGAACTTGATAATGACATCGTCGCCGATTTTGACAACCGGCGGAGCCCCCGCCCTTCCGACGGGCCTTATGGGAATATTTTCGGGTATATACTCGCCATCGATTTCGGTCTCGCTAATCTTTATCTTCGTTATGCGCCCGACCGAAAGCAGCCAGCGGAACTTGCTGTAGGGAATCTTGTCCGAGCCGGACGAGGTAAAGCTCGAGCCGAACAGCAACAGGATTGCAAGCAGTATCAGTATCGGCAACAGCGGTATGCGAAACCGCGGTTTCTTTTTCTGTTCATCCGGGTCCTGTTCAGGCATAGTTTTCCGTTATCCAAGGCAACCCGAATACGGGCTGCAGTTTCCCTTTCGTTCTAGAGCCTTATAATATAACGAATAAGAAACGTGAATGCCACTGTTTTTTACAAAAACAGTTATTCAGTTATTCAGTTATTCAGTTATTCAGTTTTATTTTTAACTGAAAAACCGAATAACTGGGCAACCGGGCAACTATTCTGGACGCTTGCACTCTTTGCGTTTCAGGGTACAATATGTAGGGGCACAGCGCGCTGTGGCCCTACAAATCGCGCGAAGCTCAAATCAAAACCGCAAAACGGTTGAATATACAAGCCCGGGGCAGAGCGTTTCGAAGAAACGCGCCGCCCCGGGTAAAGGGATGGCAGACGACAGTCTCGCTTTGGCATGACTTTTTGCATGCGCGCTTCGCGCGCCGCAAAAATGCATGCCAAAGCGGGTTAGTTAGTTTTGACCATTACCCAGGGCGGCGGGATTTCGTGAAGTTATTCCCGCCGCGCAAGCGCGGCGGCTTCACGAAGAAGCATGACCGCGGATTATTCGTGAAGCCGTGCCGCTTGCGGCACGGGTAATTCATTCCACAAGCCATCGATAAGGAAAACAAATATTAAATGAAATTATCTCTGCCAATAAAACTCGGCCTTTTCGTTCTCGTCCTTTTCGCGCTGGTCATCGCCACCTGCCTGCTGTGGACGCCGATGAAGATACGGTATTATGTGGGAAAGCTGAAGTCTGAAGACCCGGGAGAAATGGTGGCTGGAATTGACGGTCTGCTGAGAATGGGCAACAGAGGGATGGAAATACTTGCTGGTGAACTTAGCGGGGGCAAGAAAGCAGTTGAGATACTAAAACTTAATTGGATTCACGAGGTTAAGGGGGACTGTAATGGAAATTACCTTTTAATTCCCGCCACAAAAGAATGTTATAAAGACCTTGCTGCAATTTCAATAAGAATGGGCGCGAATGTGAACGCAAGAGATTCAGGCGGCAGAACACCACTGCATATTGCCGCCGAGAATGGTTCAATAAAGATGGTTGGCCTACTGATTGAGAAAGGGGCTAAAGTCAACATAAGGGCTTCCGATCTTGGGACACCGCTTAGAAGTGCGGTATGTCATAATCAAGTGGCAATTGTAGAATACCTTATTGGCGAAGGTGCTGATGTCAATGCAAAAGATAACACTGGTATGACACCTTTACATTGGGCATGCCACGAAAGTCGCAAAGACATTGCCAAGCTTCTTATTGATAATGGAGCCGATATTACGGCAAAGGATCAGGAAGGAAACACTCCACTCTATCTTGCATGCGAATTCGGCAGCAAAGAACTTGTTGAAATACACCTTAACGCGGGAGCAAATGCAAATTCTCGAGCCCTCGATAGCGATACGCCCTTGCATGGCGCAGCTTTTCGCGGTAAAGGTGAAATTGTAGAACTTCTTATTGCCAGAGGTGCTGATGTAACTATTCAAAATACCGAAGGATGGTCCCCCCTTCACTGGGCAGCGAGTTACGGTTATCGATATATAGCTTCTATTCTTATTGGAAAAGGTGCAGAAGTAAATGTGAGGACGAATACAGGTTATACACCTCTGCATCTGGCAGCTTGCTACGGTCATATGGAAACCATCAAACTTCTGATTGAATCTGGAGCAACAATCAACACCCTTGATAATGATGGAAAAGCCCCACTGGATTTCGCTGCAGAAGGAGGCCAAAAGGAAGTAACAAGCCTCCTCCGCGCCCACGGCGCGAAGACGGGGGAGGAGTTGAAGAACGAGTCTAGTGTCAAGCGTCAAAGAAGAAAAGAAATGAATTCGACAATCGAAAATCGTAAATCGAAAATTGATAAGGCCGGGGAATAATTTGACTTTGCCCGGGACGGGCGGGACAGAGTAGCCTGGGGTGGAGCGAAGAGCCTGAAAGGCTCGCAGCGAAACCCCAGGAAAGGATGTTATTATAATAGCACCGGCCCTGAAAGGGCCGGACAGTTCGCGTAATATGTTTTACCCTTTCAGGGCAAGGGATTTTTCGGGTTCCGTTACCTGGGGTTCCACGGCCTGCGGCCGTTCCACCCCAGGCTACTATGTCAGGCCGCTCCGCGGCTATGACTTGTGCTCGGCTTCGCCTGCGGTCGACAGACAAGAATATCTGTTCCGCGATTCCGGATTCTCCCCTGCTCCTATTCCTTGAAAGGTTTTTCAACGAAAAGCCAATGGACTGCCGGAAGGGCAAAAGTAATATGATCTCCCCAGTGATGTTCGAAACCAAACTTCCAAGCCCATAATGCTTCTTCCCTGTCTTTTTCGGTCCCCTTCTTATAAGTTTCGAGAGCATCTTTCAAGTCACGGTAAATATCAGCGAAATCATCAAAAAGCATACCCCGACTTGCTTCACCTTCCTCCTCATAGGGCTCGAAAACCTGCCAGTAACTGCTATATTTGCCCAGCTTGCCATCGATATCCCGGGAAACCTTTGCAGCCATATCGGTAGTAACGTAATCATCTATCAAATCATCTGAATCGGTCCAGAGCATGGGCAGTTTCGCAGCACCCATGTAAAGAGCAGGCAGCAATACAGCCGCTTTCTTAATAAACTCTCCCGTTGAAACGGAATCACGATTTTCAATCAGCTGGCAGTAATGCTCGACGTACTTCACAAATTCATCGACATCTTTCTGAGCATTTTCATCAAGCATATCTTTCTCCAACTAAAATAAAATCACTCACGTAAAGGAGCTTCATTATCCGTATTCTTTTTCTCAAGCGCTCTTACGCCCATCGCGATTCGGTCCATGGGCGCGGGGTGGGTGTAGAACCATAGAATGGTCATGCGGCCGGGAAAGAGGTTGGACGCGTTGTGGCGGATAAGGTTTCTCTCGGCCTCGATGTAGGCTTCGGGCCGGCCGGTGAGCTCGATAGCGGTCGCGTCGGCCTGCGTCTCGAACTGGCGCGAAATATAATTGAAGACCGGCATGCTGGCGTAGTTAACCACCATCACGCAGAAGAGGAAAAGCGGTATCGCGCGCACGTCGTGCATCGCCTTCAGGCCGAAAAAGGACTGCTTCGCAAGGTACTGGAACAACAGAACGATAAGCAGCACCGCGAGCAGACCGCCGGGGATTCCGAGCAGGATCCCTTTCAGAATGTGTTTGTGCTTCCAGTGCCCGGCCTCGTGCGCCATTATCGACTCGACCGACGCGGCGTCGTTTTTCTTCACCAGCGTATCGTAGAGAACTATCCGCTTCGTCGGCCCGATGCCCGTATAATACGCGTTCGTGTGGCCCGTGGACTTCGACTTGTCTACGACATAAATCGGCGGCAGCGGCATTCCCGCCTTCTTCGCAAACGCGGTTATCTTATCGCGTAACGGCCCCTCCTCCAGCAGTTTGAACCTGTTGGCGAGCTTGTCGACCGTCACGGGCGCGAGCATTCCGAAAAGTATTCCAATGACAAAAAGCACGACGGCCGCGATAAGCCACCACGCCCGCGGGAAACGGCGCATCAGGCCGAAGACAAGAATCGTAATAAAGAGCGCGCTCAGGAATGCAATAAATCTGCCCGGCAGATACGAATATAAAAACCACGCGCCGAACGAGGGCGCGCCAAGCCCGAAACGCGTCGGCACGATATAACCGCGTGCGGCGGAGAGCGGAAAAAACACCACCAGAAATAAAATTAAAAGCAGCAGTCTGTAGACGCCGATCTCGAGGAGCCGCCTCCATCCGCGCGGGTTTTCGCCCGCGATCCGCCCGGTCAGGTTGGCGAGGTCGTCGCCTATCTTCGTCATGTAGATGCTTGCGTAGACGGCGAGGGTAAGAAGAAACCCGACCACCCACCCGATGAAACCGACGCGCGAGTAGGCGGCGCCGCGCGCGATTTCAGCCCGGGTAAAATGCTCCGACGGATTTACAGGCGGGACGTAAGGAAATATCAGCGAAAGGATGAAAATAACCAGTAGTATAACGAGCGCGGCTGCGGCGAGGTGCCATGGCTTCATCGGGCCGCACCTTCGCTTCCACCGCCGGCGGCCAGCTCCGCGCCGAGCGTTTCGGCCTGCTTACGGTAGCTTTCAAACCGTTTCACAAACTCCGGCAGTTTTCCGGCATCGAGGCCTGCGGCCCTGAAGAACGCGCGCAGCCGCTTTTCACCCATATCGACCTGGCCCGCGACGATCAGCCCTTTCGCGATAAGCGTCCTGACATCTTCGGCGCCGCAGACAAGCTTTGAAAAAAAGCGGAGGTTTTCGAGCGGCGCCTCGAAATCATCTTCTTCAGGCGCGCCCTGGGTCAGGATAACCGCGACGTCCTTGGGCGGCCACGGCACGGGGTCGTGGATAAGCCCTTCGGTCGTGAAAGTAACGTGCAGCACGGAGCGGAAACGGTCGAGCGCGTTTTTCAGAACGCCGGTAACTCCGTGGAAGTAGACGGGGCTCGAGAAGACTACCGCGTCCGATTCGATGAACGCGTCGCGCAGGCGGGCCCAGTCGTCGGCGGTGATGGCGCAGCGCTTGAGCTTGTTGCACTTCAGGCAGCCCATGCAGTGGGAGATATTCATCGAGTGAAGGGCGAGGAAGGTTACATCGGCACCCGCATTCCCGGCGGCGGCGGCGCACCTCCCGGCGAGGAGTTCGGAGTTGCCGTTTTCGCGCGGCGTGCCGGAGATAAAAAGCACGCGGCGTTTGCCGTTTTCGTTCTCTTTTATTTTCATGCAATCCCTTGACAAATTATGAATCCTGAAATTTCATCTCTTAACTTCAAAACTTCTTAACTTCAGCACTTCAACACTTCAGCACTTCTTAACTTTCATCATTCATAATTCTTCTTCTTCTTCTCTCCGGGCCTGCTCGATGGAGAAATCGTAGACGACGGAAGTACCGGCGAAGTAATCGTGGAACCCGCGGGCGCGGGGGGTAAGCGCGATCAGCACGAATCCGAGCCCGAAAAATACCAGAGACAGGAAGTAGCCGAAGAACCTGAAGAAGGCCCGCACGAGGCCGGGCTTTTCAAGACCGAACCCGACCACGCTTATGCCGAGCGCGGCCTTGCCCACGGTTTTACCCCACAGGCCGTGGCCGATAACATAATAAAGCAGAATCAGAAGCGGCGTGTTTATTTTCAGGAAAGGTGCCGCAAGCGGAAGGACGATCGCTAAAATAAAAATATCAATAACGGCTGCGACAAAGCGGACGCCAAATTCCGCCGCCTTACCCTCGGGGTAACGCATCCTGATATTCCGGAGGAAAGGCTCCCTCCTCGGCGCCGCCTCGACCGGGAGAGGCTCGGCAATGAAGTCCGGCTCGGCGGGTTCGAGCGCGGCCTTCAGCGCGGCCGCGAGCTCCTTCGCCGACTGGTAGCGCTTATCGGGCTGGGCGTAGAAGCAGCGCTCGAAAATCCGGTCGTAGCGGCGGTCCAACCCCTCCACGAAATCGCTCGGTTTTTCGGCGCCCTGTGGCAGCTCGCCCGTGAGCATCTGGAAAAAGACGACTCCGAGCACGTAGATATCGGTCCGCTCGTCGACTTTCTTCGCGGGGTCTTTCTGCTCCGGGGCCATGTAGGCGATCGTCCCGACGATCTCGCCGCCCGCCTCCATGCTGAGCTGCCCCGAGAGGGCCAGCATTCCCTCGGGCCCGTCAATCCTCGTACCAAGGCCAAAGTCGGCAAGCTTGGCGACGCCCTTGGGCGTGATGAGGATGTTTCCGGGTTTTATATCGCGGTGTATGATTCCCCTTGCATGCGCCTGTTCGAGCACGCTGACAATCTGCAGCATTATGTGCACGGCCTTTTCGGGCTCGAGGCGGCCCTCGCGCTTCAGAAGCTCCGCGAGGTCTTCCCCGGGCACGTACTCCATAATGAGGTACGGCGGGTCGGCCTCCGGGTCCAGGCCGATCGTCTCGACGACGTTGGGCCCCCCTAAACTGTGCGTGTGAATCCCTTCGTCCCTGAGGCGCCTTACCGCGGACGGGTCGCTGGGAAATTTAATCGCGACGACCTTGTCCTTCCAGATATGGTGATGCGCGCGCCAGACGCTGCCGAAACCGCCCGAGCCGATCTGGGTCTCGAGCACGTATTCGCTGATCCTGTCGCCCGGTCTGAGGGCTCTCATCGCCATTATTAAAAACCCTTTACCCTTTCTGCATTTCTTCGAAGCGCATTAGCACGGCCGTTGCCCAGAAAGCGGCGAGGCCGGTCATAACCAGCAGGCCCAGAAACCAGAGGAAACCGCCGAACGTCAGCCCCATAAGTATGAAGCCGGAAACAAACGAGACCAGTGCAAGGCCGGCAATCATCGCAACGTTTGCGCGGTTCGAGTTCATCGCGAGAACGCGCATCGCGACGGGGTAGCTCGCCCAGGGCACGGCGAGCGCGATGATTATCCATATAAAAAGCCTGCCGAACCACGACGTTCCCTGGATCGAGTGCGAAAGATAATCGTAGTTTGCATAACTTTTGGGATATTCTTCCTTCGCCTTGCCGAGCATCACCGCGTCCCCGGCCCCTTTGCCCTTTGGAATGAAACGAAGGGCCGCGGAGGCCCATGCCTTTTCGTTGTCCTCGGCGCGGTTGAGGTCGAGCACCAGATAGCCGTCGAAGCCCTGGAGGTCGAGGTATTGCTTTTCCTCGTCCTTGCCGAGGATTTTCTCCTTCAGCCAGTCCAGGATTCCCTGCGACTCGGCACGGTCAACGACTTTTACACGCTGCGGAAGAAGAGTGAACCGCGGTGAAGCACCCAGGCGCATTACAAAGTAATTCAGCGCCTCCCCCGCTTCGCTGTCGTTCAGCACGGGTTCAACGATAATAACCTTCCGCGGCTCGGGGACGTCGGCGACGCCGTCGAGCGACTTATCGATCGAGCGCTGCACGGCGGTCAGGGTCGGGTAAGTAAACTCCGTTTTCGGCGGCGTATTCCACCACTTATAGCCCAGATAGAGAAGAACTATAACAACGGGAATAAGAACGATTGTGATTACGTGCTTCAGAATGCCCATGTACCTGGTCCTACTGAATTATGAATTCTGAATTATGAACACTGAGATTTCTTCTTTCATAATTCATCATTCATAATTCATAATTTCAGTTAAGAGCAATATAATGCTATATCCATTACTGCTTCATCTGTCCTGATTTCCAGCACCGGCTTTGCGGGGAAATCCAGTTTCCAGACGAAAATGCCGAGGCCCTTCCGGGTGACGCCGAATACGAAATCGGGACCCGCTTCGATCCACCTGAGCCGCCTGTCCCGGCCGGGCCCGGACTCGCACTTGAACTCGCCGCGGATATCGCTCTCCGTAATCATCACAGGCACGACGTTCAGCTTGGTGCCGATAAAAATCGCTTCCCGGCCGCTGCGAAGCGGTAAGAGACGTATCTTGTAGACCGTCGATTCCCACGTCCCGCCGGTTTTTCCGGGAAAAGCCGGCCTGTCTTTATCCCATTTTATCAACTCGCTGCAGTTCTTCGCGATATAGACGCCGGCATATATATGCTCCGGCGTCGCGGCAAGCGCGGTTACTTCGTGCTCGTTGCCTGTAAACTCCTCGAGCTCGGGCTTCAACCGGGTCGGGTCGAAACGGCACACTGTTCCGTCAACCGAAAAGACGAGGCGCCCCGCGCCGTCCTCCTGCAGACCCCTGACCGTTTTTGCGCCGGTAATCTTGCCCAAAAACAGGTTCGCTCCCGGGCCTCCCTGCTCGAGGTTCCACCTGACGAGGCCGTAATCGGAATGCGTGGCGAAAAGATAATTTCCCGCGATCACGGCCGCGTTCGCGCCACCCGACGACTCCCTGCTCGCGGCCTTGGGAAACTTGAACTCCTCCACGTTATCAGGATCATTAAGGGGCAGGACGTAAACGCCCTTTTGCGCACCCGCGACGAGCGCCCTGTTCTGCCCGCTCCCGTCGAGATCGCAGACCCTTACGCTGCGCAGATAGCCCAGCGGCCCGTCTTCGAACGAATACGTTTTCCGGGTAATCCTTATCGTCGCCGGGTCGGAATAGGGGTCGTATGCAACGACCCTCTTTCCCATCGCGACGAGAAACTGCCTGGTCAGGACCGTTTCGGTAACCGGCTTGAGCTCCAGCCGGAGCGCGGAAGGCGCAAGCCCGGACATCAGAAAGTCCACGACCTCCTGATTGTCCATGCCTTTCAGGTCGAATTTCGATTCCTTGAGGCGTTTCAATACTTCTTCTCTCGCCTCGATCTCGGCCATCGCGGTCGCTTTTTTCGCCTCGATGCCTTCCTGTTCGAGCTTTTCGCGGAGCCGCTGTTCCTCGGCCTGGTAAGCAAGCGCCAGTTTCTCGCGTTCATGCTCTGCAATCTTTTCCTGTTTCCTGGCCTTGTTGAGCTGGTCGGCCAGAAGCTTGTCTTCATAATCGGGGCAGCGGCACTGAACAGACTCGACTTCGACCGGCATCAGCCCCATCCTGAAGCGAATGACGTTGAAAGGCTTGTAGTCCGCGAGGTGTCCGGTCATGGGCCCGGCAAGCACTTCGAAAATGAGCTCCCTCGCGGTGCGCTCTGCCGTAAAAGCCTTTGCCGCCTCCCAGAGCACCTCTTTCACGGAATCAATGAAATCCTCGACCATGAGGAGGTGATCGTCCTTCAGGAAATATTTTTCGACGGCCTGCAGGTCATGCTCCGACGAGCCGAAACGGAGCCGGCACGCAACGGCCAGCGTCAGTTCAAGCCCTTTTTTATCACGGAGCCCGCTGAACGTGAAGTCAATCGGCCTCACGCCCGATTTTACGAATACGCCGCGAAACGGGCCGGGGTATACCACATCTTCTCTCACGGGCTCGGAGCGCGCGCCTCCGCGGTAAATCACGCCGGCAACGTCGCCGGGAACCGGCTTCATGTTCGTATTGCCCTGCTCGTGGCATATTGCAAGAGTGTCGTGCCTTTCGTGCCATTCCTTAAAGGTCATCCGGTCCATTGGTTAATCGGTCCTTTGGTTCTTCGGTCGTTCGGTCATTCGGTCATTTGGTCTCTCGGTCGTTATGTTATTAACGTCGCGCAAGCGCGACCGCTAACGGATTAACGCGCAGCAAGCTGCGCCGCTATATGTATTTTCTATTTCATAATTCATAATTTTGAATTTATAATTTATTTCTCCGTGTCTCCGTGTCACCCCGTCCCCGTGTCTGGACTTGCGCGGTCCTTGATTATCAGTGTATTTCTTCCCATTCAGCGAATTTTTTGACTATCTCCCCGGTAACCGAGGGCTTTATATGTTCTATCGCGTCGAGCAGATACTTGTGACTGATTTTCTTTTTCGATTTTTCCTTCATCCTGATATCGAAGGTCACGCCCGCGGCGTGGTCGCAGATGTTCCTGATATCCGCGCCGCTGTACCCTTCGAGCTGCACTGCAAGCGCGTCCAGGTCAACGTCGTCCTCAATCGCACGGCCCTCAAGGTTCAGTTCGAGTATTCTTCTTCGCGCCTCTAAATCGGGCAGCCCGATGTGAAACTTGTTGTCGAAACGCCCGGGCCTGAGTACTGCCTCGTCAATCTCCCACGGCCGGTTCGTCGCCCCGACAAAAATCAGGCGCTTCCCTTCCTCGGTGCTGAACCCGTCGAGGCTGGCCAGGAACTCGTTCACGACCCGCTCGGCGACGGTCGACCTGAGCTTGGAGCGCTTCTTCAGCATGGCTTCGATCTCGTCGATGAAAATTATCGAAAGCCTGTACTTGCTCGCGTCCTCAAACAGTTTCGAGACGTTCTTTTCCGCGTCCCCCACCCACTTGGACATTATTTCCGACGCCTTGACGTGGAAGAACGCCGCGTCGAGCGTCTCGGCCATCGCCTTTGCGAACATGGTCTTGCCGGTCCCGGGCGGGCCGTACATCAGCATGCCGCCGCCGATGCGAAGCCCGAGCTCCGCCGCGTCTTTCTGATGCTCCCGGACCTTTACCACCCGCCTGTCGATCTCACGTTTGACTTCTTCAAGGCCGGCAACGTCGTCAAACGTTATTCCGGTTTTGGGTTCGGGGAAAAAAGTCGCGGACGAAAGGTCCACCTCCGCGACGGCCTCCGGGCTGCCGGTAGACCCGGCACTCTTGCCGGGTTCTTCCAAATGCCCGACAGGAGTGTCGGGCCTACCAGCGGCGGTATTTTTCGCCGCCTTTGATTTCGCCGCCTTTGCTTCGAGACGGTCGGCAAACTTTACAAGCACGCCTGCCTGCCTTTTTCTCGTTTCCCTTATGCGGCCCGATGACGCCTTCGCCGCCTTGAGCAGGTAGCGGGCCGCTTCAAGATTAAATCGCGCGGCATCCTTCAGGCGGTTTTCCACCTCCGCCGCCTGGGCGTCACCGCGGAACTTCTTATACATTTCGTAAGACTTATCCATAACGTTCGGGTTGAAAGTCCCGGGTCGCGGGTTATTTCGAGATTTCGGATTGCCGATTTACGATTGAATAAATCGAAAATCGAAAATCGAAAATCGAAAATTCATTTAGCCGCCGGCCCCTTCATCCGTCTCCGACTCGGCCTTCAATCTCTGCTCGATATCCGCGATTTCGTCCTCGATCTCCGATTCGAATTCACGCTCCTCCTCGGAGACGACCTCATCTTCAAGCAGTTTTTCGAATTCCTCCCGCCCGAGAAGGAACTCGCCTTCTTCCGCGTCGGCTTCGCCGACCTTTTCCGTAACGTCGGCCGTATGCCTGAGGAAGACGTCCATCTGCTCGCCGAGTGACTCGGCCTTGTCCATCGCAACCTCGAACTGGCGAACGGTCTGCCCCGGACTGGCCTCACCGTACGCGGAACCAATCGATTTTGCAATATCCCGCAGGGTCTTCGCGAACGCGGCATGCGTTTCCGCCTGGTCCTTGATCTGCTTTGCGGTTTCAATCGAAAGCAACTGCCTTTCCATCGTCACCTTCATGGCTCGGGCGCGGTTCACGTTGGCGTAAAGCAGGTCGAGCATCTTCCGGTCGCTGACCTTCTTGGCCCTCTTCGCCTTTTCAAGGAACTCGACCTCGTTTTTTTCAGCCTCGCGGATGGCCCTCCGGATGCGCTTGATGCCGCGCCGGATCTCGACGTCGCGCTCGAGGCGCCGCTCCTCACTGCTCTTGAAAAGCCCCATTCATCACTCCTTGGGTTTAATGGGCGGGTCTCAGATTGCAGATTTCAGATTGCAGATTTCGGATTTGGAGAAATCCGCAATCCGAAATCCCAAATCCGCAATCGAAATGACCCGCCCCTGCAAACTACTGAATGAACATCGGCTTGATTTCAAGGCGGTCGCCCTTGGTATTGATTGCGTCTTTTATCGCCTGAAAATCGTCGCCATGCATAAGCTTTGTATAAACCGAAAGGGTGAAATCGACGGTTTCGCCCTCGTTCATCCGCTCGCGTATCATGACGTAGAAAATTCCCTGCCGCGTGGGCTGTCCGCTGGCACTGGTGTAGCGCAGTTTCAGGACCTCGAGGTTTGCGTCCCTGAAAATAATCATGATTGTAACGTTCGAGACGGAGACCGAGCCGGTATTCTTGACCGTTCCCCTGCACGAGACGAGGAACTCGCGGTCCTTGAACTCCCAATTCGGCTCGCCCTGAAGCTCGCATTCCCCGGCCGCCATTTTCTGGCTCAGCTCGCCGACTCTCCCCTGGAGCCTGACCTGCTCGGCCTTGGCCTTGTAGTAGCTTTTCTTCAGCTTGGCGTTGTCGTCGTTCAGTTCCTGAACGCGGTCACGGAGCTGGTCGCGCTCCTTTATAGTCTGCTTCGTCTTGTCGTTGCAGCCTCCGCTCACAAGAAACAGCATAAGAATCAGCGCGCAAATCCGTGCGTATTTCTGCATTTTCATCCCTCCTCGTCTCCGGTAGGCCCGGCACTCCTGCCGGGCTGTTTGCCCGACAAGAGTGTCGGGCCTACTTTCTATCCTTCAAGCCCCCGATCAATCGCTCATTTTGTCTTTCCAGTCCAAATACCTTTGCATGTCTTTTTCCGTTATCTCCGACGGTATCCGGTCGCGGGCGGAAATAAAATCGTCCCTCGTAAGAGGCCGGACCTGGATCCGGTATTCCGTGATGCTCTGTACGCCCTTGTCGGTAAGCGTAGAGACTTCCGGGTTCATCTCCTGCACCATCTTGTTTATCACGTCCTTGGCGAAGCGCTCGAGCTCGCGGCCGCTGTAACCGTCCGTCATGTCGGCGAGGTCTTCATAAGGCACGTCCGTTTCAAACCCCTTGCGCTCGAGCAGAATTCTGAGTATCGCGGTCCGGCTATCGCGGTCGGGCAGCGGAATGAAAATCTTTTTCTCGAACCGCGAGAGGACGGCCTTGTCGATATCCCACGGCCGGTTCGTCGCGGTGATGGTCAGGACGAATATGTCGCTCCTGCCTTTCTCGGCCAGGCCGTCGAGTTCGGCGAGAATCGTCGAAAGCAGGCGGCGCTCGTGGCCGGCGGTCGATTCGTCCCGTTCCGGGCTGAGGCTTTCAAACTCGTCGAAAAAGATTACAGAAGGCGACATCTCGCGCGCCTTCTCGTAAAGGCGAGTCACGATCTTTGACGAATCGCCGACCCACTTCGACAGGATGCTGGACACCTTTACGTTGAAAAACGCCGCGCCCCCCGCGGAAAGACCCGCCACCTTTTCATCCTTCTTCGCAAGCGCGGCGCTGGTCGCGGCGGCGAGGAGGGTCTTGCCCGTCCCCGGCGGTCCGTAGAAAAGGATGTTGCGCCACGGCTGCACGCGGACGCCTTCGGGCTGCCTGGCGAACGAAAGCCCGATGGTAAATTTTATTTCTTCCTTCGTTTCCTCGAGCCCGCCGATGTCGTCCCACGTGATGCGGCTGGTGGTGAGCAGATTCAGGACCTGCTGCTCGAACTCGTCGGACTCATCTTTTTCGCGGTCGGCCGATTCGGGAACGGGTTTCGCATCCTTCTTCCCCGGGACGGGAGGCGGCTCTTTCGGCGTCCTGCCCGCGCGGAGGTCCCTGGCGAGCCGGAAATAAGTTTCCGCCCGCTTCTTCGAACGGCGCTCGTCGGCCTGGAGACGCTCAAAGTCGGCGAGGCGCATCTGCAGCCGCCCGGCCGACTCGTAAAGATCGGCAGACTTGTTCAGGTCATTTGCATCCAGCCGCTCGCGCGCTTTCGTGAGCGTGCTCTCGATGGCTTCCCGGTAGCGTCTTGATATATCAAATTCCATCGAATGGGTCCTGCGTCAAGCGTCGTGCGTCGTGCGTCTTATTATTTTAATTAACGCGCAGCAGACCACGCCGGCCACGCTGCGCCGCTATATATATTTTTTTATAAATAATATAACCCTCGACTCTCGACCCTTGACGCTCGACTCGTTTTATCCTTTTTCCTCGTCGAGTTTATTCTTCGCGCGTTTGCGCTCGGTTTCGAGGCGCGCAAGGTCGCCCGACTGCTTCGCGTCTATCAGCATGTCGATATCTTCCATGAGTCCCTTCATGCCGGGGTCGTTTTCCGGCGTGAAGGCGGGCTGGTCCGCGAGCACGTCTTCGGTGTCTTCGAGAAATTCCTGCGCCTTTTCATGCAGGTCTTCCTGCTCCGCGGCCAGGACCTGGAGCGCGGTCTCGATGTTCGCGTCCTTTGCAATCCCGAGCGCCTGGCGGAGGTTGATTTTGCCGGACCCCTTTTTCTCGCCCTCCTCCGCGGCCCTTACGGCGCGCTGGAGAATCGTTACCGTCAGGTGGCCCTCGTGAATCTCCCGCTCGAGGAGTTTTATCTTTTCCTGGCGCTGCCTGTATTCGCCGTAGACTATCTGGAACGAAGTATTATCGCCCTCTTCGCGCGCCTCGACCATGCGGTCGAAAATCGTTTCCGAGGTCGCGCGCTCGGCCTCCAGTCTTCTGCCGGCGGCATTGCGCTGGCGCTCGGCGACTTTCAGCTTCGCTTTCAGGTCGATGGCGGAAACGATCGGTTTTGAAAACAGACGCTTGAAAAAGTTTTTAAACATCGCTTTACCCCTGATGCCGGGACCCGGGACCTAAATATCTGCAAGCGGATCGCGCCGGCGTCTGAGCTGTTTCTTCGCTTCGGCCTCGTGCTCGTATGCGGCCTCGAAGTTGCCCTCGTTCTGCGCCTCGATGATCGAATCGAGCGCGCCCATGAGTTTCTGTTTCCCCGGGTCGGCCGTATCGGTCATCGTCGAGGCGAGGCTCTCCTCGGTAAGCTCGAGAAGAGTGTCCACCTCCGCGACGAAGACCTCGTCCTCGGTATCGGCGCGCGCAATCATCTCGACGACGTTCGATTCCTTGAGCTTTTTCATTACACGCTCGAAGCCTTTGTTGTCTTTCTTTTCCTCGGCCCGCCTGAAGGCAATCTCCGCCCGCGACAGGAGCGAGTGCTTGCGGCTCTCGACCATGAACTGGCGCTGGACCTGGTTGGCCTCGTCCTGGAGAGTCTTGTAGCGCTCGTACTCCATGTTGAGCCTGGCCTCGTTGCTCATGCGCCTCGATTCGAGCATGGACTTGAATACGCGGTCCGAGTCGCTCTGGACCATGTCGAGGCGGGTCGACAGGCGGTCGCGCTCGGCCTCGGTGTGTTTTCGCTCTTTCTCTATCTCATTTACGGTCAGCTTGTCGCCGAAAAGAAGTTTTTTCAGTCGTGTCAGCATCTGTTACTCCCATGAATTATGAATGATGAATTATGAATTATGAAACTTCATCCTTCATAATTCAGGATTCATCATTCTTCCAAACACGCGGCGAGCAAGCTCGCCCGCTAAACAAATTTTATTAACGCGCAGCAGACCACGCCGGCCACGCTGCGCCGCTATATATATTATTAATTTATTCTTTCTTAACTTCAACACTTCAACACATCAGCACTTCAACACTTTTTAACTTCTATTCCGCTTCGGCCTGCTCATCTTTTTTCGGCGCAGGCGTTTCGGGCTCCGCCTCTTTCTCCGGTTCTTTTTCTTCCGGAGCCGGCTTTTCCTCCTCTTTCTTATCACCATACGAGAGGAGCTTTTCCTTTACAAGCGCTTCGTCTTCCTTTTCCGGCGCTTCTTCAGTCTTTTCGGCCGGAGCAGGTTCTTTCCCGTACGCCAGAAGCCTTTCGCGCATCTGTGCCATGTCGTCGGCCTGCCCGGTCTCCACCTGTTTCTGCACCTCGCGCCAGGCGGCGCGGCTCGACTCGAAACTGGCGCGGCGCTGCGTAACTCCGTTGCGGAGTTTCTCCCACAGGACGGCGTTAACCTCGACCGCGGCCTCCGGCTTGCGGACGATTTCGTCGAGCCAGGTCACGAAATCCATGAGCATGCCGTACTGGGTGTCAATCTCGCGGATTTCGCGCTGGAGTTTTCCGGCCTGCCTGAGCGACCGGTCCGCGCGGCGAAGCACTTTGGCCTCTTCCGTCTTGTCCACCTTGCCGCCGGCGACCTGCTCCTGAAACGTGAAGATATCCTTGTCGATATCGCCCTTCTCGTTCTCGCGCTCGGTGATCTTCATTTCGAGCTCGATCTGCAGGTCCTCGAGGCCGGTGAAAAAGGCGTCTGCGCTCCCGGCCCCGTCGTACATTTCTTTTATTTTGCCCTTGAACGTGGGGTCGTACTTCGCAAACGCGTCCCGCCAGTTCTGATCTTTTTCATCCCCTTTTCCGCCATCCTCGGCGCCGAAAAGCCAGGAAAAGAAATTGGTGAACCAGTTAGACATTTTCATTCCTTTCGGAATCTGCCGGCGGCGGATACCGCCGCCGCTTATTTATTTCTGCCGGTTGACGAGCACAGGCTTGCCGTCAATCTCCCTGAACTCGAGGAAATCGTGTTTCTCCGCCATCCGCTCGAACACACGCAAAACCATTCTCTCGGAAAGCTTCAGCTCCTTTACCGCCTCCTTCAGCGGGAAATAAGCGTTCCGCCGCCTCATGACGGGATGGTTTTCAATGCTCGAGCGCACCCGCTCGAACTTCTCATCGATCGATTCCGGATCGAATATGTCCAGCAGAAGACCTGCGTGCTCGTTCTTGATCACGTGAATATCCCATGCCGTGCTTCCGCGCGGAGTGATGACCGCCATCGCATGGTCGTGCCCGGCCGGGATGGCCTGGAGCACTTCCGGCTCGACGCCGGTAGGCGACATGACGCCCAGAAAATAGAAAACGTCTTTCGTATGCTCGCATTGCGCGGTGAGGTCGTGCAGCTTGGTCGGCGGAAGCGGCTCGTCCGAAAAACCGTTTACCACGTGAGTCTCGAGCGGGCTGAGGACCTGCGCCGAAATCACGACAGCCAGCCTGGCTTTTTTCTTCAGAAGCCCGGAAGTATAAATATTATAGTCGAACCCCCCGTTGTGCGGCAGCTCGTCGAGCCTGCCCGAATCGAAATCCTCGTGCCGCTCCATAAGCGAGCGAAGCGCAATGGTTTCATTACGCCTTACGAGGTCGCTCTCGTCGAAACTGAATTCTATCTCTTCGTCAGTCAGGGGAGAAACAACGCTGCCGAGATGCGAGATATTATCGGTTACGCGGTCGAGAAAGAGGTCATCGAGGACCTTTGCGCGCTTCGAGGAAACGGCGCCTTCGGGGACTTCAATCCGCTTGCGCGCCTTTACGGGCGCATCCCCGCTTTCGGAGACGTTGTAATTAAAACCGTATCTCTCGTATTCCTTTGAATCGCCCTCTGTTTTCCGGCCGCCGTCCTCTGGCATGAGTGATTATTCCCCTCTGTATTTATCCGCAGACAGATTAAAATACAACTCCCTGATTACCCAAAGATTTTTTATGTTAGCATTATTGCTACCCCCCGTCAAGTCATATCACAACGGGATTGCATTGCCTTTCGGCAATAATATCTCAACCATTTATCCAGCCTTATCGCTCGCGCAGATATATCAGGAATGCGAGCACATACATTGAAATGAAACCAATAAACCGTAACTTTTCACCTGTACTCACTGTGCCCCATGAGGCCCATTCCCAGTCACCGCACAGGCAACCAATGAGGATGAAAGGCAATGGCGCGATTAATAACCCGCAACTCATAAAACGTCTGTTTCTTATTCGACGCATTGTTATCTCCTCTTTTTTCATGTGGAAAACTTAACACGCTTAAAATCAGCCATATATTATCCGTAGTTAACTCAAGAAACGTTCCAAAGGGGGTAAATCGCATAACTCATCTTATGGCTTAGTGTTACATAAATCTCGCACCCCGCGTAAGCTGATGAAAACTCTCATTATATGGTAATTTTCACCATGTCCCGGATTTTCTGAAACCTTTCACTCCAATCGGTTGTAGGTTATAATGGAGATGACAAGGAGGAGATAGAATGGGTGAAAAAATCCTGATGATCGTTATCGCACTCCTCGCAGGCGTGGCCGGCGGTGTCGGCTATCGGCTCACATCGGACGGCCCGGCAGATTCGCCGGGGAAAATGCAGAGCCGGGAGATGCGGGAAATCAAGGGGCAGCTCGCCGCCGTGCAGGATGAAATAAAGGCGCTGGGCGAGATGCAGCAGGTAAAACTGTCGAACCCGCATGCCGTCGCGGCGAAGCTCGAGAACGTGGAGAAGCAGATTGTGAAACTCAACGAGAGAATGGCCGTTGAGCCGGTGGAGCCGCTGGAAGACAGGATGTCCAACAGGGAACTGTTCGCCGAGATTAAAAGGTTCCGTGAAGAGGAAAGGGCCGCCATCCGCGATGAAAACATTCAACAGGAGCCTCGAATCGAAGAAGAAAAAGAAGATAGTACTGAAGCGGTAAATATAGAGAATTACGAGGAACAAATAATTAAAGGCGTCGCAAAACTCGCCTTCATGCTTTCGCTCACACCGGAGCAGATTCACGAACTGAGAAAAGTAGGCGACGAATTCCTTGAAAAGTTACGCGAGGCGAAAAGGCTGGCCGAGGAAAACAACGATCCCGCCTATGCGGTCAGGATGAGTAAAGAACTCGAGCGCGGAATCGTGCGGCGGATCGGGCTCGAGGTGCTGACGCCGGAACAGCTCGACAAATGGCGCGAGAAGAGCGACGACATCAGGAGAGCGCTGCCGCCAAACGAATAAGAGCCCCGTAAATGGCCGGGGCGGACATTCACGTCCGCCCGTTTAATGACGCATGTATTCTCACCCGGGCGCACAGACCCAAACGTCTGCCGCACCCGGCCGAAAAATACCGGCTGTCTGAAAATTTTCCTGACGTAACCTAGCGGCGCTGCTGGGGCGGCTTTGCTTCGTCCACCCTGAGCGTACGCCCCTCGTACTCCTTGCCGCTCAACTCGGCAATGGCCGCTTCACCGCCTTCGGCAAGCTCGATAAAGCCGAATCCCTTCGAGCGCCCGGACTCGCGGTCCGTTATAATCGTGGCGGACACGACCTCACCGAAGTCGGCGAAAAGCGTGCGCAATTCTTCTTCGGTGGTTTCATAGGGAAGATTCCCGACATACAGGCGTTTCGACATGACAGCGGGCTCCTGCTAGTAGGTATCAGGTTTTAGGTGTTAGGTGTTAGGTATCAAGATGTTTTATTAATAAAACCTAAAACCTGAAACCTGAAACCTAAAACCTTGACTGAGATTGCTTCATCGCTTCGCTCCTCGCAACGACGGCTTACTCATCATATCAGGCGTAACAAAGCACTAGCTTAACATTTTGCCTGGCAGAAGGCAAATACTTTGTGAAAAATAGTCCAATCTATGGACGGAGAAGTGGCTTATTTGTCATAACTCCCAGCTTGCCGGGACGTTCGACCAGGTATAAAGGCACGCCTGTTTTTCTGGATTCTTTCTTTCCTGCCTCGGGCCGAATAATAAGGTAATAAGTTATTCCTTCGCGGTTCCACTCGGCCAGGTCCGGGTCGAAACGCGCCGGGTCGGCGTATGGTTTCCCGAATGCCAGGTTGACTTTCTTCCCGGCAAAGTACACGGGTAAATCCGTATAGAACGCGGGGCCGAGAGTTTCGCTCCCGAAATCAACGATACGCGCATCGGGAGTTGCGATTCGTTTGACAAGCATTGAATGCGGCCTCGAAGTCACCGCGCCGTCGATTTTCGGCAGCGCGACCAGAACTCCGAGCATCATCACACCCGCGGTCGCGATAAGGCAGCGAAACGCGACGTCCCGCAAACCTTTGAACGCGCAGAACCATGCCATCGCGGCGGACACCGTCCACACCACGGCTGCAACCCGCATAATCCAATGCACGTCTATCACTCCTCCGTGCAGCACGATATCCCTGCTGAAAAAAGCATAGCCTGCAAAGCCGAGACCGAAAACAACGGGAAATGCATAGGCAATGTGGGCGAGGGCTCCAAGGCTTGCGGCCCTCAAACGGTTGAGTGAAGCGCCGACAAGGATTGCGAGAGCCGGAAAGGCCGGCAGGATGTATTGCACGACCCTGGTCTGCGCGACCTGGAAAAAGAGCAGGACGACGGCCGCACAGGTAAATGCAAACGCGGGCGCCGAATCTTCCCGCTCCGTTTTCCGCCACGGGCGCGACCCTGCGATTCCATGGACAAGAAACACCGACCACGGAAGCATCGCGCCGAAGATGACGGCAGGATAGAGCCACCATTTGCCCGGACGGGACCACGTGCTCGAGAAAAACGCCGCGAAATTGCGCTCCCACAAAATACGATTCAGAAACTCGGGCTGGTGAATCCCCAGGGCAATGAACCATGGAAGGATTATGGCAAGAAAAACGGGAATTCCGACCGGCGATACAAAAACTTTCAGTGGTTGAAAAGAACGCCTGAGAACGGCCTCGAGGCATACGAGGCCGACCACCAGCGGGATTGCCGCAAAAGTCTTGCTCATCACGGCAAGGGCGAGAGCAGCATACATGGCAATTCGCCACCGCCCGGACCGCTTGGAATCCATCGCAAGATGCGCGGAGATAAATGCCGCGGTGAGGAAGGCTGTAAACGGCATGTCCGGTAACCCGGTCCGCGCCAGCCCCCAGAAAAACGGGCAGGTCACGAGCACGGCCGCGGTGATGCGGGCCTGGGCGTTGCCGTGTTTCGAGCGTATATATGTAAAAACCATGAGTACGGTGAGGGCTGCGAAGATAACCGAGACAATCCGCACCGCGGCCTCGTTCGGCCCGGACAGTTTTATCGCAAGCGCGCTCATCCAGAAAACGAGCGGAGGTTTCCCGAGATACGGCACATCGGCGATGTGGGGAACGAGAAGCGAGCCGCCGCCGGCCATCCCTTTTGCAATCACTCCGTAGCGCGCCTCGTCCGGCTCGAAAAGGCCTACGCGCCCGAGGCCGATCGAAAAGACCGCAACGGCAAGCAGGGTCACAATCGCCACTTCCATCCACTGCGAAACGCGCTGAGTCTTAATCGGAGAGTCGTCTTCCACAATGCCTCCGGACGCGACTTTAGCACATGAAGCGTCAAGCGTCAAACGTCAAACGTCGAACGTCGAACGTTAAGAATATTCAAATACACGTTGCGCCCAGGTGAAAAAAAACTTTTGCACAGGGGCGCACATGGTATAATCTTCGGCGGGATGGAAGAACCACACGACATCGAACAACTGATGGAACTCAAGCGCCGCCGGCGGGCCAGGCGGCGTCCGTGGGTGAGGCTGAAAAAACATATCATATATTTTTCAGCCATCAATATGGTGCGCCTGCTGGACTCGCTTTCGCGTCCGGCAACGCTTTCGCTCGGGCGTTTCCTCGGCTGGCTGTTCTCGGTGATCCCCAACCCGCACTTCAGGAGAGCGGTCAGACACCTCGGCTACGCCTTCCCGGACAGGTCCGAAAAAGAGCTCATCCGCCTGGCGCGGAAAACGTTTATCAACCTCGCGCGGACCGTGGCCGAAACCACCATGCTGCGCCATACGCATGGGAGATACAGCCACCTCGTCCGCCACGATTCCTCGGTCGAGATACTCGAGAAGACGCTGGCAAAAGGCCGGGGGTGCGTGGTCATAGCAACGCATGTCGGCTGCTGGGAGCTTCTGGTCGGATATCTTTCAAACACATGGGGAATCCATGTCGTGAAAAGGTTTTTCAAGTTCGACAAATTCTCCCAGGTCGCCGAGGAAATGCGTGCATCAAACCTTATCAAGGTTATCGACGTCACGCAGTGGGACAAGATGAAAACGGCCGTCGACGCGAACGAGCCTATCGTCATCCTGCCCGACCTCGACATGAAAAAGGAAAACAGCCTGCTTGTCGAGTTTTTCGGCCGGCCCGCGCCGGTCGTGCGCGGTCCGGCGCTGCTCGCGCTTCGGAACCGGATGCCGATCGTCTGCGCCTTTCCGATATGGAACGGCCGCCACCACGTACTCACGTGCTCGGGCCCTATCGAGGTCCCGGCAGGGGGGACCACCGAGGAAAACCAGCTCGAAGTGTCCAGCGCCTTCATGCAGCACATCGAGCAGATGATTACAAAACATCCCGAGCAGTGGGTCTGGTTCCACACCCGCTGGAAAACAAAGTATGAAGTGTGAAGTATGAAGGATGAAATAAAGAAAAGAAATATTGATTTTCATACTTTATACTTTATACTTCATCCTTCATCCTTTCTTAGGAACGCACCTTGGCCAAGCCTCGCGACCTTACCACTGGAAGCATCCTGGGCAGTGTCTGGTACCTTGCCTGGCCCATAGTACTGGCCAGCCTCCTGCAGGTCGTAATGGGTATCGTGGACATGGTGATGGTGGGCCGTCTCCCTGAAGAGAAAGGTACGCCCGCGGTCGCCGCGCTTGGATGCAGCCTATTCGTCCTGATGTTCGTGCTCACGCTCGGGTTCGCGATCGCCACCGGAGCGGCCATCCTCATGGCAAGGCGCACGGGTGAAAAAAATATTACCGCGGTCGCAAACGTCTCCGCCAATGCGCTTACATTTACACTCGTCCTGTGCGTTCTCGTCCTCACGCCGGTAGGCCTTCTCCTCATGCGCCCGATACTCGCATTCGTCAAGGCCGAGGGGCAGGCCGCGGTTTTCATGACACAGTACCTGGAGATATCTTTCTACGGCCTGGCCGTGATGTTTCTCCTGTTTATCTGTAACTCTTCGTTCCGCACCACGGGCGACGCCAGAACGCCGCTCGTGCTCCTTATCGCCGTAAACCTTTTAAACTTCTTACTGAACTGGATATTAATCTACGGCGTGACAATCGGCGGGTTCAGCATCCCCGCGCTCGAGGTCCGCGGCGCGGCCATCGCCACCCTGCTTGCGCGGCTGTTCGGAATCGTCGTTTCGCTTAAAATTCTCTGGCGTCATCCGCGGGTAATGCTGGGCCAGGTCCGGCTCGTCCAGTTCGACCTCCGCCTGTGGTGGACGATGTTCAGGATCGGGTTCCCCAACACCCTTCAGGCAATCATCCGAAACACCACGAACCTTATCCTCCTCAGAATCGTCGCCGGAACAATGCTCCACGGCACCGCCGTCGCCGCATACATGGTCGGCATGGCGGTCATCCGGGTCCCCGTCTTTATCGGCCTGTCCTTCATGCAGGTCGGCGTCGCACTGGTCGGCCAGAACCTTGGCGCGAAAAAACCCGACCGGGCCGAAGCCGCCGGCAACTGGGCCGCGCGCTTCTCCGCCCTTGCCGGATTTATAATCACGCTGGTGCTGGTTGCATTCCCCTATTCCATCGCGGGATATTTCGTAAAAAAACCCGAGCCCGGACTCGTGCCGCTTGCCGTGCAGCTGTACCTGATAATCGGGCTCTCCCTCCCGTTCCTCGGGCACCTCCTTGGGACGACCGGCTGCCTGCGGGGCGCCGGAGACACGGTGAGCCCGCTTATATTCGCGATTATCTCCCGCATCGGTCTTCTTATCCCTCTGGCGTGGATCCTCTCGCAGTACACGCCCCTCGACGTCAACGGCGTCTGGATCGCCGTCGGCTCATCGAGCATCCTCCAGTTCACTCTCACCTACTTCTGGTGGCGCCGCGGAAAGTGGAAACACATTAAAGTTTGAAGAAAGTATGAAGTATGAAGGCTGAAGGATGAAAAGAAGAATATATTAATAATATAATAATTAGCCGCCGAGGTTGCTTGGCACGTTCTTAAAGGGTGAAGGATGAAGGAGGGATTATAAAATAAATAGTCTTAATTCATACTTCAGCCTTCATACTTCATACTTTATCCTTCATCCTTCATCCTTTCTTCATTGTTTGTTGACATTGCGGCCTCCAATACGTAAGCTGTCGGCATGACCAGGAAGATACTTCGCTGGACAGGCACCGTAATATGAATCATCATTGTCCTCGCCGTCGGCGGGGAAATCTTCCTCCGCGTTAAAACGCCGAAAGTTGTCCGAAAAGCTCTCTACACCACCCGCCTGCATGAAACATCCCTGAACGACCCCGAACTCGGCCTGACGATACAGCCGGGAGTCAGGGAAATCGTACAGGTGCTCGGCAAGAAGGAAACGAGATACAGGATTAACGAAGAAGGCTTCCGCGGCCCCCTCCGCGAAAGATGCGACATCGCGGTACTCGGCGATTCCATGGCCTTCGGCGTCGGCGTCGAGCTCGAAGAAACCTGGGGTGACGTGCTGGGCCAAAAAACCGGCCTGATCGTTTCAAACTACTCCCGCTTCGGCGCCTGCCCGCAGCAGGAACGGATTATCTTCAACCGCTATGCGAAAAAGAAAAAACCCGCTCTCGTAATCTGCTCCATCTACTACAACGACTTCTGGGAAGTGGGATATTTCGAGTCGTGGAAGAAATCGGGAAAGACTTTTATGGAATACGCGGAAATACCGCCCTCCCCCGGTCGGTGCCGCCTCAAGATTTATCTCGAAGCCAAGCTGCTCGGCAAATGGAAGAAAAGAAAACAACCGCACTATGACAGAACGCCCGACAAAGAGCGCAAAACCGTACGCGACACCATCGTCGGAATGAGAGACGACTGCGCTGCCGCCGGAGCGCGCTTCGCCCTGCTCCTCTTCCCGTCCATCGACAAGGTCTACGGCGACAAGGAATACATTGCGTCCAAGCATTACAAGTCATCGAACCTGGAAATTGAAAACGCGGACTCGAGTTACCTCCGCGAAATGTGCAGGGAAATGAACATACCCTTCCTCGACCTTACGGAATCGCTGAGTGCGGCCGTCGCGTCCGGCCGGGAAGACCTTTTCGTAATCAAGGACAACCACTTCAGCGTGCAAGGCAACGCCTTTGTCGCTGAACAGACCCATAAATGGCTTCAGTCCGCCGGACTGCTGCCGAAAAAATGATTACACCAGCAAGGAAATAAAAATGAGCCCCGAAAACGGCGAAATGAGCAAGGAAGATAAAATCGCGGCAAGGAAGGCGAAGCAGGAAGAAATCATCGCAAAGGTCGCCGCGAAAAAAAAACGGACAAGAAAGCTCGTCATCCTCGGCGTTGTCCTCGTTGCCGTCATAATCACCGTTGCCGTCGTGCTTAGCTTCGTCCTCATCGACGTCCACGGCGGAAAGGCCGACTGGAAGGTCGGCGACGCCTTCACCTTCAAAGAAAGCTGGCAGAAAATAATACCGCCTCAAAAAGCGGACGGACGCGCCACGCCCTGCATCGAGGGCACAAGAACCATAATCGGTACGTGCAGGGTGCTCGAAGTCGCAAACGGCCTGCCGACGAAACTTGAAATCGAAATCAGCTCTTACAGGCTCCGGTCGGAGGAAGCGCCAACGCCCGGAAAAATTACGGCAAGCCGGAAAGACGAAAAATCACCGTGGACTTACGAGCCCGAACTGCTGGGCAACTACCCGCTGCGCGCCGATTTTCTTATCACCTGCGGCGTCGACATCGCCGCGAAGAAGTGGAGCAACCTGAATATAATAAGCATGCCGCCGCCCCGGTGGGTAACGCCGAAATTTCCCATAAAGTGCATCCCGGATAAAATCAAGTACGTATGCGCAAAGGATGATAAGGTATTCGGCTTCGACACCTACACCAGCACGGGGCGCGATAAAGAAAAGATTAAAGACCTGCCCAAAGTAAAGATCGACGGCAAGGAATATCCCGTCGGGGTAAGAGTAAAGGGAAAGTTCAGATTCGACAGGAAACACAACTTTATCAGGTATTTCGAGCTGATGACGGACCCGAACGTTATAGGTTTCGAATACCCGAAAAGGGAAGAGAGGGACATACCGCCCCCCGGTTTCTACTCGTGCAGAGTCGAAGCCGAAAGAGAATGGAAGTCCGGAGAAAAGAAAAAAGAACCGGAATCAGAAAAGCAGAACGAAAAGGAAATAAATAAATAAAAAATAATTCCTGTTTTTCATAATTCATACTTCATACTTCATCCTTTCTTCTGGCAAGTTCCCGCTCGTAACGGTCAAACAGCCTGCCCCACTGCGACTCGCGCAGCCACCGGTCGACCTTCGGCCTTCCGACGAACGGGTACCAGTACATGTCGTGGTAAACGGCCGAGCCCCAGATGAAAACGTACACCAGCGGCGTGTGGAACATCAGCTTCTGAATCCATTTCATCGGCCCGAACCATAACGTAACGCCCACGCGGCTCGCCACGTTGTCGCCCACGTAGAAGTTCCACGACTCGCCCGATATGTCGTCGCCGACGATTTCGATCTCTTTCACGTCGCCGACCCCGAGCCCGCTCTCGTGCGCGGTGCGGATATACTTTATCGAAAGCGGGTCGAACCCCATCATCTTCGCAGCGACCGCGTCTATCGCGACCTGGTCGCCGGATGCAAGGATGACGTTTTTCTCGTACGGAATCATCGTCCGCGGACCCGGCCCGCAGCCGGCCGTCGTCCCGTCCATCACGCAGAAAATCCCGGGGTGGATCTCCTTCTGCACCTCGAGCAGGTCGCAGAGCGTCTCGTGAATCACCGAATGCGTGTAATGGCGGCGCGTGTTCAGGAGACCTCCGAACGCGTTTTTCATCGCGCCCGTCGTGGTCGTGTAGATGTGGCACTTCACCGTCGGCTGGTGGAGAATGTTTTTGCCGATAAAATACTCCGGGATGCGGAACCCCTCGGGATATATTTTATCCAGCACGCGCATCTTCGCCTTCGGCTCATACACGATCCACTTCATGTCCTCGTCGCGGAAATTATACAGGACCGGAATATTGTAATGCCTGAGAACGGGCACGAACTTGTTCAGCTTCTCGCCCTTGAACGCGTTCGTCACCACGGTCTCGTTCTGCACGCAGACGATGTCCCTGTTCCCGATATCATGAAGCCCGAGTATCGAGCCTTCCATCTGCCACGGCGTCGTGTTCGCGCCGGGAAACATGAAATGCCACGAGATGTTGTCTTTGAGGATTGTCGTTTTTGAGGCGTCGAAATATTCTTCAATCCCCGCCATCTTCATCAGGCGGCGGTAATCCTCGACAACGGTTTCGGGTTTCGTCCTCAGCACTGCAACTTTTGCCCGAGCCACAATAAGTCCTTTCTATTCAGTACATGTCATTGCGAGGAGCAGTCAACTCAAAGTACCAAGTACCAGGAAGAAGTACCAAGTACCAAAAATCTATATAAGGAAAGAAGCTCTTAGGACTTCAGATTCCTGATAAGGGCTCTTATCATTTTCGTCAGTTCCTGGCATTCCTTCCTGAGTAAAACAGCTTTCTGATCCGAGATATATCCAAGCCTTTTGGCCAATTCGATGATCGGTATGCATTCAAAAAGAGAACTGCGACCGATTGTATAAAAGTGTCTGCGATCAGGCAGTGTTTCCCGTCCTGCTCCTTCAGCAATATTCAGGGGGGCAGAAAATGCTGCTCTACGGAACTGAGAAGAAATTCCGAAATTTTCACGCGAAGGAAAGTCTTCGGTAATACGATGAACTTGTTCTGAGAAATCTATAGCTTTCCAATAAACCTTTAATTTCTCAAAAATCAGCTCCATCATCTCTCCCTTCCTGCCTGGTTCATCTAACCTGTTAACTGTTACTTGGTACCTGGTACTTGGTACTTGGTACTTGGTACTTGGTACTTGGTACTTGGTACTTGGTACTTGGTAC
>SOJX01000149.1 GCA_004376375.1 Planctomycetota bacterium
AAGAACCGAAGAACCAAAGAACCGAAGAACCGAAGAACCGAAGAACCGAAGAACCAAAGAACTGAAGAACCGGTAAACAACAATGTATATTCTGGGA
The DNA here is from genome assembly GCA_004376375.1 of Planctomycetota bacterium. Lineage (GTDB taxonomy): Bacteria > Planctomycetota > E44-bin39 > E44-bin39 > E44-bin39 > E44-bin39. Next base: position 98 of record SOJX01000149.1, read on the forward strand.
ATCAACGCATATCACGGAGACGCGGCGGCCGCGCTGCTGAAAGACGGGATCCTCGTCGCCGCGGCCGAGGAAGAACGGTTCAACCGCGTAAAGCACTCGGCCGGTTTTCCGTCGCGCGCGATACGCTACTGCCTCGATGAAGCCGGTATTTCCGCGCGCGACATCGACCATATCGCGATTTCCAGAAGGCCTGTCACGCACCTGGAGAAGGAAATATTTTTTATCGTCTCCGGCCGGCCGAGCTATTCGAAGCTTATCCGGCAGCGGCTCCAGACCGTCATGGAGTATCACGACGTCGCCGAGGCGATGACGCGCGACGTGGGGCGCGGGCTGCGCGCCGAGATACACGACGTCGAGCACCACCAGGCGCACCTCGCGAGCGCGTTTTTCGTTTCCCCTTTCGGGGAGGCCGCGCTGCTCTCGCTCGACTTGTTCGGCGATTTCTGCTCGACCATGCTCGGCCGCGGACGGGATAACAGGATAGAAGTCCTCGACAAGGTCGTGTTCCCCCATTCCCTCGGCCTGTTCTACACGATGGTGACGCAGTTCCTCGGCTTCCCGAAATACGGCGACGAAGGAAAAGTCATGGGGCTTGCGGCCTGCGGCGAGCCGAAGTATCTCGACGAGGTGCGGGATATCGTCCGGCACGAGCCGGGCGGGCTTTTTACGCTGAACCTCGATTATTTCACCCACCACGTCCACGGCGTCGACATGTCGTGGGACGAGGTGACGCCCGCGATGGCGCCCGTGTATTCCGAAAAGATGACCGACGTCTTCGGGCCGCCGCGCGGCTCGGACGAGGAAATCACCGACCATCACCGCGATATCGCGCGCTCGCTCCAGGCTGCGCTCGAGGAGGCGGTCATCCATATCGCAAGGCGGCTCCGCGAGACCGTGGAGAGCGAGAACCTTGCGCTTGCGGGCGGCGTCGCGCTCAACTGCGTGACCAATTCGCGTTTGCTGAAGGAGACGCCGTTTGAGAATATTTTCATCCAGCCCGCGGCGGGCGACGCCGGGACGGCGCTGGGCGCGGCGTTCTACATCTGGAACCAGAAGCTCGGTTTTCCGCGGGTCTACAGGATGGGAAACGTTTTCACCGGCCCGGCTTATTCCGACCGGGAAATCGGGGAATCGCTCGAGGACGCGGGCCTGCGGTATGAGATTGTCGGCGATATAGCGGGCACTGTCGCGAACCTCGTCGCGGACGGGAAGATCGTCGGCTTTTTCCAGGGGCGGATGGAGTTCGGTCCCCGCGCGCTCGGGCACCGCTCGATACTCGCCGACCCGCGCGTGGCCGGGATGCGCGGCGTGCTGAACGAGCGCATCAAGTTCCGCGAGGACTTCCGCCCGTTCGCCGCGAGCATACTCGAGGAAGCGGTTGAAGAATGGTTCTACTGGAACGGGCCGAGTCCGTACATGCTTTTCGTCCACGCTATCAGGGAGGAAAAGCAGGGCGAGATACCCGCGGTGGTTCACGTCGACGGCACGTGCCGCATCCAGACGGTGGGAGAAAAAGAGGCGCCGCTGTACCATTCGGTAATAAAAAGATTCGGCGAGCTGACCGGCGTCCCGATTGTAATGAATACTTCCTTCAACGAGAACGAGCCCATAGTCTGCACGCCCGACGACGCCATCGCCTGCTTCGAAGCCACCAAGATGGACGCGCTTGTAATCGGAAAATATCTCGTTAAAAAAGGGGGATAAGGGATACGGGATAAGGGATAGGGAAGAAGGAAACAAGGAAACAAGGAAACAAGGAAATAAGGAAATAAGGGAATAATCAATATGTTAGCCGTCGCGCTTGCGCGACGTTTCTTTGTTTAGCGGGCGAGCTTGCTCGCCGCGTCTTTTTAATATGGGATACGGGATAAGGGATAAGGGACAAGGACTTTTCTATTGTCGATTTACGATTGTTGATTTGTTTTTGCAGTGTCTCCGTGTTTGTGATTTAACCACACGCCCAACGAACGGCAGGCCGCAACTATTTCTTCCCTGCTTCTTTACGCAACTCCCTCCCCGTCTTCCCGCCGTGTGCGCGGAGGAGAATTACACAATCCTCATGTTTTTTCTCCAGCGCTAAATCAAGTGGAGTTTTACCCTCTTTATAATAGGTTCCTTTATTGGGGTTATAGAAAGCCAGAGCATTAATGTCTGCGCCATGTTTTATCAGGATTTCAGCAATTTCAGTGTATTTATTTAATACGGCATCGTGTAGCGCACTAATCTTTGCGTCTGTGTTTATCTCTGCGCCTTTGCTGATGAGATATACAACAGTGTTTTTTTCTCCACCCCTCGTAGCATAAAATAAAGCGTTGTTATTCCATCTATTCCTGGCATTTATATCGGCGCCTTTATTAATCAGCAGTCTTATAATCTTATCCATACCTCGCAGCGAAGCTTTGTGTAAGACCGTCTGTCCGAACCTGTTTGTGCTGTTTACGTCAGCTCCATTGTTGATAAGGAATTTAGCAAATTCAGTGTGCTCATTGCTAATGGCCAGAAACAACGCCTTGGAATCGATTTTTGCACCTCTTTCAATCAAGAGCTTCATAATAGGCGTCATACCCGCTTCTGATGCCATTTGTAATGGAGTTTTTTCACCACCTGGTCGGGCATTTACATCCGCACCTGATTCAATCAAGGCTTTGGCAGCATTCGTTTTCCTGTAACAAATCGCCGCTTCCAGTGGTGTGAAGTTTTCTATTATTTTTCCACCGGCAGGATTTCCGTTTTTATCGAAACCATCCCAAAATCCAACATGATATTTTTTTTTCTGGTCAAGAGGAATTCCGTGCCTGGATAATAACTGGATTGTATTTGAACAGTTCAGTTCGACTGCTTTATGCATTGGTTTGGTTTGCAGAATATGATTACTGTTGCCGATATTTACCATGCATTCAATAAACAGGTCAATGGCGGATGGACCGCCATCCAGCACAGTGCCAAGAAATTCAGCACCTTCTTCGTCAGTTGAATCAAAAGCCTTTAGAAGTGTGAGCGAACGTTTTGAGTCCCCCATGCGTAATTCGTCATTGACAAGTTCCTGAAGTCTTCTTTTTCCTTTTTCCCCAAGTGAAAGAAAACCTTGGATGCCTGCGGAGCATCTCTTTATATCACCTGACCGAAATTGAGACAGATGCCACTGGGTTTTCAGCGGTATCCGCAGCAGGCATGCCGCAATTATGATCGCGAAGAACACGACGACGAAAATGCCGAGTTTGAGGGGGAGGGAAATTTTCATTATGGGACCAACTGATTACTCATCCGAAAACGGGCGGGGTTCGCCGCTTCGGTCGGCGTTGGTTTCGAGCCACTCGTCGAGCCACCTGACCATCGGGACGAAGACGTCGGGCCGCTCGGCGGAGATATCGCGCAGGCAGTGAGGGTCGGTCCGCTTGTCGTAGAGGCTGTAGCTCGGCCCGCTCTTGAGGACGCGGCGGACGACCTTCCAGCGGTCGGTCGCGATGCAGCGCTCGCGGGACTCGATAAGTTTGTCGTGGTACTTGCGCCTTACGACCATGTTCGAGTCGAAGGTGTTATCCAGTTCGAACAGCTCGTTGACAGGCGGCATGTCCCAGAGGATATCGTAGTCCGGTTTTTTCGCGCCGAATGCGAAACCTTCCTCGCCGTAGAAAAGCAGCTTCATGTCTTCCTCTGAGCCTTCGAGGTAAGGCAGGAGCGAACGGCCGCGGAAGCTTTCCGGCCGCTCGAGGCCGAGGAGGTCGGTCAGCGTCGGTCCGAGGTCTATCAGCCTGACCATCCTGTCGACCCTGCCGGGCGGGTAGAGGACGTCGGGCACGCGGATGATGAGGGGAACGTGGTTTGACTGGTCGCCACCGTTGAAGTTGAGGCCGTGGCCCAGCGACGTGCCGGGGTCATAGAGGTCTTCGCCGTGGTCCGCGGTGATGACGACGATGGTGTTCTCCATCAGGCCGAGTTTTTTCAGGCGCCTGAGAATCCTTCCGACGTTGCCGTCGAACTCGGAGACGGAGTTGTCGTATTTGTCGTAGACCTGGCTGAGCTCCTCGTGGTCGGAGCTGCCCGGATAGTTCTGCTCGATAATGTCCCGGACCTTCAGGTGCACCTCGTATTCGTTCGGGCCGTGGTATTCCGGGTTTTTGTACCTGCGGGAGTACGGCTCGTTCGACTTGTAGGGCAGGTGGGTGCAGGAATAAAAGACCGTCATGAAGAACGGCTTTTCGGAGTCCCTGGATTTTCTCAGCCTCCTGACCACCCAGTCGGTAACCGTGTCGGGCGTGACCAGCCCGGAGAAGTTTTTGAGCTCGGGGAAGATTTTTCTGCCGAGCGGGTTGTTGAAGAACATGAGTATGACGAGGTGGTGCTTGTAGATGTATTCGCCGAGCACGACCTTGAAGGTCTGGACGTCGGAGACGTCGATTTCCTGGAAGCCCATGTCGAGCCACTTGAAGCAGCTTGCGCACCAGTCGCCCATGGCGATTGTCTCGTAGCCTTTTTCCGCGAGCAGTTTCGGGAGATAGGTTCGCCCCTTTTCCGCCACGCGCAGGACTTCCGGCTGCGGGTAGATGTACCTGATGTGGTGCTCGTTGGGATACTGGGACGTGAACACCGTCATCCAGCTCGAAAGTGTATCGGCGATCGGGGTCATCGCGCGGGTGAAGTTGACGGATTCCTTTGCGAACATGTCGATTTTAGGCGTGGTTTTCGGGTTCCGCTCGTAACCGTAGCAGGAAAGGTGGTCGCCCCTGAGCGAATCGCAGGAGAGAATCAGGATATTCCACGGTTTCGGCCCGGGCTCGGGATTATCCGGTTTCGGCCCGGGAATTCCCGGGGACGCATAGGTGCTTACGGATATTAATGCCCCCGCAAGCAGGGCGAGCAGCGCGGTGGCGGCTGCCGCCGATGCGCGCAACCCCTTGCTGCGGATTTTCCCGTACGCCATGTACCCGTAGATGAGAATGGAGCCGAGAATGAAAAGTAATATGAGGGCGCCTATCGAATAAGGAGAAAAAATCAGCCTTATGCCGTTCGATAACGCCCAGTCGATGCCGGTGTATATCGAGGCCAGGACCCCGCTCGAGTAATACGGATTGTAGAAAATCCGGATTGCTGTAACAAAGGTGATAATAAAAGCGATTGTCGAGATGACTATGATTTTCCTGCGCGTTATCTGTTTGCGCCTCCACCATTTGCGCACGAGGAAAAAAACGACCAGCGCAAGCAGTACCTCGACCGTCAGGTAGCCGAGCACTGTCCAGCCGAGACCGCGGTATATCGAGCCGAACCATCCCTTTGCAAGGTGGGGATGATAAAGTATCCGCGACCCGACGAGGAAGGTTGTAACCAGTACGATTATCGTCGTGCGCAGTATTGTCCTGCGCCGCGATGCAGGCCTCCTTTTCTGCCACGTGCGTACGTAAGGGAAGAAAAGGAGCACAAGGAGCGCGGCGACAATCATGTAGCCGAAAAGGAGTTTTATATGTATCCAGGTGATGTATCCGATGTAGTAATTCTGGGCGGCGCTTGAAAAATCACCTGCCTCGAATGCGAGGCTGACCAGGAGGGAGGCGCATGATATCAGATAAAAACACAGGAACCAGGCAACGGTTGTGCCTGTGAACCATAACCACCACCTGCGGTTAGGGTGATTTTCTGACATCGAATTGTTACATCCGATCTGGATTGAAACTGCGTCCGGCATGTCGACAGCGGCGCCTGCTTGGGGCGTATTATAGGAAGCGGAGGGCAGTTAGGCAAGTCAAAAATTCTGAACCGCGTAATATCCCAGATACGGGCGCAATCGGTAGACCCGGCACTCCTGCCGGGTTCTCATTGGCCCGACAGGAGTGTCGGGCCTACCGTCGTCAGGCCAACCATATCCTCCCGTAACTGCGGCATTACCGAACATCCGCGTTTTTCCTTGAAATTCATACCAGAGCTTGGATAATATAGATTCGCGTTTTTCCGGCAGGGGAGGCGATTACGAATTATGAATGATGAATTATGAAGTATGAAAATTAGAATTTCTTTATTTCATCATTCATAATTCATGAAGGAGGTCCGATCCGTGCAGCAGATGGCGGACGGCAAACCGATTGCGTTTATCGCGGACGTTCACGCGAACCTTGAGGCGCTCAAGGCCGTGATCAGCGCCCTCAATATCCTCGGCGTCAAGCGCATAATCAATCTCGGCGACCTTGTGGGTTACGGCCCCGACCCGATTCCCTGCATCGAGGCCGCCCGCCGCTTTTCCGTCAACATCATGGGCAACCACGACTGGGCGCTTTTCGATCCCGAGCGCCACACCGTGACGTGGGCCTCCGCCTCGGCACAGCGGATAATCTTCTGGACCGCGCGGGAAATGAAAAAACGGACCGACCTGCTGAAATTCGTAAGGGCGTTTCCAAAGTCGGGCCAGGCCGGCGGAATGGTCTTTACGCACGGATGCCCGGTCGCAAACAACAACCGCGCGCGCATGAATACTTACGTCTACCCGGACCCGGAAAAATATCTGCCCGTCGCCATGCTTTTTGACGGCAGGCTCGCTTTTGTCGGGCACACGCACCTGCCCATGGTCGGCGACGCCAACGGCATGGTCATGCTGCCTGCCGGTACCCGCTGGGAAATGGAGCTCGACCCGCTCAGGCGCTATATTATAAACCCGGGCTCCGTCGGCCAGCCGCGAGATCACAACCCGCGTCCGAGCTTCTGCATCCTGGACGGGAACCAGTGTTCGTTTTATCGCGTGGATTACGACGTGAGGACCACGATGCAGAAAATCCTCGCCAACCGCGTATTCAACCCCGCCTATGCCGCAAGACTGCGCGCCGGACGATAGCTTGAAGAATTTCGGATTGCGGATTGCGGATTTGATATTGAAAATTGAATATTGAGAATTGCATATTAAAAAAATCTTCAATTTTCAATTAACAATTCCAAATTCTTAATTCTCAATTCTCAATTAACAATTCTCAATTAAAAGTTGAATGACTCGGGACTTCATTCCAACCAACCAAACGACTATTTGCCCGAAATCGCCCATACGTATATGATTGAGCCGTTGGGTTCTTTGTACGGTTTGCTGGAAAGCTCTTTTGCGTAACCCGCCTTGACCGCCGCCTCGAGCCGGGCGCGGAACTGCGCCACTCCTTCGGGAAGCTTGTGGATATTTTCTCCCGCTACGCGTTCGTCGATTATAAACATCCCGCCCAGCGACAGCGCCGCCGGTTTCGATGCGCCTGCGCTTTCGGGAAACTCTTCGCCGGGGAAAACATATCCTCTGGATCGCCAGTCGTGGTAGCCGTAGTAAACGAATTGCTTGTAGCTCCACAGCGAACCGGCGCAGTAGAGGTTATTGCGGTTCATCGTCGGCGTGTGCCGGACGGTCAACAGCTGCCTGAGCCCTTTGTGCTTGATTCTTATCAGATGGTGAATAGCGTCGTGGTTCCATTCTTTGTCGAGAGGCGGGTTGGGATCGCGCACGATATAGAACGGCCCCAGCGTAAGGCCGTACGACTTGTCGGCTTTGGCGCGCGGACCGAAGCTTACGTAGAGTATGTTTGCCGCCGCGAGAATTCCAATAATGAGCGCGACAATTCTGTTAAGCCGGACGCGATCGAGGTAAAACACCGAGATCAGGGCTCCTGCCCCGATGGCAAACGCCGGCACAACGGGAAGAAGCACCCGTGCGACCCGGCGGGAGGGAACGGCGAAAACAATTACCGGGAGCACTCCCCAGACCGCGAGCAAGAGCCAGAACCTCGGCAGCGGCAGGTGCGGGCGAAGCTCGCGCAGCTTTATGATTCCCCAGATACCGAAACCCAGTACAACGGAAATCAGCAGAAAGCCGAAAGCGCTGTTGAAGAGGTGCAGCGCGTACACCCAGATTGAAGTCGGCGGTACGTTGAAGGGGTCCAGTATCTGCGGTCCGAGCGCGTACTTGACGAAATACTGCCAGGTCGTTTGGCCGTTGATCAGATACCACGGTCCCGCGACGATTGCCGCCAGCACGGCGCCGGGTGCCGCAGTGGCAAGAAGGCTCCGCCACGGTAATTCGCCGAAGTACGCCAGCGCGCCGACCAGGCCCGCGAAGCAGAACCCGATCAGCGTCAGGACTATTCCCGACGCGCCCGCGATGACGCCGATTCCAAACGCGACGAGCATCGCCGCGGCGCACCCGAATAATATGACGCCCGGCTTCTTGCGCAGTTCCGGCTCCTCCCGGAATCGCAGCACGAGCGCCAGGATTATTATCGAGCCGCCCATGAAAAAGAAAAATATTTTCAGCAGTATCCCGAGCGCAAAGCAGAGACCGGCAAAGATTGTATCGTGCGGCCGTCTGAACAGGTCGCTCCTGTCGACGAAGTAGATAAATGCAACAAGGCATGCCGCCGTCGGCAGCTCGGCGTAATATCTGTGCGAAAGGATGATTGTCATCGGCGTGCTTGCGGCGAGCATCGCCGCTGCGAGGGCGCCCGGTGCGCGTATGTGGCGCCTTGCCAGCAGATATGTAAACAGCATGAGAAAGAGCAGCGAAAAGGCCAGGACGAGTTTTGCAGTCTCTATGTCGTGGAAGCCGCGAAACGGGAAAACGAGCAGGGGTAAAAGCGTCAGCAGCGGCGGTTTCTCAGGCATGGCGCGGAGAAGCGGTTTGCTGAAACGTTTCAGCCCCGACTTGCAGAGTTTCGCATACAGCTTGAAGCTTTCCGCCAGATAGATCGCATCATCGTCAGAGGGAGGGGTAAGATCCCTGCTCGTGTGTTGTATGCATATCGTAACCGTGAAGGCAATGATACAGAAAAGGATTACGATTTCCAGAGGGCGTATCAAAGGTATGCGCTGCGGGACTGAAGATAATGGCATGGCAGGATTTTCGCATAGCAGCCCTTTTCTGTCAAGTCGGAACAGGGAAGAAGGGATACGGGACAAGGGATACGGGATACGGGAAGAAAATAAATATAATTAGTTTACTCGCCGCTTCTTCGTTTAGCCGCGCAGCTTGCTGCGCGTGTCTTAATAAATATAAACCGAATAACCGAATAACCGAATAACCGAATAACCGAATAACTGAATAACTGAATAACTGAATAACCGAACAACCGAATAACCGAATAACCGAACAACCGAACAACCGATGAATGCAAAATAAACCTTGACAACTCGCGTTATGGTGATAAAATTTTTTGAAGGCGTCGGAAGGTTGTTGGTGTATGGAATCTCTTCTTTGGGTAAGGTAGATGGGCGCGCTGAATATTGCATTCAGGGAAGTCATGGGCGATGCGGCGATGGCCGTTGCCACGATCGCCGGCTCGATCGATGCAAACACCGTGGGTGCGTTCCAGAAAGAGCTCGAAGGGGCGCGTCAGGGCGGCCGGATACGCCTTATCCTCGACCTTTCCGACGTCAAGTATGTCAATTCAACCGGGCTGGGCTCGCTGGTCAAGGAGCAGGACCTTTTTAAAACAACAGGCGGCGGTATCGTCCTGCTGAAGGTCCCGGCCAAGGTTAAGATCGTTGTCGAGATGCTGGGCCGGCACACGTTTTTCGACATGTGCGACTCCATGCAGGAAGCTATTGAGTCGCTCATGGGTCAGGGCGATGGGGCGCCGGCCGCGGAAGCGGCCGGGGACGCCGTGCCCACGACCAAGACCCAGCGGCTGAAGATGCCTGCGTCCGGCTCCGCCAGGACTACGGCCGCGAAGCCGTCTGCCAGAACGCCTTCAAAGAAGCGTGCCGCGACCCCGTCCTCGCGGGCGCCTTCCAAGGCATCCTCCCGCGCAGCCGCGGCCATGGCTCCGTCCGCGTCTCCCGAGGGAACGGTAACGTGTTCCGTCTGCCGGGCGACGCTGGAGCTTCCCGAGGCCGGCTCCTATCAGTGTCCGCGCTGCTCGACGATGATGAAGATAGATAAGGACCGCGTGGCCACGTTCTTCGCACCAGAAGAGCCGGTGCCGATACAGATGACTCTGCTCGCAACGCCCGAGTGCGCCGACGGACTTTTCGAGTTCGTGGGCGTCGTCGCGAAAAAACTTTCCTTCGGCGGCACCGCGGTCAGGGACTTCCAGCGCTCCGTGATGGAGGTCTGCGACAAGATACGGACCGAGGTCTACGGCGATTCCGCCGACAGCCCCGAAACCTTCCAGGTGATGATTAGCGTGCAGGAGAAGAAGATCGACCTCACCTTTACCGACCACGGCAAGTCGCTGGGCGACGGACGCCCCGACAAGGCGGCCGTGGTGCTCCGCGGCGCCCGCTCGGGCGTCGACACCCTCGACGTCCAGCCGCACCCCAACGGCGGCAACATAATCACAATCGCCAAAAGCTTCTAGCCTTTTTCGGTTGATCGGTTATTCGGTTTTTCGGTTGTCCAGTTAATAAAATAAAGAACCGAAGAACCGACGAACTGAAAAACTGAACAACCGAATTCCGAAATCCTCAATTGAAAAACCTTGCCCCGTTGTGAAAATCTGTTATCATATCTCTCCGTTTTGCGAATAAACTTTTCTTCTACATACCGGGAGGAAAAATAATGTATATCGAACAGCCCATGAACGTTTACCTTGCGGACGCCGCGGCCAACAAGCCTGCGCCGGGCGGGGGGAGCGTTTCCGCGCTCGTCGGCGCCCTCGGCGCGACGATGGGACAGATGGCCGCGAATTTCACCATCGGAAAGAAAAAGTTCGCGGACGTCGAGCCGCAGGTAAAGGACGCCAACGACAGGCTGAAGGCCGGCGGCGACGAGCTCGCGCGCCTCGTGCAGGCCGACGTCGACGAGTACTCGAAGTACGAAGCGGCAAGGACGATGCCGAAAGAAACGGACGAGGAAAAGGCCGCCCGCCGCGCCGCCATGCAGGAAGCCACCAAGCTTGCGATGGCCGTCCCGCTCGACGTCTGCCGCAAAGCCGTCGACGTGCTCCAGGCCGCGGCCGACATCGTCGATATCTCGAACCCGTACCTTATAACCGACGTCGGCGTCTGCGCCATCTGCGCGTTCGCCGGGCTCAAGGGCGCGAAGTACAACGTCGCAATCAACCTCCAGTCAATCAAGGACGAGGGCCTGGTCGCGGAGGTAAAAGGCGAGATGGCGGAACTCGAGGCAAAGGCGACCGAGCTCCACGACCTGGTGGTGAACAAGGTCGATTCGAAAGTTCTTTAATATCATTTAGCGGCGCAGCTTGCTGCGCGTTTCTTCGTTTAGCCGCGCCGCTTGCGGCGCGTTTCTTCGTTTGGCGGGCGAGCTTGCTCGCCGCGTTTCTTCGTTGGCCGCGCCCGATTGTAGGGGCGGCCCCCCGCGGCCGCCCGGAAAAACATCGGATTCATAACGGGCAGGCGCAGGGGCCTGCCCCTACAAAACCGTACGCATCATGGCCAAGCAGGATAAAGAGAATGCCGAAGGAGAGGGCGACCGCCCGTTTATCGGCATCCTTTTCGAGTGCTGTAACATTTACAACCGCATCTACATCAATAAGATGCAGACCGCGTACGTCGGCTGGTGCCCGAGGTGCGGCGCGAAAATCGAAATCCCCATCGACCCGAACGGGACCGATGAGCGGTTTTTTCGGGCAAGATGACAGGGTTCGAAGGTTCGAAAGTTGGAACGTTCGAAGGTTGGAAGGTTCAAAGGTTCGAAAGCAGATATCTTAAATTTTTGAACCTTCGAACATTCGAACTTTTGAACCTTCAAACTTGGACTTGACGAATGGACGACTACAAGATATCGCGGACAACCAGGACGTGTGCGAAGTGCGAAGCCGCATTCTCGCGGGGCGATTCCTTTTTCTCAACCGTCATGGACACGACCGAAGGCTTCCAGCGGATGGATTTCTGCCCGAAGTGCTGGGAAGCGGTGGCGGACGACGAAAAAAAGAAACTCTTCTCGTTCTGGAAGGCCGGCATCCGCCCGAAAGGCGCGCCGAAACACCGCAAGCTCGATATGGAAACCGCGAAGGAGTTCTTCATAAGGCTCCACGGCTCGGCCGACGCGGATAAGAAAAACTTTCTTTACCTCCTGACTCTCCTCATCCTCCGCAAGCGCGGCCTCGTCCACAAAACGACGATCCGCGAGGACGGCGGCGAAGTCCTTGTGTTGCATTTCCCCAAGGAGGAAGATACGCTCTACTACGTGAAATCCCCACCCCTCGACGAAGCCGCCCTCGAAGCCGTCAAAGCCGATTTCTCCGAACTGCTCGATATGGAGCTTTAGCTTCCTGTTTTCTGTATAGCAAAACTCTTTTGGAAAATAATAATGCACCGCCTTGCGCGGCAATAGACGCTGTGCTATACTGTCTCAGTTTTGGACTTTGTAGGGGCGACCCGGTGGGTCGCCCGATATTTGGGCGAGGCGACGCCTCGCCCCTACAACAGATAACAATGCCGAAACGTACAGATATCGAATCCATTCTCATAATCGGCGCGGGCCCGATAATTATCGGCCAGGCCTGCGAGTTCGACTATTCCGGCACGCAGGCCGTAAAGGCCCTCAAGGAAGAGGGCTACCGCGTTATCCTCGTCAACTCCAACCCCGCCACCATAATGACCGACCCCGAGATGGCGGACCGCACATACATCGAGCCGGTCACGCCCGAAGTCGTCGCGGCCATAATCGAAAAAGAAAGACCGGACGCCTTGCTCCCGACCCTCGGCGGTCAGACCGGTCTCAACATCGCGGTCGCCGTGGCGAAGGCCGGGGTGCTCGAAAAGTTCGGCTGCGAGATGATTGGCGCATCCCTCGAAGTTATCGAGGAAGCGGAGGACCGCGACAAGTTCCGCGCCGCGATGCGGCGCATCGGGCTCGACCTGCCCCGCTCGGAGATTGCGCACACGCTGGCCGAAGCGCTCGAGGCCCGCGACGTGATCGGCCTTCCGGCAATCATCCGCCCCGCGTTCACGCTCGGCGGGACCGGCGGCGGTATTGCATACAACGTCACCGAGTACGAGGAGCAGGTCAAGCTCGGGCTTGCCGCGTCGCCGATTTCGGAGATACTTATCGAGGAAGCGCTCCTCGGCTGGAAAGAATACGAGCTCGAGGTGATGCGCGACAAGGCGGACAACGTCGTCATCATCTGCTCGATTGAGAACATCGACCCGATGGGCGTGCACACGGGCGACTCGATTACGGTCGCCCCCGCGCAGACCTTGACCGACAAGGAATACCAGCTCATGCGCGACGCCGCGATTGCCGTTATCCGCGAGGTCGGCGTCGAGACGGGCGGGTCGAACATCCAGTTTTCGGTCGACCCGAAGACGGGGCGGATGGTCGTTATCGAGATGAACCCGCGGGTCTCCCGCTCGAGCGCGCTCGCATCGAAGGCGACGGGCTTCCCGATAGCGAAGTTCGCCGCCAAGCTTGCCGTCGGCTACACGCTCGACGAGATACCGAACGACATCACGAAGGAGACTCCGGCCTCGTTCGAGCCGACCATCGATTACGTCGTGGTCAAGATTCCCAGGTTCACGTTCGAAAAGTTTCCGCAGGCCGTGGACACGCTCGGCGTGCAGATGAAATCAGTCGGCGAGGTGATGGCGATAGGGCGGACGTTCAAGGAAGCGCTCCAGAAAGGCATGCGCGGGCTCGAGACCGGCCGCTCCGGTTTCAGCCTGGAGCCGAAGGATGTCGTAAACATCGACATGGATGACGACCCGGACCATGGCGAGCTGCGAAAAGAGCTCGTCAACCCCAGCGCGGAAAGACTGCGCCACGTGCGCCGCGCATTTTCGGCCGGGATGTTCGTCGGCGAAGTTTCCGACCTGACGAAGATCGACCGCTGGTTCCTCGCGAACTTCGCGCAGATAGTCAAGCTCGAGGGCCTGCTCCGAAACTGCAAATCTCTCGACGGTATTTCGACCGGCCTGCTCAGGGAAGCCAAGCGGATGGGGTTCGGCGACCGGCAGATCGCGAACCTGCTCGGAGCCGGCGAAACGGATGTGCGGGCGAAACGAAAAGCCGCCGGCATCCTGCCGACGTACAAGCTCGTCGATACCTGCGCGGCCGAGTTCGAGGCCTTCACCCCGTACTACTACTCGACCTACGAAGACGAATGCGAGATGCGCGTCTCCGACCGCCCGAAGGTGATTATCCTCGGAGGCGGGCCCAACCGCATCGGCCAGGGGATCGAGTTCGACTACTGCTGCTGCCACGCCGCGTTCGCCCTCTCCGAGCTCGGTTACGAAACCATCATGGTCAATTCGAATCCCGAGACCGTCTCGACCGATTACGATACCTCGGACGACCTGTACTTCGAGCCGCTGACGCTCGAAGACGTCCTCAACCTCTGCGACCGCCTGCAGCCGGTCGGCGTCGTCGTGCAGTTCGGCGGCCAGACACCGCTAAACCTCGCCCGCGGCCTCGCCGATGCCGGCGTCCCGATAGCGGGCACGCCCGTCGAGGCGATTGAGGAAGCCGAGGACCGCAAGAAATTCCAGGTCCTCCTGAAGCGGATCGACCTGCTTCAGCCGAAAAACGGCACAGCCGTCGACGAGGAGGGCGCGCTCAGAATTGCCGGCGAAATCGGATATCCCGTCGTCGTGCGCCCTTCGTTCGTCCTCGGCGGCCGGGCGATGGAAATCTGCTTTGACGACGAATCGCTTGCCCGCTACATGCGCAAGGCCGTCTCGGCTTCCCCGGACGCGCCCGTTCTTGTCGACCAGTTCCTCGAGGACGCGGTCGAGGTCGACGTGGACTGCGTCGCCGACGGGAAAGACGTCGTCGTCGCCGCCGTCATGGAGCACATCGAGGAGGCGGGCGTGCACTCGGGCGACTCGTCGTGCTCGATACCTCCGTTCTCGCTGCCCGACGCCACGGTGGACCGGATCGAGGAGGCGACGAAAACGCTCGCGCTTGCGCTCGGCGTACGCGGGCTCATGAACGTGCAGTACGCGGTGAAGGACGACGTTATTTACGTACTCGAGGCGAACCCCCGCGCGTCGCGGACCGTGCCGTACGTCTCGAAGGCGACCGGCATCCCGTACGCCAAGATCGCCGCGGAAATAATGCTGGGCAAAACGCTCTCCGAGCTGGGCGAGGTGGCGCCGCCCCGCCTAAGGCACATCGCCGTAAAAAAATCCGTCTTCCCGTTTTCACGGTTCCCGGGGACCGACATCATACTCGGGCCGGAGATGAAATCGACGGGCGAGGTGATGGGAATCGACGTTGATTTCGGTCTTGCGTTCGCCAAGGCGCAGGACGCGGCGGGCGACCCGCTTCCGGTTTCGGGAAACGTGTTTATTTCCGTCAAGGACTCCGACAAGCGCGCGGTGATCTACATCGCGAAAAAGCTCGCCGACCTCGGCTTCGGCATCCTGGCCACCGGCGGCACCTACAAGGTGCTGAGGCGAAACGGCATCCGCGACGCGAAGCGCGTGAACAAGATTGCCGAGGGCCGGCCCAACGTCGTCGACCATATCGTCAACGGCGAAATCCAGCTCGTGATAAATACGCCGACCGGCAAGGACCCGTGGGCCGACGAGGCGACGATCCGCAAGTACACCGTGACGCACAAGGTCGTGGCGATGACGACCATCACGGCCGCGCAGGCCGCCGTTACCGGAATAGAGAGCCTCAACTGGTACGAATCGAAAGTGAAACCGCTTCAGGAGTACCACGGAAGAAGTACCGAGTACCGAGTACCGAGTACCGAGTAACGAATTCCGGATTGTATTTTGCTCGTAACTCGAAACTCGAAACTCGAAACTTAAGGACTGGAGAAATCATGAAACATCTCATCACCGGCGGCGCGGGTTTTATCGGGAGCCATCTTGCCGAGGCGCTTCTCGATAAGGGCGAGACCGTCTTCGTCATCGACGACCTCTCGACCGGCTCGATAGTTAATATCGACCATCTCCGCGACCGGGACAATTTCCATTACGCCATCGACACGATTCTGAACGAGCAGCTTCTTTCGGAATACGTGGACCGCGCGGACGTCGTACACCACCTCGCCGCGGCCGTCGGCGTGCGGCTGATCGTCGAAGACCCGGTCAGGACGATTGAAACGAATATAGCGGGCACCGACCTCGTTCTCCGCGCGGCCGCGAAAAAGAAACGCCGCACGCTCATCGCCTCGACGAGCGAGGTTTACGGCAAGTCGTCCGACCTGCCTTTCGTCGAGGATGGCGACATGGTGCTCGGCGCCACGACCCGGGCGCGGTGGTCCTATGCGGCCTCAAAGGCGATTGACGAGTTCCTCGCGCTTGCCTATCACGCCCAGTTCGGGCTGCCCGTTACCGTGCTCAGGTTTTTCAATACCGTGGGCCCGCGCCAGACCGGACGGTACGGCATGGTCATACCGCGGTTCGTGGGACAGGCCCTCGGGGGCGAGCCGATTACGGTCTACGGTGACGGCAAGCAGTCCCGCTGCTTCTGCGACGTCTCGGACGTTATCCGCGCGGTAATGGAGCTTGTCGACAGGCCGGAGAGCCACGGCCAGGTTTACAATATCGGATCGACCGAGGAAATAACCATCGTGGAGCTGGCGGAGAAGGTTCGAAAACTTTTCGGGCCTGATTCGGAGATCGAGTTCGTCAGTTTCGAGGAGGCGTACGGCCCGAACTTCGAAGACCTTAAGCGGCGGGTGCCCGATACAAACAAGCTGCACGAGCTGATCGGCTGGGAGCCGAAAGTTAAAATCGACGAAATCCTGAACAGCGTGGTCGCGTATATAAGAAAGAACATGTAGGGGCACGGCGCGCCGTGCCCCTACAACCAAGAAGCCAAGGAGCCAAGGAACCAAAAAACCAGGGAACCAAAGAACTAAGGAGCCAATCTATGAAAGGCGTAGTACTTGCAGGCGGGCTCGGGACGCGGCTCGCACCGCTTACGAACATTACCAACAAGCACCTGCTTCCCGTTTTCGACCGGGCGATGGTCACGTACCCCATCCGGACGCTTGTCGAGGCGGGTATCGAAGACATACTGCTCGTCACCGGCGGCACCCATTACGGGCAGTTCGTCCAGCTTCTGCAGAATGGCGAGGAGTTCGGCCTCCGCCGCCTCCATTACGCCTACCAGAAAGGCGAAGGCGGGATAGCCGAGGCGCTCGGGCTCGCGGAGCCGTTCGCCGAGGGCGAGAAAATAGTCGTCATGCTCGGTGATAATGTAATTGAGGATTCGATAAAAGACGCGGTCGAAGATTTCAGGAAGCTGTCCTCGGGCGCAAAGATTTTCCTGAAGGAAGTGCAGAACCCGGGCGAATTCGGCGTGGCCGAGCTTACAGGCGGTAAAGTCGTGTCCATCGTCGAGAAACCGAAGGAGCCGAAGTCCAACCTGGCCGTGCTCGGAATTTACATGTACGACAACGCGGTCTTCGATATTATCCGCACGCTCGAGCGGTCCGAGCGCGGCGAGCTCGAGATCACCGACGTGAACAACGCCTACGTCGCCCGCGGCGACATCACGCACGAAACCCTCGAAGGCTACTGGGGCGACGCGGGCGAGTCGATCGAGGCGCTGCTCAAAGTCTCGCTCCACGTGGCGCGAAAGCAGGGGATGAAGTTATAAGTTAAAAGTTTAAAGTTAAAAGTTATAAGTTAAGATCAAGAATATATTTATGTGCTCCTGTATTCTGTTTTAATTCTTAACTTTTAACTTATAACTTTTAACTTTAAACTTTTCAACGGGTTTACGCATGCTCGACATCTACCTCGCCGACCGGCCGGTAACCGATGACAACCTCGCGCAGATCGCGCGGCACCTGGCTGCGTCTGCGAAGAAAATGCGGGCCGCCGATGCGCCGCTTTTTCTGAACCTGCTCCGCGGCTGCGAGATTCCGGCCGGGATTTTTCGGGAAATCGCGCCCGGGGTCGAGATAGTCGATATTCCGCTTTCCGTGGACGAGGTGCCGCACGATACTGCCCTGAAAATACTGGACGAGTTCCTGCCTGCGGAAAAGTATTCGGAACGCGACCTGTTCTGGCTCGACGAGGCGCTTGGGCTCGGGATGGGCCAGGCCGTCTTGAAGTTATTGCACGGTTATTTCGGCGAAAACCTGAAATCGCTCGACGTCGTCTTCCTCGCCGCGGAGAACGGGCAATATATTGATCCCCGCTTCAAGGCTTCGGTAGATAAAACAGTCGAGTCGGCGGGCGGGAAGATTACGGTCGAGTTCAAGAACGTCGATTATATCCACTGGATGGACAACAACAGGCTGCTCGGCATGAACTGGGGGCGGCGCTACACTCTGCCGCGGTTCTGGCCGCCGGCGGAGGTGGCGGCGGATCTGCGCAACCGGCTCGAGAGCTACCGGCCGGGACCGATGCGGACGGTAAAGGTCGGCACGCCCGAATTCGAGAAATACAGGGCCCGCCTCGATGATTTTGTGGCGGCGGCGCGCCCCGTGCTGGAACCGCACGGGTATAAGTTCGAAAGTGGAAAAGTATTCGTGCCCGACGGAGGGGAGCGCGAAATACCGCCTCTTGAGAATCACATAAACGATCCCCACGCCCTGTGGTGCAAACGGCAAGACGGGTACGCGGAGCGCTACGATTTTCTCGTCTCGGACCCGAAGCTCATGCTCGACCTGGGTTCGCCGGACGCGGGCCAGTACAGGAAACAACTGCTTGAGGCCGTGAAAAAGATTATGTAGGGGCACGGCGCGCCGTGCCCCGACATATATTATTAATTCTTCACTAACGACTAACGACTAACCACAAACCCCTAACCACGAACCACTAACCACTGAAATTATTGCGGTCCCCGCATTCTTCTGGTATACTTCCCGTCATGAAGATAATCCTCGCGAAATCGGCCGGTTTCTGCATGGGCGTCAGGCGTGCGATGAACATGCTGCTGGAGCGCATGCAGAAAGACGACGGTACGGTCTATACCTACGGCGACATTATCCATAACCCGCAGGTCGTCGACATCCTCGCGGAGCGCGGCGTTATCTCAAGGAACGATCCCGCTGAGATGGCGGAGGGGACGACCGTTACTATCCGCAGCCACGGCATCTCACCCGCCGAGCGGGCGAAGCTCGAGGAGCGCGGCCTCGATATCCTGGACGCCACCTGCCCGCACGTCCACAGGATTCACGTTATCGCGAAGCGGCGCGCCGGGGAGGGGTACGACATAATCGTCGTCGGCGACCGCGAGCATTCCGAGGTGACCGGCATTCTGGGCGCGGCCGGTGGGCGCGGGCATGTGGTTACATCGGTCGAGGATTTCGATGCGCTGCCCGGTTTCGAGAAGGTCTGCCTGGTCGCGCAGACGACGCAGAACATGGAAAGTTACCGCCTGATTACGGAAGCGGTGCGGAAAAAATACCCCGACGCGCAGGTATATGAGACGATCTGCGGTTCCACCGGGCAGCGGCAGAAAGAGGTCCGCGAGTTCGCCGAACGCGTCGATGCCCTCGTGGTCGTCGGGGGCCACAACTCCGCGAATACGACCCGCCTTGCCGAAATCAGCCGGGAGGTCGGCACGCCTACTTTCCATATCGAGACTGAAGACGAGCTCGACGCGGAGGCGATCGTCAAATTCCGCACCGTCGGCGTAACGGCGGGCGCGTCGACGCCGAACTGGCTGATTCGACAGGTGCTGGATAAACTTGTTGAGCTGGACCTCGAGCGGCGCGGTCTGATATACCGGATTCTGCGCCGGGCCGGAAGGTTCCTCATCGCAAGCAACCTGTACCTCGCGGCGGGCGCGGCCGTGTTTACATGGTGTATTTCCCACCTGCAGAGGATACCGGAAATTTCCTGGCAGTCGCTCGTCGTGAGCTTCTGTTATATTTTTGCAATCCATTCGACCAACACCTACTACAAGCAGAGGGAAGAAGACCTCTACCAGCTCGGCGCAAGAAGGAGTCGAAGGAAAGTATGGCGCGTCGTCAACACGCTTTCATGGATAGCCGGGCTCACCCTCATCGCGGTCGGCGCGACGCTGCCGTCATGGCTCGCATTCGCCGTACTGCTGGTCGCCATCGCGCTCGGGCTTGCATACGGTTTCGCGATCGTGCCGCGGTCAATCGGGAAAATACTGGGCGGGCGGAAACTCAAGGATATCCCGGCATCGAAAGACGTTTTCTGCGCGCTGGGGTGGGGCACGGTTATCGCGCTCTTCCCCGTCCTGGCGGGCGGGCACGGGGCGATTCCCGCGACGTGGGTCGCGTTTTCCGTCGTGGTGCTCGTCGTGTTCGTGCGCTCCACGCTGATGGCGGTAAAAGACGTGCAGCGCGACCGTGCCGTCGGCAAGGAGACCATACCCGTTATCCTGGGGCTTGACAAGACGAAGGCGATCCTCGTCATGCTTACCGTTTTTCTGGCCGCGCTGCTCGGGGGGACGACCTTTGCGGGAATCCTTCCGCCGCTGGGCTGGTGGATGCTCGCCGTGCCGGCGTACATGCTGCTTTACCTCGCGCTCTACCACTGGCGCGTCACCGAAGCCGAGTACACGTGCGAGGGCGTGGTCGACGGGGCTTTTCTTCTTACCGGTGTGCTGAGTGCGGCATACCTGCTTGCGAGGTAGCGTTTGGGAAAGAAGAAACGCAAAAGCAGACAGGCTCCGGTTGTCGCGGAAGAGGCGATAAAAAAGGAAGATACAGCCCTGCTGGAGAAGCCGCGGGCTAAATGGCGCCTTCACCTCATAATTTCGCTTGCGCTGTTTGTAATAATTATTATCGCCTACCATAACGCGTTCGGCGCGGATTTCCACCTCGACGACGACCACGTCATAAAGAACAACCCCGCGATTTTCTTTCTGAAAAACGTTCCCGAGTATTTCACAAAGAACACGACCGTCAAGGCCGGCGGCGAGTTCTACCGGCCCGTGCTGTTTGTGACCTACGCGGTGGATTACGCGCTCGGCAGCGCCGGGCCGGGCGGCAGGCCCGACCCGTACGTGTTTCATGTCTCCAATGTGATCTATCATGCCCTGGCGGTCCTCGCCCTTTACGCGCTCGTGCTGGCAATGCTTTCGACGCCGCGTTTTGCGAAGACGGCCGCCGCCGGGATGCCGGTCCTTGCGGCTTTCTGCTCGGCGCTCCTCTTCGGGCTGCACCCGGTGCAGACGCAGAGCGTGTCCTACGTTTCCAGCCGGTCCGAAATCCTTACGACCCTTTTTCTGCTGCTCTCGGTAACGGCGTATCTGCGCGGCAGGCTGACCGAAAAGCCGCGCCTTGTTATCACGTGGATGGCTGCTTCCATCCTGTTCTTTTTTCTTGCGGGACTTTCAAAGGAGTACGGGCTGTTCCTGCCTTTCATTCTTTTCGGGCTGGAGGTTTTTCTTTTCCCCGGGTTCGAGGATGCCCGCTTCGAGGTGCGCGCGAAAAGAATGGTCCCATTCTTTGCGGCGCTGGCCGTGCTTGCAGCGCTTCATGGAGTTTTCCGTGAATCGGCCCGCATAATGGAAATTCCGTGGAGCAGATGGGACTATTTTGCCATCCAGGGGCGCGTGCTGTTTCACTATTTCAGGATTGTCCTTTTACCGGTCCGGCTTCTGTTCGACTTCAACAACGACGTTTCAATCGTCGAAGCGTCGGCCTGGGTCAAGTTTTTCGGGTGGTTTCTCGTCGCCTGCCTGATCGGCATGATCGTTTGGGCCTGGCGGCGGTTCCCGGCCTATGCGCTGGCCGCGCTGTGGTTTTTCGTCTTTCTGCTTCCCGTGTCTTCGTTTTTCCCGATTTTCGACGTCATATTCGAGCACCGGCTTTACGCGCCGCTTGCGTTCTGGGGTTTTCTGATTGCGGCCGCGGCCGCCGCGGCGTTTAGAACCCGACCCGACGTCGGGCGCATCGTGCTTGTGGGGCTGACGATTGTCGTCGGCGTTTTCTACGGCGTGGCGACGTTTCAGCGCAACAAGGTTTACGAGACCCGCGGCGCGTTATGGAAAGACGTAATCGAGAAGCTCCCGAACAGCAACCGCGGCCACCTGAATTACGCCAACTGGCATTACGACCAGGCAAGCGGACATTACAGAGGGGCGGTTGACGCCAGGAATAAAAAAGACGTCAAAGAGTACAAACACCGTATGGAGCAGTACTCGCACCATATGGACGTTTCGATCAAACACATGCGCGAAGTCGTACGGCTTTTGCCGTCGGGTCCGAAAAGCGAGATCGGGTGGAACAACCTTGGCAAGATCATCCTTATCAGGGCCAGGAGAAAATTTGAATCAGCGCAGGGGAAAGACCATCCCGGTCGGGAGAAGTATCTTGCCGAAATCAGGAAAGAGGTGAAGGAGTCGCTCGTGTGCATCGACAGGGCGCTTGCCGAGTATCCGTTATACAGCGTGGCGCACGTGAACCGGGGCCTTATTCTCATCCAGCTCGGCGACTTCGAGTTTGAATCCGGCAACGCGTCGAGCCCCGATTTTCCCGGTTACGGGTTCTACCTGGATTCGTTCATAGAATTCAACTGCTCGATAAGAATTGAGAATATGCCGAAGAATGTCCAGAATTTCCGGAACCTCATCGACGCGCACAGGCAGCTCATGGACGCTTCGTTTAACCTTGTGAACCGTTACGCCCGGAGCGGCCTCAAGCGCGAGGCGCAGGGCCTTGCCGGGAAAGCCCGCGACTGGATGAGGGCGTTTCTGAAGGACGCGTCAAATTTCAAACCGGAATCGGACTGGGAAGTCCTGCGCGCACACTCCCGCATCGCGATACTGTCATGGGCGTACCTTCGCGACGCCGGGACCGCGCGCTCCAATTTCAAAAAACTGTTTTCCTTCGGACTGCCGAAGCAGGCGCCGCCCTGGTGGATGGATGCGCGCGTCCATTTCGGAGAAATGCTGCTGCGCACCGGCGAGGCCGCCTCCGGCCGGAAGGTCCTCGAGGAAGTGCGCAGGATAGCGCCCGGGAGCCGATGGGCGAAACGCGCGGGCGAACTGCTGAAGTAGCATGTAGGGGCGGGTCTCAGACCCGCCCCTACATATGCGCGAAGCTCATTATAACCGAACAACCGAATAACCGAACAACCGACCAACCTCAATTCAACAGATAATACTGGCCCAGTGCAATAGCATTGTTTACCGCGTGCGCGACGATCGGTGCGACAAGGCTGCGCGTGCGCTCGTAAAGCCAGGCGAAAACCGCGCCCAGAACGAAAAGAGGCACCCGGTCGGACCATGCGTCGTGCACGGACGCGAAAAGGATCGCGCTTATGATAATCGCGGCGCCCGCGCCCATGACGCGCCGGAGGCCGCCGTAGAGAAGGCCGCGGAAAATAAACTCCTCCCCTATCGGCACGATGACCGCAATCACCGGAAAAAGGAGAAAGGCGTTATACGGAGACGGGCTCTCATGCATGTAAACGAATACCGCGTTTATGTCCTGCGCGACTTCCAGATAATCGAGCACCTGCATCCAGCCGAGCTTTAGAAAAAGCACGGGAAGCTGGAGCGCCAGAATCAGAAACGCTCCCAGCACGGCGGCAGGAATTATTTGCTCCCGCGGAAAACCGAAATCGTCCCGTCCCGCCCCGTATTCGAAGCGGAGGACAACGGCCAGCGCGGCCACGGCCGCGACGTTGCTGATGCCGCTGAAGATCATTATTATCCTGAGGCCCGCGAGCGAAGGCGAAAGCGCGAGTACGGCGCCGCAGAGCTCTCCCGCGGCGACACTCACGAAAAGCCACAGTGGAAAGATTTTCAGGATAAGCGAAAGGCCACCCCACGGCGGCGGTCGAAGCGGTCCCGCGGAAGGCGGCAGCCTCCCCAGCAGGGCCAGGAGAACAAACGCCACCGTAACGCCGAAGAAGGCAAGAAACACCACGCCCGCTATGGTAGCGGTTACGTAGTCTTCCCGGCTTGCCTTCCCCTCGGCGAGCCGGTCGGCGAAAGCCTTTTGTTTCTCCAGGGATTGCTCGCCCAGTTCCCTGGTAACCTCCGCCATCCGTGCGCGTTCTTTTTCCCTTGAAGCCTTTCTTTCCTCAGACTCACCCTCCATGAAAAGCGGCGCAAGGAAATACGCAAACAGGAAAAGCCAGAGAAATACATAGGGAAGGTTGTCGTAGAAAAACCCGGCAATGCCGGGCGGCGTGGCCGGTTTTTCAGGCGGCGGCGGAGCTTCATGCTCCCCGTCGGGTTCTATCTGCGGGTCATGCCCGGGCTGATTATCTCCAGGCGGTTTTGCCTGTCCAGGCGGTTTTGCATCGTCCACGGTCACTCCGCCCGCTGGACGTGGACGTGTACCTTGCGCGTGCGGGGCCCGTCGAACTCGGCGAACATTATCCCCTGCCACGTCCCGAGAACAAGGCTGCCGCCCTTGATGAGGATTGTCTCGCTCGCGCCGACGAGGCTGGACTTCACGTGCGCCGCGGAATTGCCTTCCCCGTGCGAGTAGCCGTCGTTCCAGGGGATGCGCTTATCGAGCTCCATGATTATGTCCGACTTCACGGACGGGTCCGCGTTTTCGTTTATCGTTATCGCGCCCGTAGTGTGCGGGCAGTAGACGATGCAGATGCCCGTCTTTATGTTCGACTTCTTCACGACGGCCTGCACCTGCCCGGTGATGTCGACGAGCTCGTCGCGCCTGTGGGTTTTTACTGAGAGTGTTTCCATATCTATTCTTCCCCTCTTCCCCTTATTTCCTTATTTCCTTATTACCTTGTTGCCCTCTTCAAAGAACGCGCCGAGCAAGCTCGCCCGCTAAACATATTATTTTGTTATTTCATCCTTCATCCTTTATACTTCATCCTTCATACTTCATCCTTCATCCTTTATTTTATCAATCCTTCCGTCGGGCTGGACGCGGTCGCGTAAAGCTTCTTTGGGATACGGCCCGCGAGGAACGCGTGGCGCCCGGCCTCGGCCGCGGCTTTCATCGCCTTTGCCATCAGTACCGGCTTCTTCGCAAGCGCGATGCCGGTGTTAAGCAGTACGCCGTCGACGCCGAGCTCGAACGCCTGCGTCACGTCGCTCGCGGTCCCGACGCCCGCGTCCACGATAACCGGGACGGCCGTCACCTGTTCGAGAATTATGCGTATGGCGTTCGGGTTCAGTATCCCCTGCCCCGAGCCGATGGGCGCGCCCGCGGGCATCACGGCCGCCACGCCGAGGTCTTCGAGCTTCCGCGCGACGATTGGGTCGTCCGAGGTATATACGAGAACGGTGAACCCGTTTTTCACGAGGTGCTCCGCGGCCTTGAGCGTCTCGACCGGGTCCGGCAGAAGCGTCTGCTTGTCGCCCAGCACTTCCAGCTTAACCATGTCGCTTATTCCGGTCTCGCGCGCAAGCTCGCAGTGCCGGATGGCGTCCTCCGCGTTGTAGCAGCCGGCCGTGTTCGGAAGAATCTTGAACTTTTCCGTATTGATGTAGTCAAGAATCCCCTTGCCCTCGGAATCGAAATCCATCATGCGGACGGCGACCGTGACGCAGTCGGCCCCGCTTGCATCGAGCGCCTCCCGCATCTCCTCGAAGTTGCGGTACTTGCCCGTCCCCACGATAAGCCGGGACTTGAACTCGTACTTCCCTATCTTCAGTATTTCTTCGGACATCTATCCGCCTCCCACGAAGGTGACTATGTTGAGGACGTCGCCGTCGGAAAGAACGGTCGAGGCATGCTCGGCGCGCCTGACGACTTTTTTGTTCCGCTCGACCGCGAACATGCTTGTTCTGATATTCATCGACTCTATCAGCCCGGAAACGGTCGTCTCGGCGGGGATTTTGCGCGTTTCGCCGTTGACTTTAACGGTGATTTCCTTTTCCGGCGGCATTTCGCGATTGTAGCGGTGAGTGTTTTGAGAGTCAAGGAGATTTCTTTCAAGAAGGTAACAAGGGAACAAGGAAACAAGGGAACAAGGGAACAAGGGGAAAGAAGTACCAAGTACCGAGTACCGGGTACCGGGAAAGAAAAGAAGGAAATAAGGGAATAATCAATGTGTTAGCCGCCGCGCTTGCGCGGCGCGTTAATATGCAGGGGCGGGTCTGAGAGGCGCCCCTACAATAATGAAGCGTTTGATTTGTGCCGGTTTGCGGTTAGAATAAAGTCAAGCCAAAACGCCGTAGGGTAAATCTTCCATGAGTTCCAATCTGCCGCTCAAGCTCGGAATCGCGATTGTCGTGCTTTTCGGCCTGCTGATTGCCGGCATGATGATGTACGGGCCGTTGAAGGAAAGGATGAACCCGCCCCCGGAAGACCCGTTCGCCGGTGCTCCGGAGGGGTCTAAGTATCTGAACCGGTTGTTATCAAGGCGGGTGTCGCTGGCGTTCCAGGATACGCCTTTATCCGAAGTTATCAGTTTTCTTCAGGATATTACGGGCCTGAACCTGTCCATATCGGCGAAGATTGATTCAGACCTGCCGGTAAGGCTTCGGCTAAAGGACGCTCTTCTTGCCGATGCGTTTCGGGCTATCTGCAGGAGCCTCGGCGAAAATGCAAACGTAGTATGCGGGGTCATACTGGAGGAGGGTGACGACTGGAAAGCAGGCAGATACAGCATAATGTGGTTCGGCACTCCCGCGGGGATTGAAAGCTGGAACAAGGGCGGCGGTTCCAGAATAGCCAGGCTTGGCCTTTCAGGAATAAAAGGTGTTGAGCATGTCAGGGCCATGCTCGATGGTTTTGAATATCCGTTCGGTCTTGACTCGCAGGAGGTTAAGGCTGTCGAGAAGATTCGGGAAAAGCTGAATAAAACTTCCGAGATCAGGAATAAAAGTTTTACTTTAGATACACTGATTTCTTTTATTGAAAAGGGCGCGGGCGTCAGGGTCCAGATAAGCGAGGATGCAAAAAAAACGATAAAAGAGCGCGGACCGGGGAAGTTTTCCTATAACGGAAAGAACAAGTATGGTTCGCTGCTGCGAAACCTGTGGAAGATCAGACTCGGCTGCCTGCATACCCCGAGAGGAGTACTGATTGTACCCGGTTATAAGGCCCACCTGATGTACTTCCACGCGCAGCGATATAAGACGGAAAAAACTCTTAAGGATAGTCTCCTCACGGTGGATTTTCCCGGCCTCGAGGTCTGTGAATGCATAAACTTCATCCGGGACGTGACGCCACTGGATATGGTGATCCTGCCGGGGGTCGATCACGGCAGGCGCATTACGTATAAAGCCTCCCGCACGTCCGCCGAAGATGTTCTGAAAGGTATCGGTGATAAGGCCGGTTTCGATTACGAAGTCGAAGGCGGTATCGTTTACCTTGTTCCGAAGAAGAAGAAATGAGAATATTTAGCGGCGCCGCTAAATATATTTTTGTTTTCCTAACGACTAACGACAAACCACTAACGACTAACCACTAACTGATTTTTTTGATTTCGAGTTCGAGCCTGTCGAGGCGTTTGGGGAAGCCTTCGAGGATGGCGTCGCGGAGCGGTTCGAGCTGCACCTTCTTGCCGAAGATTCTGATAGTGCTTTTTTCGAGCTCAACCTTGAGGCCGAGCTTTCCGGTTTCGACTGTGAGCATCTTCATGATTTCGGAGCGCAGGCCGGCGTCCTCCGTGACGCAGAGGAGCTCGTGCTCGAGGCCCGCGGCCTTCGCCTCGGCGGTCTTCGTGTCTTCCTCCGGCTCGGGGGTCAGCTCGCGCCGTCTTTTATACGCGTGCGCGATCCTGGCCTTGGTGGCTTTGTAGCGCTGGCGTTCGAGGTGGGTGGCCTTGAGCGCCAGAGTCAGAAACCGCGTGTAGCAGTATCTTGCGGCCGTGCGGTCCTTCAGCTTATCGTCGAACAGCTCCGCGAGGACGGACCACGCGTGGAGGTGCGAAGGCCTCACGTTGACGCAGATCTCAAGGGATTCGGACGCCTTCTTGTATCGTTTCAATTCTATCAGTGCGCACCCCCGCTTGAAGAGGATATCCACCTCCATCGGTTGATATTTCCATTTGATGTCGGCGTTCACGGCGAGCTTTGAAAAGTTTTTACGCCGGCTCCGCTCGAGGTACTGCGGGATTATCATCAAGCCCAGTATAATTAAGGCGTTGTCGTAGCATTCAATCGCGGGCTCGTACTGCTTGAGGAAATAGTGCGCGTCGCCGCACTCGGCGTATGCCCGCCAGTCGTTGCTGCGGTACTCGATGGCCTTTCTGTAGTGGGTTACCGCTTCCTCGTATTTCCCTTTATCTATCGCTTCCTTGCCTGCGTTCAGCTCGCGGGCGACCTTTTCCTCCAGGCTGGCGCAGCCGGCGAGGAACACGGCGAGGACGAGGCTGGTTGCAATCCAGAGCTTCATCGGAAAACCTCCCGGAATTCACGTTTTCCTCACAACTCTAGCAGAATGCGGATTCAAGTCAAGAAAAATCGATTTCATGCGCACCGCGGCTAAAGTGCGGTAAAAATTTCGACGATACTTCAAACGGCGAAGGTGCGAAGACCGAAAGGAAAGTGAACCGGACCCGATTGAACAGGAGCATGAGATGATTATTCAATGCGTGCGCTGCCGGAAGATCAAGAACCGCAAGGGTTGGGAATATAAAAAGCCGCGCTCCGCAAAAAAAGTAAAAGTCCTCGAGACCCTGTGCCCGCACTGCGCGCGGTTCGTCTACAAGACCGGATTCGATTCACGGACCGCGTAGGTCTTATTATACCCTATCTCCCGTCCTTTTCCTTTAACTCACACGATAAGTAACAGGTACCAAGTACCAAGTACCAAGTACCGAGTACCAAGTACCAAGTACCGAGTACCGAGTACCGAGTACCGAGTACCGAGTACTGAGTACCGAGTATCGAGTATCGAGTACCGAGTACCGAGTACCAAGTACCGAGTACCAAGTACCGAGTACCGAGTACCAAATACCGAGTACCGAGTACCGAGTGAAGAAAGAAACTCGAAACTCGGTACTCGGAACTCGAAACTTCTTTATTTTGCGGATTCGCGCGGGAGCGTGGGGAACCGGATTATCGTGTCGGCCCATTCCGCCTGCGGCTCCGATGCGAGCCGGATTTTGAGGTTGCGCATCGTCGTGTCGTCGTCTTTGTCGATGCTTTTCATCGCAGGCTCGCGCGGCTTCATGTCAAGCGGGTTCACGTTTCTCGTGCATGCGATCAGCTTAACCCTCTGAAGGCCGAAGTGCGGCCCTTTCACGTCTATGGCGAAACCCGCGTCCTTTGCGGGGAACATGTGCACCTTGCCGGGCACGACTCTCCACTCCGGCGTATACGGGTTCGGAAAGAGCTGCAGGATCGAGCCGTCGGGCTGGAGCGCGAAGATGAAAACGTAACTCAGTTTCTCGACCGAATAGTAAAAGGTTACCGTATCGCCCTCGAAATACGGCGCGCCCAGCGCCTTGTCGGTCCAGAGCCTGACGGCGAAGCCGGGCCTGGAGTTGCGTATCTTCGTAAGCTGCGCCCACGGTTTTGATATCTGTTCTTTTTCACCGCCGCCGAAGGTCGGATAAGAGCTGTTCATGATGGAGCGGGCCGTGTCCTTGATCGTGGCCTTGACGAACGTCTCTTCCAGGACCTTTCCGGTTATCAGGATGTCCGCGGGGATGAACCCCTTCACCTCGCCGGCGCGGCGCCTGTCGACGAGGTCGGTCTCGTCGAGCATCCTCTCCGCGAGGAGCGCCTTTATCTCCTTGCGCTCGACAAGCGTTATTCCCGGCTCTTTCAGTTCGGCGATTGCGGTCGAAAGCGCTTCCCCGAAAAGCGCTCCAAGGTAGCTCGGGCGGCCGTCCTTGTCGGTGAAGTCGAGGACGGTAATCGAGCGGTCTCCGAGCCGCCCGACTTCCTCGACGATTTCCTTTGCGAAACGTGCGGCCATAATCCGGTTGTACCGGTTGCGCGCCGCCGGCGCGAGCTTATGGTTCGGGCTTCTCCGGCCGATTATCCCGTAGGCGTCAAGCGCCTTTTCCGGGTTGCCGGCCTTCTCCTCCAGCCGGCCGAGGTTGTACGCCGCTTCCGCACTGTCCGGGTCGAGGATAAGCGCCTTGGCGAAAGCCATGCGGGCGGGGCCGATCCTGTCGTCCAGCAGCGCCATCTGCCCTTCCCGGACAAGGGCCGCGGCCCGTTTTTTGGGCTCCGGTTGTCCAGGTCTGGGTGGCGTCGTGCATGATGGAGCGAGCAAAAGGAAAATCAATGCCGCAGCAGGAATCGGGAGATTTTTCAGCATAACGGTCACCGTATCCGGTTATTCGGTTATTCGGTTTTTCAGTTGTTCGGTTATAATATGCTTCGCGTTTTGTAGGGGCAGGTTTCAAACCTGCCCTCTTATCGGGCGGGTCTGAGACCCGCCCCTACATGATACGCTGCAAAAAAACGTGTATTCAATCGGGGGCGCAGATTTCGCCGAAACCGTCAATCGCCGCGCGCTCGCCCGACATTATCCGGTTGTGGTTCGTATTGATGCGGAGCATCGCGTCGCTTATGAATTTTGCGGCGACCGATTTCTTTCTTTCGGCGCCCGCCGTCTGCCGCACGAGGTAATATGCGCACAGGAGGTCGCTCGCCCTCTCGGCGAGCGGGCCGTCGCAGAGTCGGGGGGAATCGGCGGCGTGCGGGGCGCCGAGGTTTTCGACAGCTTCCCGGAACTTCCTGTAGCCGGGCTCGAGGCTTTCCTTGAGCGCGCCGTCCGGGCATGTGGCCTGGAGCTTTTCGAAGTATCCGTCAAGCGCGCCTTTCATGATTTTCGGAACCGCGTGCCCCGCCTGTATCTGGCTCGTGCCCTCGTAGATGGATGTGATGCGGGCGTCGCGGTACATCCGCTCGACGCCGTACTCCCTCATGTAGCCGTAACCGCCGTGTACCTGAATCGCCTGGTAGCAGATTTTCTGGACCCACTCGCATACGAAAAACTTGCAGAGCGGCGTGATGCAGTCGCCGATCGAGTCGAACTTGCGGACCATCTGCCGCGCTTCCGCCTTCTGGTCGTCGTTTTCCGCGCTTTCCGCCTCCGCCTGTTTCTTTTCCCATCCGATCTTGTAGTCGACGATGGCCGCGGCCTCGTAGATGAGGCAGCGCGACGCCTCGATAACCGACTGCATGGTGATGAGTATTTCGCGTATGGGCTGGAATTCCGAAAGGCTGTGGCCGAACTGCTTTCGCTCGTCCGCGTATTTCCGGGAGGCGTCGTAGGCGGCGACCATGATTCCGAGCGCCTGGGCCGAGATGGCGAGCCTTGCGCCGAACATGAGCTGCATCACGTAGCGCGACAGCCCGAACTTGCGCTTGCCGACGAGGTACCCCTTCGCCTTGTCGAAATTCATGACGCAGGTCGGCGACGAGTGGATGCCGAGCTTGTTCTCGATGCGCGCGACCTCGACGCCTTCGCCTTTCTCGACGATGAAGAGCGAGAGTCCGCGGGCGTCCCTGCTGTCCGGCTCGCTGCGCGCAAGCACGAGCAGGATGTCGCCGCAGCCGTTTGTGATAAAGCATTTCTGGCCCGTGATTTCCCAGACGCCTTCCTCGCCCGAAGGCTCGGCCTTCGTCCGGGCGCTGCCGAGGTCGCTTCCCGCGTTGGGCTCGGTAAGCGCCATGGCCATCGTCTTACCCTTGATGGCGCGCGGGAGGTACTTTGCCTTGAGCTCATCACTTGCGAAAAAGTTTATGGTTTCCGCGCATCCCTGGAGCGCGAAAAGGGTGAGCAACCCGGCGTCGGCGCGCGCGACAATCTCCATCGCCGCAGCCGAGAGAACGGTCGGCAGGTTCTGGCCGCCGTACCTGCGCGGAAGCGTCAACCCCATGAGGCCGTTTTTATAAAACGCCTTCAGATGCCTGGCCGTCACCGGCGCGTAGTCCACGACGCCGTCGTTGCAGACGCAGCCGATTTCGTCCGCTTCCTCCGCGTCGGGGGCGACGGTTTCGGCCGCGATCTGGCCGACGAGCTCGAGCACCATCTGGTAGGTCTCGAGCGCCCCTGCGACGCTGGTGGGCGCTTCCTCGAATTCTTTTGCCTCTTTGAAATCGCGCTCGATGATCGGCACGATCTTGTCCCAGGGCATGTTATCGAATGCAAAGATAAGGTCCCGGTTATCGCGGTAAAAATTTGCCATGTCTGCTCCTTGTCGATTCCGTGCGCCGCACTTCAAGGCCGGTATTAAAACTCACGCCCCCGTTCATTGCAAGCCATTTCTGCGAAGACAAGGTAACAAGGGAACAAGGGAATAAGGGAACAAGGGAAAAGAAGTACCGAGTACCGAGTACCGAGTACCGAGTACCGAGTACCGAGTACCGAGTACCGAGTACC
>SOJX01000104.1 GCA_004376375.1 Planctomycetota bacterium
CAAACCTGCAAACCTGCAAACCTGCAAACCTGCAAACCTGCAAACCTGCAAACCTACAAACCTACAAACCTTGCACTCATTTGTCCAGCCTTTTTCTTAGACGTTCTTTTTCGTGTTTTAGTTCTTCCATAATGCGAAGAGTTTCCTCTATGGCGCGTTTGTCTCCGTTAAGCAGGGCCTCGCGGTGTTTTAGACGCGCCTTGGAGTATTTTTCTTCATTTTCCCGAATCAGATACGAGCGCAGGACCATTTCCGCCGCTGCCTCGAAGTCGGAATGGTCGGGGCAGGATCCCGCCAGGTCTATCGCGATATTTTCGAGCTGCTCGTCTTCAAGGCTTACCGTCAGCTCGTCAAGGCGGAAATCGCCGGATTCCTCCAGAAGCCCGTTCGCCGCTTCCGCGATCCTGTGGAGGTCAGCGTTCTTGAAGTTCGCCGGCGGCACTGTTTCGAAGATTCCGGCGGCCACCCCGGGCTCGACGAGCGCGAGCTCCAGGAGAGCGACCTCGAGCGGGTCCGCATCCTTCAACGGCTCGGGCTGTTTTACACGCTCGCTGGACGGCCTTGCGGGCTTTGTGAGGTCGCCCAGGCGTTTGCGGACGGCGTCCTCGGAAACCTCGAACCTCGATGCAATCGAGGTGAGCCAGAGGTCCCTGCGCACGTGGTTCGGAATCACCGCGACCAGCTCGAGGAGCTGGTCAATAACCCGGCTTCGCGCGTCCGGTGAATTCAAGTCCGTCGAAGAGCCGAGCGCGTCGGCAAGGAAAGTGATTACGTCGGACGCCGCGTCGATGGCTCCCTGGAACGCGTCTGCGCCGTCCTCGCGTATGACGTCGAAGGGGTCTTTCCCGCCGGGCAGCCGCGCGACGGCGAGGTCCATGTCTTCCTTCAGGAGAAGCGGCAGCGTCCTGCGGGCCGCAATGAGCCCGGCCTCGTCTGCGTCGAATACAAGCACGACCTTTGACTCGAGGCGCTTGAGAGTTCTTGCATGGTTGGGGGTGAAGGCCGTTCCCATCGCGGCGACGACGTTTTTCACGCCTGCCTCGTGCGCCTTCATCACGTCGGTGTAGCCCTCGACCACGGCTACGGTCCTGGCCGCGGTAATGTGCGTGCGCGCAAGGTTGAGCCCGTAGAGGACGCGTGACTTTGAGAATATCAGGGACTCGGGTGAGTTTATATACTTGCCGGTGCTGCCGCGCTCGTCCGTGACGCCCTCGAGAAACCTGCCGCCGAAAGCCACGACCCGGTTAAAAGTGTCTAAAATCGGAAACATGAGCCGGCCGCGGAAGTAATCGTAATACCCGCCGCCGGACTTGCGCATCTTTACAAGCCCGACGGTTTCGAGGTCTCTGAGCGAGACTTTCCTGTCAGGCGCATACCTGACCAGCCCGTCCCATTCGTTGGGG
Organism: Planctomycetota bacterium; assembly: GCA_004376375.1. Taxonomy (GTDB): domain Bacteria; phylum Planctomycetota; class E44-bin39; order E44-bin39; family E44-bin39; genus E44-bin39. Next base: position 1,404 of record SOJX01000104.1, read on the forward strand.
GCAAAGCCGATCCTGAACGTCTTTAAGGTGTCTTCCTTGAGGCCGCGTTTTTCGAGGTAGGCCCTTGGGACGTCACCGGCGCCCGAGTCAAGGACCCGGCAGAAGAAATCAGCCGCCACCTCGTTTGCCTCGTAAAGCCTGGTCATGCGGTCGCTTTCATCTTTTGATCGCCCGGTTCCCTCCGGCACACGGATGCCGTAGCGCCGCCCCAGCACCCTGACGGATTCGGGAAACGAGATCCCTTCCATGTACTGGAGGAACCTGAAGACGTTCCCCGCTTTCCCGCAGCCGAAGCATTTGAATATTCTTTTTTCCGGGTTGACTTTAAAGGAGGGGGTTTTTTCGTTGTGGTCAGGGAACGGGCAAAGCGCAACGAACTCACGACCTGCGCGCTTCAGGTCGGGAACGTATTCGCGTATGATTTCCACTATGTCGGCGGCGTTCTGAATTTGAAGGATAACCTCGTTCGGTATCATTCGTGCCCCATTGCCCCCGTATGGGACGGCATAAAACCCCCCTCGGGGACACGATAAATCGTGAACTTTCTAATATACAACATTAAAATCACCAAAGTCAAGTTAACGGGAAGATTTTTTGAAATTTTTATGCTCAGCCAGAAGCAGGGGAGGGGGCCGGGACGGGCAGATTTGCGCGGTGTTGGTAATTCAGCCGGAATGAGAGTATGAAGTATGAAGGCTGAAGGATGAAATTGATTCATTCATACTTCACACTTCAGACTTCATCCTTTCTTCAGTCGCGGGTTCCGGGAGCGCAGGTCACTTCTTTTCGTCGAGTATGACGACAAGGGCGTCCCTCAGGTCGTAAAGGGCCTGCGGGGCGGTCGCGTCCTCGTGGATGGTGACGGTCTTGTTCTGGCTGCCGTCGTCGAGAGCGATGTTGAATATAAGCGCGAGGTTGCCGCTCGGATATAAATCATCCAGATTGAAGAAATCCGCGGCTGCGAAGAGGGCTATGACTTCGTCGTACTGCGCCTGGGTTACGGTCCCTTCCTTTATCGTGATCGGCGGGCCGGGGACGCCCATTTCCGTCACCACCACGCAGGAATAGTTGTCGTAAATGGTGAGGGTTTCAGTATTCGTTACCAGGTCGCCCATGAGACGCTGGAATTCGATTACGGTCGGGAGCGTTCCCGTACCCGTGCCTGTTCCGGTTCCGGTGCCCGTACCCGTCGCCGGCGGGAGCCAGGGGATCTTTTTCTTGTCTTTGCTGCAGCCGCAACAGACTATGAGTCCGATAACGATGATTCCGAGTATCAGGGCGAAGCCTCGTGCCGAGCTTTTATTCATGGCGGCTCCCTTTTTGAAAACTCCGGTGTACCGGATGGGCTTTGTAGTCTGTGTTATTAGATTTTAACTCCACGGGCCGGGAGATTCAACATTTTTCCGCAGGTACCCCATTATTTGCCTTCTTTCACCTATTCCTCCTCTTTTTAAGTCGTTGGAGCGGGTTATTTCAAAACGCTTCCGGGGATAACCACTAATAACCAGCCAGAAACTGGACAAAATAACAAAATTTGTTTGATTTTAGATGTTACTCCACTATAATGTGACAACTTGAAACTAATGAGTTTCCTGTCACATATGTCACATTGGGGCGAAGTTTTCCACAACATCCACACGATATTTGTGACACTGTCACTTTATTAACGAAGATAAATGGCAAAAAAGAAGACAGAAAAAACGCGGCAAAAGATTCTTGCGACCGCCGAGCGGCTTTTCACGCGCTACGGCTTCAAAAAGACCACGATAGGCGATATCTGCTACGAAGGGCGGGTTTCGCGCCAGACGTTTTACCGCTATTACCTGGATAAAGAAGAACTTCTGGTTGGCTATATTATGCACCTTACGGCCGGGTTTCTTGCGAGTTTCGAGCGCGAGGCCCAGAAGCGTGAGACAGCGGTCGACAGGATGAAGCTTTTGATATTCGAGTACGAGGAACTCGCGCGCTCCTCGACGGTACTCAAAATGCTGTACGATCTTGGCTCCGACGTCCTGTGGCGGTGGAGCCAGCGGTCTGAGTCCCGGGACCAGATGAGGCAGATCGTTGACACGTTCGCCGGCGTTATCCGGTTCGGGGTGGAGAAGGGCGAGTTTCCCGAGTGTAATATCGAATGGACCGCCTACTACATTTACCAACTCCTGAACAACGCTTTTTTCGCCACTCCCAGCCTGTATCCAGACGTGATAAAGAGCCGGGAGGAGGAATTCAGCGCTGAAGTCACCTCCTTTATCCTCAGAGCCCTAATGCATCCGATGCCGGACGGATACGAGATTTACGGGCGGGATTAGAGAATGGTCGAGTCTTCCGAGTTATTTCCGGGCGGTGAAAGCGCGGTCATGTTCCTGCGTGACTCCGAGACCGTGGGGGGCTGGCATTACCGCAATATAATGCTCGACTGGGCGCCGGTCGAGGACAGCGGCCTCAAGAGCCGCATCATATATGATACATACACGGAGCAGCATGAGAAAGGCTACTGGGACTACGAGGGAGATGAGAAAGTTCCCCATAAGCAGCTGGATGTCATGAGGGCCACCATGACGGGCCGGCACCTTTACCGGCTTGCCAGGTTCGGCGTCGCGCGTCACGAGCGGCACGTAAAGAATGCGCTGGCATGGATACTGGAGCGCGACATGGACTACGGCAATTTCAATCGCCGCAACGACGCGTGGGGCCAGGACTGGATTGGGCTTCGCGCGGTCCTGCTGTGGGGGAAAGAGGCTGAGAAGCCGGTCCAGGCCGGGATTAAAAGCATTATCCAGAACGAAAAGGAATGGATGGGGATCGGCAACGACCGCCACGCCGTAACGCTTCGGGTCCTCCTTACCGATCCCGGAAAAGTGGATTCTCCGCCCGCCAACCGCGGCATGAGGTGGCTGAAAAAGAACCAGCGCGCCGACGGCACCTGGCCGCGGAATTCACTTTTCGAGTGTATTGACACTATTATACTTATGCCGCGTTCGCTCGGAGCGCCGCTTGTCGAAAAATTCCTGCCCAAGCTTCAGAAAATGCAGCGCGACGACGGCTCGTGGGACTTTCCCGAGAAAAGCGCCGCGCCGCCCTGGCACGATGAATCACACGCCCGCGTCCTCGAATGCCTCGTCCGCTTCGGTTTTCTCAAAATTCCCTGATTAATTCGGGCCTTAGTTTGAAATGATTCAGGTGGATGTGGTATACTAATTAATATGAGTATATGGTCACAATGTGTGCTTTTCATCCATTGAGATTCATTTCGGGGTGGTTTATGCGATACCTGCTTCCGATATGTGCCCTGTCATTTTTTCTGTTTTCTGCTTCGCCGGCGTTTGCAGCCACTATTACGAGGAGCATCGGCCCATCGGGCTGCGATTACATATCCATTAACAATGCTGAAGCAAATATTGTGAACGATACCGCGCTGACCAGCAAGGACCTTGTATCTCAGCTGATAAACGTGGTATACGAGCTCTACGGCGAATGGGATGCTAATGGAGGTGAGACAATCTCCGGCTGGACGTGTAATGATGTATACAAACTGAAAATTCAGGCAGGCTCCGGCAGGCCGAAGATTCACGACGACACTGCCATTGCGACGGTATATAAGACGTTGCAGATAAGCTCCTCTTACATAGTAGTGTCGGGGCTGCACCTTATATCCAACACGTCAGGCACCACAAATGACGGGGATTGGGCCCTGTTTATAAACAATGTTGACAACGTTACCGTGGAAAACTGTATTCTGGATACTACATCCGCCGCCTCAGGGCAAAATTATGCGAGCAACCTGTGGGGCAGCAACCTGATTATCGATAACTGTACGATAACCGGTACGGATGGAATATATGACACAAATGCAGGAAAGAGTAATATAACGATCAGCAACTGTGTGTTTGAGGATATCACGGGGAGTTATATACTCCAGAAGTCTTCCGGAGCAGATATAACGGTGCGGGACTGTATATTCAGGAACTGTGCTGATGATTTTTGCATTTTCCTTGGTGCCTGTGACAATTTCAAATTATACAACAATATTATCAATGCGAGCACGATTACCCAATACAGTATCTACTACAGCACCACAATCGCCACGCACACCCAAGGGTATATCGTAAACAACACGATTTACGGCGTACAGGCTGGTAAATACGGGATAAGCCTTTCCAGTGTAACCCATGGCAACACCCAGGTGAGGAACAACATTATCTACCTTGCATCAAACGGCCTCGGTTTGTATTACAGCGGCAGCACAAGCACGTACGTGACGAGCGACAACAACTGCGTATACGACAGCGCCGGGAACGGCTATTTCGGTTGGGACACTGATCTGCGCAACACCAAAGCTGACTGGTATGCTGCAACGGGCATGGACTTCTGCTCGATTGAGGATAACCCGAATTTCCTGAGCACTGATTCGGCCAGCCCCGACTGGTTGCATATAGATGCAAATTCACCTTGCATCGGAGGCGGCACTGACCTCTCCGGCCTGTTTTCAACGGATATTGACGGAGATACGCGACCTGCGGGCGCATGGTGCATCGGCGCGGACGAAGTACCGCCCACGATCGGTTATGTGCCGACATCGTTTACTTTCAACGCCGTGGAAGGGGGCTCCAACCCGGCTTCTCAGATTTTAAGCATCTGGAATTCGGGAGGGGGGATGCTGAACTGGAACGTGACCGATGACCAGTCATGGATTACTCTGAACCCGCCGGAAGGTTCCTCGACCGGAGATAATGATTCCGTGACGGTCTGGGCAAACAGTACAAGTCTTACGGCTGGAACATACAATGGACAGATTACCATTACGGCGGGAGGGGCAACCAACTCGCCCCAGACGGTTCCGGTAACGTTGACTGTAAACCCGCCGCCGCCTGTTGCGGATTTCGTGGCCACACCCTTAAGCGGCCAGGCGCCTCTCGTTGTGGACTTTGCGGACGGGTCAAGCGGCAGCATAGATACATGGGCGTGGGATTTTGAGGACGACGGAACCACGGACAGTTTCGAGCAAAATACCTCGCATTCATATAATATTCCGGGCATGTACACGGTAAAACTTACGGTAACGGGCCCGGGTGGACCCGACAGCGAAACCAAATCGGGTTATATTACTGTATTGCCGCCGCCGCCGTCGATTACATTTCTCAGCTGCTGGGATTCGCCTTCCAAAGGCGTATCTTATGGCAACGATACCTGGCATATGTCTCCCGGCGCGTATTTCGAATTCGGCAACGACTCGCAGTGCGACGGGTTTAAGTTTTACTGGGGCACCGGCAGCATTGGAACTCCCAACAATTTCCTTACCTACAATCCGGCCATCCCCGGCAGCTCCGCCAACCGTACGGCGACTATTCAGACAACCTGGTACTTCCGCGTCCGCGCATACCGCGGAGCGGAAAATGGCCCCATCGCTTCGTTTATCTTTAAATATGACGCCGGACCGCCGACTTCTATGATTCTCTTCCCGCAGGATGCATCGTATGTTTCATCCGTTCCCAACATGTACGGCAATGCAGCCGATTATAAGTCTGGAGTTAACAAGGTTAGTTTATGCCTTCGCCGGAACCTGGATCCCATAAGGTATTACAGCCATGTTCAGAGCGATTTCACTGAACTTTCAGAAACCTGGTTCGACGCTGCTTACTCGCCCCCGAACTGGACTTATGCAATCGGCGCCGTTTTTGCTGATGGTTTGAACTATACTCTGAGAGCCAGGCCCGAAGACGCTGCCGGCAATATCGGGCCGGTGGAAGTCAGCACTTTTACTTACGATTCGACGTCGCCGATGGCGCCCGATCCATGCTACTGCGCGGACCGGATCAACCCGCCCGACATTACAGGCGTCACCGCGCCGGGATTCATCGGCTATAACCTTACAGAACAGATAGGCCACAGCCATATCCAGGTCGGTGACGGCGCCGACCTAGACGGCGACATTTTAATATTATGGGACAGCGGCTGGCTGTCGACTCCGACTCCGGGCGGACAGAACACCTCAGAAATCGGATATGCAGGTAGTTCACTTGCATATTCGACGTCGTATTACTGGCGTATGCGCTTCAAAGACCTGGCCGGAAATCCAAGTTCGTGGAGCGCGACGCAGCAGTTCCAACTTCTTCCGCCGCCGAATATCTACGTCTCCAACAGCGGCGACAACGCTAACGACGGGCTGACCTGGGCGACGGCTGTAAAAACAATCCAGAAAGGCATCGACCTTGCTGTCGATGGGGTAACAACTGTATGGGTTGCTGATGGAACCTATACCGGCCCAAATAACATTCAACTGTATTTTGGCGGAAAAGCAATTACCCTGAAATCAACCGGGGGCGCCCTTGCATGTATTATCGATTGCGCCCTGAACGGAAGAGCATTCGACTTCATAGATGGTGAATGGCACGATACGGTAATAGATGGCTTTACCATTGTCAACGGCGATGAATATGATGGGGGAGGCATTCGTTGCGCCGACTCCAGTCCTACCATAAGAAGATGCATTATTAAAGACTGTTACGCAGATGAAGGGGCAGGAGTTCACTGTACTAATAACAGCCTGGAAGGCCCTATTATCGAGAACTGCCTTATTATAAATAATGAGGCTTCTTTTGATGGAGGTGGAATATATTGTGATTCAGTCGTATTGATTGTTCATAACAGTGTTATAGCAAACAATTTCGGTGATTACGGTGGATGCATTTGCGTGCATGACAGCTCTGATATCCAGTTTTATTGTACCATAATATGGAATAACGATGCTATGTACGAGGGTTACCAGATATACACTTATAGCTCTAACAGTTATGTTGAATGTTATGCCAGCCTGTATGAGGATGGTGGCCTCTTCGATATATCGGGAAGCGGTAATTTCTGGAGTGACGATGATTGCTTCGACATCGAAGATCCGCTTTTTATCGATGATGCGAACTATGATTTTCATTTGCAGGCAGGTTCACCTTGTATCGATGCCGGCTGTAATTCATATATTCCCGCTGAAATCATAACCGACCTCGATGGCAACTTACGCATCATGGGCGGCACCGTTGACATGGGCTGTTATGAAGCCACGCCGCCTCCGGGGACGCCATCGGACCTGCTGACCAGCGACAGAACCAACCCCGGCTCGCTTGGATGCAGCTCAATCTACTTCAGTGCAATCCATTACGGTGAAGGCCCCGGCAGCAATGCCGACGCGGCATGGATTCAGGTCGACGATGACCCGGCCTTTACCACCCCCTTATGGAACAGCAACTGGATATCTCTTGATCCATCCGTCGCGCCGCCGGCGAGGTGCCAGGATATCCCCTATGTCGGTCCGGCCCTTTCACCCGCGATAACGTATTACTGGCGGATAAAGTTCGACAACAAGAACGACCAGGAAGGCCCGTTCTCGGATATAACAGCGTCCTTTGCCCTTGCCGGATACACGCAGAGCCTTCCGTGGAAAGGCTACCATCTGCTGAACATCCCGTGCTACATGCCGGGCATGACTGTCGGTGAAATCATCGGCGACGATCTCGATCTTATCTGGATTTTCAGATACGACGAAGCGAACAGGGAATGGATACAGGTTACCGCATCCGAGGAGTTTGACAACAATGTCGGCTACTTTGCCTGGTGTACGGAGACGGAGCCGGGCAAGATTATCGGCTTCAACGGCGAGACGGTCGGCCCTGACGGCAACCCGCGGGATATAAGCCTGACCTGCTCCGACGAAGCCGATCTCGGCAATTACGGCTGGAACCTTATACGGAACCCGTTTTCGCTCAGCGTTGAATGGCCGGACTGCATCCTTCAGAATTGCTTAATGACCAAGTACTGTCCGTGGAACGGAACGGAATACCTGATGGATCACCAGGTAGACGGCGGCTGCGGTTCGCACACCATCCCCGCCGGAGCGAGCTTCTGGGTCCATGCGAACGGCTCGGATGCGAAGATAACTTTTCCCAACCCGTTTTCTGCGCCAAGGCCGCTTCCGCCGCCGATGCTGCATTGGAAAGTCCAGCTTACGGCAAAAAGCGGTACGCTCCTCGACACGCAGACGTTTATCGGCGCACGCGAAGGTGCGCTTATTACCTACGACCAGTACGACATCATGAAGATACGTTCCTATGCAACCGATTACATGCGCGCGTTTTTCGATCACCCGGAATGGGGCCGCTATTCCGGGCCGTACGCTATGGACGTAAGGCCGTTCCCCGCCGCAGGTGGTACGTTAACCTGGAATATGAAAGTCTACGCGACAAACGCGAACGGGCAGGTCAGTCTATCGTGGGTTGTTCCGCCGGAGTTGCATGGCGGCTGGCGGTTCTATATTCAGGATAAGACTGACGGCGTGATGAGAAACATGACACTGTTCAACTCTTACGACTATCCCGCAAGCGGCGAGGACACGCGCGAGTTTACGCTCACGGCAACAATGCTGGAAGTGTTACTTCTCGGCGATTCCAACCTCGACGGAACGGTTGACGAAGCAGACGCCGTTGTCTGCCTGCGCGCCGAACATGGGCTTGACACGCTTTCGCCGCAGCAGCGTTATTTATCCGACATGAACAGCGACGGAAAAGTAAGCGTCCTCGACGCGCTGTTGATTCTCAAGCACCTGCGCGGGCATCTTGGTCGAAATTAAAATCATACCGAATAACAAAAGGCGGACAGGTATGTCCGCCTTTTCCAATTGCTTTGTGTTTTCCTGCGTGTTCTGAATCTACTCTTCAGATTCCGGCTCTGGCTCTTCTGCTTCCGCCGGTTCCGCTTCATCCGTCGGCTCCGGTTCCGCGGCCTGTTCGGTCTGCTCTTCCGTTCCGCTTTCGGGCGTTTCGGGTTTGTCGCCGCCTTTGGGTCCGATTCGGTCGAAAAGCTCGATTGTCTCGGGATGCGTCCTGAAATAACTTGTAGGGCCTCCGGCTGCGTCCTGTCGCAGGGTAACGTAATCGTAGACGAAATACTGATACTTCAGCCTGTACCGTCTCCCTTCTATCGTTTTTTCTTCGCCGACATGTTTGGCTTTCGGGGGAATGAGGTCGCCGGTAGTCACGAAAAAGAGCCTGCGCTCGCCCTGTTTTCGCAGGCCGGCATATTCCTCTTTGCTGATTGGCTCCTGGTTTTCCAGCGCACGCGCGATTTCACGGCGGTGGTCGAACTGCGAATCGCTGTAGCGTGTCCACTCGATATGCTCGTTTGCGCCGCTCTTTGCGAGCCAAACAAGGTCGGGCGCGCTGCAGCCGGCGAGTAACACGCCGGTTGCTATAAAAAACGCTGAAAAACAGTAAATAAAGTTTTTCATATCGGCTTCCTGACGAATAAGAGTTGGAAAATTCAGGAGACAAGTATAGCTTCGGGCTAAACGCGATTGCAAGGAAAAAAAGGGGGATTGAACCGCAATGGCGGCAGACGGCGTGCAATGCGGTCACCCGTCTTTCTACAGGCGCGTAGAAAGGGCTGAACCGCTGTGCCTCATATTGCCTGTTTTCCCAAAGGTCAAGAGTAAAGGGCCCCGAGTCCCGCGTCCCCGGTCATTTCAATTACGGATTGCAGATTGTTCTTACATTTCAATGCCTGGCTCCCGGTACCCGGTGCTTCTAAATTCCTTGTTACCTTGTCAACTTGTCGCCTTGTCCCTTTCTATTGTCATAAGCCCCTAAAATAGACCAGAATATCGCAAAAATACATGACTGAAAAACATTATATCCGTGACACTTCCGTGACATTGATTCTGTATTGTAGGTGTGGCTAAATGAGTGAAGAAAAACCGTATTTGAAAGCATACTTTACAATTTACAAAACTGGCTTTATAGTCATGAAAGTGGATTTGACAGAAGTCATGTAAATGTCAGCAACTATGTATTCTACAAAAGGTTATGATTACTGGAATATAATTTGCTTTTTGGTAAGTTTGAAGCCGTGATGTCGCCACAAAGCCCAGGGGAGGTCGACGATGCGTGACCCTAAGGGAAATTTGAATCCGATGAGAACGGAGTATGTGGCCGACCTCATTGACGAAGTTGATCGCAGGCTGGCCAGCCCGCAGTACGACGATGAGTGCAACCCGATTAAAGCCGCGAAACCGGAGCCGCCTGACAAGCGTAAAAGGAAATCACGCCGCCTGAAAAGGGCCTAGGGAGTTTCAGGGCCTTTTTCTTGCCGCCGTTTCCTTGCCCGGCGTACACGCGACTTTTTCGAGCGGTTTTTTGACAACCGGTGCACTCCGCATATTTGCTTACACATGCCGAAGCGGAGGAAGTTTAAGGATGCGGATTATATTCCTCTCTTTTGTTGCGTTTACTTTTTTTACCTTCCTTTTCTTTTCGACCCCTGCAACCGCCGCCGGTATTATAGACCTGGATGACGAGGAAAGTATCTTCGGCGATCCCGATGAATGGCTCGAACAGATAATGGAGCTTATCGAGCAAATCGCCGCAATGGAAGACGATGACGGCGAAGCCCTCTTCGTGGACAACCCCTCTTCGCAGGAGGCCAAGACGATACTGGCCAAGCTGAAGAATCAGAAAGTCACCTTCCATTTCCAGGATACCAGTTTCGACGAGGTCATTAATTTCCTCAGGGACGTGACCGGCGTGAACTTCGTCGTATCGAACGATGCGGCGGAAATCATCGAGGCGAGCGGCAGGACTATTACGCTTCGCCTGAAAGACGTGCGGCTCGAGACCGCGATGAAGCTGGTTCTCGAGGGTTTCGACGAACTCGGCTACGCCATAAAGGACGGCGTGCTTTACATCGGGCTAAAGGAGAAACTCCGCACGAGGCGCCTTTACATCGCTTTTTACGAAATCGGCGAGCTGGTCACGAAGCCGCCCGATTTCCCCGCACCCAAAATGGCACTGCGTGACGAAGGCGGCACGCAGATCAACTACGGGAGATAAAGGCAGGCAATAAGTAATAATCAGGGGCGAGCCGGCGGCTCGCCCTTTTTTATTTGGAGATGCAGCGTACCTTTTCCCATTTTTCAGTTGCACACGCCGCAATCGGGGTTTAGGCTATTCATATATGTAATTCACCGCCGGCACCGTTGAAGACGGGTGATGCCGGGGCCTGATTCAAGGAGATTAAATATGCGCCGCATTTCGATTATTTTATTTGCGCTCGTGTTCGGTTTGTCCGCGCTTCTGGTGTATGGAGGCGAGCCGGCTCCGGCGCCCGATCCCGGTCCTGCAAAAACCCCGGACAGGCCGGAACCTCCCCCGGGTGAGAAGGAAGAGGCTGCGCCCGATGCGGAACCGGAAGAAGGCCTGCCGGCCAGGTTCAGGGGGCACGGCCACGTGGCAATGGTTATGGAAAGCGGAACTATAGCCATGATCGTGGTCGATAAAGGCGTAACCTTCGAGGTCCGTGACCGCCTGCTGCTGGTTAATGAAGGGCCCGAAGTCGCGTACCTTGTCGTGAAGAGAGTGATCCCCGCCGAGGAGTTGACCCTCTGTTATTGTATTGTCGAAAAGGGCAGCAACCTGATAAAGGAGGACCATCGGGTAATCAACCTGCGGATACGCGATGAGGAGGCTCCACCGGAAAAAAAAGATACAACCGATCCGGAAGACGCGCAGGCAGAAAAGGATGAGGCGGACGTACTGGAGAAAAGCAAAGCGCTCAAGGATGCCGCAAAACGCATTGCCGAGCTTACCAAGGCGATTTACATGCTTCGCCGCCGGATCGAAGACCTCGAGCAGAAAGTGAAGGTGATGGACCTCAGGATAATCGCTCTTGAGCGGTCGAAGCCCGACACTTCGAAGAAACTTCACGAAGGTCTTGACCCGAGCGCTGAAGGCTTTGTCGTACATATTAAGGAAGATAAGGTCGCCGTTTCCATCGGCACTGAGGTCGGTATCAGGATCGGCACGAAGCTCTATATTTATCGCCCGAAAGGCGACGGAGAGTACTGGTTTATAGGCTCGATAAATGTGGACCAGACGATTGTCCGGTATTCCAGGGGCCTGTTTATCGAAAAGTTGGCCGAGCCGATGGAGCGGGATATTGTCACGGTGTTACCGAAGAAAAAGTCACCACCCGCCGGCGGCTCAGAAAAAAAACCACCCAAGTAATCAGGTCATTCGGTCTTTTGGTCATTCGGTCATTCGGTCCTTTAGTCATAATTTTTAATTAAATAATATTATAGACCGAAGGACCAATAGACCAAGGGACCGAGGGACCGGGGAACCTGATATGCGTATTTTGATCCGTATAATTCTAATGGTGGTTGTCTTTGCCGCACCCGCAGCGGCGGCTGAAGAGGTCGAAAACGCTTCCAGTCTTTTCCAGCGGGCGCAATACCTTGAAAAAGTGGTTGGCGATCTTGACTGCGCGTCAAGGCTGTATGATCTTGCCGCGGCCGATCCCGTCTACACCGCAAGCGCCCTTTACCGCAAGGCCAGGTGCAGGCTTCTCGAAGGGGATGTGCGCGGCGCCCTGGGCGCGCTTGATAAGGCGGTTGCGTCCCCCAATATTTCAAAATCGCTGAAGAAGAAAGCTGAAGCGGCCCGCCGCCGCATTCAGGAATCAGAGGCGCGGCTACAGGCGAGGGTCCGCGTTCTTGACGTCCAGCGCACCTTGAACGAGCTTGCCGACGATATCGAGCGGCTCAAAAAGGAGGAAGCCGCGGTAGTCGGCGGCGCGACGAACCGTTACGACAGGCCGGCCGACTCCGGGATGTCAAAGAGGGAATTTATCGCCCGGGCCGTGACGGCGAGAATATCCGAGCTCGTACAGTCCGAGTCTGACCGTCCGGGGCTTCTGTGCTACCTTGCGGACCGGGAGTTCGGGGAAGGCTACGTTCCGTTTACACGGTTTAAATACCCGGAGGCGATTTCTTTCTTCCGTGCCGCGCTCGCGTATGACCCCGACCATAAGGACGCCGCGAAATTCCTGCGCCTTGCGCTCTATATTACCGGTGAGACGACCGGCAAGGGCCCGGAGTTCCAGACGGAGGATGAAAAACCCAAGCTCGCTTCCAGCCGGCGTAAAGAGCTCCTGCGCCTTGCCGGCCGCGGGCGGGACCATCTCGCGGCTGAGGAATATGGGCAGGCGCTCGACTTCTTTGAAAAAGCGCTCGACCTCCTGCAGTGGGGAAGGGATTCGTTTGGGAACGAGGCCGATACGGTCAAAGAGGTTAAAGAGATACGGGAAAAGCTCCGTTTAACCTACAGGTGGCTCAACCCGACGAAGACCTCCAGGCTCGGGGCGATGCGCCTCGAGCGCGACCTTCTCATCTTCAATCTTCAGGCGCAGGCGGTAAAGCTGATTAACGCGGCGTTGACGTTGGAGAAATCGAGCGCCGGAGAACCTTCCGGCCGGCCGGGAGAGGGTGAGGAGCCCCGGAAAGTCTCGACCGCTACCGTAACGCCCGGATCGGAAAGTTCCGAAACCGGGAGAAAAAAGGTAAGGTTGCGGCTTCGACTGATTCTGCACAGGCCGGGCTTTTTTGAAGACACCGGTGTTGGTTTTGAACCCGTCGACGCCAAGGGGAATAACCTGGCAAAACCCGCCGCGGCGGCGTGGATTGATCGAACGATTCTCGAAAACCTGCGCATTGCCGGAAGAAAAGACGGCAAAGCGGTCGTCGGCAACCCTCTGGAAAGTGAAGCCGTGGCTTCAGGGTCGATAACGCTGAAGTCGGGTTCGACCGTTCCTTATCTCGCTTCGTATGAGAGAATTTCCGGGGGAGGCGGACCGGCAAAGGCCGCCCCGGTCGTGCGGCAGACGTTCGAGGGCGTGGTCGTGAAAGCCTCGCACACTCAGCCGGATAAATCCAAACGGATTGTTATGAAGGTGGTCATTTCCGTGCACGACATCGCAGGCGCCCCGGTGCGCCTTCCGACGGAAAACGGAATCGTCGAGCTTCCGCGCGTGTCCCAGGAGCGGCTTGAAATACAACTTGAAGCCGGGACGGGAAAGATTTATTGCATTACGCAGTTTGTGAATCCCGCCGCCACCGGCCGGAGCACGCTTACATCGGCCGGCGGACGTACCGCGCTTACGGTGTGCCTCGAGGCCGAGGTGGTTCGTTGATATCGAATTAGGCAATTGAAATTGGGGTTAAAATATTTAGCGGCGCCGCTTGCGGCGCGTTAATATGTAGGGGCAGACCTTGCGCGCATGCTGTGCCCCTACAATTGGAGATGATTCATGAAGATTCTGCTCGGCATCGGAAACCCGATCTGCGACCTGACGGCGATGGTGGACGACGATAAGACAAAGGCGCTCGGGCTGAACAAGGGCGACCAGGCGCACGCGGATATGCAGCAGTTTACCGCCATGCTCAAGGAAGTGCAGATTATGGGCCGGACCGCGGGCGGCTCGATTGCAAACACCGTTGTCGCGCTTGCACATCTCGGGACGCCGACGCGGTTCGCAGGCGGGCTGGGCGAGGACGACCTCGGCGAGTTCTTTGCCGAGGAATTACGCGAGGCCGGCGTCGATGACGCATGCGTGCGCGTGAAAGATTCCATAACCGGCAGCTGTCTCTGCCTTATAACTTCCGACGGTGAGCGGACGATGGCTACGTGCCTCGGCGCGGCCGCGGGTCTCGAGCCTTCTCATCTTGAAGGCGCCCTGTTTGATAACGTCGGGTGGGTTTACGTGTCTGGTTATCTTGCCGGGCACGGGGATCTGATGATGGATATCTGCCGGCAGGCGCGCGAGGTCGGGGCGAAGATTGTTTTTGACGCGGGCGCGCCGGGAATGATTAATAATTTCAGGCAGGTTTTCGACGACGTGCTGCCGCAGGTCGATATCCTTTTCGTCAACGAAGACGAAGCGAAAGCGCTTACGGGCAGGGAGCCCGAAGAGGCGATCAGGGAGCTCGCAGGCGGGCGCGAAGTCACCGTCGTAAAGCTCGGGGGAGAGGGGTCGCTGGTAATGGCGGACGGGAAATTGAGCCGCATAAGCACGACCAGGATTGAAGCGGTCGACACCACCGGCGCGGGCGACACCTACGCTGCCGGCTTCCTTTACAAATATATTCACGGCGCCGACGCGGTAACGGCCGCCCACTTTGCATCCCACCTTGCCGCAAAAGTCGTCGCCCAGATCGGCGCCCGCTTCACAAAAGAAGAATGGGCCGCGATGCTCAAAGAGCTTGAGAAATAGCCTGCACCCGGTCCCGTGCCGGATAATGCGGTGAGGAACGCCGGAATGACGATTCTTGCGAACTTGGGTATTTAAACGGCATTAATCAACTTTATATTCGAGTATGCGCCCGGAATAACCCTTACTGCGAATTGGAGCATAATTATGTCCCGAATCGTATTTACCATAATAATTATTCTGCTTATTGCCCCTCAGGTCTTTTCTGAGGAGCAGAACATAAACACAATAGAAGTACTGACTGCCGGACAACTAACCATCCGCCTGCTGGTGAAAAAGAAAGCTAACCTGTCTGACGAGAACTGGTTGCAGATTGAATTTGAAAACAAGGGCGAAACTCCGATCAATATCCAGCATGCAAGTTACTGGATAGGAAGTAAAAGGTTTAATCTGAAAACAGGAAAACAGGTCACGACAGGCAACCTGGGCACAGGTAGCACTTTTGACTTTTTTCCTCATTGCTGGGATCAGGACAAAGCTGCCGACCGTATCATCAATAAGGGAAAGTACAGGGCCTCACAGCAAATAAGCGATAGGTCAGCACTGGCCCTTCCTCCAAAGGAAGGGCTATTGGTGAAAGCCGATTTACATATCTGGCTTGAGCTGAAAAACGGGACTGAAATTAAAACACCCGGCAAAGGTACTTCTTTTGAGTTCGAATGGCATTATCCCGACGAGCAGGGATTTGCCAAAATGAAAAGACGTTTTAAACATATACTTAAGAACCCACTCAGGTGGCAGCATAGTTGTATACTTTACGCTTACTTCAAGATTCCGGAAGTCGCCGGGTCGGTTACCGTTGACGATCTGCTTGACGCTCTTAGAGTCAGGGAGAATTGCGTGGACCGCCAGGGCACTATGAGGTTTATCAACGAGCATCACCCGGGCGATGAGAAAGTAATCCGCTTCTTCATGGAAGGGCTGGAAAAACTGGATTCGGATATTGCCCGTACTCTTTACGGGAGAGGCTCGAAAATATGGCATTCAGATTTCGTCAAACCGCTGCTTAAGATTTACGAAAAGCGTAGCGATCCCTGGGTGCTTCGGCTGTTACACAGGCACTGCGATGACTGGCCTGAAGACCTTAACGTCGCCGAAAAACTTTCAGGCATAATCATCGGCAAAAGGAAATGTTTAACGAAGAAACCGCAGGAACTGGACGAGAAAGAGTTAAGAGGCTGGGCCAGTGCAGCCAGAAGCCTCGGGCATTCTTCTGATCCAAAAGTTATCAAGTATCTCACCCCTTTTCTGAAATCTAAAGTCCTGCTGTATGAGCCAAGGTTTTTCGGTCTTCTTCTGGGAGAAAGGCTTCCGGCATTAAGGGCCTGCGATGTCGCTATGGAAGTAATCTTCATGATAAGGAAAGAAGATATAGACAAAGCATACAAAGAGGCTGGCTATGATCACGTGAAAATCATGAAAGATTACAGATCGGACTACAAGAAAGCTTTCATCGAGATGAACAGGATACGTGACAAAATGATTGGAAACCTGTTAAAAAACCTTCAAGAGTAGCACTCTTTGCTCCGAATAAATAGGGCAGGAATTCCGGGGCGAGGAATTCCGGGGGCATACTTAAATATTTATTGCATTTTAGAGATTACTAATATTTTGCCATAGGTATGTATGCCAACGGCGCGGCGGTTATTGATAACTGCATTATCAATGTTCTGTTTAGCGGCGCTGCTTGCAGCGCGCGTTTTGCGGGAAAAACGCGGCGATCAAGCTCGCCCGCTAAACGGGGAGACAGGAATTCCTGCCATCCATAAATAAAATATGACTCTCGACGCACGACGCACGACACTTTTTTCCTGCCTTGACATATCAGCCTTTTCCGGGTATTATTAACAAATACAATCAACTTACGCCGCTATCCGCCTGTTTTCCGGTAAACAGGCATGAGGAGTTCTTCAATGCGAAACAAGCTCAAACCCGGCGCGATTATCGCGATACTTCTGCTCAGCACGCTGATGCTGATACCGAGCTGCACTGACTCGCCTTTCAAGCGGCTCGTGGAAGGCTTAATCACGGGCGATGCGAGCATCATCATGGTGATCGACCCGCTCAACCCGCCTGCGGAGGTCGCGGCCGTCGTGGACGTTCAGAACGAGCCGCTGCGGCTGGCGACGTCCGCGCTGAAGCTGATTGCCGACAACCTGTTCAACAAGGTCGGCGCCGACCTGATAACGGGCCAGCCGTTTCTCCTCCTCGGCCATAATTTCGGGATGAATCCCCAGGTGTTTATAGACCGCTTCTTCGACAACAAAACCGGCACATACCAGTACGAGGCACCCGTCCTTCTTTGTGAACACAAAGGCAACTTTACTGTAATACTGGCGCTGATGCCCGCGGCCATGGTCGCCAACGACGCCGCGGATATCCAGGTTTACCGTGCGGAAGACGGAAAGCCGAGCCGGGAGATGCGAGTTTCCGTGTTCAGGCTCGGAGGTGTTCTCAACGAGGGCACAAACTCGATTACCCGGTTCTACGCCAGCGGCGGCAACGACATAAACGATACGCTCGTCTTTACCGGGACGCACTATCCGCGCTTCACGCCCGACGATATCGTCTTCGGCAACAGTTTCAACATCGACACGTTCCGGATAACGCCGGACGGGCTTTTTATTCTGGCGCTGGATATTACGCAGCAGGCCGTCGCGCTTAGCCCGATTGTCGATCTGCCGAAAGACCTGCTGTCCCGGGCCGGTGAGACCGCCGACATAGTTTTCCCCGTGGTTGTAAAGATCGCGGACATCGCCGACGCCGGTACGCAGGCCCTTATCGACGATGCGAATTCGTACGGTCTTTCGATAGGCGTGTCCGACCTCGTCATGTCGCCGGACGGCACGAAGGTTGCCATGGCGGTTGACTGTCCGATCGTAAACCTTCCGCCACCGACCGAGCTTCTGAACGACGCGGTCGTGATAATTGACATCAGCATCCTGAGTGACGTGGCGAGCCTGGTACAGAACAACACTCTCGACGACACTACCAGCAGTTTCAGCCTGAGCTACGTCGAGCTGCCGGCGGGCACGAACCCGACGAACCTGACGTTTTCCCCGGACGGCACTCATATCCTCGTCTCCAACGACGGTACAAACGATGTCACGGTGATTAACGTCGCGGCAACAAGCATCGTCGGAGTGGTGGACATGTCCACGGCGGGGCAGGGGCCGCGCGAGATCGCCTTCCGCCGGGAAGGAACCGCGCCGAGCATCGTCGACCATGCGATAATCGCGCTCGACCAGGATACCGTGGCCGGCACGGGAGGGATTACGCGCTTCAACCTTTCCGATTTCATCAGCACGGGCACGCCGCCCGTGCTCCCGTTCGTTCAGAGCACGGACCCGAACCCGGTCGGAATCATTACGCTTATAAGCGCCAGCACCACAAGCGGCGTTTACGCCTACGTCACCAACAGCGGCGCTTCGAGTTTTGACGTCTTCAACCTGAATTTGAATACGAACATCGGCACGCTTGCCATCGGCACAACGCCGATCGACATCGACCTTTCAAAGGAGAACCCGATTGCATTTTTCGTGTGCAGGGGTTCGAACGAGCTGTGGGGCGCGGATTTCAGCGTGTTCGTAAACGCTCCCAATCCGCTTCTGGCATACCCGATGTTGACCATGCTGAATCAGCCGGTTAAAGTGGTGATTCAGTTGAGGCAGTAGCAGAAGCGTCAAACGTCGAACGTCAAACGTCAAACGTCATATTATTAATTATTAAGGGCGGACATTCCTGTCCGCCCTTTTTTATTTAACCGAAAAACTGAATAACCGAATAACCGAAAAACCGGTTCAAGCATTTCTTCGCGTTGCGAAGATTGTGATATCGTCCTCCTGGTCCCGCGAGCCCCTGAATTTCTGGAGTTCCTTCGCCAGCATGTTTACAACGTCGGCGGCCGGCAGCCTTTCCCCGGTATCGAGCTCGGTAGTAAGGCGGTCTATTGAGAACTCGTGGTCCATCTCGTTTTTGGCTTCAATGAGTCCGTCCGTGTAGAAGAGAACGAAGTCGCCGGAATAAAGGTCAATCCCCACGTCCTGAATGGCGCTATCATACTGTCTGCCGGTCGTAACGCCGAGCGCAAGCCCGGGCGCCTCGATTTCGCGCGGCCTCTCGCCGGAGGCGGCACGCACGAGAATCGGCAACCCGTGTCCTGCGCGGGCGAATGTCAGGCGGTTCTCCGGGTAGTCGAGTATGGAGTAAATCACGGTAATGAACAGGGTGCGCTCCACGTACGGCGCGAGGTCGGCATTGACCTGCCTCAGTACATCCGCGGGCGAAAGCCTGCCGTGAGCGCGGATCCTCAGCGCGGTGAAAAGCATCCCCAGGTAGGCGTAGGCGATAACGTCGTGCCCGGAAACGTCGGCGATAAAAAGGCCTACGTGGTTTTCGTCAATGGGAATCCAGCCGTAAAGGTCGCCGCCAACGCGGTCGCAGGGGTTGAAAAAGCTGCCGAAATCGTAGCGGTTGTGCGTGGGCATCTTCCTGGGCAGAAGCATTTTTGCGCGCCGCTCGGCAGTCTCGACGGTTTTTTTGTAACGCTCCGTTTCCTTCATGTCCCGCTTGAAGTGCACGATTTCGCGGGCGAGACGGCGCTCCTCGTCCGTGTGCAGCCCTTCAGCCTTGCATTTCTGCCTCAACTTCGCGGAGACGATGTTTACCGCATCCTCGGGCGAGGAGGCGATGGGGAAATCGTCCAGCTTGCCGGTCAGGGTGAGTATGTCGAGGAGTTTTTCGTGCGGGTCCAGAAGGATGAGCATGCCGCCGCGATCCTTCATGCGGCGCGCCGCCTTTTCAATAAACCCGATGACTGAAGCATTGATGCCCTTGAGCCGGCGGATCTCGAGACCGACGGCGCTCTGCTCCGCGGGGAGCTGGCGAAGGAGTTCCTGGAAAAGGCTTGTGCTGTATTCTCCCGAAACGGAGAAAGTGGTCAGGTTCTCGGCCTCCAGGATTGAAATCTCGCCCTGTCCGATGCGGACCGTGGTTCCGCGGACCTCTCCGTTTGCGTTGGGATGTTCGGACCCGCCCATTTAAAATCCAAGTCAAAAAGCGTCAAGCGTCATTCGGATTGCGGATTTCAGATTTCGGATTTCGGATTGGAAGAAATCCGCAATCCGCAATCGCCTACTTGGGCTTCTGCATCTTCGATAGCATTTCGTTTACGACCCGCGGGATGGTTTCCTTTTCCAGGTAGTCGGAGATCATCTGGAATTGCTGCCTTACTATTTCCTGAATTTTGTCTTCTATTTCCGGGCTGCCGGCGGAAGGACTCTGCACGGTCGAGAGAGCGTCCTGCGCCAACATGAACCCGTGGACGTTTTCCTGGACCATGGACCGGATGGCTTCCGGGTTCGGGATTTTCAGGCGGTTCATTACCCTCTTGTCGATAATATCGACCAGCCGCTCGGCCATGTCTTCGTGGTATGCCTTTACGAGCTTTCTGACCAGTTCTTTTACCGTCAACTCCAGCTTCATCGGGTCCATTTCCTGCAAACCGCCTGCAACGGCACGGGAGCGCTCGAGTTCGGCCATTATCTCCGCTTTCAGCGATTCCTTGTCGACCGGTTCCTGTGGGCCTATATTGCCGAGTTCCTTCAGGACGCTGTCGGTAACCCGGATCTGCAGCGACTCGACGTCCACGTCACTACCGCCTGCGCCGCCCTCAAGGGCGAAGGTTTTCATCGCGGCCATGATTCGTGTTCTCATACTCTCGGAATGCGGGAGCGCCTCAACGGAGTTGCGGATTTCCTCGCGTGTTTCGGCGGTTGACTTGGCGATTTTCGCCTGGAGCGCGCGTTCAACCTTGCCGAAGGTTACGGTAACCGATTCGAGCACGGCCCGGATGACCTGGTCCATCTGCTCGGGTGTAAGGTTATCGGACGGGGCGGCGAATGAAGATGTGCCGATTTCGTCGATTACGTCGTTTTTTATCTGCTCGCGTACGCCGGTGACGCGGGAGAACAGAGTGTCGACGAGTTTGCGCAGTTCAGCTTTCTCGGAGGCGAAGTCTTCAATGGCATTGCGGACTTCGCCGGAGCGTTTTTCAAGGTCTTCATGCAGTTTCGAGATGAAGGCCGCATCGTCCCGGATTTTTTCCTGGTCTCCCAGCGTTTTTTTGCGAAGCTCGTCTATCTGAGCGAGGTGCTTTTCCACTTCCGCGTGTTTGTTCTCGATTTCTTCGGCGAGTTTTGCTGCGTTTTCGACCGCGCCCGAGGAAAGGGTTTCTCCCGCCGCGGCGGCTTCCCGAAACGAGATCAGAGTCTCGATTACGTCTGCCCCGGCCTTGCCTTTTTCCGCCTGGTCGAGCATCTCGTCGGCCGTGGCTTCCGGATCCCGGCCGGCGGCTTTGACCCTCTCTCCGATAGCGTTCAGCAGTTCGACGGCGGTGTGCACTTCGTCGAGCCCGGCAACCATTTCGTTCCTGCTGTCGGCGAATTCCTGGTAGACCGTTTCGGCCTCGCGGGATTTCTTTGAGATATCCTTGCGGAGCTTCATCAGCTCGGAAATGACCTTGTCTATACCCTCCATTTTGGAGACAACGTCGTCGCGTATAACCGCGACCTCGTTCAGGAGTTCCTTCGCGTCGTCCTGGCGGGCGTCCATTTCGTCGCGCGCCGTGTCGATGCTCGCCATCGCCTGCGCGTGTTCGCGAAGCTGCGCCTCAACATGCTGGAGTATCTGCTGCGCGTTGCCGCGCATGTCCTGCCAGGTTTTTTCGCGCGTTTCAAACTCTTCCCTCATAGAGTGGAGGGTCGAGAGCGCGGCCGCGATCTCCTCCTGCTTGTCTCCGATGCCCGTGTCCAGCTGGTGGACTTTCTCCAGCGTTTCGTCTATCTGCTGGCCCTTGGTGAGGATTTCGTCGGTGGCGGCGCGCAGGGTTTCGAACTGGCTCGAAATAGAGTCAGCCCGCTTCTCGATCATGTCGGCCAGGTCCGCAATCGTGGCCTGCAGTATATCGGAGTCCTGCATCCGCTGCTGGAGCTGGTCGAGCATCTGGGCGGTGACATCTTTTCCACGCAGGATGTCGGAGAGTTTTTCCTCTACTTCGGCTTTGATCTGCGTTATCTCGTTGCGCGCTTCCTCGAGGTTGAGCACCTGTATGACTTTTTCATGAACGGCGGGCGCGAGGAACTGGACGAGCGAGTTGATATCGTCGACGCGGATCTGGTCTGTGACGTAGGAAGCGACCTGGTGTTCGATAATGGGAATTATAACCGTCATCATTGCTTCGGATTGGATGGCTTCCTGGAAGCTGGCTTTTATGAGCGGCTCGAGGACGGCCGGCGATATCTCGGGTTCCCTCTCTCCATGTTCGGCGATGAAACCACTGACCGATTCCTTCAGCCGGGGAGAGGACAGAAGCTCTTCTATCGCGCCCCCGATTTCCTTGTTGACGGTTTCGGCGAGCGCAGCCTGGTCAACGCCGGAAGAGGCGGTAATAACGCCTCCGCCTATGGTCTCCATAAGCTTTTCTTCGATCCGCTTGCCGAGCGCATCGGAGGTCAGGATATACTGGAAACCCTTGGCAACCGACTTCTGGATGCGCTCCTGGATCATCTTCGGAGTCAGCTTTTTCGTTACCTTTTTTTTCTTCGGGGCATCGTTCATACTTTAGGGCCCGTCACTTGATAGACACTTTCCCTGCCGGAATCGGCATTCTAGTATATCCGCACGCGGCGGCATGTTCAAGAGCTTTTCCTGACGGGAAGCGGGACTATTGAGCAGCCGGCGGCGGCTCCGGTGGCGGGGTCGGGCGATGAGCCGCTTAATTAATATATCGGCCGAATCGTACGGGAAATGCAGGGCCGGAAGGCGTGGTGAAGGGGAAGAGGGGAAGAAGGGAAGAGGGGAAGAGGGGAATAAGAATGTATATTTAACCGCGCAGCTTGCTGCGCGTGTATTGAGGGAACAAAAAGGCGGGGAAACGGCCTATTTCATGCCTCTACGGGCCCAACAGGTCTTTTTTAAAAACTTCGCCGTTTTAATCTTATCTTAATGTTCGGATAGTATAATTGGTACGTGAGGAGAGCAAATGAATAAAACACATCAAAGTGGTGTGGCAAAACGGTAAGGGGAAGGGTAAAAGGAGACGCGTCATGAAGCACCATACTATTTTTCTTGTGGTTTTACTTCTGGTTGCAGGAGTATGGTTTATTCCCGCGGTGACCGCGGAAGAGGAAGAAATTGCCCTCTCGGAAGTACCCGAAGTCGTAATTGCCGCGGCGAAGAAAGCGGTCAAAGGCATCGTCCTGACAAAGGCTGAGAAGGAAACCACGGATGACGGCGTTATTTATGAAGTCGGGGGTACGGCAAAGAAGAAAGCATACGATCTGAGCATCTCATCGGACGGCGAAGTACTTTCGATTGAGGTCGAAGTCGCGTTGTCCGACGTGCCCAAGAAGGTGATTGCTGCCGCGAAGAAAGCCGTGCCCGGCATCGAGCTGACCAAGGCTGAAAAGGAAAAAACCAAGAAGGGCGTTTTCTATGAGCTGGAAGGCAAGCTGGGTGACAAGGAATATGAGATATTGATCACACCAGCCGGCAAAGTCATCGAAATAGAGGTTGACGACGAGGCTGATGATGAGGACGAAGAAGGCGACGATGACGACGATGATGACGAGGAAGATGAAGACGACGACGATAACTAGGGTTAAGTAATTGCTTGAAATCGCAGATATAATAAATAATAATCGAATCGTCCCAGGGGCCGGTCAGTATATGACCTGTTACCGGTCGAAGCTATCGGCCCCTTTTTTCCGACGGGGTAACATGGCAATCCTGTTTATCGAAGATTACAAGCCTTTACTCAAGTCCGTGACAAAGGGGCTTCGCGAGGCAGGCTATACCGTGGACAGTACCGGTGACGGTGAAGAAGGACTGTGGTTCGCGCTGACGGGAAAGTATGACGTAATAATTCTCGACCTTATGCTGCCGAACGTCGACGGCCTGACGATTCTCAAGAAGCTCCGCAAGAAGGAGAATCCCGTACACGTTCTTATACTGACCGCGAAAGATACGCTGGACGACAAATTGAAGGGACTGGACCTGGGCGCGGACGACTACCTTGTCAAGCCGTTCGCGTTCGAAGAGCTTCTGGCCAGAGTCCGCGCGCTTGTCAGGCGCAATTACGAGAAAAAGTCTCCCCTCATAACCGTTGCCGATCTGGAGATAGATTCCAATAAGCGAATCGCGAAAAGGGCGGGGAAGCCGCTGGATTTAACCGCCCGCGAATATGCAATCCTGGAATTCATGGCTCTGAATGCCGGTAATGTCGTTTCAAGAACCAATATCTGGGAGAATATATACGACAGCGCCGCTGAGGCGTACAGCAACGTGGTCGACGTGTATATCAATGCGTTACGCAGGAAACTTGAGGACGGCGGCCTTTCCCGCCTGATTCATACAAGGCGTGGAGAGGGTTACGTTCTCGAGGAAAAGGACTGATGCGCTCACTTCGGAACATACTCGTGATTGCCACAACGGCCGCAACCGTCGTCGTGTTTACGGTGATGGTTGTAGCGCTGTATGTATCCACAAGAATCAAGCTGCTGAACAGGTTCGATAATTCGCTCCTCGAGAAGGCCCGCCTGCTTGCGTCGACGATTGAGTACGATGATGACGGCGACCTCGACCTCGAATTCAAAGAGATGGACATGCGGGAGTTCGAAGCCGGGGCCGAGGGATACCTGCAGTTCTGGCTGGATGGGGACAAGTTGCTGTACCGCTCGCCGTCTCTAGGAGCCTCGGACCTGAATCAGTTTGGAGGCACCGACGAAGAGCCGGCTTTCAGCTGGGTCGACCTTCCGGAAGGGCGCAGGGGCAGGGCGGTAGGATATACATATAACCCCCGGTTTGATATAGACTATGACGAAGACAAATACGAATACGATGATGACGATGATGAAAAAGATAAGGCGAAGAAGCTCAGAAAGAAGCTCAAGAAAGAGCGCAAAATCGAACGCGCCAGAAGTAGAATGAAACCAATGACGCTTATGCTTGGCCGGGATACGGGGCCGATTGATGCGATTCTCGGAGACCTCTTTACGCAGATACTTGTTACGGGAATTTTAGCGGTTATTATCCTCGCCGGCGTTCTCTGGTTTGTGGTTCGCCGTTCAATGAAGCCGCTGGACCGCCTGGCGACCCAGATCAGCCAGGTCGGCGACGAAGACCTTTCCAAAAGGATCGAGCTTGCGAAAGCGCCGAGCGAGATCATACCGGTGCGGGACCGCCTCAACGATCTTCTCTCACGGCTCGAGGCCGCGTTCCAGCGGGAGCGCTCCTTCAGCGCGGATGTGGCCCATGAGCTCAGAAACCCGATCGCGGGGCTCCGCTCGACGATGGAAATAACTCTCGGGAAAGAGCGCGAGGTCGGCGAGTATCAGGAAGCTATCGACGACAGCCTCGAGATCACGACGCAGATGCAGGACATGGTCGAGAAGCTTCTGTCTCTTGCGCGCCTCGAGAGCGGTCAGGTGGAGATCAAGCCCGAAGACGTCGCGTTGAATGAATTAATTGATTCTGAATGGAAAACGCTTGCCGAATCGGCTGATACAAAGAAACTGAAAGTACACTGGGAATCAGGAGAGCCGGTCCGTGTGACGACGGACGCGTCGCTGCTTCGCATCGTAGTCCGCAATATTCTGGAAAACGCGGTCTCCTACGCCGACGAGGGGGGCGATATCAGGATTGAAGTTGCCTCGGGCAACGGCAAAGCGGATATCTCCGTCAGCAACAGCAGCAGTAAAATCGACCGGGAGCAGGCCGAGCATGTGTTCAAGCGGTTCTGGCGCAGCGACGTCGCCAGAACCGACGCGGGGCTTCACTGCGGGCTGGGTCTGCCGCTGGTGAAAAAGGTGGCAGAGGTCCTCGGCGGTACCGCAACCGTTTCGACCAGCGACAATGGCGACTTCAAAATCTCCATATCAGTCTCCAACTACGAGGCCGGATAAGGTTCGTAGGTTCGTAGGTTCGTAGGTTCATAGGTTAGCAGATTCCTATTTACTTACTTTTCTACAGACCTACAGACCTACAGACCTACAGACCTACAGACCTACAGACCTACAGACCTACCCGTAATAAACATTGTTGACTTGGACATTCCTCCGTGTTAGGCTTTGACAAAGTCACAGGTCATTTCGATTTCGGATTTCGGATTTCGGATTTCAGATTTCGGATTGCGGATTTATCTGAATCCGAAATCTGAAATCTGTAATCGAATGACGTTTGACGTTTGACGTTCGACTTTCGACGTTTTTCCCGAGGTGCAGAATGGATGAAAAAGCTCCTGAAAAGACTAACAGTACGCCGACGCCACCCGCGGCGCCCAAGGCCGAACCGGTAATGAGGGAAGTGCTCGTGCGGCCCATGCCCACGATCCTTCTTTTGTGGCCCGTTACGCTCATGGCGCTCGTCTTCGGCATAATGGCTTCGTTCAAGCCGTTCGGCATCGAGGGAATAGGAGACGAGGGCAACAAGAACGCGGCGATCGGCCTTATATTTACCCTGGTCTTCTTCGCGAACCTTCTCACCCTTTTCGTGCAGTTTACAAGCAAGCGGACCGTTATACTCGCGATTTTCATCGCCTGCCTTCTCGCGCTCGCGATTTTCATCAACGCCAGCACCGGCACGTTCTGGCAGAAGGTCGGCGGCTTTTTCAGGGCCATCGGCCCGGAGATGAGCAACAGGTTCTACTTCGTGTGGTTCGGCCTGCTTGTCATCATTAACCTCGCCGCATACCTGAATGCGCTCTTTGACTACTGGATTATCCGCCCGTCCGAGCTTATTCACCACCACGGCGTCGCCGGAAAAACGACCGTGTACAAGGCCCCGAGGCTCCGGGTCGAGAAAGAGATCCCCGACGTCCTTTCGTACGTGCTTCTGCGCTCCGGGCGGCTCGTCGTCTACACCTCGGCCGGCGACAAACCCATCATGCTCGAAAACCTTATCGGCGTGAACTCCGTCATGCGCCGCGTCAGTATCCTCGCCGAACTCGACGCCAAATAGAAGAAGGGATAAGGGACAGGGGATACGGGATAAGGGAAATTGTGAATTCAAAATTTTGAATTATGAAAAATAATTAGGCCGCTAACTTCATAACTTCTTAACCTCAGCACTTCAGCACTTCAGCACACCAGCACACCAGCACGCCGGCACGCCTGCTATTCTTCCTTCGGCGGGAGTTTCTTCGTCAGCGTTATCTGGTTTCCGAGGTCGTTGTAGGCGAGGCCGTCGCAGGTCCTTATCATCAGCATGATGCCGAGGCCGCCAAGCCTGTCTTCATCATGCCGTTTGCGGGCGACGCTTATCGGGTCGCCGGTCGCGCTCTTCGTGATATACATCTGGTGGTCGAACCCTTCGCCCTCGTCCGTGACGACGACCGTCGCCCTGTTTGAGTCGAGCAGGTAATTCACGGTGACCTGTTTTTCGGGACTGAGCTTGTTCCCGTGGTGCGTGGCGTTGCCGATTGCCTCGCGGAACGCAGCCATCAGCGCGATCCTGCCTTCCTCGTCCAGCCGGCTCTGGCCGAAGAGGTTTTCAGCCGATTTGAAAAGGTGTTCCAGGTGTTCTTCCTTCGTTGAGACCTGGCAGGATACCTGGTGCTCGAAGAAGACTTCCTCCTCGCTGGCGCGGGCCAGCTCGCTCTCGGCGAGCATGAGCAGGTTATAGATCTCGAAGGGCTCGACGAGGCACTCGTCCGCGCAGACGCGGTACGTATCCGTGTGGTTGGCGTCGGTGCCCTTGGGGTAAAGCGCGATAAGCGGGACCGAATTGGTGGCCTTGTTGCACTTTATCTCCTCGATGAGCTCGTCCGAGCCTTTGAGATTGGCGTCCAGGATTATCAGGTAGGCGCCGCCCCTGTCGAGGGTTTTTCTTATGCCGGCGACGCTTTCGACTATCGTGACTTTCCAGTTGACGCGGGAGAAATGGAACTCGATGATGCGCGCGAACGGGTCGTTCTTCGGCACGGCAAGGAGTATGGCGGCGAGCTTCAGCTTCTCGACCGAGCTCGCGAACCCGTCAACTGGTTTGAATTTTATCGCTTTGGTTGCCGGGCGGACAATCCTGTGGCCCGTCTCCGCGTCGGTCACGATCCGGGCCTTTTCTTCCGTAATCTGGATGGAGGCGAACTCGGGCAGGTGTATGCGCTCGCCCTCGAGCAGCTCCATGCGAATCATGGAGAACGCGCTTCTCAGGATGCGGTTGACCTGCTCGGATGAAACGCTTTTTTCGTCCGCGGCGATACGGTCGGCGAGCTCCTTCTGCTTGACTACTCCCATCAGGCGTTCCCCGCGGGGTTTTTCGAAGGGTGTGGTTTACTTCGGGCTCTGGCGTTCCAGTTCGTTTTCAAGGTCAGTCTTTGAGATGATTCCGCGCCGGATTAATAAAAGGGCAAGCGCGCGCGTGATCAGCGCCGGGTCGGCGCGGAACAGCACGTCACCGCCCACCCGCACGGCTGCGCGCTCCTGCTCGGGCTTTTTATAGTATTCGAGTATCAGCCTATCCAGGCCCTCGGCCGGGGCAAAACCGGCCTCGATGACCTTGCCGGTGAGGAACTTGACGTCCTCGATGGCGTCGAAATCCTCCGGGTTGGCAAGCGCGAGAAGCACCTTGCCCTTGCCCGACTCGAAAACGACGCAGCGATGCTCCTCGATGAACTCTTTCGGGATTTTAGCCATCGATTCGAGGTCGATTACGTGGTTGGTGATATCTATCGGAGGCAGGTATTCCCGGCTTTCTTCGGTCAGTATATTATTGAGGTCCGACCGTTTGACGTAACCGAGCTTGACGAGGATATCCGCGATTCGGGCGTTGCCGCCGATGTTTTTCTTGAGCTCAATCGCCTTCTTTAACTGGTCGTCGTTGATGACTTTGGCCTTTTTCAGGCGCTCAAGCAACTCCGATTCTTTCATACCGACTCCCTGTCCGAATGCCGGTTGAGCCACGTTTATAGAGGAATTATGCTAACATGCGTTTCTTTTGTTGTCAAGGAGATTCCACTTCAGGGAAATTATGAATTCAAAATTATGAATTATGAAAGAATAATTAGCCGGCGTGGGCTCGCTCACGCAGGCACGGCCGCAAACTTGTTTCCTTGTTCTCTTATTTGTTACTCGGTACTCGGTACTTGGTACTTGGTACTTCTTATCCCTTGTTTCCTTGTTTCCTTATTCCCTTGTCTCTGCTATGCGCAGGAAGTCGAGAAGACGGGCCATGTCTTCGGGGAGAGGGGCGCTGAGCGCTACCAGCTTATCGGTGCGCGGGTGCCTGAAGATGAGTTTTTCCGCGTGCAGCGCCTGGCGCTCGATAACGGTTTCTTCGCCGCCGTCCTGCATCAGGTCCGAACGTTTCAGGCTGCTTTCGCGCCCGTAGATAGAGTCGCAGACCACCGGGTGCCCTGTTTCGGCCATGTGGACGCGGATCTGGTGGGTCCGCCCGGTTACGATTTTCGCGCGCAAGTTGGTGAATTTGTCAAAGCGCTCCACAACCTCGTAAAGAGTTTTCGCGGGCGCGCCTTTCCCGTCGCGGCGAACTCCCTGCCTTATTTTCAGATTCGGGTCGTCGGCGTATCCGAGCGGCAGGTCTATCTCGCCGCTGTCGTGCTCCATTACTCCGTGGACGACGACGGCATATTCTTTATCTGCCCAGAAATCGTGCGTGCGTCCGGATATCTTTTCGAACTGGCTCTGGACGGCCGAGCGCATCTCGTAGGACTTCGCGATAAGGAGCACGCCCGATGTGTCGCGGTCCAGGCGGTGGACAAGCCTCGGGCTTACGTTCTCGTCGTCGCGGTAGCGCAGCGCCAGCGCGTTTATGATCGTGTCGTACTGGTGGATGCCGACGGGATGGACGATCTGCCCCGGCAGCTTGTCCAGACACAGGAAGTCGTCGTCCTCCCATATGACGCCGAGCTTGACGGAAGCCGGGTCCTGTCCCTCGTAGGTGGGCTCGTAGGGGACGAGTATGATTACATCGCCTTCGGAAACCTTCGTCGAGGGCCGCGCGGGCTTGCCGCCGATGGTGACGCGGCCCATCTTGAGCTCGCGCTTGAGGTGGGAGCGGCTGCGCCACGGAATGCGGCCGGCGAGGTAGCGGTCGATGCGCTCGCCGCCTTCGCCCGGCTGGACGGTGATTTTTACCTCGCCGAAAGGTCTTGATAAGTCACGGTCAAGGGCCATAAGAAGTCCTTTGGTCCTTCGGTCTCCCGGTCCCTCGGTTCTTCGGTTCTTCGGTTCTTCGGTTCTTCAGTTCTTTGGTTCTTCGGTTCTTCGGTCCAACGGTCTATCGGTCTTTTGGTCATATACTTATAATTTTATAATAAATTATATATTGACCGAGTGACCGAATAACTGAATAACTGAATAACTGAATAACTGAATAACTGAATAACTGAAT
>SOJX01000041.1 GCA_004376375.1 Planctomycetota bacterium
TATAATTAGCCGGCGAGCTTGCTCGCCGCGTTCCTGGAATAAGGCGACTGAATGAAACAGATTTCAATCGATAACGCAGAAGCGGGAATGGTTACCGCGAAACCGGTGACGGATGCGCGCGGCAACCTGCTCGTCAAGGCAGGTACGGAGCTTACCGGTGCCTGGATAGAGCGTCTCCGCAACCGCGGGGTGCAGGCGCTCCATGTTGAGGCCGAGGACGCAGCGCCCAAACGAAACGACGCCGAGATTCGCGCCGAGCTTGATTCCGTTTTCAGCGACGTGATTCGCGACGACCTGATGCTGAAGATAAAGGCTGCCGCATACAACTTCATGGTAAAGAAATACACTTAGTTGTTGGTAGTTGGTGGTTAGTAGTTAGTCTTTAGTAAAGAAAAAACACTAACTACTAACGACTAACCACTAACCACTAAACCAGAGGACCGAATTGGGAAACGAGATAGATGACGCAAAGCTGAAACGTATTGTCGAGAAGATACGCGGCCTTCCGACTCTGCCGAAGATTCTCGACAAGATGAACAAGATAGCCGGCGACCCGAACGCGTCCGCCGACCAGCTCGGCGCCATCATTACGGATGACCCCGCGAGCACTTCCAGAATCCTGCGTATTGTGAACTCGTCTTTCTACGGGCTCTCGAGCCGCATCAGCGTCGTCTCGCATGCTATCGTCATCCTGGGCTTCAACGCGGTCAAGTCCATCGTGCTCTCGTCCACGATTTTCGACATGTTCGCCAAGGCCGGGAAGCAGGCCGAGTTCGACCGCGAGGAATTCTGGAAACACTCGATAGGCGCGGGCGCGGCGTCCCGGGCACTTGCCAGGCGGATGGGCGTCAAGGAGACGGAGGAGTTTTTCGTTGCCGGACTTCTTCACGACATTGGAAAGGTCATCCTCGACCAGCACCTCAACGCTGTTTTCTTAAAGATACTTCAGACGGTGAAGGCGCGCAATATACTCTTCCTCGACGCGGAGATGGCGCTTCTCGGGCTGAATCACGCGAGGATAGGCGGCTGGCTGTTCAAGAGGTGGGACCTTGCGCCCCACATCGTCGCGGCCGTCCAGTATCACCATGACCCGAAGCGCGCCGGTGATAATACCAGGTTCGCCGCGGTTATTCACTTCGCCGACATTCTTGCACGGGCGATAAGGCTCGGCACGGGCGGCGACAACAAGATTCCGCTTGCCGACCGCGACGCCTGGCGCGCCTTGAATATACCTCACACCGAACTTGGGGGCCTTTTCCAGGAAATCGGGGACGAGTTCGACCGCGCAATGATCTTCCTGGACTTCCTCACCTGATTTAAGGCGGGGCAATGGATTATTTCGGCTATCGCGACGGAACGCTCTTTGCCGAGGACGTGCCTGTCCCCGACATAGTGAAGAAAGTCGGGACGCCGGTCTACATTTACTCTACGCGCACGTTCCTCGAGCACTACCGGAAAGTCGTGGACGCCTTCGCCGAGGTGGACCCCCTCATCTGCTATTCCGTGAAGGCAAACGGCAACCTCAGCGTGCTGAAGAAGCTCGCCGACGCGGGTGCCGGGTTCGACGTCGTCTCGGGCGGCGAGATTCTCCGCGTACTCCGCGCGGGAGGCGACCCGGCCAGGATCACTTTCGCGGGCGTCGCGAAGACCGACCAGGAGATCAACGAGGCGCTGGACGCCGGTATTTTCCTCTTCGACGTCGAAAGCGAAGACGAGCTGAAGAATATCGCAAGGCTCGCCCGCAAAAAGAATACGACCGCCGCCGTCGCGCTCAGAGTGAATCCCGACGTCGACCCGCATACCCACAAGTATATCACCACCGGCAAATCCGAGAACAAGTTCGGCGTCGACATGCACCGTGCGCGTCACATCATTACCAGTCATTACCAAGACGAGGGGATCGACATCGTCGGCCTGCACATGCATATCGGAAGCCAGATAACCGATATCGAGCCTTACGAGCAGGCGATCGGGAAAGTAATCGGGTTTGCCCAGGACCTGACGTTCGACGAGATTAAAATAAAGACCCTGAACCTGGGCGGAGGTTTCGGCATCTTCTACCGCGGAGACGAGGCCAAGGATATCGGCGCGTTCGCGAAAGTCATTATCCCGGCCGTAAAAAAGCTCGACGTGAAGCTCGTGCTGGAGCCGGGCCGGTTCATCATGGGGAACGCCGGCATTCTCGTCTCGCGGGTGCAGTACGTGAAGTCGACGGGCGCGAAAAACTTCGCACTGATGGATGCGGGGATGAACGCGCTGATCCGCCCCTCGCTTTACGGGGCGTATCACAAAATCTGGCCCGTGAAGGCCGCGTTCACCAGTCCGGAAAAAGGCGCGGTAATCCCCGTTGACGTCGCCGGTCCGATCTGCGAGAGCGCCGACGTTTTCGCGATCGAGCGCGAACTGCCGCCTCAGAAACGCGGCGACCTCATCGCCGTCTTTTCCGCCGGAGCATATGCCTTTTCCATGTCGTCGAACTACAACGCGCACCCAAGGCCGGCCGAGGTACTCGTCGAAGGCGGCGAGTTCACAGTCGTCCGCAAGCGTGAAACCTACGAAGACCTCGTACGCGGCGAAAAGGAACCGCTATCCGGCGGGAAGCCTGCCGGGACGTCCGCGCCCAAAAAATCGGGCGCGAAGCGCAAAGGCAAATCCAAAGCGGCGAAATCCAAATCGAAACCCGACTCGGACTCACCTGAGAAAAAACAGGATGAAGAGCAGCCCGATGTCGAAGCCGATGTAGGGTCGGACCGGTAAAGGGCGAATCTGACGCCTTCCTCTGGAGGTAATACGGTGAATAAGACGCTTTATACTCTGCTCGTGATTCTTGTTCTCGCCGTACGGGTCACCGCGGCCGAGGAGCACGACCACGGGGGAGACAATAATTCCCAGTTTCTCCATGCCGTGAAGTGCGGCGAGTTCGACAGGGTAAAGGAGTTTCTCGCCGGCGGCATTGACGTCAACATTGCAGACGAGAACGGTTTTTCGGCGCTCCACCTCGCCACCGCGGTCAATAATATGGAAATCGCGGAGTTCCTGCTCGAAAAGGGCGCGAATGTCAGCGCCACGATGAAGGAGGGCGGCACGCCGCTTCACGTGGCCGCTATCATCGGCGCAAAAGATATTGCAGAGCTGTTGCTCGCAAAGGGTGCGAAAATCAACGCCAGGTGCAACGAGAATGTGACGCCCCTGCACGCCGCCGCCGCGGAGGGCCTGAAAGAGATGGTGGAGTTCCTGGCTTCCAGAGGCGCAGACATCGAGGCGAAGGACGCCGACGGCGAAGCTCCGCTGTATATCGCTTCGAGGATGGGCCATATCGAAGTCGTGAAATACCTGATTGAAAAGGGCGCCGATGTGAACGCCGGTGCAAAAGACGGCAGCGCGCCCCTGGACGTCGCGGCGAACAAAGAGGTGAAATCACTCCTGGTCAAGGCCGGTGCAAAAGCCCTGAAGCCGCCGAAGGCGGACAAGAAAACTGTCGACGAAATGCTTGCTGCGGCCAAGGAGGGCGACCTTGAAAAGCTGAAGAAGTTTCTTGCCGCCGGAGTGGGTATGAATTCCACCGATTCGTGGGGCTTCTCCGCGGTGCACTGGGCGGCCACGGGCGGGCAGAAAAGCGTCGTGGAATTCCTACTGGCAAAGGGCGCGGATATCAACGCGAAATCGAACGACGGGATAACGCCGCTTCAACTCGCCGCCATGCAGGGACATCTGGAAGTCGTGGACATGCTAATTCTGAAGGGCGCCGACTATAAAATTAAGGGCGTGGGCGACCTGACGGCCGTTCACATCGCGGCTTTCAAGGGCTTCACCAAGGTTATCGCCCGGCTTATAGACGCCGGCGCGGACGTCAACGCCAAAACGTCAAGGGGTGCCGCGGCGCTGCACCTGGTCTCGACGGGCGGCTATATCGATATCGTAAAACTGCTTCTTGAAAAGGGCGCCGACGTAAAACTCAAAGGCCCGAATGATATGACGGCGCTTCACCTTGCGGCAAGCGAAGGATATAAAAATATCTCGATGCTTCTGATTAAAAAAGGCGCGGACATAAATGCCAAAGCGGTCAACGATCTGACGCCGCTCCTGGTCGCGCTTCAGGGCGGGCACGGAAAAGTCGTGGTAATGCTCGTCGAGGCCGGCGCCGACGTGAACGCCGCGACGGACGACAGCATTTACCCTCTTCACACGGCCGCGGGGGTGGGCTCGAAAAAGATTGTGGAGCTTCTTATTTCAAAAGGCGCGAAAGTCAACGTTGCATCGAGTACCGGCTGGACGCCGCTCCATTCAGCCGTAAGCGCGGGGGATACTGAAATCGTCGAGCTTCTGCTGGCAAAAGGTGCGGACGTCAATGCCGCAAATGAAAAAGATGTTACTCCGCTCGATGCCGCGAGGTCGGAAGAGATGAAGAAACTATTGACCAAACACGGCGCAAAGTCCGGCAGGAAACCTGAAAAGGAAGGCAGCGAATCCGAAACTTCAAAAAGCCCCTTGTGTGAAAAATGCTCCAAGATGGTGTTCACCCGGGATACGAAAAAGTGTTCCTGCGGCGGCTGGACCGCAAGCGGCGGCCATGCGATGTGCTATTCCTGCGCCATCAGGAAATCAGTCTGCGCAGCGTGTGGGAAGAAACCTGAAAAGAAGCCTGCTCAGATTATGCCGAAATTCAAAATCCTTGATGAAGATAAACTTGATGGCGGAAAAACGCAGTTGGTTTTCCGCGTTCTCGCTACCGGAGAAATATCCAATCAGAGTCTCACTAATCTACTATATGCAATATATAAGTCCGCCAGAGCACGGAGAGATTTTACACATTGGGATGGAAAAGCTACTCACATTTTCATTTTCATTTATCTAAGCAAAGAGGATTATGAAAGGAGTAAGCTAAATTCCGTCGCTAAATTGGATTGGATTCATCCCGCTAAAGAGCCAACAATATTCTTAAACTTAGTAAATGTTTCACAATCGGATGAAAAACCTAAAATAAGATTCGGATTATCAGAAGAAAAGAGAAGAGAGGTGTATAAAGAATACGTAAGGGCTGAATATAGGGCAGAGGCAGAGGCGGAAAGGAAGTATCCAATACCAACCGATCCGAATGTAAGAGGGGAAAATAGGAGAAGGTATATGAGAAGACAAGTTGATGAGGCGGACAGGCTGAAAAGAAAATACAATAAACTAATTGCCAAGAAATATAATATAACAATGGAACAACTTGAAAAAATTGAGGAGGAAGGTTTCAAAAAGGATTGGCCGTTTCCACCTAGGTAATTAAAAAGCGCGGCCGATAAGAAAACACGTCGGGCAAGCCCGCTCGCTAAATGTTGAATATGATAAAACAACTGCATAGGACATTTTCAATGCAGGTATCACTAAATAATATTAGTAGAAGTTTTTTATAATAAATACATACTCCCCCGCGACGCACGCAAAGCAGAGGATAAGAAATATCAGCAGCTTGAGTTCCTGCCACCAGTCTTCCCAGCCTTCGCCGCGCAGCGCGGAAATAATATCCGGGGTAAACCAGAACTTGATGGCTTCCAGAAAATTCCCGGCATTTCCGAACATCACCCAGCCGAGCAAAACGTAAACCGGGATATTGCATATCAACAGTATAATTCCAAGCGTCCAGTTGATGACCGTCGGGTTTTCCGCCGCTGTTTGTGCGAGGACTGTAAGCATAAGGATGTATTATCGGTTACAGGTAATTAAACGGGTTCGTGTCCACTTCACTCGAGATGAATTCGATGTCGGGAAAATTCTCTTTCAGTCTTTTCGCCAGGTGCTCGACGACGGGCAGCTCGGAGTCGTGGTGGCCGAGGTCGGCGAGGAGAAGGCCTTTCCGGACGGCTTCGAGCGCGAAATGATACTTGATGTCCCCGGTCAGGAGCGCGTCGCATTTTTTCGCAAGCACCACGGGCAGAAGGTTGCTGCCTGAACCGCCGCAGACGGCTATCCGCTGTACGGTTTTTCCCGCGTCGCCCGAGTATTTGACCGCGGAAAGACCGAGCTTTTTCTTTACATCCGCAAGCAGCGCTTTGAACGGAAGCGCCTTTTCGAGAGTTACTATCGCGCCCATCGCGTAGCGCTGGTCGGTGTTTTCCAGCGGGTAGACGTCGTATGCGACTTCCTCATACGGATGTGATTCAAACATCGCGGCCAGGACCACGGGTAGAGCCTTCTTTGTAACAAGCACTTCAAGGCGCACCTCACCCGCCTTTTCCAGCTTGCCGATATCGCCGAGATATGGCGTCGCGCCTTCCATCGGGATGTAAGTCCCGGTCCCTTCCAGGCGGAACGAGCAGTGGGAATAATCGCCGATAACGCCGGCGCCCGCGTCGCCCATCGCTTTTGCCACCTTTTCGATATGCTCGTGCGGAATGAACGTAACAAGCTTTTTCAAATCCGGCGTGTGGTGGTGATAGAGAAGCTCCCACCTGGAAAAACCGAGCTTTGCCATCAGCGCGGCCGTCACGCCGTCGGGCGCGCCGTCGAGGTTCGTATGCGAGGAAAAGGCCGTGATTCCCGCTTCCGCCAGCGTAAGCAGTATCCGCCCCGTCTCCGTCGCCGGCGATATGGAATCGACCGGCTCGTGCAGGATCGGGTGGTGGGTTATCAGCATGTCTGCGCCGCGCTTGGCGGATTCTTCCGCCACCTCCGCCGTCGGCGTAAGCGCGATCAGGACGGACTTTACTTCCCTGTCCGGGTCGCCGATCTGCAGCCCTACGCGGTCGCCCGGCAGAATAGTTTCAGGGGGCGCCATCTTCTCCATAAAGCTGATAATTTCTCCGGCTTTCATGTTTTCCTCCTGTAAAACCGCGAAATGAACATTACGCAACCTTGCGGGATAAATCAAGCAAAAATGCATATATGGTTCTTCGGTTATTCGGTTGTCCGGTTCTTCGGTTGTCCGGTTATTCGGTTATAAGGAATAAACGTTTATAAATTATAACTAAATAACTGAATAACCGAATAACTGAATAACCGAATAACCGAATAACCGATGAACCGGTGAAATGCATTTATCAAAACACTTGCGCGCCCGAAAGGCTTTTGATATGATTGTGAACCGGCTTTTTCGGGATAATTTATGGTCATTCAGAATATGGGGGCCCTATGCCTGGCGGTCTCGGTGAAATGGAGAGGATGCGGATCGAGCGCGACGTCGCGCGAAAACGCGCGGAAAGCATTATGCGCCGCCTGACCGAGTTGGAAGTTACGATTTCGCGCTACGAGCGGGAGAACAGGGAATACGCAACCATCGGAGCCAAGGGCCGCGAACTGATAGACCAGCTTGAATCGTTAAAGAAGGAGAACGATGCGCTGAAGGAAGAGCTGGCGGACAGGGACCAGGAAGACCAGGATTCGAAGTCTTCGCTTCTCGACGAGATAAATAAGCTGAGGACCCAGGTCAAGGAATATGGGGAGAAAACCGCCGAGGCCGAGGAGAAACTGACAAAACTGGCCCAGTATGAAGAAGAGACGGCGGAACTAAAGGCAAAGCTGGAACAGGTCGAGTCCGAGCGCAACACCGCCATGACAGAGCTGACGAGCCTGGGCGACGAGGTTGCACAACTCCGCGAGGCCGCAGAGCACCACGGCGAGCAGTCTGACGACTACGACACGAAAATCGAAGAGCTGAATGTCCGCGACGTCGAGCGTGAAAAGGCGCGGGAGGAAGCCCAGGCCGCCGCGGCAAAGACGGCGCAGGAGTTGCAGGACTTGAAGGAAATGCTCGAATCAACCGGCTCCGACCACGCCGCGCTGCGTGCCGATTACGCCAAGGAGCGGGAAGAGCTTCTCGGGCGCGCCGAGGCCGCCGAGACCGCGATGCGCGAGACCGAGCACGCGCTCGAGGAAGTCAAGGCTGAAAAAGAGAGCCTGGCGACCGACCTGGAGGCGGGCGCGAAAGAGCTCGCCGAAGTCGAGGCTGAAAAAGAGAAACACAACGAAAAGGTCGAGGAAGGGTTAAAATCGCTGGATGAGAAGGAGCGGGAAGTCGCCGACATCGTGGGCAGGTTTGAAGAGCTCGAGGAGCGTGCGAAGATCATCGAGAAAAAGTCTGAAGAAAATGAAAAAGCCGCGAAGGAGGCCGCCCGGGAGCGCGACAGCCTCCGGGCGGAAGTCAAGCAGTTGAAGCTGGAGCTCGTCCAGACCGGGGAAAAGCTGGCGGAAAAATCGAAAGAGGCGGACGAGATTATCCAGAAGC
This sequence comes from Planctomycetota bacterium, assembly GCA_004376375.1. Classification (GTDB taxonomy): domain Bacteria; phylum Planctomycetota; class E44-bin39; order E44-bin39; family E44-bin39; genus E44-bin39. The sequence continues at coordinate 8,207 of SOJX01000041.1, forward strand.
TGGATTCGGGCGAGGGCCGGATCCTGGACCTCGAGGAAAAGCTGACAAAGACGGAGAAAGACAAGACCGCGGTGCTGTCGAAAACGGAGTCTCTCGAGAAAGCCCTTAAGGAAGCCGAATCCAAAGGCTCTTCTGAGAAAGACACGGTCGCACAAGAGCTCGAAGAGGCAAGCAAAGAGCGCGACAAGCTGCGTGGGGAGCGCGACCAGTTTCTGGCCGAGCTCAAATCCCTCCGCGAGGAGACCGGCGACGTTCCCGGGCTGAAGAAGCGCATGGCGGAGATGCAGAAAACCGCCAAGGAAAATGAAGACAAGCTGATCTCCCAGCTGAACGAGCGCGACAAGCTGCTTACGGAAAAGGAAGAGGAGATTGCGAAACTCTCCACCGAGCTGAGCGGTTACCGCGACGAGCACGATAAGCGCCGCGAGGCCGCGGCGAAACTGGCGGACGTCTTCGATAAAGTCGCCGACCAGACCCGCCGCTTCGAAGCCACGAACGGGGAGGGCGAAGAAGAGGAAAAGAAAGAGGAAACCGGCGAGTAGAAACAACCGGGACAATAAACACACAGCCGGGAAATAATTCCCGGCTGTTTTATTTGCAGGTAAAGCTGCTCTATGGTTTTATTGTTCCAGTTCCTTATACTTCCCCTTCGTCGCCTCCGCGATGTCGCGCATCAGTTTTTTCATCTTGGACTTGTTTTCAATCACTCCGAAATCCTCGCCCCGCCCGACGAGGAAGGCGATGGTGTGGATGACGATGCCGCGGTTGGTCGCCTCGCCGCGTACCATGGCCATTATCTGTTCCGGCGCCATCGGGTTGATCGTCGGGCAGCCGTCGGAGAGGAAGTAAACCGTGTCCACGTTCTTGTCGTCGTAGCAGTGCTTGAGGACGGCGTAGGTGTTGGTCATCCCGTCGGGCTTGAGGCCCTGGACGAATTTTTTCGCGCTCTTGCGGTTGCCCCGGCTGGCCTTCACGAGTTTGCTTTTCCAGGGCTTGACTTCGTTGGCGAAGGTCACGATGTTGAACTTCGCGTTGTTTGAAAGCTGCTCGTCGATGACTTTCTTGAGCTCTTCCTTGACGGCGTTCAGGCGGGAGGTCTTCTTCCCGGATTTACCCCACTTGCCTTCCACCCTCATGCTGCCGGAGGTGTCTATAATGAATATCACCGCTTTCGCTTTGCCGACCTCGGTGCCGTAGATCGGAAAGCCGCTCGAGGTCCTGTATTTTCCGTCCTTTCCGAAGTTGGGGTCTCTCTTTTCCGCCTCGGCGTAGCTTCCCTCTTCGAGCTCCGGCGGCACGGACCACTTGTCCTTGTGGGAGTCCCACCAGTTCTTCCAGTCCTCTGCGCTCGTGAGGTCTTTCTCTTCCGTGATTTCATTGAGGGCGCGCATCATGTCCGCGGCTGCGCGGCCGGTCGCCTTCTGGAGCGCGTTGACAAGCGCCTCCACGGAAGATTTCTTGCGGTAGGCGCGCACCGCCTCCGCCGCGGCTGTCTGGACCTGCCAGTGCTTGTCGGAAAGGCATTTGTTGAGGCGGGTGACGCTTTCCTCGTCGTCCATTTTGCCGAGCAGGCGGCAGCAGGCCGCCCGCGCCTGCCAGCTTCTGTGCTCGGTCGAGTTTTCGCGGATGACCTTAACGACCTTGGGATAACCCTGCATCCCCTTGAGGCCCTTGAAGGCCGCGTCCTTCGCTTCGGGGCAGACTTTTTCCTGGAATATCACGTCGAGGAGTACCTGCGCCGTTTCGGGGGTCGGGTACCGGCACAGTTCTCGTACCGCGCCGACCTGGTTGGCGGTAAACTTGCCGGCTTCCGCCCACGTTTTCCTGAACTTTTTGACGGCCTCGGATTCGGCGTGGACGCTGCCGTAGAGCAGGGCTATTGTGATTACGATAATCGATACGATAGCGAAACGTTTAAGGACTGTCATGATTTATTGTTCTCCGTAATGTAACTCCTGTATTTTCCCGACAACCCGCCCTACAGTTTACCGCAAGGCGGGTTGCCAAGTCAAGTCCGGGTTTAATGAATCCAGCCTGGGCCGATTTATTTTTTGGGTTTGAGGCCTTTCCTGTCTTCGGGAGCGACCGGTATATCCATGAACCAGCCGTAGCGGAATATTCCGCCCGTATCATCAGCCAGTATGCGCAGGGCGCGCGGCGTCTCGCCTTTCGGTTTTGAGTTTTTGGAGATCTTGCCCTTGGGAACGAAATAACCCATGACGTAAATCCGCGGGCGTTTCAGTTTCGGGCCGCGGCGGTCCCACCCGATCTCGCGTACGAGTCTGCGCGCGGTGACCGTTGGGAAGGCGTCTTCCGGTTTCTCCTCACCGGCCGACAGGCTGTCCGAGGCGTAGACGATAAGGTCGGGCTGGAGAGCGAAAGCGGCCCTGAGGGCCTTGGCCGCGTCCGACGGCCCGCGTGAAACCGGTTTGCTGACCCAGCGCTTGCAGAACTCGATCGCCAAGCGCTTGTTGCCGGGGGTCGCGGGAACCAGCTTCTGTTTCAACAGGTGCGTCTGCTCGCTGAAGCAGATGACATTGAATTGCGCGCTCGGGTCGAGCGTGTTTATCGCGCGTTCCGTGTCGGCAAGGAGCTGCAGCGCTTTCCCGTTCTTCTCCATGCTGCTGGAATAGTCGACGACGAACACGACGTTTTCGACGTAGAGCGGGAAGTCCCCGACCCTGAAGAAAGCCCTCGAAGATACTCCCGGCTCGACGTTTGCCGGAGGTTGAAACCCCTGCTTTACTTTTTTCCACCACTTTTTCCATCGGGAGGCGCTGGTGAAGCTTTCACCGGTAATCCTGCCGAGCGCCTCGAACGACGCGCTTCTGAGACGGTTGGAGCGGCTCGAAAGCTGCTTTATGATCGGGCCCACGGCTTCGCCTGTGCGCGTCATGCCGAGCGCGCGGGTAAGCGCGACCTTGACGGCTTCCGGCTGGCTGCGGTCCATGGCCTCGAGCAGCGCGTCTTCCGAAAGGCTGTGGTTTATCCGGCCGAGCGCCTCGGCCGCGAGCATCCGCAGGTAAACCCTCGGAGTGTCCTTTTTCGTCGAGGCCAGGATTTCGCCGAGCTCTCCAACGGCGATCGGGTGCCGCAGGTTGCCCAGCGCCGTCACCATCGCGCTGCGAAGCTCGATCTGCTTCACAGGCGTATTGCGGAACGCGTCGAGAATCGTTTCGGCCGTGAACGCCGCGCCGGAATTGCCGAGCGCCACGGCGATGAGCCGCCTGCCGTCGGGCGTGGCGAACTTGATGGACGTGTCGCCGGGCTTGAGCGCGTTTGCAAGTAGTTTCAGCGTCTTCTTGTTGTCCCGGATTAACGCGAGCGCTTCGTGGCGGGCGTCCAGCACGGCCGGCGAATCGCTCGACGGGACCTCGAAGATGATGCGGACGCCTTCCTCGGTTGAGAGCTCACCGCAGGCCATCAGGCCGCGCCGGCGGATGCGGACAACGTATTTTTTCGTTCCCACGACGATGATATCGCGAAGTTTGTCATAGGTCTTCGGCGTATCGATCTTGGCCAGGGTGTCAATTGCCTCGATCTGAAGCCGGGCGTTGCCTTCTTCAGAGGCTTTGTCGAATTTCTCCTCGGCTGCCGCGTACTCGCGTTCCTTCTTCTGCTGTTTGTTCAGGTCGGGCGCCCGTTTCGGTATTTCAGGCCGGGTTTTTGTTTCCGGGCGGTCTCCGACAACATATGGGTTCGGTGTCATTTTCTCAGGCTTTGGCCGAGGCTTTTCTTCCGGTATGTCGACAGGCTTTGGAGTTTCTTTCGGGGCCTCGACAATATCTTTTTTGGGCTCTTCGGGCTCCGGAACGTCTTTCTTAACCGGCTGTGGTTTTTCCGTTTCCGGGTCCTTTTTTACCCACTCCGGCTTTTCTTTCGGAGCGCTATCCGGTACCGGAAGTTTCTCTTCCGGCTCCGGCGGCGTTTCGGGAGTTTTGATTTCCGGTGTTTTCACTATATCGTCAGGCTTGTCGGTCTTGTCGCTCATGGAGGTTATTACGAAGATACCTGCCACAAGGACCAGAATAGCGGCCGCGGCTGCCAGCGCGAACGCGATACGGCGGCGGGCCTGAGCTTTCATCCGGTGGCTGGTTATAAGCACCTCGCGGTTGAGGCGGCGGGCGAGCCGCTCCCGGGTCAGGGACGACGGCGCGATCTGGGGGTGCCGCTGCAGCACTTTGCGGTTACGCTGGAGCGTCGTATACCATGCCTGGCACTCCGAGCATTCGGAGAGGTGCAGGCGAACCGAAGCCTCTTCGGGCTCGCTCAGCTCGCTGTCGAGGTATGCGGAAATGAGTTCTTTATCGCAGTTGTTATTCATGTTACTACGCTGTTCCGCTGTTGCGCTGTTCCTGTCTGATTTCCTGCCGTCTCCAACGAGGCTTTCTTATTTTTCCTCCAGTTGCGAAAGGTACGGCGCAAACGCGCGCTGGAAAAACTCTCTCGCCCGTGCGAGGCGCGAGCGGATTGTGCCGAGTTTTACGTCCAGTATGTTCGCCGCCTCCTGGTATGGCAGCCCTTCGAGATCGCAGAGTATCAGGACCGCCCTGTAAACCTCCGGTACCCGCGCCACCGCCTTCTGCACGATCCGCCCGATGTCGCGCCGCTGAAGAATCGTATCCGGCGTCTCCGCCGCCGAGGGGATCGAACTGCCCAGCCCGTGTTCCCCTTCGGTGCCGCGTGCGGGCTGGTCGAGAATCGTCTTCGGGCGTTTCTTGCGATTGCGAATCTCGTTCAGCGCGAGATTGGTCGCGATCGTGTACATCCAGGTTGTAAAGCGGGCAATCGTCTTGTACTCGCGGACCTTTCGGAAAATCCTGATAAAGGTTTCCTGAAAGATGTCTTCCGCGGCCCCGCGGTCGCCAAGCATCCGGTAGAGGTAGTTCACAAGCTGCGCCTCGTACCGGGCGACCACGATATCGATGCAGACGCGCGCGTCTTCAGGCGTGCCGTCCTTGCATCGGAGCAGAAGCTCTTCGTCCGATAGTTGACGGTATGGCTCGTCCATTCCGAGCATCTCCCGCCATATTAGATACACCAGGGAAAGAGGTGAAGTTCCCGAAAAAATCGGCTGAAAGGGATTTATGACGGGATAAACGCCGATTTTGTCAGAAATTGCCTTTTAGAAGCAAAACTGAGTTAAAACAGCCCATTTGCGGCATATGGGCTATTTTTTTTCATCGTCTTCGGGTTTCGGCTCTTCTTCATCGGCCTGTTTTTCCAGGTCTTTGAGGTGCCATTCCTGCCATTTTTTCTGGTCGTAGCCGAAATCCTGGCCCGTCATTTTTTTCAGGGCCTCGAGCGCTTTGGGGTTTTCCCAGGGTTTTGTCTTGGTTTTGTCCTTTAGCGGGCCGACCGAAACCCCGCCCGGATTGGTCAGCTTCCGGGGTCGCCACCCGCGTGCGCGCACCCTGTCTTTCTCTTCCGGGGTGACCGGGACGCCGAACGGGTCCATGTCTTCCTCTTTGGACTTTACCTGTATCTCGATCACCAGTGCGCGGATAAGGTAAGTGATAAACTGTCTGTCGCCGATATTTCCGAGCGCCTCCGCGGCGGCTTTCCTCTTAACGGGATAGCCCTGTTTGAACATCATCTCGATGAGTTTCTTGATTTCTTTGGCGTCGCCGGTTTTCCGGGCTATCATGAAAAGCGATTTCGCGCAGGCCGCGCGGACGCCCCCGTCCTTGTCCTTGAAGATAATGCTCAGAAGCGTTTTCTTCGTCTTGCGGTTCCCGACGAATCCGAGCGAGGCGGCGACGGCCGCGCGGACGTGGACGTTTTTGGAGCGAAGCGATTTGGTCAGCACGTTCAGCGCGGCGGGGTCGGTGATTTTGGAGAGTTTTTCAATCGCGTTCAGGGGCGGGTCCCCTTTGGCTTTTTCAATCTCTTTTATGCTTCCGCGGATACCCTTTATGAGCTCGTCGAGCTTTCTCTTTTTCTCGGCCTCTTCCTTCGGCAGCCACCGGTTCTTGTATTTTACAAAGCCCTTTTTCAGCATTATCTCTTCTTTGGTGAGCCACTTGCCGTCGACTTTCTCATGGCCGAGCTCTTTGCGGGCGCCCTCGTGCCCGGGGTGGATTTTGATGACTTTCTTGAACTCTTTCTCCGCCTCCCGCGTGAGGCCCTGGTCCTTGCACCAGAGGCCGAGGTGGTAATGGCCGAGCGCGTCGTCGGCGGCAAGTTGCCGGGCACGATCCCGGTACATCTGGGCGGGCGACGTCTGGATTATGATTTTCTCGATATCTTTTCTCGGGATTGTCGTGGAGACGCCGGGCCTGATGACGACCTCCACCGAGTCGCCGCGGTCGATAACCGTGCCCTCGATGCGCCCACCGTTCTTGAGAATGACTATGTCGGCTTCCGCGGATGCGGGGAAGGCGAGGGCACAGGACAACGCCAGGAGATAGAGGCAGAATTTATAACGCATAAAACCTCCGCCCGTTCTGGATTATTTAGCCGCCGCACGCGACTCTCAGTGCGGCGCGTTTGCTCAAGACTCGCGCCACTGGGTGGCGCGGCTAAATAAGATTAATAATCCACCTGCAAATAAATCATATAAACTGTTGGTTATTATACCTGAAAAATAGAATAAACGCAACTGGAACAATAAGGACTATTGGTCCCTCGGTCATTCGGTCTGCTTGATATCCCTGACGCAGCGGAAACCTTTGAAACTACCGAAATCATCTACAAGTACTCCGAACATCTCATATTTTTCGCTGTAGTAACTACCACCGTATGCACGTCTATCCCACGGTTCCCTTTCTTCAAAATCGCACCATTCCCATGCATTCCCAAATACATCATACAACCCCCATTCATTGGGTTTCTTTAGCCCAACAGGATGCGGTAAGCCACCTGAGTTCTCACTGTACCACGCATGTTCTCCCAGCCGTCTTTTGTCACGGTCAAAAAGGAACTTGTCTTTCGAGCCAGCAAGAGCTGCATATTTCCATTCATGTTCCGTAGGCAGGCGCATGCCGAGCCATTCTGCGTAGGCCTCTGCATCTTCTATCCTGATAGTAGTCACAGGATATTCTGCTCTCAAGCATTCATTTATTATTGTTTCATCGAATTTCCCGGGCTTATAGCCAGGAAGGGTTTTCTCAAAGATTTGTGCACTTCTTCGATAGATTCTTGCCGCGTTTCCACCGATACATCTCATATAGACATACAACTTCTCAAACGTCACTTCAAATTTATCTACGTAAAGCGATGGTATTTCGGCATGACTGGGATTCGGGCGAAACTCCTGTCTCACCATTTCAGCATGATACCCTCCGGGAGTCTTGTGAACCATCCAGATTTTGACAAGGCGGTGTTTTGGGAGCTTTAGTTTTCCAGCCGGTATCCGGGCCTGCTCGCTGTAACAACGGTTCCTGAATATTTTCTCCATCAACTTCTTGCCTTTGCCGCCGTAAGCACAGAGTTCGTCAACAAGAGCAATGCGCTTTTTCACATCCTTGGACTTGTATAGCTTTGCATAATACTCGAATAAAGGCCTGGTGTTGTCTTGTTCGAGAAGTTTCGTAGTTACATCTTGCCTTACCTTGTTGTCGCCCAAATTCAGGTAGGTCAAGTAGCAGTCTACCTCAAGCTCTTTCACGTCCATGTCGAGAAGTATTTTGGCAGCGTGCAGACGTGTCTTTATATCATCCGAATGAAGTTTTGCGGCATAGTATCTGACCTTCATCGGCCTCCATAGCACCATGCCGAGGATTAACAAGCCGAAGATTATGATTACGGTGATGCCGAGTTTTGTTGGCAGGGATAATTTCATTTAATATCGGTATTCCTTACAGAGCTCCGAAGGAGCGTTATATAATAGCCCAGGGCGTAAGCCCTGGGAAAACGTTTAAAGAGATTTACCAAGCCCTGTAAGGGCGGTACAAGAAACGGCCTTTTCCCAATTTGTTTCGCCCCTTCAGGGCTCTACGATATTATATTGTACTCATACCCAGGGCTCACGCCCTGGGCTACTTTGCTCCGCGCCTTTGGCGCTTTCTTTTGTGCGGCTTTGCCGCGCTTGTTATTTATTTTCTACGTTTGACCTTCTGCGCTTCTTCTGCACCAGCTTGATCGCGATGTAGGGCAGAACAAAAAATATGGATATCAGCGCTTTGAATATCAACGCACCCGCGTACTGAATAGTGTTGAAGCTTTCTCTTGATAGATGCACCATCGAGCTGTGGGCCCTGTAAGCCAGGTCGCCGGCAAGCATGATAGCGCCGAACCAGAACAGGAGAATGATTACGCTCATTATAACGCACCTGATCAGTATGCCGGCAAGTACGTCCAGAGTTTCGTCGATATTACCGGTGTTATCCATTTCATCTCCTTTTTTTCTTATTCTCTTGTTCGCGTATTTCCTTTCCTGTCTTCCCGCCGTGGGAGCGGAGGAGCCGATCACTCTTATATTGTACAGGCAAACGCGGAGAGTGCAAGCGGGGGAAGAAAGTATGAAGTATGAATTATGAAGGATGAAATAAATCCTGGATTCCGGCCTGCGCCGGAATGACGGAAAAAGCTGCACAGTTATTCGGTTAGTCGGTCAATAAGAAATGACCAAAGGACCTGTATTAACCCGTTGACTCGGGCGTTTTAAAAACCTAAAATAGCTGCCTCGAATCCAAGCAGGTATTTCATGGAGGTTGCCATGTCCCGCCTTTTAATTCTTGCTCTTGTGCCCCTTTTTGCAGGCTGCTGCTATCTCGACGTGCAGACGAAGCCTTCCGGCGCGATGGTTGCGGTAGACGATGTTTATATCGGCGACAGCCCGGTCAAGGGCCACAAAATCTGGTTCTGGCAGACTTTTTCGTGGAAGAGGATAACTGCGGCCAAGGAAGGATACGCTCCGGGCGAAGCCGAGATCGGTTTCTGGGAGGTATTTTTCTGGCTCTGGGGTACGACCAAGGAGCGTGTAATTAATCTGTCGCCCGCGAAGACCTCCGATGGCGCTGTTCACCTGAAGCCTGACCCGACTGAAAGATAATATTAAAATTAAGAATTGGAGGGAATAAGATGGTCCGCAGGATATGTCTTGTGACTGCCGCGCTGGTTTTCGTATCGACCGCGGTGATCGCGCACCCTCATCCACCCGCGCCCGGCGTAACGGACGTTATTAACCGAATCGTCAGGGCGCAGGACGACGTGACGGCCGGGTCGCTGATGGGCGCGCTCGATAAAATGTACGTCAGTACCGACGACGTCCGGCAGGTGATGTGGGATACCGCGGGCCTCGACTGGCCGTCGGGTTATTACACCAGAACCGCCCGGTTCGACGGTCGCAGCCAGCCTTATACGCTTTACATTCCCGCGAACTACAATCCTGCGAACGCCGGCAGCCTGATGATCGCGCTTCACGGCGCGGGCGGCTCGGGCCACAACTTCGCCCGCGCATGGCAGACGGTTGCGGACAACGTGAACCTCGTCGTCGCCGCCCCGACGATGACCGCTGCCGGCCGCTGGTGGAGCGGGGGCAACGATATCGTCGGTCTCGTTCAGCGCGACGTTTTGCTCTCGGTCGCCGTCGACCCTAACCGTGTTTTCCTTACCGGCTTTTCCAACGGCGGTCACGGCGCGTGGTTCACCGGGCTTCACGAGCCCTGGCGTTTCGCGGGCGTAATTCCGATGGCCGGTACCCCGACGACGGAGCTGCAGATTACCGATAACAATTTTCTAATTAACGCCAACTCCACGCCTTTCTACGTGTGGCACGGGGAGAAGGATTCCGTTATCCCGGTCGCCAGGACCCGCGCGGCTGTGAAGGAAATGAAAAAGCGCGGCTATCCCGTCCATTATGAGGAGGTGCCGGGGAGGGGGCACCAGCTTGCCTTGATGACGGATTTCCCGCCGGTCGCGAAATGGATGGAAAAGCAGAAAAGGAAACCGTTTCCAAACAAGATCGATTTCTACTGCGACCGGACGGACTTCGGACGCTGTTACTGGGCCCGCCTCGACGAAATCGAGGGAACTGCGCATATCACCGCGCTAATGAACAACAATGAAATAAAGATAGAAACAAAAAACGTGAAGCAGTTTTCGCTGCTGCTTTCGGATATGTATATTAACTTTCTCGAGCTCGATGTGAGCATAAACGGAAAGGACGCCGAGTACGAGATACCTGAAATATCGGTGCGTACTTTCCTGGAATCGATGCGCCGCTACGGCGACGTCGAGACCGCCTACTGCACGGTCCTGACCTTTGACGTGGAAACCTGCAGCGAGATTCTACCGGAATCGGCTTTTCCAAAAACGGAAGAGGGTACGAACGCCGCCCAGCTCGAGGAAGAACTGAAATCCCCCGATGCCGTCAAACGGGCGCGCGGCCTGCTCAGCCTTATGCAGGTGCTCCGGCGCGACCCCGGTGTAACCGAAATCGGTGTTTACGCGGCGACGGAGATGACGAAAGACCCCGACCCCGTCGTGCGCTCGCGCGCCCTGTCGGTTCTTTACTCCGTTATGAGGAGCGGTTTTCTGGAACAGGAGCGCGCGGCGAAAGTGCTGCGGGAAAGAACTAACGACAAGTCCGCGCTGGTTCGGGCGGACGTGGCGAACCTGGCGGTCGGCATTCTCGGCAATGAGGCGGAAACGACGCTTCGCGGGCTCGGCGGTGATACCGATGCGACGGTGAGGGCCGCGGCTCTCCAGAACCTTCCCGCGGCGCGGCGCCGTAGCAACGTCGAAAAACCGCCTGCCGGGGTAGTTAAATGGGTTATCGCGGCGCTCGGCGATACGGACTGGCGTGTGAAAGGCGCGGCGATTGACGCGTTGCCGGTACTGAAAATCGAATCCCCGAAAGCGTACGAGCTGTTGAAAACATTTCTTTCGGGCAGCGACAGGTACCTGAAGGGGAGGGCATTGCTCGCGGCCGCGCGCCTGTGCGCAAAAGAGTCGAAAGCCGAATTCGCCGCAGCGAAGAAATCAAAGGACGCTCTTATAAAAGCGATTGTAAAAGAAGCCCTGAAACAGGCGAAGCGGTACGCGAAGCTCGCGAAGCTCGGCATCGACCCCGGCGATTTCAACAAATATTCACGTGAGGCGTATGCGGCGATAAGTTCGGATAAGAACGAAGAGGCTGTCGAGCTGTATGCGAAAGCCCTGGCGATAAATCCGAATCATTATATAGCGCAGTACAACATGGCGTGCGCGCTTGCGAAGGTCGGGAAAAAGGAGCAGGCGCTCCGACACCTCGCGGCGTCCATCCTCAACGGCTACCGGAACTATTCCCACATGAAGCAGGACTCGGACCTTGACAGCCTGCGCGATACCGACGAGTACAAAAGCTGGGTCGAGGAAGAGGTGCTGCCGCTCCCGTCAGCCGCGCCCAAGGACGCGGTGCCCGATTCGATGAAAGAGGAGGAACCCGAGGAAGAAGAAACCGAGCCCGAGGAAAAAGAGAAGCCGGAAAAAAAGAAGCCGAAGAAAAAGAAAGAGTGGTATTAGCGATTTTAGATTTTATCAATCGTAGTTCGACAATCGAAAATTGATAATTGAAATCAAATCCAGACGGGGTGGAGTTTCATTGCTTATTTTCTTGCTCTTTTATTCGATCCTTTTTCCTTCTCCGCCTTCCTTCAAGCAAAATTCCCGGTACCACAATGCTTGCGTAAAGAAAAACTTTCCAATCAAACCTGTCATCTATTCCGAAAGCCAACAGTAAAATCCCCATAAGGCTGAAGCATACGAAAATTACCAGGATATAAATAAATTCTCTCATCTGACTTCCTATTTACTCAGGACTCAGGGCTCGGGACTCAGGACTCATGTCAGCTCCAGCTGCGTTGGAGATATAAAATGCAGTTCTCCTCGTCCCAGTAGATATATAATCCTTCGCGCATATTTTTTTCTTTATTTTCCCACGTCCGCTCGTGCATCATGCCTTTTTTAATTCTGCTCGGCGTCCACCAGTCGAGCAGCTCGTCGCGGTGGAGCGCCCGCATCGCGTTTTTATCGAACGGGATGGCGAGCTCTTTCGACGCTTCTTTCATATACGCGGCGCCGTCCTCCGCGGACAGTTTGCATTTCATGTAGACCTGACCGCCGGCGAGCTCTACGAAGAAAACCCGGATGTTTTTCGCGCTTTCGGGAAAAGGCGGGAGATTGAATTCCGCAAGAGTCCGGTTGGCGTCTTCTCTTTTTACGTTTACCCTGTCCAGAACTCCCGGTTTCGGGGCCGGTCTTTTCCTGAAAATGGTATAGAGCAGAATGGCGAGAGCGGCGGCCATTATTATCGTGCTGAATATGAGAAGGACACCCCAGAGCCTTGCGCCGCGCCTGCCCGGCGCAGAAGTTTCCGCGTTTCGGGAGTCAGCTTTTCTAGGATTGTTCTGCATGATTTAAAGGTATCTAAGGGCTGCGCGGATAAGGTCCTGAGGCGCGGCCTCTTCCCCGGCATCGGCGACGGCTTTCTCGATCAGGCGGGAGACGGCCCGGGGGGTGCAGCCGAGCTCTTTCAGGCCGGCGCGCGCGGCGGCGATATTCGGCCTGTCGATTGCCGCGGCCGGACGTTTCTTCACCTCGCGCTCGCGCACCAGTTCCTGGAGCTCGAGGATAACCAGGTCGGCCGTCTTTGCGCCGATGCCCTTTATTTTGGAGATTGCGGCCTTGTCGCTCGCGGCGACGGCGTCCAGGAAATCGTCGATGCGCGTGCCGGAAAGAATCTGGATGGCCCGCAGTGGTCCGATTTTCGGGACCGAGATGAGGGAGCGGAAAAGCGCCCGCTCTCCCTCGGTCGCGAATGCGAAAAGCTGCATCGAGGGCGGCCGGTCGCGCATCTGGTGGTGGACCAGGACGGTGACTTCGCCTTCGTCCGGCAGGGCGAGCGAAGTGGAAAAAGGGATGGCGAGTTCGTAGCCGACGCCGCCGACGTCCAGCACGAGCCGCCCCGCGCCCTTGGTCGTGATATTGCCGGTGAGGTGGTTGAACATGGGGAGAAGTACCAAGTACCAAGTACCGAGTACCAAGTACTAAGTGCCAAGTACCAGAAATAATTATTTTGGTACTTGGTACTTCTTTACCTGGTACTTCTTCTTATTTCGACGACGCCAGAATCAGGCCCAGCGGCTTGAGCTGCTTGTTAACCTCGTCGAGCGAGGTCTGGCCGAAGTTGCGCTCGCCCAGGAGCTCGGTCTCGGATTTCTGGATGAGCTGCTTGAGCGTGCGGATTCCCAGGCGGTCCATGCACTTCCTGGCGCGGACCGAGAGCTGCAGCGTATCTATCGAGCGCGAAAGCAGCTCAGACTGCGCGTCCTCGCCCGCGCCTTCCTTGGCCTGGCCCAGCGGCTGGCCGAGGCTCAGCCCTTTCGAGGCAAGCATCTCGCGAATCTCGTTGAGCGACGTTTCGCCGAAGTTTTTATAGGCAAGCAGTTCCTGCTCGCTGCGCTTGATGAGGTCGCCCAGCGACCGGATGCCCATCTTGTTGAGGCAATTGCGGCTCCTGACGGAAAGCTCGAAGTCGGTGACCGGGATTTTGAGTATCTGCTCGTGCCGGTCTTTCTTGCGCTCGTCTTCCTCGTATACGATGGATTCCCTGCTTGCCAGCACGTCGTTCTTGAACATGCGTGCGCGTTCGTTGTTCGGGTCCTGCGCGGTAATGGATTCGAAACATTCGAGGGCTTCGTCCCAGCGGAGGGCGTCCTCGTACAGGGTGCCGAGGTTCATCATCGCCCCGATGTGGCAGGGTAGAACGACGCGGATACGCTCGTACAGTTCTATCGCGCGTTCGTCTTCGCCGCGGCGGTCGCAGAGGTAGGCCAGCCTGAAAAGCGCCCGGACATGTTTCGGATTTCGCAGGATAGCGGCGTCGTATTTCGATACTGTAAGTTCGTAATCGCCTTCCAGCTCGGCCATCAGGCCTTCGAGATAGGCGTGTTCGGCGGTTCCTTCCACCTCTTCGGGCAGATCGTCCATCGCTTCCCTTGCGTTTGCCAGATCGCGCGTGGAGATGTGGGCCTCCGCGTAGAGCAGCTCGAGCCGTTTGAACTCGGGGAATCTTTCGATACCGTCGGCGGTGACCTCGGTCATTTCCTCGAATTCGCCGCGTCTGCGGTGGAGGATGGCGAGAACGTAATACGCTTCAGGGATGCTCTTTGAGGCTTTCAGAAGCTCGTGCGCCTCGTCTTCCTCCTTGAGGAGCATGAGCGCAAAGGCCTTCTTGATGTTGCCGTCGGCCTTGCGGGAGAACTCGTCCTCGATTTTGGACCATCCCTTGAGAATCGCCTCGAGCTCGGTGCGGTTCTTGTTCGAGGCGAAAATGTAACGCGGCATTTCCAGCAGGTCATCGAGTACAAGGTCCGGGCTTTTCATTACTCCGGCGAGATTGAACTCCGGCTTGGAAGCGACCGCGGCATCTGCGTCATTGGTCATGGCAGGGTCTCCGATAAATCGAAAGGAGAAAACAAGGAAACAAGGTAACAAGGAAACAAGGAAACAAGGAAATGAGTCCTGAGACCTGAGTCCTGAGGTACTCGATACTCGTTTCTCGTTTCTCGGTTCTCGGTACTCGTTACTCGTTACTGGGTACTCGGTACTCGGTACTCGTTTCTCGTTACTCGTTACTCGGTACTCGGTACTCGGTACTCGGTACTCGGTACTTGGTACTCGGTACTTGGTACTCGGTACTTGCTACTTCTTTATTACTATACCGGTGCGATATTGAGCCGCCCTTCCCCGTGCAGGCGCGCAAGGGCGTCTACAAGCACCGGATCGAACTGCGTGCCTTTGTGGCGCTCGATTTCCTCGACTGCCTTGTCGAGCTTCGACCGCTCCCGGTAGGGGCGGTCGGTCGTGATCGCGTCGAGCGTGTCTGCAACGGCGATGATCCGCGCGATAAGCGGGATATCGTTTCCGCAGAGGCCCTGCGGATAGCCGTTACCGTCCCACCGTTCGTGGTGAGACAGTATTTTAATCGCAAACTTCTTTGAGATCTTGCCCGTAATGTTTGAGCCGATACGGGGGTGCATTTTTATCGTATTGAATTCCATGTACGTGAGCTTGCCGGTCTTCGACAGGATGGAATCCTTGATGATGACCTTCCCGATATCGTGCAGGAGCGCGCAGATGCGCAGCTCGTCCTTTTCTTTCCCCTGAAGTTCCAGTTCATCGGCCAGCAGCATCGAGTACCGCATTACGCGGAGCGAGTGCCCGTGCGTGTACTGGTCCTTTTCTTCGAGGAAACGGACGCAGATTTCGGCGAGTTTTGCGAAGCTCTCGTCGGTGGCGCGCAGCGGAATCGCGAGCGCTGCAAGGTTTACAAGCGGCGCGAGCCGCGCGACCAGTTTATCCTCCAGCCGGCCGGGCTCGCTACGGAGCACTTCCATGGTGCCGATAATGTTTCCGAAAGCCATGAGCGGGACGGCAAGCACGCTTCCCACGTCGTCCGTGATTTCAAGGGCTTCAGGTTTCCCGTTGTCCGACCCCATCTGCTCGAACCAGTCCGGGTTGGTTCCGATGTCGGGGAACTGGATCGGGCTTTCGTTCTGCACGACCCAGCCCGCGATGCCCTCGTCGAGCTCGAACCTTTTTTCCTCCTCCAGCGATGTTTTTTTCCCGACGGAATGCACGAGGATGAGGTTGTCCTGCTCCTGGTCCAGCAGGTAAAACAGCGCAGTATCGGCTTTGAGGAGGGTATTAACCGTGAGGCCGACCTCGGTCAAGTGTTCCTCAAGGCTGCACTTGTCGGCTTTGCAGATCAACTCGCGGATTAAAGAGAGTTTCGGCACTCAGACCTTCCCCTTTCGCGTCCATTATAGTAGCAAAATCAGGGTATCTTGTCAAGACCCATGAAAATGGGTCCCGAGTCCCGGGTCCCGGGTCGTGGGTCATATGATTTATTGCGGCTTCTGGCCGCGGCAATAAAAGAGGAAAGGAGGAAAGGAGGAAGAGAAAGAAGACAAAAACGCGGCGAGCAAGCTCGCCGGCTAATTATTCATATTAACGCGCAGCAAGCTGCGCCGCTAAATATATATTCTTATTCCCCTATTTTCTTGTTCTCTTGTTTCCTTCTTCTACAGGTAGATTTTGCGGGTGCAGGTGTTGCCGCCCGCGGGGAGGCTCTCGGTCGTCTCGATCTTGACGTCCGTGCCGAGCGCCGCGTTCACGTCCGCGACCACCGTCTTGAACCAGATGTCGCAGCCGGGCTGGTCCTCCTCGAGGATGCCGAGCCGCTTGTGCCAGTCGTACCACGGGCACTCGTCGTGGATGCAGTACGAAGTGCCGTCGTCGTCGATTTTGACGTTCGCCTCTTCACCCATAATCTGGCTCGACCACGCGAAGCTCTCCGCGAGCTTCTGGAGCACGGCCTTCGGCTCGAGTTCGCCGGCCTTCCGGAGTTGTTTGATATAGGCCTTTGCGGTCTCGTGGCCGGAAAGCTCCCACATGTGGTTGGCGACGTCGCCCGCGTTCACGTCCGGGCACATGTCCTTCACGGCCTGGTACCATGCGAAATGCTGCGCGCGCGCGATCTGGCAGAGAATCGCAAAGCGCTTCTCGACGGGCATTACGTAGGATTTATCTGACATGACGGTTCCTTTCTGTTTTTGTAGGGGCGGGTCTCAGACCCGCCCTCTTGGGGCTAGTTTTCTCTTAGCAAGCTGTAATGGTTCTTGTATTCTGATATGTTGATTCCATCTCCTCTTCTCACTAGAAGATAACCTTTACTTGTTGCGAATAGGTTTAGTTTGATTTGATGTCCCTCCTTGTCCATGGAAATATGATCATAACTATTATAGTATTCTGCTAAAATTCTAATTGGTAAGACAAAGTTGCCGTCCATTTCTTCTCCACCGCAAATTAAAATTATGAAGCCATTTCTCTTTCTAATTTCGGAAAAGTCGTCCGGTTTTACGCCGAAGAAATAATTCCTATCCCAGTCTCCACTGTGTGGTGCAGTAGCCACAATACAACGTATGAATCGCCCGTTGTGACTGAATGACCTTTCCGCCCCACTTCCTGAATACCCGATTTTCTTTTGAAAATCCCGTATTAGCTTTTTCTCCAGTTCTGGATCTCTCTTCCTTTTTCCATCTTGCATATCTCTTTTTTCTGCCAACAATGAATATGCTAATTTTTTTGCGTGTTCCTCTGAAAGACCTTTTTCAAGGAATTCGCGTTTCATAGTCTCGAAATCTCTTTCATCCATGTTTTTCTCTTCCATTTTCGAAAATTGGGCGTAGAAGAGGGGCGGGTCTAAGACCCACCCCTACATTATACTTCCCATGGATCGTTTGGCTCTTCCCTCTTCTTCGCTTGAGGGTTTTCCTTGTCGGTTGCCCAGTTAATAGGATTGTCGATGATGTATTGCCGGATATTATATAGTTCTTCTTCATCGCGTACAACGCGTTCGAAATAGTCGCGCTGCCAGACACGAGTGCCCGGTGTTTGGCGTATTTTGTTAATATGTCGGGAAGAGAATGATTTAAACGCCCGTACGATTTCCGAAAGACCATGGTGTTTTGTGGGGGCGGGTGTAGGGGCGGGTCTGAGACCCGCCCTTTTAATACGGGCAGGTCTGAGACCTGCCCCTACATTATCTTCTTCTTTTAATGCAATTATTCCATGAACATGGTTAGGCATGATTACAAACTCGTCCAGTTCCACATGCGGGTAATGCTGTGGTAAATCATTCCAGCATTTGTCAACAGATTCGCCAAATCTATTCAATTCAATCTCATCTTTTACTATTCTGCCGAGATATAGATCCTTTTCTTCCATACAAATTGTCACAAAATATGCCCCTTCGTTGGAATAATCATAATTCTCAAGACGTATTGAACGGCGATGGTGTTTTTCCGGGTCGTACTTCATTGGTTTTGTAGGGGCGGGTTTCAAACCCGCCCTTATATTGGGTTTCAAACATATCCTGCTAATTGGGGTTTTTAAGAGGGCAGGTCTGAGACCTGCCCCTACAATTTTATGGGGCGGGTCTGAGACCCGCCCCTACATTTTAGCGTTTTTTTACGTATGCGTCGGTGTTCGCCTCGACGGTCGAGTAATGCTCGAGCTCGAAGTCGACCGCGTCGATCGGGCAGACATCGGCGCAGATGCCGCATTCCTCGCACATGCGGTTGATAATGACGGCCTTTTTCTTGACAAGGCCCATTACCTTCGGCGGGCAGAACTTGATGCAGATTGCGCAACCGTTGCATTTGAAAGCGTCGATTACCGGTATCATGATTCTCCTCCGAGATTTTTGTTGAATGTAGGGGCAAGGCATGCGCGTGTTTCTTGCCCCTACGATTATTTACAGACTCATTCCCATCCTGTAGCCGTCGAGGATTGCGGAGTTGCCTCGGCGGACCCAGACGGCGTCGCCGATGGTGTAGAAGTCCGGGTCTTCCTTGGTTTTCGCCTGGACGACCTCGTCCTGGTTGGCGACCGGATTTGCGAGGATGACGGTATCGCACTCGACCGATTTCTCCTCGCCGCCCGCCTCGAACGTGACGCCGCTCGCGGTTATTTCCTTCACTTTCGAAAGCGTGTGCTGCTCGACTCCGGCTTCCTTGAGTTTTTTCCTGAAGCGCCAGATATAGGACGGGTTGACGTCGAGCCCGAATTTCTTGCCGGGGCCGATGATGTGAACCCTGGCCTCGGGGTCTTTGTCGACGACGAAGAGCGCGGTCGAAATCGCGACGCCGGTGTTGCCGACGATGGCGACTTTCTTGCCGAAGTCGGCGCCGCGAAGTATGTCGGGATAACCGACGACGTTTGCGCCGTCCGCGCCCGGGATATCGGTATCGGGTTTCGCGCCGGTGGCGAAGATTACCTTGTCGGCGCCGAGGTCTTTAGCGGCCTCTTTCGTGATTTTCTTTCCGGTGACTATTTTACCGCCGTTCTTTTCGGTCCTGGTCTTGAGGTAGTTGACGAGCCGCATGAATTCTTTATCGCCCCACGGTCCGTGGGAGGCGGCCTCGAACTGACCGCCGACCTTGTCGTGCGCCTCGTACACGGTGACGTCGTGGCCTTTCTCGGCGGCGATTGCCGCGGTCTGGAGGCCGGCGATGCCCGCGCCGACGATGGCGATTTTCTTTTTCTTCTCAGCTTTCGGGAAACCGTAGAAGCCGTATTCCGGTTCTCTCTCGTGCCCGAGCGAGGGGCGGACCATGCAGGTCAGCTCGGCGTCGCGGAAGAGGCGCGCGAGGCACTGGTTGCACGCCATGCACGGGATGATGTCTTCCTGGCGGTCCTCCGCGATCTTGGTCGGGAGGAACGGGTCTGCAATCATCGAGCGGCACAGCTCCCAGAAGTCGAGATTCCCGGCCGCGATCGCCGCCTCGGGGAATTCCGGCAGGAACAGGCGGTACGCCATTGCGACCGTAATGTGCTCGGGCAGCGCCTTCTTGTACTGCTCGGCGATGTAGAGCCAGTGTCCCATCTCGACGTCGCGGCTGATAACGGAGACGGGCGACTCCTGCCACCCGGCGGTGACGGAGAGGCAGTCGCAGCCGGCGTCGAGGATGATTTTGTTCATTGTCATCGATTCTTCGGGCGTCGAGCCGCCGCGGTCGAAAAGGAGCTCGTCGCCGCACAGGCGGATGATTATCGGGTAGTCATCGCCGACCGCTTTGCGGATACCGGCAACCGTCCTTCGCGGGAACTCGGCGCGCTTCTCCGGCGTGCCGCCGAAATCGTCCGTGCGCAGGTTCGTGTAGGACGAGAGGAAGTTCGAGAGCAGGTAACCGACGATGCCTGAAATCTCGACCGCGTCGAAGCCCGCCTCCACGGTGCGGAGCGCGGCGTCGATGTGCTGCTGGACGCATTCCTCGATCATCTCGACCGTCATCTCGATGGGCTCCCGGAAGCGGGGCAGCTTCTGCGGCACGACCGACGGGCCGGCCGTGTAGTCGAGGTTGATGCCGCCGACGCGTCCGCAGTGCATGAGCTGGAGGACGGCCTTGGAATCGTATTTGTGTATCGCGTCGGAGATGCGCTTCAGGCCTGGGATGAAATCGTCTTTCCAGATTCCCATCATCCCGACGTAGCCCTGGCCTTCGCCCTTCGGGTCGGTGTATGCGCCCTGGGTTGTGACCATCCCGGCGCCGCCGCGGGCCTGGGCCTCCATGTACGCGACTTCCTTGTCGGCGACCCATCCGTCGCCGTAGTTGAAGTTCGTCTCGGTCGAGGCGTACTTGATCCGGTTCTTCACCTCCATCTTCCCGAGCTTACCCGGGGAGAAGACGTGAGGGTATTTCTTCTCGCCTGGTCTCATTGACCGCCTCCTTTATAGAAAGGTGATAAGTTGATAAGTTAATAAGTGATAAGGAAAATACGGTATAAAAGTGATGAGATGACAAGGGTCATGGACTGCCCGATACGGCTTTTTCCTTATCACCTGTCACATATCACTTATCACTTTATTCTTTGTGACGAAAAAACAATTTAAGCTTCATTGCGTTAAGTTTGCAAGGGAAAAATGCGGAAAATGTTCAGGGCAGGCGACTTAATTCAATTTTCTGTGACGCTTCGCACAGGACTATTTGGATAATTCATGGAATTACTAAACAGTGCTGGAGTGCTGGAGTGTTGGAGTGCTGGAGTTGAAGAAGTACCGAGTACCGAGTACCGAGTACCGAGTACCGAGGAAAGAGTGAAAAATTTGAAATTGGAAATTGAGTATTGGAAATTAACAATTCGCAATTCGCAATTATCAATTCTCAAGCCTCAATCCTCAATCATTCCTTCTTGCCAGTTTGTTTGCGAAGATGGAGATTAGTCCGCCGAGCATTATGTAGCCGAACGTCACTTCCGCGGTTACCATGGCCTGCGCCCACCAGCAGTCGTGGCAGGGCGTGATATCCCCGAATCCGAGGGTCGTGAACGTTACGATGCTGTAATAGAACGGCATGAAGCTGCTTACTTCATCGAAAGGATGCCCGGCGTAATTGAATGCTTCGTTGAATATCGAATACAGGAAACCGAACAGGAGCGCGATACAGAACGCCCATCCGAGCCACATCCAGAAACTTCTTCCGTAGTTGCAGCTTATTCCCCAGATGCGGAACCATGTTTTCTTCCACCATCTCTTTATCGGGGCCGGCTCGCCGTCGATGTTGGTCTTCAGGTCGTTCAGCCATGATTCGTCCCTCACCTCGCGGCCGAAGGTGGTATCGGAAAACTGCACGTTGTTCACGATGCCTTTCGATATCGCCTTTGCCGCTTTTCTCCTGAGCTGTTCGTTGCACTGCGGGTGCAGCGTGATTATCGTGTTCCCGAGCCGGGCGTTGCGGAACGAGGTAAAGACCCCTGCATCGCCCCCTGCCGGCCCGACCATGATGTTTACAAGCTCGGCGTTCTCGAAGTAGGCCCCGTTGAAGCTCGCCCCTCTCAGGTTCACATTATCCAGTCTCGTTCCTTCGAGGTGGGCGCGCTCGAAATCGGCCGTTTCCATGCTCGTGCCTATAAGGGATGCGTACCTGAAGTTCGCGCGGAAGAAATTCGCACCTTTCAGGTCGGCATTGTGAAGCTCCGCCTTGCCGAGGTCTGCGTTACTGAAGTTCGCTTTCGCGAGTCTCGCCCATCCGAGCTTTGCGCCCGCAAGATGCATGCCTTCAAAGTCGGCGCCTTCGAGCTGCAATCCGCCGCTCTCCATGGTTGCCTGGTTATTCTGCCACCACTCGTTCCATTCCGTCATATCCTTTGCTTTGGAGCAGCGCAGGAGCATATCATACTGCTCTTTGTCGAATAATTTTTCTTCCGGTCCGGGCGTTGTGTTTTCCATAATAATTTCCTGTTAAGGTTTCCCAATATATAACTGTGCAGCGCTTATAAGTCAAATTAATAGGGAGTCGCGGGAATCCAGAATTAAAATGCAGGGGCGACGCGGTGCGTCGCCCTGTTAGTTTATGTCGCCGGATATGGATGAGCTTACCACGGAAACTGAATGCTTGATGTCTCCCAGAGGATATCTTTCGGGTCGCAATTCACGTAGGTGGCGTGGTATTTGACAATGCCCTCGCCTTGCGAGAACCAGTACGTTTCCTCGAAATAGAGCGCGCTCTGACGGTAGGTCCTGTAGAAAACCTTTATGCAGTCCGGACAGTGTTTGTAAGGCACGGTAACCGGTTCCTGTCCGAGGTAAGTGGCCTCGAATTTCCAGTTATCCGATCTTCCGGTCGGCTCATCGGTAGTGAAGTCGTGCTCGATTGCCTTGCTCATCGTGGTAACCTTTTCGCCCGCCTCCATTCCGCGGAAGCCCCAGACGACCGGGGTCTCGAGGTTCCAGTACGTCTCGGAATGGACGCCGAAACGGTACATGTATAGGGTGGCCGAGCCGTCGGTCCCGAAGTACCGCATCCAGGCCGGGTTGCCGACGGAGTATTCGCGCATGGGGTAGGTCGTAACGCCGTTTATATCGACCGTCGGCGAGACATCGAAGTAATCGCCGCTTTCGAACGTCCAGCGCCAGTCACTTTCGAGCGGCCAGAAATAGTCTTCAATATTGATCGGGTCGGTGCTTGTTCCGTTGCCCGGGTCGAAACCGGGGCCTGCCGGGAAGACGTCCGTTCCCTGAAAGCACCTGCCGAGGCCGCTCCCCGTCAGTTCCCATGCGGAAGCCATCACGCCCATGGTCTTGAAATCAACCTCTGCTGGGAGCGGTTTTGAGGTCCATGCCGGAAAGTCTTTTGTTTCGCCGATGCCCAGATCGGTGACGATGATGTCGGTCAGTTCCTGCCCGACGGCGTCGAAACTTGTTCTGAACCAACCGCCGCCGGTGAGGTGGTCGTATACGCATGCGCGGAGGCAGATCTTGGGAAAAGCCTCGCTCCACATGTTGGTTACCGTGCCCGTAACCGTAACGGTGCGGGCGGCCGCGTCCGGGGTGAATTCCAGGGACAGCTCAACCTCGGCCGGAATCGCCCTGCGCTCTTCGATCTTGGTTTCGATATCCCAGTTGTTCGGACACGGCTTGCCGACCCGCTCGCCGTCGATGTGGACGTAGGGCATTTCCGGCCACCCCTGGCGGAAAAGCGAGAGGACAATGAACCTGTGCTCCTGCCAGTTATACAGGTCTTCTTCCGGGTACACGATATAGTTCGCGTAAACGCAGTCGTAATCCTTCTTGGTCCTGATGATTTGTTGAAGATTGGGAAAATAAGAAGGATAACGGTCGAAAACTTCGATCATGACCGTGCGCGGAACGCCGTCCGTATTAATACCGGTGTCCGAACCCGTGCCCGTACCCGTCGGACCGACGCCGCCGCCCGCGGACCCGGTCGGCCAGTTGTAAAGAAAGGGCATGAGGTTCTGGCCGCTGCGGTTCGTGCACGCGGGTATGAGCAACGCCAGCGCGGAAACCACAGCAATGACAACTGCCATACGCACTGTTGAGCGGCTCATTTTATGTCCCCTGTCTTTATGAAGAACGACTCGCGACTTGTACGTATTTCGAAACGCTGTAACAATAATACAATATGGAATGACCCAATTTCAAGTTTAGCGCGATTTTATGGATTTCTCTTTTAAGTAACTGTGATGCCTGAAGGGCCGGACATTATTAAACTGGCATATCTTTTGACGAGACAGGAGGATACAAAAGAGTGACGGCGGACACCTTTAAGCCTAAAGTGTAGGAGCGGACCCCCGTGTCCGCCCGATAAATAACGCGCGAAGCTCCTTGGAAAAGACTCAGGACCCATGACTCAGGACTCAGGAAGACCGTAGAACGTAACAGCGTAGTGGA
>SOJX01000077.1 GCA_004376375.1 Planctomycetota bacterium
GAAACGAAATCTGTTTCGCCGAGGTCCAGTGCCGGGCGGAGGATTTTCACGTTTCGGTGCGGGCCCTGCGTGCTGATCCATTCCAGAATCGCCACCCCGATGGAGTCGAGCGATGTGCATTCGCGCAGGTCGAGCGCAATCGGTATTTTCTCCCGCCCGACCAGTTCGCGAAGCACCGAGAAGCAATTCAGGGCCGTGTATCCTCTGAGTTTTCCGGTAAACCGCAACTCGATATGTTTATTTCGAATCACGCTTTCTATTTTTCCCTGCATAGTTGTTTCCCTGTATATTTATCAGCTTTACAAAATTTCCTTTATCATGGCGAGACTACTCTATAACAATCTCCGTAGCCGGCACGGCGCCGCTTCCACCCGAATCGGAAAGGCCTAATCTGCTTTTCATAGAGCCCCAGCAATCGTACTGTCCGCCTTCGCAGTATAAGGCCTTCATATATGTGCCACCGCCGGAGGCGTTCATGATGCAGTCTATTGTGGAGCCGTAGTGGTCCTGAAGACTCCAGCGTGAGTGTCCGAGTTCGTGCTGCAGCGTGACGGTAAGACACTGCGCGCCGACGTACGCCGTGCTGCCGTCGGAATAACCGTAAACCGACATCCCGCCGTGGTCGAAAGTCCGGTTGGGGCTGACGATGACGACGTCGCCGCTCTCACCGGTTTTGATCGTTGCTTTCTGGATGTAGACCTGGTTCTTCGTACTTTCCCAGATGCGCGCGGAAGTTGACTTGACCATTTCGCCGAATGCCTGCTTCTCCGAGGTCCCTAGGTTGAGCTCGGCTTTGAAAGCACAAACGAGTGTGAAAGCTTTTGCACCAGAAGTGCCGGTTCCTGTTCCATTTCCACCGGTTCCGGTGCCTGTCCCGGTTCCGGTACCTGTTCCGGTTCCGCCGCCGAAGGCGGGAACGCCTGACCTTGAGCTTTTGTGTCCGCCGCCACAACCGAGCGAAACCAGACAGGAGATGGTAACAATCACAAAGAAGATTTGAATATGCTTGTTTCTCATGTCTGTTCCTTTCAGAATGTATGCTCTGGTTTTCAATTCGTTGCTTCCTTTTCTATTACGCAAAATCTATTCCTAAATGTTTCATATATCTTGAGCTGAAACACCTTCTGTAACTCCTGTCATAGCAGTAAGATACAGAAGTCTGTCTTGCGGGGGCGGATAACTGCAGATATTTCTGGCTGGCCGTTATAGCCAAGCTGGCCATAACGGTCAGTTTTTTCTTGCTTTTCATATATTGCAGGATGTATAATCCATTAGAAATATCCCGGAGGAAAAATCATGTCAGGCAAACTTCAGACTGTTCGGCGTAAAATAAGGTCTATACTCCATGAAGAAGATACGCGTGTCATTGAGCTTGATAGAGTAATGAAAGTGGCTGACAATCTGGAAATAGCACTGGAGGCTGCCAAGGCGGAATCGGATTCGGAAAAGGATAAGGTCCATAAAGCGATCCTGTCCGGTCTTGTTGCCAAAATCCATCTTGAAATGTCTGATTTCGATGATGCCAAGGAAGTGGCGCTGAAGATAGCTGAAGCAAAGGGAATACCTGATCCAATTAAGGCTTACGCATACCACGTGGTTGCCTCGGTTTATCAGAGATGGGAGGACTATTCCCGCGCGGAGGCGCTGTGCAAGAAAGCGCTTTCGCTGACTGAGGAAAAAGACGACGATGTTCTTGCATACATTTTCAATATTATCGGCATGGTGAATTATTACACTGAAAGATTCAGCCTTTCACTGGAGTACTTCTATCTTTACAGGCAGATATCGGAGAAAATTGGAAGCAAACCTTTATTGATTGGTGCGCTGAATAATATCTCAATATCTCTTATTCACTTGGGGAGAGAAGATGAAGTTACATCCCATCTGTTAAAAGCCAAAGAGATAGCCATGAGCCTGGGTGAAAAGCTTCGCCTTGGTTATGTTCAAAACAGTCTCGGAGGCCATTATCTGTCGATGGGGTTCCATGAAAAAGCCCTTCCTGAAACCCTTGCGTCGTTACGGCTTTTCGAAGAAGTCGGCCACAAGAGAATGTATGCAGACTGCCACATCGACCTTGCGCGTATATGCTGCCATCAGGGAAAGCTCGAAGAGGCGGAGAAGCATGCCGAAAAAGCACTTAGCTTTGCTGAAGAGTCTGCCCAGAAAACAAACTTTCCTATCATAAACATGGTCCTTGGCGATATATATTCAGCCAGGGATGACCGACTTGCGGAAACCTATTACACAAAGAGCATTGAACAATTCAAAGAGCTTCGACCGGATGGAAAGGCGGGAGGTATTGAGTTTGCGATGCTCGAACTGGGAAAGTATCTGCTCTCGCAGGGAGAGAAAAGCGGCGCTGCTTACCTTTATAAAGCTGCGGCGTTACTTGAAAAGCGGCATCCGAGAATACGTATCAGGAAAGCGCGCGCCGAGATACAGAAGCTGCTTCTGACTCTTCCGGAGGATTTTATTCCGCCGGCGGCGGAACCGGCCGACAGAATGGAAAGCGACACTACGATTCCTTTGAAGATCCTTGAAATAACAAAAGCGATAAACTCTGAGACAGAGATGAGTAAAGTTCTGTTGCGTGCGATTGATATGGCTTTGGAGATAAGCGGCGCGGAACGGGGTTTTATTGTACTGGTTGAAGGTGATAATCGGAATTTTGCGGTCAAGAGCAATTTCACCTCAGAGGTTAAATCCGATGTCAACTACCCGGTTATCCATGAAATAGTGACAAAGGTAATTTCCGACCGAACCGTGTTTACTACGGGAAACCTTCGTCAGTCGGAGATTCTCGCCCGCGTTCCGGCCGGCGCGCCGACATCCCTGAAAGGAATTTTTGCTTTTCCGCTTCAGATAAAAGACAAGGTCATCGGTGCGGTCTACCTTGACAGCCGTTACGCGGTAGTGGATTTATCGCAGCATGAAATCAGTTTTATGATGACCCTGATGGAGCAGATCGCCCTGATTGTTGATAAAGCGCGTCTGTACGAGAGGGTTCACGTTCTCAGTGAAAGGCTGGGAGAGGAACTCGAGGAAACCAGAAGTGATCTCGCGAAAAAGCAGCGGGAGCTCGAACAGCGTTACAGCTATCAGAGCATAATAGGTAAAAGCGCTCCAATGCAAAAGCTTTTCCAGCTTCTCGATATTGTTGCCGAGGCGGATTTGCCCGTTTACATCTACGGGGAAAGCGGCACCGGCAAAGAGCTTGTGGCCAAAGCCATCCATTACAACGGGCCGAGAAGAAAAAAGCACTTTGTGGCGCAGAACTGTGCCGCGATACCGGATAACCTTCTTGAAAGTGAGCTTTTTGGTTACGAAAAAGGGGCCTTCACCGGTGCAAGTGCGACCAAGAAAGGTCTTTTTGAAGTGGCCAGCGGCGGGACTTTCTTCCTGGATGAAATCGGCAATATGAACATTACGATGCAGCAGAAACTTCTCCGCGTCCTTCAGGAAAAAGAGGTGCGCAGAATTGGCGGCAAAAAACAGACAAAAATTGATGTAAGGTTTATCTCCGCCAGCAACGTTGACCCGAGAAAGCTTGTCGAGGCAGGTCGGCTGAGGGAAGACCTTTTTTACAGGATCAACGTGCTTATGATAGAGTTGCCCACGCTGAGGGAAAGAAAAGAAGACATCAGCCTTCTCTTCGAATACTTCTGGCGGAAGGCGACGAACAGGCGCTTGCAGGCTTCCCTTAAACAAAAGGCAAAACTTACTAAAGTACTTACGGATTATCATTGGCCCGGTAATGTAAGAGAACTGGAGAATGAAACTTATAAGCTCGCGTCGCTGGGAAAAGGAAGACTTAATATGAACTACCTTTCGGAACACGTTTTGAGCGGGTCGCTCAACAGTCAGGTGCAAGCAGGAGTGTCAGGTTTTTCTATCCCCGATATGGAGAAATCGCTTATTGCCGCCGCTCTTAAGCACAGCGGCGGCAACCAGTCACAGGCCGCCCGCGTACTTGAGATGCCAAGAAGCACCCTTCGCCGGAAGATGGAAAAGTACGAAATTCAGATCGATGCTCTGAAAATTCTCCATTAATAAAATAATTCGACGCTCGACGCCTGACGTTGTTAAACGACCGTTCGCAGGATTTTGTTATGTTCCCAGTCGTAGCGGAATGAGGTGTAGCGGAGCGGCTGGTTGAACTCGATGGTTCTACCGAACATAGTGATCGTCACGCCGGGATAAAGGTTTCCGTAGACAATTATGCGGCTTTTCTGGGAGTCGCGCCGCTTGGCGAAAAGGGTTTCGCGCTCGCGCTTGATTTCCTCCTCGCGGGTGTTCAGCTTGCGCGCTTTCTGGACGTGTTCGACGAGTGCACGTTGTTGCGCAAGCGGCATGCGCTGCATTTTTTTCTTCTGCGCGGCGTGCCGCGAAAGAACTTTCCGAAGTTTCCCTTTGGCTTCCTGGATATCTTTCAGTTCTTTGTCTATTTTCTGGATTCGAGTCAGAACGTACTCGGGCACGTCGATGATGACCTGTGTGGTATAACCGAGCTCGCCGCCCAGCTCCTGGATTATAAGCCCCTTGGAAGCTACCACTTTGCCGCCTACGATTGAACCTTTGCCCTTTGCGCCGATTATCTGTCCCTCGGCCTTGAGCTGGCAATTGACGGCTTCCTGGACCACCCACAGGTCGCCCTTGGCTGTAACGTTCGCGTTGGTGGCGAAGTGAATGGTAGCGTTTCCATCGGTAATGATTGAGCCTTTTGTCTTGTGGAAGATGCCGCCGTTGATAACAACGTCCCCGCCCGCTTCAATGTAGGCATCGTCCATGGTCCCGCGGACTTCCACGGACTTTTTGGCTTTAACCTTGAAGCCGGGTTTTATCGAGCCTCCGATGAGAACGGCGCATTCAACGGTGACGTTGCCCGTGTTATAGTCAACGTCGCCGGCTATATGATGCAGCTCTTCGACCGAAAGCGACCAGTTATCTTCACCCCATTGAAGCACGCCGGATATCTCGGCGTAGTAGCGAAGACCGTGTGCCCGCACGTTCTGAAGGGCTTTTATATCGCGGTCCTTGCCCGGGACCGGGTCGACGGTGCGGCCGGTGACGGTTTTGCCGCCTTTGCCCTCGGTCGCCGGCACCTTGGTCAGGATGAGTTGCCCGCGCTGGACGTTCGGTATTGTTTCACGCTCGCGGTAGTCGATTGACCCGTCGGGCCTGACCAGGCCAACGCTTTCCTGCATGCGGACGTGAAAATTTACGGTGGCGTTTCGGCCGTGCTGCGGCGACAGTCCGCGCGCGACAACAGTCTTGGTCTGCGGTTTCCCGGTGGTTCTGAGCCCTTCAAGCATCTGCATGACGATCCTGCCGTCGACGCCGTAGACAACACCTTCCATGTTGAGCAGGTTCAGGAAATTCTGCGGAACAAGCTCGGCAGAATCGGCCTGGGGCGGGTAGATGGTCAGGGTGGCCGACATCTCATCGTCGGCTGTCTCGATTGCGGGAAGAATGTGAATTTTGCCGCCGCGGATTTCCGGATAACCGTTATTATCGGCGACAAAAGTCCTGCCGTCCCTTGCGATGATGACGTTATCACCGGGCTCGAGGACCATTCGCTCGGCCCGGTTGGCGGGAATGCGTTTGCCGTAAACGGAGACGCCGTCCTCGGCTGCCTGGCCGGGAATTTTCCGGCCAAGCGGTTTCTCCTTAAGAAACAGCTCGCGTGCAGCATCATCCGCGGAAGCCCAGTCGGGGTTGAGCTCGAGGAATTTAAAAGGGTCTTTTCCGTCAATCCTGAAGAGGAACTCCGTGCGCTCAGGCACTTCATTCTTCGGGCGGCGCCCTTCGGCCACGACGACGCGGCGGTACACGGTTCCGGAAGCCCGGGCTTCTTTCAGAGCAGACCGGATGCGGTCTTCCGCGATGCCGAAACGCACGTCTCGCGCCTGGAGAAGGTCAAGAATGTCGTCAAGCTCGATGCGGCTGCCGGCATAAGTTGTCGGGTAAATGTCACATGTGACGCCGAGTTCATCGGGAGTCATGTCAACGGGTACGTTGACCGCGGGAATTCCCTCGAAATCGAGGCTAACCACGCCGTAGGCAGTGCTGATATAATCGCTTGACGTCGGCGCGGGCTGGATGTTCGCGCCTACTTTTGGCAAGACTTCGCGTCCCCTGCGCGGTGGGAGCCGTTTGCCGAAAACATCGATACCGGGTTCGCCCTCGCTGGCCGGCGTGAGCGAGGCGATGATTTCTCCCTTTGCAACGGGTGAGCCGTCGGGCACGTGAACCTCGAAGCGCGCGTCCGTTCCCGCCTTCGGGAAGTGTCCCCGGACAACACACACGTCCCGCACGTGCTGACCCGTCTCCTGCGCGCGGGCAATTGCCTTGTCTATAACGTCCTTCAGCGTTTTGCCGCGGAAACCGTCGGCGTTTATGGAAGCGATTGTGTGTTTGGCTTCGATCTGCACGTCGTCGTATGTTTTCGGGTAGATGTCGCCGCGGACCTGCATTTTGTCTTTGGAGGACTGAAGTAGCGGAACCACGCCGATCCTGCGCCCCTTGACGTCAGCGGTTCCGTATGTTTTTGAGACAATATTTTCGCCTTCGCCGCCCGCGCCTCTGCCCGGCAGGAAACTTTCGTGTCTTTCGGCGCCGGTCGGGTCCAGGTCTTCCGGGTCGCGCGGCTCCACCAGGCGACTGCCTGGAACGACCACGTCTCCGGTCTGTACCAGCAGGCGCTGCGTCATCAGCGTTTTTTCCCTTCCACGGCAATACTGGCCATTAGGGCCGTTGCCCAGTGCGCAACAACGTTCGAGCGAATCATGTTCGTAGCAAGATTGTTCCTCACACCGCCGATAACCCTTCCGGGCCGCGGCAGGTAATAGGTGGACACACTGTCGTACCGGTGCCTTAAGAGAAAAGGCATTATCTCATTAATAGCATCGGCATAACGATTCCCTGAACTATCGGGTTTTTTCTGCCCCAAGGCGGTGGCGGCACAGGCCTGAGTTACTTTTGCAGCCAGGATAACAGGATGGATTTTACGGCCGGATTTTATGCCGCCGGCTAAATCAGGTTCTGCTTTACCCTTATCTATGAGGTTCAAATACATGGAGGACATCGTAGATGCAAGTTTTTCCAGAGACCTGGCTTTCTTTTCTGATTTGAGGGAGCCGGCAGCTATGTATGCAGCCTGTACCAGTTGGAGGTCGAAGCGGTTGGTGCCGATATATTCAGGCATATAGTATTCGAGGGCTTTCACAGCGGCAGTCGTGGCTTTCGTGTCGTTTGAGTTGCGGCCGTACGCTGCAAGCGCGAGAGCTGCAGCCCCGGGGTAATAAAGCATTCGCTTCTGGATCAGCTTTTCACCTTCAGGCGAATAAAACATGTCGAAAGAGCCGTCGTCATGCTGCATCGAAAGCACGAACGCGACAAGCCTGCGGGCCGTTTCCATGTAGGTCGAGTTGTCCGTGACCTCGGTATGCCGCGTAAAGGCGAGGCCGGCAATTGCAGCCGCGCCAAGGCTTGCGCGCTCTTCTTCTTTTTTGCCGATTTTCGCCCGGTCGAAAAGGTATGAGCTTGTTTTGCCGCCGTCATGCCTGTCGCATGTTTTGGCGTAAAGGCGCGCGAGGCCGCGTTCGGCCGCCTCGAGGTATGCTTTGTTTCCGAAGCGCTTGTATGCGTTGAGAAGCAGGTGTATCACTTCCGCGTCACGCATCGTGTAGTGCCGTTTCCCCCCCAAAGGGCCTGAAAACGGATCGTAGCGGTACGGCCAGCTTCCGTCGGTGCGCTGGATGCGAACGAGGAAATCACAGGCTGCGATTGCTGCCGCCTTTTGAGCTTTCTGCGACGTGTCCACGTCCGCAGAATGAGAACGAAAGAGCTTTACGATCCCGGCGTTATCGCCAATGCCGGTGACAAGATAAGCCTCAGAGCGGAAGCGGCGCCAGACAAGCGGCGCGGCCGGGTCGCCCTCAACTTCATTTGCCAGCCGGTCTTTCAGGGCGCTGACGGATTGCATGTCGGTTTCGAGAATATCGCCGGGCAGCACGAAGCCTTCCTTTGTGCCGCGTTTGACCGCGAGACCGTCGATTCCCGTGCTGAATTTCCGCTGGATGTTCGAAAAGCCTTCGCCGTTAATCCGTCTGGTTTCGAAGTCCAGGCGGAAGCGCAGCCCTTTTGCCGAAGGCAGCGACACGTACATTTTTTTCCACATATGCATTGCTGCTGAAAGAAGGGTTTCGCCCCGGCCATGCAGGACGATTTTGTCCCGTTTCGGCCGGTAGATTGAGATAGATATGTTTCCGTTGTATGGGGCGAGCAGAGAGTCATGAGGTTGTTTCGGCACTGCCAGCAGCAGACCGTCGATGTTTCGTTTCAACGCGTTCGAAATCAGGTTCGCGACCGCAAGCGCACCGCCTTCCGGCAGGGGAAAGGATTGGACGGTGACTTGCGAATCTTTCCGGGAAGGCAGCGGCTTTCCTTCCAACAGCAGGATCAACTCGTTTTCGAATCTTGAAAGGAAATCGAGCTCAGCGGCGGTCAAGGAATATTTATTCCTCTCAGCGGAAATAACACTGCCTTTTTCAGATTGCGTGGAGGTTAATATCTGAGGTGTGGGGTTATACGCCGTTCTGTATTCACGAAGCGTCTCACGGGAATCATCATAGCGTTTGGCCGCCCTGTATGTCTGAAACAGTTCAACCCAGATTTCTTTTTTAAACTTCTCGTTTTTACAAGTCCGTCGATATTCCAGCAGCTTTTCGACGGCGGCATTGTGATTTTTTTCCATCACATCGATTTTTGCAAGAGCGATTGCAGCCTGCCAATGATAGACGTCTCTTCTGTCTGCCTCGAGGACGTTTCTGAAATGCTTACGGGCCTGTTCAATAAACTCTTTCTTAACCTGCTCGCTTGTGATACCCGGGGGAAGGTTGGTTGGTTCGGTTGTCTGCGCGGCTCTAAGAGCGGCCTGGCCGTTCTGGAACTCTTCTTCAATTGTTATGCCGATACATCCGCAGAAGGTGAGGACAATCACACTGCAGCAAACACCGTAAATAGCTATTATTTTACTCATGCCCCTAACCGGAATGGTTCCAGCGACTCGGGTATTCTATCACGGCCGAAAAGCAGTGTCAAACCCGAATGCATCGAGCATCAAGCCGCTGAGCAGGCTCGACCGCTAACCACCAGCGGCCAAAGTTCCCGTTGCGCGGCGGGGCGTTGCAGGCGTATAATACTTCCCATTAAAGTTCATTATAGAACAGGTCGACGTGAAACCTCTTCCAACCAGAAGCGAACTCAAGGCCTTGCTTGCGGAGAAAGGTTTTTCTCCGAAAAGACGGCTTGGCCAGAATTTTCTGGTCGACCATAATATGCTGCGTTTCATCGCCCGGACGGCAGAACTCGGGCAAGCCGAACTTGTCCTGGAAATCGGCGCAGGGACGGGAATGTTGACAGGCCTCCTGGCCTCACAGGCAGGGCACATTATCGCGGTGGAAGTCGATCCAGGACTGGCGGGGATATGCAGAGAGTATGTGTCCGCAGAATCGAATGTTGAAGTAATAACGGCGGACATACTTGAAAGTAAATCCGCGCTCAATCCGCAAGTTCTTTCCCGTTGCCGCCGGTTGAGTAAAAGCAGTGAACTGACAACTTTTAAGGTTGTTTCCAACCTTCCTTATGTGGTTGCGACTCCGGTCGTGCTGAACCTTCTTGAATCTGACCTGAATATTGATCTGATGGTCGTGCTCGTGCAGGAGGAAATCGCGGCCAAGTTTGCCGCGGAGGTGAATACGCCGGAATATGGCGTTCCAGGTGTTCTGGCGCAGGTTCACGGGAACGTGGAAGTCGTAAGGCGCCTTTCACCGCGTCTGTTCTGGCCTGAGCCGGAGGTTACCAGTACGCTTGTGAAAATCACGCCGGCCGGGCATACTCTCTTTCCGCCTGGGCGGTATGACCAGTTTAGAGCGTTTGTCAAAACCCTTTTTTCCCACCGCCGAAAGACAATTCTGAAGATACTTTCCCAGAAAAAACCGACAGGAAAGGCAGGAATTACAGCCGTGCTTGATAAACTCGGCATTAACTCCAAATCCCGACCGCAGGAATTGCCTGTGCCGAAACTGGCCGAGCTTTTCGTTTCCCTGCCGGCCTCTTAGAAAACCAGGCTGTAAATGACGTAGGCCACAAGTGCAAGCAGGCCGGCGCCGAATAATGTAACGACGATGACAAGCCAGTTGTCGATAAACCAGTTGGGTCTCTGGGTGGGCAGGCGCCATGAGGGGTGGCGGCCGGGCGGCTCAGAGGTCGAAAGAAGCTGTTTAAGCGTTTCTTTCGAAGGTGGAGTCCATTGACTCTGCGGCGAAACAACGCCCCGCGGGGGAGATGCGGGGATCTTGTCTGCGGCGATAAGCGCGGCGCGGTCATACACCTCGCTATCGGGAAGCTCATGTTCAAGCAGCTCAGAAGTCTCCATTGTGTCAATGGATTCCACCCGGCGCGCCGTTGCTTCTGACAGGGGCGTCAAATCAACTATGTCCGTATCATTCTCCAGAAAAAATGATTCAAGTTCATCTTCGACGTCGAAGAACGACTGGGTATCATTCTCCTGCGGGGCCGGGGTCAATGCTTCGGCGGCGGCCTTGTCCCAGGCATCATGCTCGAGTATCATTTCCTGGGTTTCGGTTTTATCGAAGTGGTCGTCGTCCCTGTATATCTCCTGAGTGTCGGCCCTGTAAGCAGAGGTTCCGGGCTGCCCGTCCTGTTTCGATTTTTCCATGACGGCGCGGAGCGCGTCGGTTGAAACAATGCCGGAGGACTCTGTCATGGCCGCTTCTTCTTCAAGAGCGGCGAGGAAGAACTCATGGTCCGACGGCTCCCGGAAAGTCTCCATGTCCATCTGGCCGGTATCCGGCTGGCTCTGAGTGTCCGACAGGGGAGACAGCCTTGCCGCGGTCAAGCGTTTGGGTTTCGGGCGGTCGACCGGCGGAAGAGGGGCGACGGCCGAAAACGCTGCGGCGGTTCTGCTCTTTAGAGTAAGCGCGACGCCCGATACTTTTTCCCGCAGGTCGGTAATGTCCCGGGAGTCTTTAAAAAGTTTTACTGAAGAATCGAAAACGTTTTTAACGGGTGCGGGTTTCCTTGTGATAGAATCCGTTTGCGTGCTCGGAGTGTCTCTTCCGGATAACAGGAGAGAGAAGCCTTCATCCGTTGGTTTGCGTGCAGTGTCGGGTGCTTCCTCGCGCAGCTTTGAGGAACATTTCCAGCAGAGAACCTCGCCGCTGAGCGGGTAGGTTTCTTTGTCGATTTCCGAGCCGCAATGCGGGCATATTGACGCGTCTTTGCTCTGGCTTGCGAGTATCTCCTGCAGTTGATCGGGCGTGAGGACATTTTCCCCCGCACATACTTCGGCGAAATTAGTGGTGTCTCCGTCAGCCTGGATGCGTTTCTGTTTCTCGATGCATTTCTCGACGGTATTTTCGTTCAGGAACCCGCGCTCCATTGCCAGGATTGCGAAATCCACGTCCGCGCTGTTTTCCAGTTTTTCCCCAAGCCATGCCCTGCGGCGGTCGCGTTGAATGGAGAGTATATGTTCCACCTGCTCGGGCGTGAGTTTTTTCCCCCGGACCGCAAGCATTCCGATCGGCGCACTGGAAGAACTCTGTTTCTTGACGGACAGAAGTTTATCCAGCACGGCTTTCGTCAAGTAGCCGTGTTCGACAGCGATCATTCCGAAAAGACTGGAAGTTTTTTCAGCCACTTTTTATAGAACGCCTTTCGGGTTTTGATCTGTTCTATATCAACTCTATACTATAGTTATATCAGATTAGCAGGTAGAAAATCAAGCTAAAGTCGTCAATGACAAGTGGTTAATCAGCGGATAAGGAGTTCGTCGTTCTGGAAGAGATCTCCACGCTTCTCGACAAGGTGCAGTCTGACTATGCGCCCGCGCCAGCCGATTTTCTCGGGCAGTCGGTAGTTGTATTTCGTGGATTTGCCGGGCAGCAGGCGGCTTATTGAGTCTTCCTGTGTCCTGTGACCGGAAAGCCCCGTATAGGCGTACAGGTCGAGCTGCGAGGTAGTGTTGTTTGTCAATGTGAAACGTACCGTATTGGCATTGCGGTCGAAACTGTATGCTACCTGCACGAGCCGTGAGATTTCCAGCTCGCGCTCAACGTTTATCTGGTGCTGTCCGACCGCTTCGGTCGAAGAGGTCGTAACTGAGATTGATACCGGCCGCTTGCCGGAGAGCGCGGCGCTCGGCACGCTTACTTCGAAATCCCCGATCCAGGTGGCGCCGGGGTCCAGGCTGTAATCGAATTCCCTCGTTGAGAATTCCCAGCCTTCAGTGGCGGTTGAGTGCTGGATTCGCACTTTGCCCTGGATCTCCCGTGAAAAGAAATTGGTCAGCCTGAGTGAAAGCTTCTGCGGCTGTGAACGGGGCAATACCCGGTCCGGCACGAATTGGAGAGAGAGCTGCGTTTTTATGAGCGGCACGTCAATTCCGGTAATGAACCTGGGTTCGCGGACGACGTGAAACTCGGCCAGGTTCCTTATTCCGGGCACGAATCTGGATTCAGTGTCTTCCCTGAACTTGCCTTCGGCGCCGGTTATCTGCTGGAGCCCCCATCGTCCGCGGGTTTCGCCCCAGATGTCGGACCACTGGAGGGTTTTTCCCCAGAAGCCCCTTATCATGGTGCCGCCCGGCTTGTCGGTCCATACGGCAAGAAGGTACTCCTCCCCGAGGCGGAAGTACAGGCTTTTCACATCCGGCCCGAAGTGAAGTTCTTTTCCCGTAATGGGGTCCCGCAGCGGGGAAGGCTCGTAATCGCCAAGCGTTCGAACCATGGTGCGGTAGATTGCGACGAGCGGCCTCATCTTCCACTTGGCGTCGAACAGCCCCTCGCCCCAGAGTGGATCGATGAGGATCGTGTCCACGCCCGCGGCCCTCAGCATTATCAGTTGACGCGAGAAGTTGACCATGTCGTCCCGGGTGATCGTTTCACCTTTCTGGGGGAGTTGTATTACTGCCCAGCGCCGGAGTTTTGAGACCTGTGTGCTTCCGTCGTTGCCGCTTCCCGTTTCGGCGGGCGTTTCGATTGTTTCCAGCGCCGCCGGCAGGGCGCCGAAACGCTCCGTAGTTAATGTTATGTCTGCATTCAGGCGTGCGGACGCTTTGCTGGAAAAAGGCACTCCGAGCGATGTCCACGAGCTTGCCTTGCGCATACGGCCGATGATTTCGAGGAACTTGGGTTCTTCCTTGGCCGCCGGCGCCAGACCCCGCTGCAACACGCTTGGATCCATGGGGTGACTCAGAATCCAGTCCTCGATGCTGTCGCCGAAGGCGCGGAAATTTTTCTCCGCAAACGTCATGGCGGATTCATGCCTGTACAGGCAGTCGAGAATGCCCTCACAACCCCGATGCTCTTTCACCTTGCGGTCGGCGTCCCTCAGACGGAAAAACCCCGCGCGCTCGAAACCGCGCTTGCCGAGTTGCTGAAGCCTTTCCCGTCTGTTTTCCGCGTTATCCAGGTGGTAAAGGTCGAAGGGCAACGCTACGACACCCACTCCCAGGTTGTCGAGGGCCTTGAGCATCTCGCCAGTGGACGGCGGTTCGTCTGGAAGAAAGACACCGAAGTGCATTGTCCGCATGGGTTCGGGATCTTCAACGACCAGGAAAGGTTCAAGCATATTGAAAACGATTTCGCCTTTCCTGCGCAGTATGAAACGAAAATAATAGAAGCCTACGCTTTCGGTGGGAAGCGTCACAACGTCAGGTTCGATTGTTTCATCTTCTGCGGCCACCATCGGCGGCATTTTTTGCGGCCTGGCGAGCGGCTTGCTTTGCCAGTCCAGTACTGCCTTTTCCCCGTTGTAAATGCCGGGCCTCAGGCCGGCGAATCGAAGTTCGAGCGAGGCGGACTGCCCCCGGCGGAAAACCCGCCTTTCAGGGACAAGGCTGATAGCCGGAAAAGGCTTCAGTCGTATGTTGTCAAAGACGCATTTGCCGCCGTAGTCCTCCTCGCGGCCGTCGAGTACGCACCGTATTTTCGTGTAGACCGCCTCCTCGGGCAGAGGGCCGAAGGTCTTTTCGAAGGTGATGAATGAGTTGCCTGTGCCGCCTATGGGCCCGGTTGATACCGTGGGAATCTCGGAGGCAGGTATGGGTTCGCGCAGCTTGTTGAAAAACCTGACCTCGAAAGATATGGTCGTTTCGCCCATTTTATGAGTGGAGACTTCCCCCGTAAGCGCGTAGGTGGAGCGGTAATCGATTTTCAGGAACTTTCGGGTCTCCAACGCGGCGGGTGCATGATTCAGGATAATCAGGTAAGCTTTGCCGTAAGGCTGCCTTTTCACAAGTGACCCATTAACCCAGGGAAGGTGGCTGCTGTCGATTATTCGTACCCACCTGTCGGGCTGGTCGTCGAAATCGGCATCCGTTTCAAAGTCGAAAAGGTATTCTTCTTTAACAAGAATTTCTCCCGTGCCGCCCGTCGCGGCTGGGTTGGCAGACGGCTCACCGGCCGCACTGGGGAGAGCCGCGGGCATTAAGGCTGCTGCGAAGGCAACCAGAGCGGATACGAGAATTAGAATATACTGAACGCGCATGGACATATTCCAGCCAGAGTATCTCCTATTCAGTATTTCGGCATATCAAGGCAGCTAACTTGTGCATATTATAATACAACAAGATGTTTATTGCCGCCATAATATTGACGGCAGTCCATGAGTTTTCCATGTGATGAGCCCATATGTTTATTGATTTATTTTGTCCGATAATTTTTCCCAACCCTCCGTGAGCCTTCCAGGTAATCTGCATCTGTGCCATCTCGCCGGGATTTGTGTAACTTCTTACGCTGGCATGAATTACGGTAGCAGCGACCTTGGATAATTCAGGTGCAACCAGTGTAATAACGGGATCAAGTCTGTTCTCGGAACCCCCTGCTCATGCTTTAGCCATAAAGTCTTTGAGCCGCATTGACGAAATATCGGACAGAGCGGTAATGAAGACCCCCACCGCTGAAGGGGAGGTTATCAATGCTTAGAATCAGTGTTCTGCTAATACTCGTTCTTGTTGCCTTCGGATGCAACGGTATCGGGCCAATTGCGAATGGCCCGAATGGGGAAACGACAAACGGCGCCCAAACGAGAGCTGTCGAAATTGCCCTTCCTTCACTTCCTCTGCCACTCGTGGAAGTGCCTGTGCCGGCTGCTGCCGCAGGCACCTACCGGAACATAGAGCAACTGTCAATCGCAAAAGACGTGCTCGACATTCATGCGGACGTACATCCGGGCGGCGACCAGCTGGTTTTTACGCGCATCAGGAAAGAGCGCAATCCCTGCATTTTTGTGAAGCCGCTTCACGGTTTGGCCGCAAGGATACTTACGAGGCCGAACTCTTCTTCGGCCTGGCCGCGTTTCTCGCCGGACGGCAAACGCATAGCCTTCGCGTCAAACATCAACGGCAACTGGGACATTTTCATAATCCCGCTTCAGACGCCGCATGCCCTCGAGCAGGTTACGATGAGCGCGGCGAACGAGATAGCTCCAAGCTGGTCGCCCGACGGCCGCAATCTTATCTATTGCGCGCTGATAAACGGCATCTGGGAAATGAAAATCGTGAATCTCACGTCGATGAACACGACCTGGATCGGTCCGGGCCTGTTTCCGGACTGGTCGCCCGACGGCAGCAAAATCGCCTACCAGTACGTTACGCCGGGTACTCCCCCGAAGTATTCCATCTGGACGCGTGATATCGATTACAACTCACAGACGCACACGGCACGGCCGACCGGCTCTCCGACCAGGATAGTGGCGGGCCAGGAGTTTTCCGCCTGCTATCCTTCCTGGAGCCCGGACGCCACAAAGATAGCTTTTTCCGCTGTTCCGGGTGGATGGACAAAGATGATGTCTGCTACGGCCCTGGTCGGGCGGGATATCTGGACGGTAAAGGCCGACGGCACCCAGATGTGCATCCTGACGGCGTCGGATGCGCATTCCTGGGACCCGGTCTGGACGGAGGACAACACGGGACGGGCGCGTATAATTTTCACATCCGCTCGTGACGGAACCTATAACATCTGGTCTGTTGAGCCAGGGGCTGAGTAATGTATCGGTTTCTGAACAAGGTTTCTGCTCTGATGCTTGCAGCCGCGTGTGCGGCCTGCGCCCTGGGCTGCCATCCGCACCTGTATGCAGACCGCCCCAACCCGTACGAGGATATAAAGGTTTTCGCGGTTGCGCCCATTATCGGGGTGACGGAGCGCAAGATCCCCGCCGGCTTCGAGGCGCTCGAAGACGGGTTCGCCGACGAGCTGATTTCCTTTTCGGAGGTCGAAGACGTTATTCGCGCGTCAACGGTTCTGAAGGTTATGGAAAAGCTGAACCTTGACGCCATGCGCACCGCGGACGACGCGCTCAAAGTGCTCCGGGAGGTCAAGGCCGACGCGCTTATCGTGATGGAGGTCGAGAACGTCAACCTGCTACCGCACGACATGCGGGTGACCGTGCATCTTCAGATGTTTACAGTTCGCAAGTACGAACCCGGCGAGATTGATTACAAAAGGTTTGATGTGGCCGCACGTCCGTTTGCATTGCCCGAGGACTTTGGGCGGAGACCGATCGTTGGGTTTCAGAAGTCGTTCGTAACCTCGAACAAGGACACGAGGAAGCGCATTGCCTATTACGCGTCGGCCCACGATACTTCCAAACGCGGCCTCGGCGACGAAGTCTATATCCGTGTTTTTCGCGAGTTTTTCCGTTTTGTTTCTTATGAGATGATACTCGAAATATGGCAGCGCGAGATTGATCGTCTGGAGAGGCTGGCGCAGCCTGCAGAACCATCGGAAGGGGAGCCGGAATGAAATCGGAGAATTGTTTCCTGATGCTGCTCAAGGATCAGGATAAATACCTTTTCAAATATGCACCGGGCAACGAAAAGAACCTGTTTTTCGCTCTCCTGGAGATGGGCCGGTCCGAGGAATACAACATCTCGCTCGTCGAGGTGTTTCACCTGATACGCAAGATTTCGAACCACCTGCAGAAGCACGGCGTTGGCAAGAGCATGACTTTCGAGTGGCCGCTGACGGCGGCGGAAGAGTAAGAAGTTCAAAGTCAAAAGTTATAAGTTAAAAGTTAAAAGAATAATAATTTATTTAGCGGGCAAGCTTGCTCGCCGCGTTCTTTGATTTATGATTGAAAAGAAAATCGTAAATCGTAAATTTGTCTAAGGGATTGCATAAGGAAAAGTGAGTGCTATAATCAAATGGAGGGTGGCGTGAAACTGAGCGAAGCAATAGAGCAGTTTCTGAAAAACCTCGCCGAGGAGCGCGGGCTTTCCGAACATACCGTCCGCGCGTACCAGGCCGACCTGAAACAGCTCGCCGACAATCTCGGCCCGGATAAAACCGTCGGCGAGGTGGATGCGCTTGCCATCCGCTCCTACCGCGCGGCCCTGCTCGAGCAGGGGATTTCCAGCCGCTCGGCCAACCGGAAACTTTCAGCGCTTCGCAGCTTTTTCAAGTTCGCCCAGCGGCGCGGAATCGTTGAAGCCAACCCGACTTCGAATCTTCAGTCCGCCAAGGTACCGAGACGGCTTCCCGTTTTTCTCGACGTTGAAGAGATGCGCCGCCTGCTGGAAGCGCCGGGCAACAGCACATGGTACGCGGCCCGCGACCGCGCAATTCTGGAAACGTTATACTCGACGGGTATGCGCGTGTCCGAGCTTTGCAGGCTTACGCCCGACTGCCTCGACCTCGAGGGCGCAGTCGCCACGGCCCACGGTAAGGGGAAAAAAGAGCGCATCGTGCCGCTCGGGCGGTTTGCAATAATGGCGCTCCGCAAATACCTCGAAGCTCGTGCGGCTTTGTCGCCCCACATCGGGCAGCGGGAGACGGAAGCGATCTTTATCAACAAGAACGGGACGCGGTTGACCGACCGCTCGGTGCGCAGGATTCTGAAGCGCAGTTGTCGCGACGCGGGGATACGCAAGCATGTTTCGCCGCACACGCTCCGCCATTCGTTTGCAACCCACATGCTCGACGCCGGGGCCGAGCTCCGCAGCGT
Source organism: Planctomycetota bacterium (assembly GCA_004376375.1). Lineage (GTDB taxonomy): Bacteria > Planctomycetota > E44-bin39 > E44-bin39 > E44-bin39 > E44-bin39. The sequence goes on from SOJX01000077.1 coordinate 18,028, forward strand.
CCAGGAGCTTCTCGGCCACGAAGACCTTTCGACCACGCAGATATACACGCACCTCACCACCTCGCGCCTGAAGGAAATCTACGAGAAAGCGCATCCTCGCGCGGTCTAGGGATTTCCGGTTTTCGATTGGCGATTTTATTGTTTCCTGATTATTTCTTCTGCTTTTGCCAGGTCTTCCGGTGTGTTGATATTCAGGAAAGCTATGTCGTTCGGGTCATATGGACGCCAGTCATTTTGAGGTACGCGGTTGACGCTCAGTCCCGGAAACAGGTCAATGATTTTCTTCGTTCCCTCGTCAAACCCGTATTCGAACACTTCGATACATGCCTTCGAATAAACCGCGAACAGCGGTTCATACATGCTGCCCATCAGCGGAATCGTGAGGTCGTAGACGCCGCACCGCTCCAGCAGGAGTTCGCCGATTTCGGGTGATGCAAAAGGCAGGTCGCCGCCCACTATCAGAGTATGCGTCGTGGACGCCGCTTTCAGAGCGGCAATAATCCCGATAATCGGTCCATCTGTTTCATTCGCATCCAGAGCGACGCGAATTCCGTACCTTTCAAGCTTTTCTTTTTTCTTGGCGACAAGGAACGTTTCCGCGGCGCGCTTGCGCAAAGGTTCGAGTCGCTCGAGAACGTGGCTGAGTACAGGCTTTCCGGCGAGCTCTACGGACAGCTTGTCTTTTCCCTTCATCCGCCTGCTTTTTCCACCGGCGAGTATCGCGATTGAAAATGGCGGGAGTCGTATGGCCATCACGTGGTGAAGACTATCAGAAGAAGGATTATGAGAGAAAGGACCGCGAATACGACGTGCTCGTACCAGAAAGGCGCGTTTATCTGCTCGTGGCTGGTCCATGTGCGCAGTCTTTCGAGCCGCTCCTGGAAACCGGGTTTCTCTTTCTCGGTATTCTCATCCATGCCGGAATTCTATGGGTGCTTGGACCGGGGGTCAAGGTTTTTCTTCGCATCGAAGGGATACGGGATAAGGGATAAGGGATAAGGAATAATGAGCTTCGCGCATTTATTTAATCCGCAACTCGAAAACCAAATGACTCGGTACTCGATACCCGGTACTCGATACTTATTTGATTTTCCTTGCCGGGGAACGGCCGCGGAGTATAATCCCTGAATGCCTCAAGCTGAACCCGGGAAAGCGCCTCTCTGGCTCGTACTTTTTTTCCTCGGTCTCATCATCGTGATATGGGGGTCGACCTGGCTCGTTATCCGAATCGGGAACGAGTATACGGACATTTTCACCGGCCTGGCGCTCCGTTTCGGCATCGCTTCGACTGTGCTCGGCGCCCTGCTTCTTGTCTTCCGCATACGCGTCCCACTCGATAAAAACGCGTGGCTGCTCTACTTCCTCCTCTGGGGCTGTGCGTTTTTCCTGCCCTACATGCTTGTCTACTGGGCCCAGAGATATATCGAGAGTGCGCTGACGTCCCTGCTTTTTTCCGTGTTCCCGATTTTCGTTATCGCGTTTGCGCATTTCATCATTCCCGGCGACCGCATGAACTGGATAAAAGTCATCGGGGCTCTCGTCAGTCTCTGCGGGCTGGTGCTTCTGTTCGTCGGCAAGGTTCAGGCGGACCCTGATCCTGAAAAATGGAACCCGGAAAAGTACACAACAGGCCTCGGGGCTCTGGCGATGCTTGCGGTAATCGGGTCGGCGTTCGTTCAGGCGTTTCAGACAGTGATCGTCAAGCTCCGCGGGAAGGAAATTCACCCCATGGCGCTGATTTTCATACCGATGCTGCTGGCTGCGCTGACGTTTGCCGTTATTACGCTTTTTCATGAACCTGAAAAGAAAAACGTGTGGGTCTGGCAGGCGTGGACGTGCATACTCATCCTTGCCGTCCTCGGTTCGGTGGTTACGTTTGGAATTTACTTTTACCTCGTCCAGGTCGTGGAAGTATCAAAACTGAGTCTGAATGCTTTTATCACACCTTTGTTTTCCCTGTTTGTCGGGATCGTTTTTGGCAGCGAAGCGATTTCGAACCTGGGCTGGTACGGAATTCCGCTGGCGGCGGGGGGCGTGTTTCTGGCAACTCGGAAGTGGGGCGTGAAAAAGCCTGAGGTACCGTCGACCGCCGGCATGGGGGACGCCTGCGCCGGCTCGCTGGAAGTACCGTAGATCTATCAATGAACAATACGACAAAAACCAATCCATCACTTGCCTTTCTCCTTTTGCTGCTTGCCGTCCTGATTCTCATATGGGCGGTCGAGTGGCTGCTTATAAGAATCTGCAACGAGTATATCGATATCTACACCAGTACGGCCGTCCGCTTCGGCATCGCGGCTGCGGTTATGGCGGCCTTTATGCTGTTGTTTCGCATCCCTGTGACATTTGACCGGGAATCAATCAGGCTTTACGTCGTGGTTTGCATATTCTCTTTTATCATTCCTTATTTTTTCTGCTACTGGGCGCTGTTGTATATCGAGAGCGCGCTGACTGCGCTTATATTTGCTGTTTTTCCGATTATCGTGGCAATAGGCGCGCATTTTTTCGTGCCCGGGGAAAGGCTTACAGTATCGAAACTGGGAGGGGCGATAATCGGCTTCGTCGGTATTGCACTGCTGTTTATCGGCAAGATGAAGACGCCCAGCCTCGCGGGTTTCTGGCAGCCGAAGCACGGGGTGACGTCAGCACAGGCGCTCCTTGCAATGCTTGCTATTGTTGCGGCGACGTTCTCGTGGGCGGTCCAGGCGATATACGTCAAGCTCAAGGCGGAAGGCAGGCATCCTTTTTCATTCATATTTCCGGGGCTGCTTTTCTCCACTATCGCCTGCGCCGTTGTCTCAGCCTTTCACGAACCCGCGTCGCCCAATATCTGGTCATTAAGGGTGCGGCTGTATATTCTTCTCCTGGCCGTTTTCGCCACCGTCACGGCATTTGCCCTGTATTATTATCTGCTCTCGAAGTTTCCGGTGTCGAAGATAAGCATGTCTGCGTTCGTCACGCCGATGGTTTCCGTAATCCTGGGCGTTACATTCGGCCGGGAGGCGATTTCGCGTTTCGGATGGTACGGGATTCCGCTCGTCATCGGCGGTGTAGTGCTCGCGACAAGGCCGTGGGAGGCGTTCAGGACTGAAAAGAACAACTGAAATACCAAATATGGATTGCTAGTACGAATTATTTTTCTGTGCCGGATTTCTTTTCCAGTTCTCTTCCGGTTTGCGCGCCGCGCTTGCGGAGGTATTTTTCAATTTCCGTATGGCCGTAGCTTATCGCATAGTCCAGCGGCGAGTATCTTGCTTTCTGGGGTGGATTCCAGCCCGTACCTCCATACTGATATTCCGTAAACAGATTTACGTCGGTTCCGTTTATAACCAATAATTTGACAATTTGAAGGTTACCCGAAGCGATGGCAAGGTGCAACGGTGTAGTCCCGAGTTTGCTTTTTGCTTCAACGCCTGCACCGTTTTCGATCAGCAGCTTTACGACTGCTTTTCGTTTTGCCATTACAGCACAATGAAGAGGCGTATACCCGCACGTACATTTTGCGCTAACTTCAGCGCCTTTGCGAATCAACATTTCCGCGATCTTAAAGCAACCGGAACTTTGCGCGACGTTTTCACTTAATTCCTTCTGATGATTGTCATAGATTTTTGGGCAGCTTGCATTTCCATAAATAGGCAAAGCAGATAAATAACCTATCGTCGGCAGGTCGTTCTTATTCAGTTTCATAAACCACCTGCAGTTGCTGTTTGCTGCGCAGTGCAATGCTGTAAAGTCCATGAAAATTCTCTTTTCCAGCTTTACGCCTTTTTCAACTAGCAGTTCCGCGAGGTAATGGTTGCCCTCTGCCGCAGCTATATGGATCGGCAACCCTAACTTGTAGCCCAATTCCTCATGTTGCGTGGTTTCGTTTACGTTATTCCAGCATTTAAGCAGCAGCTTTGCCGCATTTTCGCCGTCCGGGAATTTGCTTATCAGGGCTTCTTTGCCTTTGTCCCCAAGTTTCAAAAGCCCATTAATTGAGTTTATACGCGTTTTGATGTCAGCGGAATGCAGCTTTGAAAGATTCCATCTTATACTGAGGGGTTTCCAGAGCAGGAGAGATAAAAGCGTAATGCCGAAGAATAATACAACTCCAACGCCGAGTTTGATGTTCAGGCCTGTTTTCATTATGTTCCCCGACGATTAAAAGACTGGCCGGAGATTTCCGCGAAATGCTCTCGAATCTTTTCTTCGAGTTCTTCCCGTTTTTCAATCTTGAAAACAGCGACCCGTAGTTTGCGTGCGCCGGGGATGCCTTTTGAATACCATGTCGTGAATTTGCGCATGCGCATCGTCGCCGTTCGCTCGTCGTAGAAGTTGCACATGGCGGCGTAATGCTCGAGCATCAGGTCGCGCAGTTCGCCGAACGTCGGGGGAGGGGGGATTTCACCTGTTTGCAGATATGTTTTCGCTTCTCTGAATATCCACGGATAGCCGAGCGCTGCGCGGCCTATCATAACCATGTCGCAGCCGGTTTCGTTTATCATTTTCTCCACGTCAAGGACGGTTTGAATTCCTCCGTTGCCGATGACCGGAATTGATACGCTGTCTTTTACTTTTCGAATCAGGTCGAGGTTTGGCGCACCTGAATACATTTGCGTTTGTGTTCTTGCGTGGATGCAGACGGCGGCTGCGCCGGCATCTTCGGCGCGGCGTGCGATTTCGGGCGCGGTTATTGAACTTTCGTCCCAGCCGCTCCGCATTTTTATCGTGACCGGGATTCCGACCGCCTTTGCGGCCGCGCGGACGATTTTTTCGCACATCTCCGGCTCGCCCATCAGGACTGCGCCTTCACCGAGCCTGGTGACCTTCCGCACGGGGCAGCCGAAGTTGATGTCGATGACGTCGGCGCCTGCCGCTTCCATCTCCCGCCCAGCAGCCGCCATCTCATCGGGGTTGCGCCCGCATATCTGTATCGCGAGCGGGTGCTCATCCTCGGTGGATTTCGACATCAGCAGTGTTTTTTTATTCCGCATCAGGATGGATTTAGCCTTTATCATTTCGGTATAGACTATACACGCTCCCATCCGGCGTATTATTCGTCTGTAGGGTGAGCTTGAGGCTCCCGCCATGGGCGCGCCGACGACGGGCGAATCAATTTCAACTTTCCCGATGCGCATAAAGAACTATTACCATCTTGAAGGGTAATGCGCCACTCAAAATTGCAGGTTGGTCCTTTGGTCCTTCGGTCTTTCGGCCCTTCGGTCATATTATTATTAAATGCAAAGACCGATGGACCAATGGACCGAGGGACCAAAAGACTAACTATGGTTGACAGCGATGCTTTCATCCTTTATTGTATCGATGTCAGGACAAAGGCTTTTACGGCTAAACGGTTTCAAAAAGGAGTGTGTATTTGCGTAGCCTCGTTACTCTTATTAGTATTATAAGTCTCCTGGCCTGCGGCTGCGTCTCCATGCTTGATACCGTGAAGGCTTCACTTGAAGAGCACGGCAAAGGTATTTTTATCGAAGACGTGCCGGGGGTGATGGACAACGGCAGCGGCTGGGCGGCGGCTGCGCTTGTAGCGGTCTACAGGTTCTACGGTCAAGCGGTTACTCAGTCGAGAATCGCCAGGCGCATTTACGATCCCCAGACGGGCGAGGCGAGGTTCGACCTGCTGATAAGGGACGCTGATTTACGCGGCTTCGAGGCGTTTCCGGTCGGCTCGCCCGAGGTATTCAGGTACATTCGCATGGGTTTTCCCGCAGTTATGCCGGCTCAACTCGGCGCGAATATCGAAGGTGCACCGCCGTGGCTAATTCTTGTCGGATGCGACACAGCCATGGGTGTTGTCCTTCTGCGGGCCGGAAAGGAGCATGCGGTTGTCTCCGACGATGATTTCGAAAGGATTCTCCGTCTGAACGGCGACAGGTTGCTTGTTATTGCACCGGCTCGCAGTCTGCCCGCGGACGTTTACGAGAGTATGGCCCTGTCTGCCGAGCGCCGCGGGGAATGGCATGAGGCGGACAGGCTTTTCAATCTTGCAATCGATCATGAGGTTGAGGCCGGCGCTGATGCCACCAGACTGGCTCGCTGCTATATGAGTATTGGACGGGTACAGAAGACACTGGGCAACCTGACGGCTGCGATTGAAGCGTGCGAAGGTGCAACCGAACTGAAGCCTGAAGACGGCGATACATGGCACAGCCTGGCTGTTGCCTTTTTCGAGAATAGTGATAACATTTCCGAGACAAAGAAGATTATCGATCGCGCCGTCAAGGCCAGCCCCGAACGGGCTTCATACTACTACTCCACTCTGGGCGATATGCATTTCAAACTCGGCGACCTTCGCGCCACCCGCGCAGCGCTTGTGCAGGCGGTTCGTGAAGAAGTGCCGAAGGATGCTCCACCCGGCTACGAGGCCGCACTGCTTATAAAACTTGCAGAGGTTGTTGAAGAACTCGGGTTTCACCGGGTCGGGCGCGCCTACCGCGAAAAAGCACTTCGGAAGTAATTCAGGTTTGCAGGTTCGTAGGTCTGTAGGTTTGTAGGTAAGAATCTATAAACCCGCGAACCTATGAACCTACCCACCTTCTTCGTTATGGAAACCCGGCTTTACGTGGTTGCAAAACGCGGTTAACATTGCAAAGTCTTAATGTGAGCACGGTCACTACCTTGTCACAAGTAGCCTCATTGTAAACAGTAAGGCTCGCTTTATTGGCAAAATCGGATTGTAAAACCACTGCCCCCACAGGTATTCTTCCGTATCACACTATCTCAATTGGAGTAATGCACGAGGTAAAATGTGCAGATTTTTTGGCCCACTAATTGCTTAAATAGGGCGCGTAAGAAAAAGGCGGTAGTTACCTGAATAATCCGAGTTGTTTTTGTAAAACAGAATCATATCTCAACAGGCGGTAATTGAAAGTATCGTGATGTTCTTTGGTCAAATCGCACACGGCTTCAGATTCGGTTGTTTTTTGTAAAATCTAACAGCTGACTTTGAGAGACGTATACAAGAGCAATTATTTCGCGGGAGATTGGAGAGAGATATGAAAAGCGCAGTAACACGGATGACATTCATTATTGTTCTGGTTTCGGTGCTGGCCTTAGTCCTGCCGGCATGCACGAACCGCAGCGGTAAGAACCTTATGCCTTTTGATTACAAGTGGGACACCGGAACAGCAGGCGGTGGCGGTGGTCCGATAGGTACGGGTACGGGTTCCGACACGGGTATTAATACGGACGGCGTTCCCCGCACGGTCATGCTCGAGGTTTTCGACCGTTATCCTTCTTATTATCCCAATCTTCAACAGATTATCAGGACCAAGAAGGATTACGACTGCGTGTATGCCAACTATATCGTTTATCCCGAGGTTGACCTGTACAACTGGCAGGAGCACAGGTTCATCGTCCTTCAGCTTTACGGCCAGCCCTGGCCCAATATGCCCTACGTCCACATCGACGGCGAGCGGGTCGGCAACCCCTGCCCGAGCAACTGGGATATCGATTCCAAGCTCGATGAGCGCAGGCTCATTCCGGCCGAGGTCGAGCTTGCCCTGGAATACACCGTGGACGCGGCCGCTCGCACGGTCACGATCACCGGTGAGGTAACGAACATGTGGAGCGAAGCTTTTCCCAAGATCTGCCTCCGCGCATGCGTTCATGAACACCTTTCCGGCAGCGGCTGGTTCAGGACCAGTTTTGACGCTATCGGGCAGGAGCTGACCAACATAGTCGTCACGGACCTGGGCATCGGTGAGACGAAAGAGTTTCCGGCATGGACTTCAAAAGCGCTGCCAGACGAAGTGGATCTTAGTGGTGATGTAAAGCTGATGGGCGTAATGGCTTCCGCGTGGGAGCTGACCTCCGGCGGCCTCGGCAGGTGCCTGCAGGGGACGGAAGTCTATCCGGCAGGCCCGGGTTATGATCCGGGAACGGGAACGGGAGACGACCCGATCAATTTTGAAGACTACTTCTGGCCGCTCGAAAGGGACTGGCGCTGGACTTTTGAAGGCGGCGATTATCAGGATATCTCGCCGCTTGTCCAGGTGAACGGTGTCCAGACTTTCCCCATGCGCGAGTACTCCACCGGCAACCCGGCCTGGATGAGGTACTACGGAACTGACGGTTCCCACACGCTCTACATGTACCGCTTCGGCGTCCATTCCGAGAAGTACTGGGATCTCGAGACGCCGGTTGTCTGGGGTTTCCGTGGAATGAAACCGGGCGAAAAGGTCACCACGATGAGCAAGGCTATCGAGCACGACTTCAGTACCGAGACGCCGACCGGAAGATCGGATAACTGGAAATTCGAGGCGACCTACCTCGGAAAAGAAGAGGTTGAAGTTCCTTACGGAACCTGTGTCGATACAATAAAGGTTTTCTACAGGACGTATCGTCAGAGTGCGCTTTATTTCGAAGAAACGTACTGGTTTTCAAGAGGCGAAGGAATCGTCAAGTACCATGCAACGTACGTAAATTGTGACCCGAAAGACATATTGTGGGAGACTTCAAGCATCCAGTTTCCCTGGTAACAAAAGTAAGAAGTATATTTATAAGGTTCTAATAATTCAGTTTCAGGAATCGGGAAAGGCGCCGAAAGGCGCCTTTCCTTTTTCTATGATTCCGGCAGATTCCGGTATATTTTCCGGGCGGCAGGTGTGGCTTTTCAGGCCACACATGCGGTTTTCTTCTGTAAAAGTTGTGTAATGTTTTGCGGAAAATCCCCACTTTTTTCGGTCTTATACCCCCCTTGTACCCCCTGTATGAGCCGAGATAAGTGGCCAATCAGGCCGCAACCGGGAGGTATGAGTTGTGAAAGGACAATATTGGTCCTTTTTTTGTGACAAATGTGTGAGGTTTGTAACGCGAAAATTTTATGGTATGATTTTTATTGCGGTTTTGACTCCGTGTTCTTCGTCACGTCCGGGACCTCTGGTTTTCCGGTCGATTGATGGCGGAAGTTCAGGCGCGGCGACACTCAGAAAAGGCTTGAGACATATGGTATTCTGCGGTTAGAATAGCTTTGTTAGCTTTGAAAGAACCGTTTGGTACCTTGAGAATTTTTTCCCCGTATTGACTGTCCCGATATATCTTGTAGGATTGACCGGTTAATAATCAACACAGCGCTAGGGGCTAGATATCTACCGAAGACAATAGAATAAAGTTATCGCCATAATATGAGCTACTGCAACTCCGATTGTAAACCACATTGCAAATAATGCCCACCAGCGATAGCTACGTGTTTCTTGCTCTGCCCTGTTAATACTATCAAGAAAATCCGTGTAATATTCTCCATCTTGTTCTCTTTTCAGCCTCATTTCTTTGGCGATTTCATCGCTCTGCTTCTTCTGTTCCTCTGCGGCCTTTCTGTCCCGTCTAGCTTGCATTCGCAGCTCAAACTCAACAGGATCATCAGGAAGTGACTCTTCGTAATTGTCACATCCTTCGCTATCTACAGACACTACGAACACATCTTGCGTTCTGGTCTTTTTGAATCTCTCGCGATTCAAACATCCCACTTTTCTCTGGTCAGCTATACCCCTAACTCCGGAAAACAAATCCCTGAATGTGCATCTGAAACACAGTTCGTTATTTTCATCCACTTTCCACCTCCAATCTCAATTCTATCGACTCTTGAATAATTTCGCAATAATAAATAAATTCCCTGTATCCCCCGCTTGCACTCTCCGCAAATACCCTTGACTATTTATTCGCGTTCAGTAGGATTAGAGAGGTTAATAATATATATATTATTGAGAGTAACGGTATAATAGTAATTCAACTTGTGGAGCAAATGTGTCCGGCAAACGCATTCAATATAAGAAATGCAAAACACATTTTGATTAGGGAGGTAAAAATGAATTATAATTTTGAATTCAAATGCGAAAAATGCGGGTACTATACTACACTAACCGGTCCAATAAGGCATAATGAGGATTGGGCTTATGCTCCAATGATTTGCCGGGATTGTAAAGAACTTGTCCTTGTCCTCGGTTGTACTACCCCATTCTATTCAGAGCCTTATAAACCGCCCGAAGCAGAACACTGCCCAAAATGTAACAGTTCAAATGTAGAATACATGGATGAAGACCAATACCCATGTCCTAAATGTGGAGTAAATTTGATGTTTCAACAATTGAATTATTGACGCTTTGACACCAAGAATAACATATTCTATTTACATAAAGATTTGTATTGATAACGTATCAGGCTCAAACGGCAGATAATTTGGGACAGTCACCTATTTATAGCACAGTTAATTGTCCGGCCATTACAGGGTGGTTGTTTTTCCGTAGGATTGTGGAGGAGGCGACGAAATAAATTCCGGAAGCAGAAGCGCATTTCTAAGTAGGCGTTAATGACTAAGAGAAGATGAACTGATAATAGCGATTTAGATAGTAGGAGGTTTGATTGTGGCAAGAAAAGGTAGAGAACTTGAAGAACTCATCGCTCTTATTAAGGAGACCTTAATTGAAGAGAATGTTGAAATCAAGTCTCCTGATTATCTATTTGATAAAGTCGCAAAAATAGATAGGGAAGTTGATGTAACTATTAAAGCATCGATTGGCCCAACCCCAATCCTAATATCAATAGAGTGTCATGACCATTCTAGGAAAGATGATATCAAGTGGGTTGAGGAAATGCTGTCAAAGCATGAAAAACTCGATACGAGCAAACTAATTCTTGTTTCTTCATCCGGTTTTTCAAATGCTGCACTTGAACTCTCAGCTCACCATGAAATTGAAACCAGAGTAATTCGAGAAATTACTACAAGTGAAGTTAGGAGATGGTGGAATGCAGAGAATGCATTTTCGAGAAAATTAAGGAGTATTGTTTATAAGGTAAGCATCGACACTTCTGGTACTCTTTTAGATTCAGCATTTGCATTGACTAAAGAACTTCCACCACATGAATTTAGTAAGAATTGCTTTTCGAGAAAACCTGACGGCTTGATTATGAATTTTAATACGCTTTGGAGCCATTTTCTTCGCACGGGAATGGATTTCTTTTTAGATAAAATCCCACCTGATGGCAGTAAAGCTACATTCAATAGACTTTCTATAGAAATGTCAAAGAATGATACAACGCAATTGATATATACTTCAGGGAAGAAAACTCTCGTTGTGAAGAAATTTATTGTTTGGGCTGAAATCTGGTATGAATTAATACGTGTGCCCATTAAGAAAATATCATCTTATTCAAAGCCAGATGGAGAAATTAGCCAAATAATTGAATATGACGTTAGTAAAATAAAAGGGACTTCAAGATTGTTTGTTCATAAAGATATGCAAAGCGGAAAAGAAACATATCGAATTGAATTTCGAAGAGAAAAAGATGAAGACCAAGAAGATAAGAAGTGATTCTTCTCATTGCCTCTATGAAATAGGTGAAATAGGGTGAAATAGGGGACAGTCACCTATTTTCGGCGTAGAAATAAGAAATAGGGGACAGTCACCTATTTTTGGCGTTGTCAATTGTCCCGCCCTTTCAGGGCGGGTTGTTTTTTTGGGGGCTATCCCCAGGGCGGCGGTATTTATTCACGCGCCGCAAGCGGCGCGGCTGAACGAAGACAAAGACCGCGCCACTGGGTGGCGCGGCTTCACTGCGCCGGAATGACGGAAGGAAGCAAAAAGGGAATGGGGCATGAACAAACCTCTCTTTCAGGACGATCTACCGCTGCATGGAGATAACAGGCCATGGCGCCAAAGACATTCGTGCTTATTTCTTGTATTTTTAATAGGATGCTTCCCACTCAGCGTGACAATACTCCTCGTGTATCAAACTTGTCGGTTTGTTGCGAGGAAATTTCGCCGTAGCAACCCTTATGAATTATGAATAAATCCTGGATTCCGGCCGAGGGAAGAAGTCCTGAGTCCCGAGTCCTGAGTCCTGAGTAAAAGCGCCGCAAGCGGCGCGGCCCATTATCCCTTACCCCATATCCCTTATCCCTCTATTTAGAGCAGGCTGCGGATTGGATGATTTTGAGGGATGCGGTTTCGAGAAGGCTGAGCGAGATGGATTTCGCGGCGCGTCTGTACAGATACGTGCCGAGGCCGGCTGCGAAGAGGAGGGCGGTGAAGGGGCTGAAGACGACTACGGCGAGGATTGCCGAAGTGCCGTAGAGGGCGAGTTGTTTCGTAATATCCAGCGAAACGGTCGAGACCGCGTCCACCACCATACCCGCGGCGATGGCGGGCGCGTCGCTTTCGCGTTGTGAGGTCGCCAGATGGTCGGCAAGTTTCCCTTTTCTGAACATGTTCCAGAGCGCGGCCGGCTCCAGCGCGGCCGGGCCGAAGAATTCCGCGATTGAATTTCTCGCTTTATCAGGAATCGAGCGGAGGTTTGCATCGATTATGCTGATCGCGTTTCTGGTTTTCGAGTCGTCGAATTCATCAGCCTTTTCATAAGCCTTTTCGAGCGCGTTGCCGAATACCCGGTTTACAACGCGTTTGAGGACAATATCCTGCGTATCAGTTTCCGTGCTGATCCCGTATTCGCGCGCAAGCACGGTGATTACTGCGCTGAAAACCTGCGAGTGGCCGCCGGCATCGGTTCCTTTTTCAACAGATTCACCACCGCCGGCCAATTCCGCCAGGCGCGAGAGATGGCTGATGATTACGGATGCAAGCTCTTCCGGTGAACTGGAGTTTTTAAACTTCTCCCGCTTTTCTTTTAGCGCGATAACCAACTCTTCACTGCCGGAATAGTCTTTCAACGTTGTTTTGAGCGATTGAAAAATGTCGGAGAAGGTCGGAGCGGCTTCGGCGTCATCGGCCGGCTCTGCTGTCGGTTCTTTATCTTCGTCGGGAGTGGAGAGGCGGCGGAAGGCTTCGGCGAGTTTTTCGCCGGCGATGCCGGTCGCCTCGAGGCCGAGTTTGCCGATCCTGCCGAGAAAGCCAAAGAGAGCTTTGCCGCGGCCCTTTACCAGCGAAGACGGCTCGAGTACTTCAAGGGCGGCCGCGAGCGCTGCGCGCTCGTCAACCGACATGGCGTCGATACCGCGCATGAAAAAAGCGTCGAGCGTCGAGGGTCGAGGGTCAAGAGTCATGGGTCATTCAAGTTGACAAGGGAACAAGGTAACAAGGGAATAAGGTAATAACCTGTAACCTGACACCTAAAACCTATCACCTGAAACCTGATTATATAGCCCTTTCAGGCGCGAAGCAAGGCTGATTGGTCTAATTCGAAAGATTTTCGAAAGTTCCGGCGCGCAACGGCCGATAATATCAATACCCGTAACTTACTTTGGCCAAATCCCCCGGAGGAGGTTATGCATAGAATGTTTATAAAAGACCTGATGTGCAACGGCGTTTCGGTCGACTCAGACCTTTTCCAGCTTGCGCTCCGCGCTTACATACGCCAGAAATTTTTCCCGCTCGTCGGCATGAAGATTGAGCTTTTCGATGAGGAAAACGGGCTGGAAAAACTCCGCGCAGCAATCGACGAGGCCGCACGGGCCGTTTTCTCGACCGGGACTATGCGCGAAGTCGCGTAGAGAAGGATGATTAGGTGTCAGGTGTCAGGTTTTAGGTTTTAGGTTTATATTTTAAAACCAAATTTATTAACCTACAGGAAACTCAGTTTAATCGTATACTGTAGGAGTTTTTTCTTGGT
>SOJX01000118.1 GCA_004376375.1 Planctomycetota bacterium
GCTTCGGTTTTGACTTCTTCTTCCGTGGAAACCGGCTCGGCCTCGGTCTTCTCCTTATCGGACCCGGATGGAGCTTCGGGTTCGGTTTCTTCGCCTTGCGGCAAAGGCGCCGGTTCTTCGGGTTCTATTTCTTTTTTATCAGGAACAGCTTCAGGCGCCTCCTGAGGTTCTTTAAGTCGCGCAGCAACCGTATCGAGCCGCTGCCGCAGCGAGTTCCGAATAACGGCCTTAATATCCGCTTCTTCGATATCCTTTCGGAGCGTCTGAAGCTCTTTTTCAAGTTGTTCACGCTCGCCCGGGGCGGCGTCAGGGCTCTTGACCTCGAGGTCCGAGAGCCTCTTAAGGTATTCTTCAACGTTCATAATCGATGTCGCTTCCGCGGCGAGGAGGATTATTCGTCTTCGTCCTCGTCCTCGTCCGGAATCTCGTCAGGCCCCATGTCGGGCACCCAGTACCACTTCTTGCCAACTTTACTGAAGTACAGCCCTTCTTCCCAGGACTCGTCGCCGATTTTGCACGTCCAGGTAACGGCCGCGCAGTCGTCTCCAAGTGTATATTCGAGATCCTTTATAAGGTTGAACTTTTTCGTCAGTTTCGAAAGGTCAAGCTCGACCGCGAACCCGCCGCTGTTCTGCGCCGCCAGGATCCCTTTCTCGAGCGCAGCGTCCTTGTCGGATTCGACGCCTTCGCGTTCCTTGTAATCCGGTTCCAGGATATCCCAGAAAAGAACTTTTACTTTCGAAAGATTGCGGCCGGTTTTCTTGCACGTTTTGCAGTCGAACTTTCCTTTCCAACTACAATCGTGGCATTTTACTCTACCCTGGCCCCCTCCAACGGAAGCCGAGCGGTACCAACCTTGGCCTTTGCATAACTTGCAGGTCAGTTGGCCGTCGCCCCCGCATTTCCTGCACAAAAGATCCTTGCGGTTGCGCATCCATTTCCTGTAAAGCTGTTTTACCGCAATGAGGTCTTTTCCTCTCGTCTTTTTCTTCGCTTCTTCCTTTGCTTTGGCGTCTTCTTTGTCATCTCCGCGGCCGGGCTCGGGCTCATCTTTCTTTTTGGGGCCCGACTCCTCTTTTTTTTCGATAGATTTTATTTCGCTCCGGTCAAAGGTTTTTAATTCATCCCCGACCTTTATGACCACCTGTTTCTCGGTCTTGGCGACTATTTCACCCTCGATTTTCGTTCCGTCCTTCAGCGTGATTACATCGCCGCCCGCGATACACACCGCAGCCGGTATAAGTAAAAAAAGAGCGGCGACTGCGGGCAGCGCATAATACAACTTCATGGTAATCCTCCCGCACGAATACGCGGAATTCGGCAAAACCAAAGTATAGGTGAGGGCTTTTGGCCTGTCAAGCTTAATCATGCGTATATCAGGTCTTTTCAAATATGAGATTTTCCTGATATCCACACCCGGGGTGGGAATAACAAGGCAGATGGGGCATTCTGTGCCGCGATCCGAATGGCAGGCCGGGAGGGCATCAGGAGGCGCGCCTGCGGGGGCGGCTGCGGCCACGGTTGCGTGGCCGGGAGAAAGGTTCCGAACTCTCGAGCTTGACTTCAATTAATATATTTATGCGGCCCCGACGGATTATTACATCCACTTTATCGCCGGCTTTGAACTTGTAGAGCGCTTTTTCGACGTCTTTATCTTCCTTGATTATCTTGTCGCCGATGCTTATCAATACATCCCCGGGCTCGATGCCGGCCTTTTCCGCAGGCGAATTCCGGTATGCGCGATCGACGACTACGCCGCCTTTCTGCTTACTGCTGCTGATACCGAGGTAGGGCAGCACGACCCCTCGGGGATGTTTCATGCTTGATTCAAGCTTTTTCGCATCCGCCAGCCAGCAGACAGTTTTAACGATTCCCTGCAGGAGCCGGGCACCGTCATCTTTGTTGATATTCTCAACCGTGTCATTCGGGGTGTGAAAAATGTTATCCATGCCCGTGAAAAACAGGAGCGACGGAATATTGCGGGCATTAAACGCAAGGTTGTCGCTGCTGCCCGCGCTCTTTCGCCTTTTAATGTTGAGGCAGGTGCCGACAAAAACCTCGTCCAGGACTTCGTCGAACTGAGGGGACATATGAACACCCATCGCAAACGCGCCGTTATCGTAATTGCCTATCATGTCGAGGTTGACGTTAACCATCGTTTTCTCGAGCGGCACAACCGGATGATTCACATAATACCTGGAACCCCTGAGCCCGGCCTCTTCGCCGGTAAAGGCGATAAAGATCAGCTTACGCTTCAGCTTCAGCTTCTCTGCATCGATTACCCGTGCGATTTCAAGAATCCCCGCCGAGCCCGAGGCGTTATCGTTCGCCCCCGGGTAAACCTCTCCGAATCTTTTGTCGTCGCTGCTTTTGCCGCTGTTTACGAACCTCTGCCTCCGTCTCCCGGGGCCGAGATATCCTCTTCCGAGATGGTCGTAATGCGCCGTGACGACGATGGCTTCGTCTTTCAGCTTCTTGTCAGTCCCGGGAAGAATGCCGACGACGTTGCGGGTCTTGCACTCCGTGCCGCGCAGAGTAAACGTCAGGTTCTGATAATAACTTCCGTTGTCGCCGCCCGGCTGGACGCCCGCGTCCTTCAGTTTTGATGCGATATACCGCGCCGCCCTTCGGCAGCCGGGCGTGCCGGGCTGCCTGCCTTCGAGGCGTTTGTCGGCAAGAAATTCAATATGGCCTATAAACGTCTCCGCGGTGACGAGCCTGGCCGCGGCATCCACGCCGGCCGTACTCGGCATAAGACATAAAACTACGGCGATAATACTCAGGGAGAAAATCTGCGCTGTCTTCTTCATCGCAAGTCTTCCTCTGATGAAACGGTAGTTAATATATCCTTACGCAGGCTGATGGCAAGCGTCATAAATGTATACGGCCCGGCCCCGGTCCTGTTTGCCGCAAAGGGTGTAAACACCCATATTCGGACGTGAAACACTCACATCTTACATTCTTCTTACGTATAATATATACCGGCTTGCACGAAAACCTTCAGCTGAAATCAGCAACATAAGGAGATACCCGGTGAAACGGTTCTCGGCACTGCTTATCTTCATACTGCTCCTGTTCGGCAGCGTTGCCTTTGCCGGGGAGGCGCAGGGAAAAAACGATAAACCGTCGCCCGGCAAGGCTGCGGCAGGTGCGAATGATTACATCAAACGTGCAACCGAACTGGTAAAACGCCACCGCGAGCTTGCCGAGTGGTGCGAAAGAAACGGCTTCGAGGAAGAAGCGGAGGCGCACAATAAAGCCGCCGACGAGCTTGAAGAAAAGATAAAGACTGCAAAGCGCGGCAAGAGTGCCGCACCCACCAAAGGCAGGCCCGACACTCCTGTCGGGCAAAATCTGAAAACGTTCGATGCGGTATGGAAAACCGTGCGCGACAAGTTCTACGACGAAGACCTGCACGGCGTCGACTGGAAGGCAATGTACGACAAGTACCTGCCCATCGTGAAAAAGGCGCGCTCGAAACGCGAATTCTACGACACCTGCAACAGAATGCTCGGCGAGCTGAAAGCGTCGCACTGCTACCTTGCCTCCGAGTACGTCTGGCGTAACCAGTTCGGCAACGAGTTCAGGGGGAAGGCATCGCTCCAGGCGGGAATCGAGATTCAGAAAAGAGGGAGGAAGTTTTTCGTCCGCACCGTGTATGACGGAGGCCCGGCGGAAAAGGCGGGCGTACTTGTCGGCGACGAGGTCGTTAAAGTCAACGGCGAAGCCCCCGCGGAAAGCCCATTCCTCGTCGTAAAGGACGGAATATCAACTGCAAAGCGCGCACTGTTCACCTTGAAAACCACGAAAGACACGCCCGTCGCCCTCGAACTCAGACGCAAACGGAACGGGAAAATCATAAAGAAGAAAATCATTCCGCAGGAGACGTCGATGATCGAGGCCGCCCGCAACTCCGCGCGGGTTATCGAACGCGGCGGTAAAAAGATCGGATACATACACCTCTGGCACTATATGCGCAAAGACATCTACTGGGCGCTGCGAAGAGCGCTGACAGGCAAGCTCAAGGATTGCGACGGACTCGTGCTCGACATCCGCGGCCGCGGCGGCTCGCCGAAGACGCTTTTCAGGATACTGAGAGTTTTCACCAGCGGTATATTCTGGAACAAAGATGTAGTGCTGGTCGTCGACGAGGAAACCGCGAGCGCAAAAGAAATTTTCGCATACCACTGGAAAAAGGAAAAGCTCGGTCCCGTCGTGGGGCTGAAAACGGCCGGCCACGTCCTCGCCTGCGCGCAGATTCGGATGCCCGACGGCTCGGTGCTCTTCCTTGCGACAGGAGACGTCCCGCGAATGACCGGCGGCGTCCGACTCGAAGGCAAAGGCGTCGAACCGGACGTTGAAGTCACCGAATCGTTCGAGTACTGCGCCGGCAATCACCCGATCCTGAAAAAAGCGGCAGAAGTTCTGCTGATAAAAATGAATAAAAAGCCTGTGAAGAAAAAACCGGGCAGGTGGCACTTCTTCGAGGACCCCGCACCCGCCCCGAAACCCAAAAAAGCAGCATAGTTACCCGCGCCGCCCGCGGCGCGCGTTGTAGGGGCGACCCGTTGGGTCGCCCAATTCAACGCTTTTCACTTGCCAATCCAATACTATCGCGCTACTATATTTAATTATAGTAACCACATAAATTTCAAAGAGGTAATTAAAATGCCGTTGCGCTCAGGCAAACGCATTGGTGAATATATTTTGCTTGAAGAACTCGGCAAAGGCGCATTCGGCGAAGTCTGGAAAGCCGAACACAACCTCACGAAAGAGCGATTCGCAGTAAAGTTCTTCACCAGCGAAGCCGCCGCGGCCCATATAAGGCGCGAAACGAAGATTCTCGTTTCATTAAAGCAGGTAAAGCACCCTAACATCGTACGCGTTCACGGCGGCGACCCGGAGCACGAACCGCCGTACATGGTAAACCCTTACAGCGAAAGGTTGTCACATGTCATTTGAATTAATTTGTCAATGTGGAGCTATACATAAAGTACCAGAAAAATTCCGTGACAAAAAGATTATATGCAAAACCTGCCAAGCAACAATTGAGATTGGGCAAGAGAAAAGCACTTCTAGCGCAAATAAGCGAAAAAAGTATATAACTCTTTCTGTATTGGGTGTTGTAATCACAATCCTTTGTTTTCTTTCGATAGGCGGAAGGCTTTTAAGCTGCATTACGAAGAAGCGTTTGGAACAAGATATAGCAAAATTTGAATCTTCACGCAGACTAGAATCTTCACGTAGACTATCAGAATTGTCTAATGAGAAACCGATTCAAGACAAACCAGTAATTTCGAGGGCAAAGGGCCAAAAGTATGTTAACACTGAAGTTGGCTTCTCAATTGTTTTTCCCAAAGGATGGACTGTGAAAGATGCCATTTTTTCTGACGATATTATAATCAAGGCTATTTGGCGTGATTCCAAACACAATTTCGCGTGTCTAAATATTTACTATTGGCAAAATGACAAAAACATTGACTTTCCCACTATAACCCCTGAAAAACTGTTCAAACAAACTTATGCTGACAATGCTGAACTTATTGATTCAGGAGTCACAAGAATCAATGGGCAACGCGCTATCTGGATGAAAATGCAAATGACTTCATTTGGCTTACCCTCGTATGCAATGGTCTACGTACTATCAAAGAATAAAAGGTTGTTTGCGTTATACGGTCAGACTATATTTGCCGCAGGACAAGGGGTTCGCGGTGAAACATGGTTTGAAGAAAATCTTCCGGTTATTCTCAAATCTATCAACTCTTTTCGGTTCACTAGATAGATATTTCAGATAGGTAATTCCACAGACAGTATACTTATTTTGCCAGAGTTCTGGGGGCACAATATCTAACTCTTGATTTCTGTTGTATTTAGTTTATGATATTTGCATGGCAAGACCGGGGAAAGTGAGGGAGTTAAGTATTGTGTCCCCAGAACTCTCCTAACCCAAGAAAAGTATATAATGCAAGGCTAAAGAACAATTCTACATAACACAAAGGCGATAACATGGCAAAATCAAGGCCCAGAAAGAAAAAAACAAAACCTTCAAGGAAAAAGGCAAAACCGAAGCGCAAAAAGGCGAAATCTTCGAGGAAAAAACCGAAACCTCCCGCAAGGACTAAGGCGGCGGCAGAAAGCGCCCCAACGATTGTAAGGCCGAGACCGGAGATAGTTGGCTTTAATGAGGCACCCACTGTCTACTCGAATTATGTCCTTGTTTCCCGCACACAGCATGATTTTGTTCTATCATTTTGCCTTACAGAGCCGTATATGGATTTTCTCACAGATAGATACGAAAGAGATAAAGATGGTTCACTAATAATTAATGCGAAAGATGAAACGAACATTCGCATTCCTGATAAATTGGTGGTCAGTCTTGTGGATGCTTTAAAGAAAGTCTATAATGCTTCGCATCCTGACGACCCGATTCCGTAGTAGGTAAGGGGTACTCATGGGTTCCGAAAAGAAGCCAGACCGTGTGCGCAAAACTGAGCATACCGATTATAAAACACCCGGCATCGAGCAGCAGGATACTTCGGGAACACCTTATCCTGTTATAGGCTCTCTTTCAACTGGCTCGATAGAGGTTACGGGCAAATCACCTTGGCCTCATTTCAAAGCAGATTCCCAAGGCCCGAAAGGAGCTATTGCTACTACTGACGAGGTTGCGCGCTACATTATCTGGCACGCAAAGAACAATACGGTTCCAATGAACAACCTTAAACTCCAAATGTTGCTTTACTATGCGCAAGGCTGGCATTTGGCCCTATATGGTAAAAAACTATTTTCTAAACCGATTGAAGCATGGGTGCATGGCCCAGTTGTAAAAAGCATATATTCTAAATACAAGAATATGTTTAAGGATGACTGTTTTATTGGTAAGGATGGGAATATTCAGCTGCCCCGGTTCACAAACAAGAGCCAGAAACATTTACCGGGATTTTTTGATAATCTGTTTGAAGTGTTCATGCATCTTGATGCTTTTGTCTTGGAAAGAATGACACATAACGAGCCCCCCTGGATTGAAGCAAGAGGTGGCATAGGGCCGGATGAAATATCGGAAAGAGAAGTTTCATGCGATACAATGAAGCTTTACTTTAAGAGTCTTATGAAAAAATGAGCCGCCAAAAGAACAAGAATATTACAATCCCGCCTCGTGAAAAGAACCCAATCGTAATTGATACCTCTTATCTTGATAGTAGGCTGAGATTTAATTTCAAGTTTCTTCAAGATAAAGATAAAGATTTTAATATAAGAAAATGTAGCAAAAAATATTATGTTTCTCTTATGGAACGGCTGAAAGTATATTCAGATTATGCAGAGGAACAGCTTGAAAATATTCTCAAGAAACCTGAGAGAGACAGCACACGGTATCACAAGATTGATTGGGAAGAAGACAATGTAATAAGAAGTACTTTTGGGCTACCCCCTCTTTCAGCAAATGTAGACCCAGATAGAAGGGCTCGACAACTTTCCGCAGGGAGTCAAAGAGGAAGATTCCAGTTTTTTCTTTACAGAAATACAATATTTGTTGTTTGGTTAGACCCAGACCATAAACTATATCCTGGTAAACGCAGGTAGAGAATTGAAAAAGGACAATGAAGCATTTTTATTTCCATTAACAGTAATGTTGTGCGTTCTTGCTGGGTGTGCAGCAGCCCAACCTACCACTGAGGAAAGTTCTGGGAAAGTTCTGGGGACACAATACTTAACTCCCCAAGAGATATTAGAGATAAGTATTGTGTCCCCAGGACTGCTTACTGATGCGACTTTAGAAAAATGGAGACAATTGAAAATATGAAAATAGGTGTAAATAGTGTAAATAGGGACAGTCACCTATTTATTATAAATAAAAGCCCCGACGGGGCGTTCCATGATAGCCCAGGGTGAAGCGGAGCGCCTGAAAGGCGCGGAGCGGAACCCTGGATTCACGGCACATAAAAAAGCTATCTCCGGACACATACTGAAAGCTATCTCCGGACACATACTGATTTTGAAATTACATATGAGGTTATTAAGTCTTATCCGACTTTTCATCCTGAAATAAAGTTTGAAGTTAAAAGTCGAAAGTTAAGAGTTCGAAGAGTTGATGTAACTTCAGATTACACTTTAAACTTTTAATTCCCGTCAAAAACCATGCCGAAAAATTTTAGGGTTACAACTCCCGAAATTATGTCACAAAAAAAGGACAGTATATGTCCTTTCGCAACTGATACCCCCCGATTGCGGCGCTTTGACCCTCGTTTGCTCGCCTCCACCGGGTGTTCAAGGGGGTGTCAGAACCGAAAAAAGTCGGAATTTTCTGCAAAATATTACAAAACTTTTACGCAAAGAAGTACCGAGTATCGAGTATCGAGTAACGAGTATCGAGTAACGAGTAGCGAGTAGCGAGTAACGAGTAACGAGTAACGAGTAGCGAGTAGCGAGTAACGAAACTCGGCACTCGAAACTGATTTGACATAACTTTAAAAACCGATCGTCAGCGGCCACCGGTTAATCAGTTAAACAGGACAGCCGCCTTCCCGGCGGCTGTCCTGTAACTTGGACGGAGCAGACTACTTATGAACGCTCGGTTTCCCCCCTCAGACCGGAGCGTTACCCCCCTCTCAGATCATGTCGTTTCCGTCCGGTATGATTTTATAGTCGATTATCTCCCTGTTCTTATCCAGGACTACGTAATGGCTGTGCCCGGAATCCAGGCAATTTTCTATTGCTGCAAGCAGGCTTTCATCGAATTCGATTACAGGCATAAGTACGTGTGTATAAAAGAGTTGCGAGGCAGACGGTTGCGCCTGCACATGGCATTCAAAAAGATTCATTACCGTATCGCAGGGAATTCCTCGGTTCAGGCGCAGATGAGCAAAACGGCGGACCACATCTTTGTGTTCTTCTGTAAGTTTTGCTGTTACAAGGGATTGTGAGAGAGGGCTACCGGAAAAAAGTCCGTTGCTGTGCAAAGGCAGGATATTGTGGTCTGCTATAAGATTTCCAGCTTTCACGCGCCCCTCTCATTCATCGCGTGGGTACGGCCGGTCTAATTGCCAATGACCGTTATAGTTCTACTACATGAATCCAAAATCGTCAAGTCTATTTTCAGGTTGCGAAGCAAAAGTTACGTCAAGCGTTTTCATAACATCATCAAGTTCAAGGTGTTACGTAGCGAAAATTATTATCAGAAAATTATACATTTATTATCATTTTGTAATAAAATGTCGCAACTTTGGGGGTTGTTTTGAAAAAATTGCCGTATCCCATGAAATAGCAATAAGTTCCACTGATTTACATACAAATTACATTTTTCGATAATTTGTAATGAAAAAAACAGATTGGATAAAGCAATCTTCGAAAAGTGAGTTATAAAGGGAAAGAAATCCTATTAATCTATTTCCAGTTTATAGTTAGAAGCTTCTTTCGTTATCTGAATTCCATGCGGGTGGCTCTCAATCAAGCCGGCGTTGGAAATCTGCATAAATCTAGCTTTTTTCTGAAGTTGTTGAATATTTCGCGCCCCCGTGTAGCCCATTCCAGCCCGCAAACCGCCGACAAGCTGATAAACAAATTCATTAAGCGGTCCTTTCAGAGGAACACGTCCTTCAACTCCTTCCGGCACAAGCTTTTCTGCTTCTTCAATCGACTCCTGGCCATACCTTGCTTTCGAACCTTTCATCATCGCGCCATGCGATCCCATCCCGCGATAGGTTTTGAATCTCCTGCCCCTGTAAGTTATGACTTCACCAGGCGATTCGTTCAGACCGGCAAACAGGCTTCCAAGCATAACACAATCCGCACCGGCTGCAATTGCTTTTGTGATGTCGCCGGAATGGCGAATGCCGCCGTCCGCAATAATCGGCACGCCTGACCCGTCAACCGCTTGTGCGACGTCATATACCGCAGTAATCTGGGGAACCCCGACGCCGGCAATTATCCTTGTCGTGCAGATTGAACCCGGACCGATCCCGACTTTCAAGCCGTCCGCGCCCACATCCAAAAGCGCTTTCGCAGCTTCTGTTGTCGCGATATTTCCAGCCACAACTTCCGCATTATAACGGTTTTTCGCTTCTTTGACGGTTTCAATCACGTTTTTCGAGTGGCCGTGAGCAGTATCAACAACCAGGAAATCGACATCCATCTCAAGCAAAGCCTCAATGCGGTCAAATTCTCTCGGTGAAACGGCTGCGCCGACACACAAGCGACCCCTTGAGTCCTTGCAGGCGTTCGGGTGCGTTTCAAGGAGATGAATGTCTTTTATGGTTATCAGGCCTTTAAGGCTGCCTTTATCGTCAACAAGCAGGAGTTTTTCGACCTTTTTCTTGTGCAGAATACCTTTGGCCTCATCCAGAGAAGTGTTTTCCGGCGCGGTAACCAGCAAAGTCTTGGTCATTACTTCGCCTATCTTCTTTTCCGGTGAGGTTTGGAACTGGAGGTCGCGACGGGTGATAATGCCTGCGAGATGGCCGTTCTTGTCAACAATCGGGATTCCTGAAACCTTGTGCTCATTCATTACGCGCTGGACGGTTCCGACCGTTTCTTCCGGTGGCAGCGTGATCGGATCGACAATAACGCCGGATTCAGAACGTTTCACAGTTTCAACTTCAGCGGCCTGCTGCTTGACAGTCATATTCTTATGGATAACGCCGACACCGCCTTCCTGGGCCAGCGCAATAGCCAGCCGACTTTCAGTCACCGTATCCATGGCAGCAGAAAGCAGTGGAATATTAACTTCAATATTGCGCGTGACATGCGTGTGGACGTTTACATCCGCGGGCAGAACATCGGATTTCTGGGGGATAAGCAGGACGTCGTCGAAGGTTATTCCGCTTTTGATAATTTTTTTCATCGGCAAGCTCCTCTTAATGGCGGAGGCATTTGCCATATACCCCTGCCGGCTCGGAAACTTGCCTTCCGACTATAACATTCACATGCCACAAGTCAAAGAAAAACTGATTGAACACGTCAAGGCGCCGGGGATACTGAAAGACACTTACGGCGGTCACCTCTGCCTGTTCCAGAAAACCCGGGAAGGGTCACCGTAGTATAAGAATGTTGAGCTTGCATTAGCCAAACTCTCAAGGTAAAATAGCTCTACTTGAATTTGTACGGGCTTTTCAGAGCTTGGGGGAAATATTAGTGATAAAACGTAATATTCGTCCGGTGATATTTACTTTCGCAGCCGTTCTATGCATGGCGGCATCCGCCTCGGCTGGTGAAAAACCACTGCCGTTTAACGTGCCTTCCAAACTGCCGAACGGAGAGTTCCTGTTCTTCCAGGCCGCAAACTCGGTTTCCAGCTTTCCGTATTCCGACGGTACGATAATACATGTTTACACGTACTCCGACACCAAAGCCGCGGCAAAAGACTTCGGGACTATTGATAACGTCAGCGTTGCAGTAAGCGTCGAAACTAACGCCGTACTGTCAAAAGTCGGCGCACGAACGTTTACCGCAGGCGACAGGAAGTTTCTCGCGTTTCTAATGAGTGAATCCCTGCTTGCTATTTCATACTTTGGAAGCAAACTCACAACTGCTGAAGCGCTTAAAACCGGAGAACAGATATTTACTGATGCACGGGAGAAAATGAAGAGACTTTTCGCCGATCCCGAGGCGGCATTCAAGACCTTCTGCGGCGCGATAGAGTCCGGCAACGAGCCCATGATGTTTACTTCACTGGCAACGCCCATACCGGATGAATTTCGGATGCGCATCGGCGGAAGAATGGAGAGTATTATCAGTTTCAGTTCGCTCAAGCGCCGCGGTCCCAGATTTGTCCTCGCCGAAACCGAAAAGCTGGACAACGATACGGTTAACTGCCGAATGGTGGAAGACGTGCCCAACCTCTGGAACTCGCCATGGTTCCGGGTTGTTCGCGAGGGCTTGATTGAACTCCAATTGTCCCAGTATGCAAGTACTGATGAATACTGGATTCCGTTCCGCAGGCAGGACGGCCTGTGGAAAATTGACATCGCAATGATAAAACGCAAAGCAATCATGCGAACGGAGAACGAATTCAAAGCGGCAAAAGAGCTCCAGGACTGCCAGCGCAACTTCCAGCAGATTTCTTATGCCCTTCGCAACTGGCGCAACAGAAATAGAAACATCCGCCTGCCGGAAAACCCGAACGACATATTGGCCGCCCGGGGAAGCTCGGCAAAATTAGTATGTCCGGGCGCCGAGAGCCAGGGAATCGCATATGACATGAACAACTCGAACCTGCTGTACTTTCCGTACCCGATGGCTACGAATGAGCTTCCCGCGGACGCCCTGATATTTTGCGACCGCGAGGGCGCGCACCCACACCCCGAGCCCAAACGGCTATTGCTTACCCTGGCCTACCGGGTGGAAATCGTGAGTGAAGAAGTCGCGCTGACCAGAATCGCCGAAGCAAAACAGCTGTGCCGCGGTATCAAAATCGATGATAAAGAACAGCCGCCCGAAGAAAAGCTGGAGCCCCTTGCCCCGGAGGAGGAAAAAATTCTTCGAGCACTGATCAAACAGCTTGGCGATAATTCCTGGGAAGTTCGTGAAAAAGCCCAGGAAGCGCTTATCAGCTTCGGCCGCCGGGCCATGCCGATTGTGATGGAAGCCAAGGATTCTACCGATGACGAAATCAAGTGGCGAGTGGGTAGGATCCTGAAAGCTTACCTTGAACAGAAAAGCAGGAAATAGATTTTCGCAAGGGAGATATAACCCATGCACATCCTGAAGTATTCAATCCTGTTATTTGGCGCCGTGGTCCTGATGTCTGCGCTTCTTCTGGCGGACGAGGATAAAAAAACCGGCGATAAGGAAGCAAAAGCGGAAAAGAAAACAACCGCTGAGAAAGAAGACCCGAAATCAAAAGAGAGTAAGCCTAAAAAGGCAGAGAAAAAGCCGGTCATAATTCAACGCAAAATAAAAGTCAACGCGCGGGGAAACGCGGGCGGCATCATAATAAGCACGGAACCCGACCCGGAAAAGAAAAGCACCCGCAAGCTTCAAACAACCTTCAAGCTCCCGGACAAACTCCCAAACGGCGCCGTGCCGAAGTTTCACAACGCAGATGAAAAGGTCCGGATAGAATATTCCGGGGGGACTGAATTGATCGTGTACTTCTACTCTGACCTGGAAACCTTGAAATCCGACTATTCCGCTTTTAAGGAGGTGCAGGAAGAGATAAGCGAGCAGGATTCCAAGCAGCTCGCAAAACTCGGCGGGATCATGGAAAAAACGGACAGGATCTCCTCAATTTATTTCGTATTTGAAGATACCGTAGTGACTTTCGCTTTCAAGGCCGGTACGGACAAGGAAACGCTCATCTCGGCCGGGGAGAAATTTCTTGCAGATGAAGCCCAACGCCGTGCAGCTATCTTCGCGACACCGGAGATCACGCTCGCAGCCGCACGACGCGCCGTCAGGGACAACGATTATGCCGTTTTGCGAATTGCGTTTCCCGATGTAGTCTCCGAAGACGCTGAAGACCACCTCTCCCAACTACGTGCCGAGTACGAGCGCATGCGGAAACAACGCGGTGTTACGTATTATCGCAACAACATCGAGTTTGAAGTCAGCCTGGAAAACAAAACCGACAACGAGGCGATTATTACGATCAAGGCGTCAGACAACCGGCCCCGCATCAGAAGTAATTTTATGAACACCAGGTGGATTCGCGCGATATTCGGAATGCGGGCGTACGCCGGAATTGAAATCCACGGGCTGCGCTGCTTTCTTTTCAAACAGGACGGTCGATGGTTCATCGACATAGACCGGAACCTTACCGAAGACGCGGAGATGCGCACGGTTTCCGACAAAGAAGAACCCTCGCAGGCTCAGAGGACGGTTACGAAAGTGCTCCGTATCATCCATGAGTTTCAATCCTCTTTTTACACCGGCGACCTTGACAGCGACCGCAAGAAAGACTATGCCCAGACTCTCGAAGAACTGATCGAAACAGCCGGCGACAAGAAAGAAGACCTGCAGACGTTACTGAAGCTGGCATCCGGCTACACCATCAAGGTAGTCGCAAAGGACGGCGAACCAAACTGGTATACTCTCGCTTCACCCAACCCCGAACGGAGAGTTTCCATTGGCGGTCGAAGAATATATTCTTCCTTGAAAAAAGCCTGGTATTTTTACATCGACGAGACGGGAATCGTTCGATTTGAAATCGGTAAGCCCGCAAACAGTAAAAGCAAACAGTACGAAGAGTAAGCCAGGGGAAATAAGCGGAAAGATAGATCCTGCACAATAACAATTTCTTGAGAAAAACCCCCATGGTCATGCTATACTAGGGAACAAAGACCCGGCTGGTTTAGCTTCCGGAGGAATCCTTGTGATTGAGACGAAAAATTTGACCAAAGTATTCAAAAACATCACTGCTGTTAAAAACCTGAACATTTCCATCGACGAAGGCGACATATACGGGTTCATAGGCCCCAACGGCGCCGGCAAAACAACGACGATAAAAATGCTCGCCACGCTCATGCGGCCCACCAGCGGCACCGCGTTCCTGGGCGGTCATAATATCAACGGCGAGTCGCGGCAGGTCCGGCGCCTTATCGGATACATGCCCGACTTCTTCGGCGTCTACGAGGACATGAAGGTTTCCGAATACCTGGAGTTCTTCGCCGCGGCTTACCGAATCCGGGGACCCGCACGCCGGCGAATCGTAAAAGACGTTCTCGCGCTGACCGACCTCGAGTACAAACGCAACGAACTCGTCCAGGCGCTTTCACGGGGCATGCAGCAGCGTCTGGGTCTTGCGCGGGTATTGATACACGACCCGAAAGTACTCCTCCTCGATGAGCCTGCAAGCGGGCTGGACCCGAGGGCCCGCATAGAAATACGCGAATTGCTCAAGGAACTCCAGCGGATGGGGAAAACAATCCTTATATCGTCTCATATTCTTTCCGAGCTGGGTGAAATGTGTAACTCGATAGGTATTATCGAGCAGGGCAAACTCGTCTTCTCAGGCGACCTCGAAACCGTGATGGAAGAAGTCCGGGGAAAAGGACTGCTGTTTATAAGGGTTGACGGCGACTGCACTGAAGCGGCTGATGCTATCTGCAACCATCGATTCGTTACAAAAGCCGAAGTAACCGAAAACGGCGAGCTGTTCGTTCAGGTTTCATCGAAGGCTCCCAACCTGTCGTTCGTCAGTGAGGCGCTGGTTGAAATGGGCTTCCCAATTCTTGCCATGAAAGAAGAAGAAGTGGATTTGGAAGATGTTTTCATGAGGCTTACAAAAGGCGTAGTATCATAATGGACCGCTTTCTCGGGACCGCTCTTCTTGAAAAAGACCTCGTCTTCTACTGTGTGCGCAAGCGCTATTACGCCATCCTCGGAGCGATGCTTGGCGCGCTTTTCCTGGCTTTTGTAATACACGTCGTTTCTTTCGGCGACCTGGCAAGCGCAACGGAAACAATCCGGCAGTTCGGATTCTCCTTTTTCGCCTACCAGGCAGCACTTCTGTTCCTGCTTGGGCCGTTTTTTTCCGCAAACGCATTCATTTCCGAAAAGGAGCGCAACTGCCTCGGCCTCCTCTACCTGACGTCAATGGGAAAAGTCGGGATTGTCGTCGGCAAGTTCCTGTCGCGCTTCATACTGCTTGAGTTGTTCGCGGCCGCTTGCCTGCCCATGGCCGTGGCGTGCCTGTTTATCGGAGGTATCAGTCCGCGGGAAATATTCATTCTTTTCATTCTTGTCTCACTTATGAACCTTCTCGCCTGCGCGTTAGGAACGCTGCTTTCGCTGGTCCTGTACAGGACCCTGGTGGCGGCCATGGTCACCTACATAGTGCTGGCATTTCTATTCGCGGGCTTTGACCTCAAGCAGGGCACGGCTTTCTGGCAGGGCTCGCAATGGAACCTCTGGATAAATCCGATAAACGCCTTCAACCAGATGAACATTGACCGCACGTTCACCGAATACTGGAAACCCATGATCGGCGTGCCCGTTGCCAGCCTCATGCTGCTTCTCGTATCGTACATTATTCTTCCGTATTATTTTGGCGAGGGTCTTTCATCGGTAAAACGCGGGTTGCTCTGGCTTCAGGAAAAAACCGCAAGAAAATACCGCAGGGCCGAAGGCGTCTGGGACGATCCCATCTACTGGAAATATTCGCGGGGTTTTCTAGGTCAGACCGGGGTGGTAATCTTTGTTTTCCTTATCTCTGCTATTGTATACGTAGGCCTCTTGTATTTAATCGGGGGAAGAACATCCCTCCTCGGGGATAAAAAATCCTTCTTTGATGAGATTGTACTCCTAAGCCTTTCGCTGTATGGAGTATTTCTGCTCACCACGCTCCTTGCCTCAACCGTACTCGCGGGAGAGAAGGAAAACGGTACGCTTCCCCTCCTGCTTGTTACGCCGATAACCGGGCGCCAGTTTATTATCGGAAAAGTAAAAGGCATTATCCGGACAAGCGGACCGGTCGCCTTGCTGCCGATCATACATGTAATTATTCTTGCAGTGAGACACGACCCACAATTCAAAAAACCAGTAATCCCATTCGGTTATGCCGTGCTTTTCATTCTTCTTGCCGTTATCGCGTATTTCTTCTTCCTCGGCCAGGGGCTATACATCTCGCTTCGGCAGGATTCGGCGCGGCGCGCCACCATGATCTCGCTCGTTGTTATCGTGATAGAAAACATCTTTTTCTTCCTCTTCCCGGGCCTGAACCCCATACTCCTTACGACGGGCCTGCAGAAGTTCTCTATTCATATGGAGCAATCCGGCTCGAACGACTGGCTTGGTCCGGGAAGCATCCTCGCCATTCCATTCCTCTGCCTCGAGGTGCTCGTGCTCTGCCTCTTCTACTTCGAGTCGGTCAAGTGGTTCAACACCTTTATCGACCGCGGCGATTGATCCGATTGCGGATTGCAGATTTCGGATTGCGGATTGTTATTGCCGGGGGGTGCGGTTTAATAGCGCTGATGCCACTTCCAGGAAGCCGGCGTGCGCGCTGCCGGCTGTTAAAAAAACGGGCGCGTTTTCGCCCAGTGCATCGAGATATGGTTCAACGTTTGCGACACCTACTGATAAGGAAAACCGCTTCCGGTCGAAAAGTGCGGCGTCGTTTGTGCTGTCGCCGATGGCAAGCACCTGATCAGTCGGGAAAGAATCGATTCCATAACCTTTTCGCAGCGCATGCTCGAGCATATTGCCTTTGGAAACTCCGGGAATCGTAACATGCCCGGCGACACTGCTGATAAACATTTCAAAACCATGCTCGCCGGCAATACCATAGGCTGCGGTATAATCAACATCCTGCGTGATAGAAAAAGATAAATCCGTAATGCGGCCCGCGTTATCAACCGCTTCGATGGTGCCTGGAATCGATTTCCCGATTTCCAAAAGGCACTTCCGCATCCGCCGGCGTATTTCCCGAAAATCTTCCATGTTCTTTTCACCGTGGAAATATATGTCAGACATCTTCCGGGAGTTACGTATCCATACGCCGCCGTTCTCCGCGATCACGCCCGAAACGGGAAAGTACAGCTTCTCGGCAAGCCCCCAGCCGAAAGAACGCCCCGTAACCAGAAGAACATCAATCCCGGTATTGCGAAGCCGCTCGAGCGCTGCGATTACTTCCGAAGGGATTTCACCGCCGCGGGTAAGCGTATCATCCACGTCGGATGCGATCACACGGACGGACGCAAGGGCCGAAGCGGGAACTTCGGAAAAAGGAAGCGGGTATTCATGTCCCATTCAAGCCGCCAATCCAAAAATAATCCTGCCGGTTGGTGATAAGCGGAAAAACAATATAACCTTTAGTATGATAACTTGTCAAGGACCCCTTAACTCCTTTGTTCTGCTTATCCTGGAGCGGTTTTGCCTTGACTTGGGTTTCAGCGGCTTTATAATGGGTCAGGGTTTATCGCATGAGACGCAAATTTACGTACGGCCTTGCCCTGCTGCTCGTTCTCAGCGCATTGGTTTGCGCTTCGGGATGCAATATCCTGCAGCTCGTAGGCAAAGGCACTATAGGCTTTTGTGCAAGCCTCGGAAGCGAAGAACCGGAAACGGTCGAATGCCCGGTCTGCGGTGCACGATTTAAAATTGATACGATGCACTGCCCTGTCTGCGAAACGACGGTAAAAGGCTCGATTCGACACTAGGGATAACGGGAAACCATAACCTGTGAAGTACGGTAACTGCCTGCTCGTGTTCTTTCTTACTTCCACGATCGCGATCGGCTGCTTCGGCCCTCAACCGTGGGTCGACGATTATGCGGTAATGCCCACCGACCAGGCTGTATGGGATATCCCGATACCGGGCGGGTTTGAATACCTTGAAACACGCAGCTTTGCGGAAGAAGATCCTGTTCATCGAAACCGCTACGTCCAGGCATATTACCGTGGGGAAACATCGCCGAACGCTCTTGCCGTCGAGCTCGAGCGGGAAATGGTAAAGCTCAAATGGAAATTGCTCGAAAAAGCGTTTACGGGAAATGAACACACACTGAAGTTTGGAAAAAAACGACCGGGCGGCGACGACCGCCGGGAAACATGCGAAATAGCAATCTGGATACTTGAGAAACTGACTTTCGTCAAATTCAAGATAAGCCCTGTCTGGCAGGAAAAGAGATGGTAAGAGGCATTGTAAAATCGCCGAAGCAGTCATCAAAGGACGATGCGTTCCAAAGCTCGATAAAGCAGGTCCGCGAGTTCGTCAAGGAAAATGCGTTCACGATTATCCTCGCCGTTGCAGTCATCGGCGCATTCATTACCTGGGCAATCTGGAAATACACCGAACCCCGCCGTGCTGAAGGCGGCTGGCTGGATGTCGATAAGATGAAAGACCCGTATGCCCTACTCGATCTTGCGGAAAAACATAAAGGTGAAGCAGTTGAAAAAATGGCCCGCAAATGCGCCGCGGACCGCTTATTCGAAGAATACCAAAGGGAACAAGCACCCAAGGGCGAAACCGGCAAGCGCGATGAAGCTGAAGCCATATACAATGAACTTTTGGAGCAATACGGCAAAGACGAAAAATACGCAGGTTTTATCTTCGGTGTTAAAGACAGTCTGAAAAAAATCGAGCAGGAACGGGCCGATATGGATGCAGGCAGATTCCCGACCATTCCGGATCCGGAGCCTGCGCCCGAACCCGACCCGGAGGAAGCCGGGACGTCTGAATCCACAGAGCCGGGCGAGACACCCTCGGGCGAGCCTTCGGAAAGTCCGAAAAACTGCACAGCCTGCGGCACAGAGTTGCCGGCTGATTCCGTTGAATGCCCAAGCTGCCATGCTCCAATTAAAACTGTTCCACCGGACGCACCTGTAGATAAATAGCGCTGAAACCTACTCAATGGCTGCCGTCGAAATCCTAACTGTCCTCATTCCCGAGGTCTCTACTGAACGCGCCGACAAACTGCTCGCGCGCCTCCTGCCGGACTTTTCCCGGGCATTCCTGCAGAAGCTGATGAAACAGAATCGAATCACGGTTAAAGGCGCCGCCGTTACGCGTAAGACCCGCTTCCAGGCCGGCGACGCCGTCAAAATCGAAATCCCGGAACCGGAGCCGCTTGATATCCGCGGCGAAGATATCCCTCTCGATATCCTCTTTGAAGACGAGGCGATCTGCACAGTAAACAAGCCTGCCGGGCTCTGCGTTCACCCGGGTTACGGGCGTGCAACCGGTACGCTCGTGCATGCCCTTGTCCACCGCTTTCAAAACCTGCCCACCTCTTTCGGCGCGGACCGCCCGGGCATTGTTCACCGGCTCGATATGAATACTTCGGGAGTCATACTGGTCGCGAAAACCGAGCGCGCCCATGCCGCCCTGGCAAAGCAGTTTGAATCGCGCCAGGTTGACAAAACCTACATGGCAATCACCCGCGGCGAACCGAAGCAGGATTCAGGCGTTGTTGACGCCGGCATCGGCCGTAGCAGGCGTGATCCAAAATACATGGCGATCAGGGAAAACGGCAAGGATTCGATGACCGAATACAGGGTGCTGGAACGCTTCGGCGGATTCGCATTCGTGGAGTGCAAGCCTCTGACCGGCCGTACCCACCAGATACGCATCCACCTCCGGCACCTGGGTGCGCCCGTTCTGTGCGATGATGTTTACTCGCGCAAGGCAACGATTTACGAATCTGAGCTGGCGGGTCGGGCTTCACGAAAGAAAAACGAGGCCCCGCTTCTCCTGCGCCAGGCGCTCCATGCCGGCAGACTTGCCTTCGAACACCCGGAAAACGGCGCTCCCATGGAAATCGTCGCCCCCCTGCCGGACGACATGGAAAGGGTCCTTGCCGTACTGAGAGAAAGGATGAAGGATGAAGGGTGAAGGGTGAAGGATAAAATTTCATACTTCATACTTTCTTCTGGTCTTAATGACCAAGAGGCCAAAAGACCAAAGGACCAAGAGACTTAATAAAACATTTGATTAATTCGCCGAAGGAGCTTAAAATCCTGGATAGCCCCGGCACTGAAATGGAAGAAAACCATGTTCAAAATACCCAAGAAAATCGGCGAAATTCTCGTTGAGATGAACTCGCTTACGCGCCTGGACCTGGAGGATTTTATCAGAAAGGAAAGGCAGCCGGGCGTCTTCTTCGGGGACGCCCTTGTTGAGGCGGGTTTCGTATCCGAGGAAAAGGTTGCAGAAGCGCTTGCCAAACAGTTTGAGCTCCCTTACGTGAACCTGAACTTTGAAAAAGTCGACCCGGAGGCAATCAAACGCATACCGGAGAAAACGGCGCGCGCCTACCATATATTGCCGTACAAGATCGAAGACCGGAGACTGTGCGTCACGGTTGCATTCCCCGAAAGCAGCAGACTGCTGAGCAAGGTGCGCTCGGCCGTTCAGGGGTCGGTCTCATTTGCCGTCGCCTCCCGCAACGCAATCAGCCTTGCGCTTGATCTTCACTACCAGGGGCAGCGCATCGAGCAGCGCCTGCGACCCCATAAGCAACTGCGCGTCTATTACAAGCTCTTCGATCCCGCAACCGGCGAATACATGGAGGACCTCTGCTCCGGGCGCATAGTCAATCTCAGCTCGACCGGAATCGCCTTCATCGGGCCCCTGACGCGCAGACTGCTTCGCCTTCTCAAGGCAAAAACAGGCAAATACTATCTGGCTCTCGCAATCGAAGTGCCGTACGCCGCACAGCCTGCCCGGGTTGTATCTGAAATCCGCTGGGTCACGGACGCCGATACAAAACCGGGCGAATACCGCTTCGGCCTTCGCTTTATGAAATTTCCGCATGAGGACGACAAGAAACTGGTTGGCCGTCTTATTGCAAAACTCCGTTACGAAAATCTCTATAAAAATCGGTCAAAATTCTAGGCTTTTCCAGGATAGTCACAAATACTCATTTTTCCTTCCAGAACAGCCGAAGGCAAACTACATGATTTCTCCGCACAGTTGCCGTATTTAACGAAATTCGGTCCCAAAAAGTTGTTTGTGCCGAAAAAGCACAACCAACGATCCCTGTAAGAAAACCCCTTTTTTAGAAGGATAAGAGCGAATAAATGGGAACTATTTTCGAATTCAGGGGGTTTAAAAAACGGTTGAAAGGCCGGTAGCCCTGTGGTAGAATTCGCGTGTCATCCACACTTGGAGCAACTTCCGGGAAAACTGTAGGCATTTTTTCAGCCAGGTAGTCAAGTTATGGCGTCTCCGCATGACATCAGTCTCGGTAAAATCGCCGTAAAAAACGGGTTCATGACGCAAGAACAGGTAGACGAGTGCCTTGCTGTCATCGACCGCGAAGAGAATAACGACAACATCATTTCGTTTGAGGAAGTAGCACTTGATCGCGGCTATTTCGATGAGAAACAATCACAGGCTGTGGCCGTCGCCTACAAGCGGATAAAGAAAGATTCCGAGAAGCGCTCGATGTCTATCGAGGGCTACGAGATCCAGACCAAGATCGGCGAAGGCGGCCTGGGAGTAGTCTACAAGGCGCGCCAGGTTTCAATGAACCGGATCGTCGCGCTGAAAATCCTTCACCGCAAATGGCTGCACGACGAAGAGTTTAAAAAACGTTTCCTCCTCGAGGCGAGGCTTGTCGGCAAACTGTCCCACCAGAACCTGATAAAGGTCTTTGATGTAGGCAAGGAAGACTGGAAGTACTACTTCACCATGGAGTTCGTCGAGGGGGAATCAGTCGAAGACATCCTCGACCGCTCCGGGCCAATGGACCTTCATCATACGATCAACATTACCATCCAGGTCGCGCGGGCGCTCAAGCATATCAAGGACCACATGAATATCGTCCACTGCGACATAAAGCCCGGCAACATCCTGCTCACGCACGACACCGTTGCAAAGCTCGGCGACTTCGGCTTCGTGCGCACGAACCTCATCGCGATAGACGGCGAGGAAGGAACGGTACTCGGTACGCCCGATTATATTTCGCCCGAACAGGCCGCGGGCAAGGAAGACGTGGACTACCGCTCGGACATCTACTCACTGGGTGCAACTTTATACCACATGGCAACGGGCAAACCGCCATTCGAAGGAACGGCCTCCGGTATTATGCGAGCCCATATACGCCAGGAACTCCCGCTGCCACGGTCTATTAATCAAAAGATCTCCATCGAGCTTTCAAACGTCATCGAGAGAATGATGGCGAAAGATCCGAAGGAGAGGTACCAGGATTACGCCGATCTATTCGAAGATCTCGAGATTGCCCGCATTGCGGAAGACCCGGAGGCGGAAGAAATCGTCCGGGACAAGCAGACCATCATTGATGCGTTCAAGAAAGAAAAGCTCCGCTCCCGCCAGGGGCTCGAGGAACTGACTGAGCTACGGGAAAAACTCGCGGATTACCGCCTATTCCTGATAATTGCAGTCATAATCCTGCTCATCTCGCTTTCGATAAACATCGCGTTCCTTTTGCTGAAAATGCGTTCCTGAGGCCCGCATGGTCAAGCGTCGCGCCTTCAGAACCTCGATAATCATGTTGGCCGTCGCGCTTGCGCTGGCATCCTGCACCGCAGACGAAGCGGAGCGTGAACCTGTCGGGCATCCGCCTGCCAATAATCCGGCTGAGATCGCATCAACAGAACCGGCTTTGGATAATAATCATGCAGAAACTCCGGCAACAGACCCCGAAACAATTGACGCCGCCGGAGCGATAAGAGAACTGAACGACAGCGCGCTCAAACTCTATAAGGAAAAACGGTTCCTGGATGCAGCCGCCAAATTCCAGGAAGCGCTGGCCCTTGAGCCTGAAAACAAGATTCTTAAACAGAACACATCCAGAGCATACGCAGGCGCCGCCAACGCTTTTTCCGCCGAGAAAAAATATCAAAGAGCTCTGGAAAATCTTTATAAGGCAAAGCAGTATTCGCCGGATGATGCGATGCTCCAGGTGTTAATCGCCCATAAGCTGTTTTACCTGAAACGCTACAATGAAGCGCGTGCCGAGTGCGAGAAAATACTCGAGCGCAACCCCGGCATTGAAGACCAGACATCCGCATCGGCCCAGAAGCTGCTTGGAGAAGTTCTACTGGCCCTCGGGGATAAATACGGCGCGCTGCGCGAATGGGACGTATACCTTGCCGTGCACAACAACAGCGCTCTCGAGCGCCGCGTCAAAAAAATCCGCCGTGAAATGGAGGTCGAAGAAGGGCTCGAGGAACGCGGCAGCGCGCGTTTCACCATCCGGTTCGACGGAGCGGAAAATCCCGGCATCGGCTCGGCCGTCCTCACGATGCTGGAGGATGCATACACCCAAATCGGAGGCGCGCTGAATTACTACACGGAGGAACGGATTGAGGTAATTCTTTATCCGAAGCAGATTTTCTACAGCCTGACCGGGTCTTACGGATGGGTGGGCGCGCTTTATGACGGCAGAATAAAAATACCCGTAAGAAACTTCGAGAAACACAGAAGAAAAATCGCACGGACCGTCAGACATGAATTCACCCATGCGCTCATCTACCGCATAACCTCGAAATGCCCCGCATGGCTCCACGAAGGCATGGCGCAGCATTTTGAAGGCGTTGACCTGGCGGCTGCCGAAAAGGTTCTTATAACCGAAAAGAGTAATATCATTTCCTTTGCATCGATGCCGTCGAACTTTACTTCCATCCGCGACAAGAAGCGCGTGGGGCGATACTACCGTCAATCATATTCATTCACAGCGAACCTTATTTCGACATACGGTATTGCCCGCCTTGCCGCTCTTCTGGAATTACTGAAGAAAAAAAATCTTGAAGAAGCTTTCAAGGACGCCTTCCAGCGCAGTCTGAAGGAGCTTGAAAAAGAATGGAAGGAGGCGTTGCTCTGATGCGCAAATACCTTGCCTTCATCCTTCTGACGGCGTTATGCTCCACCGGCTGCAGCTCGGCCGGACTCGATAACGGAGATGGCGCCCGCTCGAAGCGCATTACGATTCCAAAGCCCAGAAAAGAACCGGGATATAAAATTGTCCTGCTTTCGAGTCTTATTGAGAACCCGATGTTCCACCCGTACGCCACGATGGCAATTAATTCCGACCGTTTCAGCCAGCTCGACAACGATTTCGGCCGCATGAAAAAGGGTGGTGGGAAGGAAAAAGAGGGCAACCCCGCCAAGGAAGATTCTCCCGGCAAAAAGGAAAAACAACCCGAGGACGTCTCGCTACGCGATGCAGTTGTCGAGGAATACGCCAGATTTTTTTGGTGGTACAAAAACAAGCTCCGACTCCTAGTCGCGAGCGGTAGAGCGGCAGATGCACGGACCGAGTTGCCGAAATGCGAAATTAAATACGGTAAATCGAAGGATAAATTAAATGCGACTGTAATCTTTACTTCCCTTAAAGATACTATAACCATGTTGAGTGAAAAAACCGGGCGTGGATTCGTCATAAGCTCTAAAGTTGATGAGTATTCGGTAATCTTTTATTATGATGTTGAGAACGCTTCTCTCAATGAAGCCGCGCTGGAACTGGCAAGAGAATACGAACTTATTGCAGGAAAAGGAATTGAAATCAG
The DNA here is from genome assembly GCA_004376375.1 of Planctomycetota bacterium. Classification (GTDB taxonomy): domain Bacteria; phylum Planctomycetota; class E44-bin39; order E44-bin39; family E44-bin39; genus E44-bin39. The sequence continues at coordinate 24,906 of SOJX01000118.1, forward strand.
CGTAGATGATTATTCCTTCAGCGTTAGACCCGGGCCGTTTCTTCTGTTCAGCAGCGTGGAGCTGAAGAACTCGATCAGCGTCGACAACGTCCGGCTCTACATGGACCTTGAGGACAAGTCTATTTTTGTCCTTGTGACATATCCCGGCGGCGGAGAGACTTCTGTTTACTTCGTCTACCGCTTTCCGCCCGGAAAAATCCTGGGGTTGCCGGAAAGCATGAGCGTCTTCGCTACCAGAAGAAAAATAAGCGTAAAGAAAACGGAGTAACCGATTATGGACAAGGAAACACTGCGCCATTTACAGGAGAGCATTCTCGATGACAACGGATGTGTTTCCTGGAATGAATGGCTCAAAGATGAAAATATCGACATCGACCTTTCAGGTGTAAATCTGGCGGGAGCGAACCTGTCCGGCGCCGACCTTTCCAACGCCGACCTTTCGGACGCTAACCTCAGCGGGGCCAATCTTGTCGGCGCCATCCTTTCTCACGCGAACCTTGCAGACGCCGATTTAAGCAAAACTCACCTGGACGCGGCGCAGTGCTTTAAGACTGATTTTACCGGCGCAAACCTTTTCGGAGCCAATTTCGGGACCGCGGACCTTTCGTGGGCGAAGCTCAGGAAAACCAACCTGACTGATGCGAGCCTGAAAAGGGCGAAAATATGGAAAACCGATTTTCGTGAATCCAGGGGTGCGCCCAACGTTGACAAGACCTCCGACTCCGGCGAATGCCTTGTCGGTGGCGCGCAGACGTTTTCCTTTCAGTTCAACGACGAGCGCCTTGACGCCATCTGCCGCCACATTGGAAAGGCCAGCGGTATCCAGTTGCTGCTCGGGGAAGAGGTCGACCCGCGAAAAAGAATTTCACTGAGTATCGTTAAGAAAACTCTGCCTCAGACAATGGATCGGCTTAGCCAAACAGCCGGACTCTCATACAAGTCCGTCAAGGGTTCCTTTGGCGAAGACACGTTCTACCTGTCAGGCTCTTCATAGCAGGTGAATTGAAAACGGAAGTAAAACCGTTTGCAACTCCGCTGAAACGCTGGTATACTTGCAAAGCCGTCAAAATCGACTTATGCCCTTTGGAGGGTCTCTACATGAGTTCCCGCAAAACGATTTCGCGTAGAATGATAATCATATTGACCTGCGCTCTGGCAGCGGTGTCTTTCGTTATCAGCTGCGCTTCCCCGCCTCCCCCGAAAAAAGAAGATGATAAGCCTAAAGGAAGAACCCGTTTTGCGGCATCAAAGCGATCGATATTACTGGGTAAGGAACCTTCGACCGACATCATCCCTACCCGTCGCACAAAACCCAGCGCAGATTTCCGGGCCGTGCGGGCCCGCTCCAGAAAAGCATACTCAAATAAGTGCAGCGAAGTCTTTGAAATCCTTGCCTGGGCACGCGTCTGCAGCGAGCCGTCCCATCCCTCTTCACAGCTGCCCAGCGTTACGCGCTACGTTCTTTCTTCAGAGAACAAGCACGTTGCCACAATATGGGCGTATGAACTGCGGGAGCGTGGCGGTTTCAAGTACTGGATAAAGACGGCAAAAGGCCGTTTCCTGGAATATGATCCCAACAGCCCCAAAGCCAAGGCCGCCCGCCTTGCCCGAAACAACCGCGCCCCGAACATAAAAGTCGGAAGCGTAATCAGAACCGATTATACCCATATCGAGTTTCATGGTGAGGCGACTGAGTTTATCTCGAATGCTTTCCTTGCGTATAATTGGGGAAAGAAAGGCGCCGCTCCGGGTAACCTCGGCGAAGGTGTCCAGGTATACCAGGGCGAGGAGCTATACGGCACTGTCTGGATCAAGGGCCACACCGTTTACTTCAAGGCCCCAAACGGCGAGATATTTGTCTATCAGAATAAAGAACAGGAAGAAGAGAAGGATGAAGGATAAAGGATGAATTATGAATTATGAAAATTAATATTTCTTTATTTCATAATTCATCCTTCATACTTCATACTTTCTTCCTATCCATACCTGTACTGCACGCCGAAACGGCCTCCCGGATACCGCCACTTCAGCGCGCCCCGCGGGCAAGCAATCAGGCACGTTCCGCACTCCAGGCAGCCGGAAAACTCGACCGTTATTTCGCCGGTCTCCGCGTTCTTCTCGTAAAGCGCTGCCGGACAAACAAACAGGCATGCTCTGAGTGAGCACTCCCTGCACTTCTCCTGGTCGATGTTGATGTGGCTTTCCTCATCGTTGCGAACGCGGTTCAGCGCAAGTTTTTCCTTCACGTCCATCTGTGCTCAAACCTTTCTCATCCGCCACCAGTCTTTAAAACCGCGCCAGTTCACGAAGTACTTGCGAATAAGCGGCCATGCGGTCCTGTAAAGCGCCTCCTTCTCACCGCCGACGGAAAACAGGGCACGAAGCACTTCGGCGGCGCCTTCAGGATAATCAGTATACAGGCGCGGGTTTGAAAGCACTTCCGTCATACGCGAGAACTTTGTAATCTCTTCAACAACCGATTTACGAATTGTATCGACGTAAGCTTCACGCAATGCCGCACGTGAAAAATCGCTTTTCTCCCGGCAGGCGATGACGGCGCTCGCGGCCGCTTCGCCGGATATCAGGGCGAAATCCATGCCCCGGACCGTTATCCCGAGATTGAGGGCAAATCCGGCAGCGTCACCTGCAACAATCAACCCGTCGGAGACGAGTTTGCTTTCATCAATTTGAGGTGCTTCAGGAATCACGTGCGCGGCGTACTCAATAACTTTTGCGCCGGAGGTTAATCGCTTAACCTCAGGATGAGACTTGAACCGCTCGAAAAGGTCGGGAAGCTTCGGACCGTTTTCCAGTTCAGCATAACCGCCGATCCCGACGACGATGCCAAGCGAAAGCGAATCTTTGTTCGTATAACAGAAGCCGCCCCCCAGCAGCCCGTGTCCGGTAATATCGCCCGCGAACAACCGTGCGGCGCCTTCATTCTCCGCCAGACAGAACCTGTCCTCGATCCGCCCGGAATCGAGCTCAAGAATTTCTTTCGCCGCCACCGCGTAACGCTTCGGTTCAAAGCCTTCTCGCAGCCCGGCCTCCCCGGCCATGAAAGACAGAACGCCGTCCGCCGCGACGACTACCGGCGCGCCGATCTCCTCGCCCGCTTCGGTCTTGACGCCGATTATCTTTTGACCATCCTTTAGAAGTTCTATCACACGCGATTGGGGGACGATAAACGCGCCAAGCTCGGTCGCTTTCTCGCCCAGCCATGCGTCCAGTTTTGAACGCAGAACCGTTACGGAATGCGGCGGATCGACTTGTGTTTTTTCGTCGAGAAAATCAATCGAGGTCGCGGCATCATCTGCAAGCAGCGTTATCGTTTCACGCCTGACCGCGCGTTCGAAAGGGGCGCCTTTGAACAGTTTCGCCGTTTTTTCAGCATGCGCTCGGACCGGCTCGAGGTAAAGCCGCCCGCCTGAGACGTTCTTTGCACCGGGGGCGTCGCCCCGCTCGAGAACGAGCACCTGTTTCTCCGGATCGGCTTCGGCCAGCCGGCAAGCGCATGCAAGGCCGGCAAGTCCTGCTCCGATAATTATTGTATCAACCTGGTCCATTCTTTTTCTTGGCGGAAAAATGCCCTGCTTGCCACAAAGGCGATTATGCGCTTTTGATTGCTTCGGTCAGCGCTGGAATGACCTGAAGTGCATCGCCGACGATTCCGTAGTCGGCGTATTTGAAAATCGGCGCATCTGGGTCGGAGTTGATTGCAACGACAACCTGTGCGCGGTCGATGCCGAGAATGTGGTGAATCTGCCCTGAGATGCCGACGGCGAAATAAAGTTTCGGCGCGACAGATTTGCCCGACTTGCCCACCTGTTCTTCGTAGGGCCGCCATTTGGCATCCACCACAGCGCGGCTTGCGCCGACCGCAACCGCGCCTCCGGTTGCATTTGCGAGCGTGCCGGCCAGTTCTTCGAGAACGGCGAAGTTATCAGCACTCTTCAGCCCCCGTCCGCCCGCGACAACTATATCGCCCTCTGTCACATCGACGCGCCTGTCTTCCGCTGCCCGGTCTGAAGACAGCACTTCGATTCCTTTCGATTCCACGGCGGCCTGTTCGATAATTTCTCCGCTTACCCCGGGCGGGTCGGAAGCGGCAAAAACATGCGCACGCACAGAAACCACAATCGGCCGGTCGGGCTCAAACGCGAAAGTACCGGCTGCCTTCCCGCCGAGCATGGGCCGCTCCGCAACGAGCACGCCTGCTTCAACACGGAGCGCCGTGCAATCGCCCAGATAACAGCCTGCCGAAGCCGCGGCCAGATATGGTAGAAGGTCGCGCGCCAGAGGGCTGGAACCGGCAAGTACGACCGCTGCATCCTCCGGCAGCGGTGTGGGAATCAGTCCGGCGTTCGTAAGATGTACGACGTGCGTCACATACTTCGCAGCTTCGGACGCCGCATCGGCATTAGTCGCGACCGCCGCGGCGGTTAATCCCAATTCACCGGCAATCCCCCGCGCAGCGGAAAGCACTTCTCTCGAAACGCTTCTTATCTCGCCGCCGTTGCTTTCTACAATTACGTACAGTTTATCCGGCATCTGTTTTCCTCAGAGTGCCTGACGCTCTTCGCGAAGGCGCCTGACCAGCTCGGCAGCCGCGTCGGCCGGCTCACCCTCGATAATGCTGATGCTGCGCGCCTTGTCGGGCACGGTAAACGAAACCGGTTTCACGGTCGATATGATAGCATCCGCCTGAATCTTGAGAGCGGCGAGGTCCATCGCGTCAATTTTCGCGCGGGCGGCCTTCATGACTTTCATAACCTGTGGCTGGCGGGGCTCGTTCAAGCCTTTTTCAGCCGAAAGCAGCGCCGGTAATTCGCACTTTATTTCGCGCTCCGCGCCGTCGCGCTTCTGTTTTACGCGAATGCTTCCTTCTTCCGCCTTTACCGAGGTGACTGCCGTCACAAACGGGATTTCCAGAAGCGCGGCTGTCATCACCCCGACCGCGGCGGCATCATCGTCAAGCGCCTGCTTGCCGCAGAGAATCAAGTCGAACCCGAGATGCTTTGCAACAGCGGCCAGGACGCGTGCAACGCTGAGAGAATCAGTAAAAACATCTGTAACAACGGGAGCGAGCGCTTCATCCCAGATTCTGAAAACAGAATCAGCTCCCAGCGCAAGGCAGGTACGCAGAACTTCACCGGCGCGCTCCGGGCCGACCGTAACGGCCGTCACAGTTCCGCCGTGCTTCTCCTTCAGCCTGAGCGCTTCTTCAACGGCAAGTGTGTCGAAAAAGCTCATCTCGAACTTTTCCTCGACCTTGAGCGAGGAATCGTCCAACGCCTCGACCAGCGCCTCGGTGTCGGGAACCTGTTTGACGAAGACCAGGATTTTCATTTGCCGCATCCCCGTTTTACAACCTGCCGATGTAACGCGAGCCGAGGAAGTTCTTCAATACTTCGTGCGTGCCGCCGCCGTACAGCAGAAACCGCGCGTCGCGGAAATACCGCTGCACCGGGTACTCCTGCGCAAACGCGTTTCCGCCGTAGATACGCGTCGCCTCGTCGACGGCTTTCAGGCACATCTCGGTCGCGAACATCTTGGCCATCGCCGCCTCGTTCCCGCACGGAATTTTGTTCTGTATCATCCATGCAACTTTCTGGACAAGGAGTTTCGCAGCCTCGAACTCGGTCCAGCATTCGCCGAACTTGGAGCGGATAAGCTGATACTTCCCTATAACCTTTCCAAACGCCTCCCTTACCCTTGCGTATTCTCTCGCATCCTCCAGCGCGGCCCGCGCGAGGCCGAGGGCAAGAGCGGCGGTCATAAGGCGGATTTCCTCGAGCACCTCCTGCATGTACTCCATACCCTTGTTCACTTCTTCACCGAGCAGGTGGTCGGCAGGCAGGCGAACGTCATTAAAAATAATTTCGCCGGTCACGGTTCCGCGCGCGCCCAGCTTGTGAAGAACCTGGCCGTATGTGAATCCTTCCATGCCTTTTTCGACAAGAAAGAAATTCAGGCCCTTCGTTTTGAGCGCGGGATCGGTCGTTGCAAGGACGGTCACGAAATCAGCGATCGGGCCGTTCGTAATCCACATCTTCTTGCCGTTCAGAATCCACTCGTCTCCGTCCTGTTTCGCAATCGTCCGGGTGCCCGTGATATCGGAGCCGGATGTTTCCTCCGTAAACGCGATGCAGCTGATTTTTTCGCCGCGGATGGCCGGCTTGAACAACCGCTCGATAATGTCTTCGGAGCCGAAGCGATGAAGGAAGTGCGTGCCCATCAGGCACTGCATCATGGCCGCGGTGGCGAAACCGAAAGAGCCGTGTGCCATTTCCTCGATGAATATGGCGAACGTCTGCGTATCAACGTCCATCCCGCCGACGTCCTCGGGGTAACGCAGACCGTAATAACCGAGCCCGCCGACCTCCCGGAAAAGGTCATGGTCGAAATCGTCGGATTCGTCGAGCGCCTCCGCCTTCGGCTCCACGACCTTTTCGACCATGTCGGCAACGACTTTCTGGAAAAACTTCTGCTCCTCAGTATAAGCGAAGTCCATGTTGCGTTCTCCGTTTGAAGGCTATACGTAAAACAAAGTGATTTCTGTTTTGGAGAATGCTATTCTTCAAGAACGATTCGCGCATGTTTTTTCTTTCCAAGGCGCAGCATAATCTGGCCGCCTTCCAGGTCGTCGGCCGTAAGTTTCACGTCAATATCATCAACGCGCCTGCCGTTTACGTAAGCGCCGCCCTGGCCAATCATTCTACGAGCATCGGAGTTGGATTTCGCAAGACCGGACCTGGCAAACGCTTCGACTATCCAGAAACCAGCATTGAGTTGCTCGCTTTTTATCGACAGAATCGGCAGCGAATCACCTGCTTCAGCACCGGCTCCGAAAACCGAACGCGCAGTAGACAGCGCCTCGTCAGCCTCTTTCTCGCCATGCACGAACTTTGTAAGCTCGTAAGCAAGTTTTTCCTTGAACGGATTGAGCTTGGCGCCTTTCACGTTTTCCGCCCGCGCAATCTCATCAAGCGGTAGAAAAGTGAAAATCTTAAGAAACCGGACCACGTCCGCATCTTCGGTGTTGCGCCAGTACTGGTAGAAATCGTAAGGACTGGTCATGTCGGCTTCCAGCCACACGGCGCCGGCTTCCGTCTTGCCCATTTTCGACCCGCTTGCCGTCTCCAGAAGCGGGAAGGTCAGGCCGTAAGCCTGCCCGCCGCCCTCGCGCCGGATAAGCTCGATGCCGGCCACGATATTTCCCCACTGGTCGGAGCCGCCCATCTGCATCACGCACCGCCAGGGTGGAATGATATTCTTGGAATCGCCCTGGAAAAGGCGGAGGAAATCAAAGGCCTGCAGAAGCTGGTAGTTGAACTCGATAAAGGAAAGGCCTTCCTCGCGCTCCAGGCGAATCTTGATACTCTCATGCGAAAGCATCCGGTTGATGGAAAAATGCCTGCCGATGGTCCGTAGAAACTCCACGTAATTAAGCGGTTCCAGCCAGGTCGCGTTATCGATCCAGATTCCCTTCTGGCCCTCCGTGTCGATCATGCGCCCGATCTGCTCGCGGATTGCCTCGACGTTCTGCCGTATTTCCTGGCGGTTGAGTATCTGCCGCGTCTCCGTTTTTCCCGAGGGATCGCCGACCAGAGTCGTGCCGCCGCCGATAACGGCCACCGTACGGTGGCCCGCGTTCTGGAGATGCTTGAGGGCGATTATCGGAATCAGACTCCCGCAATGCAGGGACTTCGCAGTGCAATCGAAACCGATATACGTCGTCACCGGCTCGTCGCCGTCGAGCATTGATCGAACCGCGCCCGGGTCCGTGCAGTTGTCGATAAGGCCGCGGGTTTCAAGTTCTTCGTAAAGCTTTCCCACTATTTCTTTCCTTTCTGAAAAGGCCGCTTTTCTTTTGCAATTGCCTGGGCGGCCTCCCTGACGAATAACTCCACCTGCTGAGCCACCTCCGCCTTAATATCATCAGGCTGTTCCATCCGGCGATAGGCGAGCATGTCCCGCTCCCGGAGAAGCTTTATGCCCAACGAATCGAGAAAATAATACATTGTCTGAAACAAGCCGTCAAACATACTCTTTCCTCTCGAGCCGCAAGTCGCAACGACAATAGCCCGACTGATTCGGACGGGTATTTCCTCCCTGCGGACGTAGCGGCGGTTCCAGAACACCTGCGCCCTGTCAATAAACGACTTGAAGGCTCCCGGAGCGCCTGCAAAATAAACCGGCGTTCCGATATAGAGCAAGTCGGAGTCATTTATCACGTCATACATATTCTGAACGTCGTCCTTGTCTTTGAAAGCGCAATATCCCGTCTCTATGCATGAATCACAGTGCGTGCAGGGCATAACCTTTTTTTTAGAGGGAATCAGAGTATGAATCTCCATTTCCTCCGAAGACTGGTTGACCGCCCGCTCACAGATTTCCAGAAACCGCGAAGTCACTCCACGCGGGCGTGGACTGCCGTTTATACAAGTTACCTTAATAGTCATTATGCACTCCCCGGAAAATTCGCGGATACTATAATAACGACCTTGAAACGATGCGGCAAGCGATTTCAGGGATTTTCTTTGCCTGTAATCCGCGCAGCCGCAATAGCGCTCAAATAAGCATAATGTTCTTGACCAAATCGGGCCCGCGTGATAATTTATCGGTTTGAACGATCAGGCCAAGGAAAAGCCATCACCAGAGAGGAAAGGATTCGACAGTGGAAGAGAATCTTTTCGGACAAATACTCCTTTCGAACAACTTTGTCCAGAAGCACGAACTCGAGCGCTGCGTCCAGATTCAGCAGGAATCCAATACGCCCAGGTTCCTGGGCGAGATTCTTATCGAGGAAGGCTACATCACTGAAAGCATTCTGAGAAACATCCTTTCCGTCCAGCGTCGGCGGATGAAGCTTTCCGAAACCGACGACCCCGAAAAAAAGACCCACATCTCCCGCAAGGAGATGGAGCGAAAGCTGGCCGGTGCCGACATCTTCGGGTTTCTCAACCTGGTTCGCGAACTGGGCGCAAGCGACCTGTATCTCATCAGCGGCCTCACCCCGGCAATCAGGAGGCACGGCATACTCCTTGACCTCGAGGCCAATGAACTGACGGGCGAGCAGGTGCGCGAAATGGTTTTTAAAGTCATCCCTGAAAACCATCGCGACAAGTTCCTTCGCACAAACGACCTTGAGATTTCAGGCACACTTGAAGGCGGTTCCCGCTACCGCGTCAACATGTTCCGGGATTACTACGGCTACGGTGCGATCTTCAGGCTTTTTGCGCGCAAGATAATGACACTGGACGAACTGGGTTTCCCACCCGTGATAAAAAGCCTTGCAAGGCTGAACGTCGGACTCATCCTGGTCACCGGTCCTATTTCTTCGGGAAAAACAACGACCCTTACGGCACTGGTCGAGGAAATCAATCAGACCAGGCGCGGGCATATTGTCACGATCGAGCGGCCGATCGAAATTCTTTTCGAATCCCAGAGAGCTATTGTCACTCAGCGCGAAGTGGGAACTCATACAAGGTCTTTTGCGATTGCACTGCGCGCCGCGCTCCGTGAAGACCCCGATTTTATCGTCGTTTCAGAGCTCCGCGATCTCGAGACGATTGCGACGGCTATCCAGGCCGCGGAAACGGGACACCTCGTGCTTGGCACACTTCATACGGCTTCGGCCACCCGCACGTTGCACCGGGTAGTTGATGCATTTCCGGAGAACCAGCAGGCCCAGATACGGGGTATGCTGGCCGGCACACTGCGGGCCATTATATCTCAGCACCTTATTCCCCGCGGCGACGGGAAAGGGCGCACGCTTGCGCAGGAAATCCTCCTCGCAAATCCGGCCGTTTCAAACCTTATACGCGAAAACAGAACCTACCAGATACCGAACGTTATCCAGACCGGGAAAAACGAAGGTATGGTCCTGATGGATGATACGCTCCTGAACCTCGTGGAGAAAGGCATAATAACTCTCGAAGAAGCGCTTATCCGCTGCGAGGACAATGAAAAGTTCAAGCACCTTGCCCTGGGAGAAATCATCAAGGAGTAACAGTAAGAAGAAAGTATGAAGTATGAAGGCTGAAGGATGAAGTAAGAATACATTAATAATATTAATATAATTAGCCGCCGAGCTTGCTCGGAGCGTCTTTTAGATTAGTGAAGTATGAAGGCTGAAGGATGAAGTAAGAATACATTAATAATATTAATATAATTAGCCGCCGAGCTTGCTCGGAGCGTCTTTTAGATTAGTGGAGGATGAAGGACGAAGGATGAAGTAAGAAAATTAGCATTTCTTTATTTCATACTTCAGCCTTCATACTTCATACTTTCTTTAGGAGCTTCTCATGAATCCTATTGACCGTTTTCTGGGCGTCGTACACGATGAAGAGGCATCCGACCTGCATATGTCGGTCGGTCTGCCGCCAAAGATGCGGCTGCACGGCGACCTGATTAATATAGTCGACAACCCGACAACAGCCGAGGATGCTGATAAACTGCTGCTCGGAGTCCTGTCGCGGACACAGAAGGACCGCTTCGATGAAACGGGTGACCTGGATTTCGTCTATGATGCCGAAGAAGCCAACGCTCGATTCCGGGTAAACTATTTCAAGCACCAGCACGGCATAGGCGGCGTCTTCCGCCTGATACCAGACCGCATAAAAACTCTCGAGGAACTGCGGGTTCCAATTATCCTGAGAAAGTTCGCCGAGATGCAAAGCGGGCTGATTCTCGTTACGGGCCCGACAGGATGCGGTAAATCCACCACGCTGGCGAGCGTTCTGGACTACGTAAACGAAAACTTTCGCAAACACATTATCACGCTCGAAGACCCGATCGAATATGTCCACACCTCAAAAAGATGCATAATGAACCAGCGGCAGGTGGAATCCGAAACCGAATCGTTCGAGGCGGGTCTGCTCGCGGCCATCCACCAGGACCCGGAAGTCCTGATGGTGGGCGAGATGCGGGACTACGAGACAATCCGGCTTGTCGTCTCGGCGGCGGAGACGGGGATACTCGTCTTCGCAACCCTTCATACCAACTCTGCGGCAAAAACGCTGGACCGCATCATCGATGTTTTTCCAAGCGGGCAGCAGGCGCAGATAAGGGCAATGTTGTCCGAATCACTCAAAGGCGTCGTCTCGCAGATTCTTCTCAAAACCGCCGACGGAACCGGCCGCGTACCGGCAAACGAGGTTCTGGTCGGTACGCCCGCGGTATCAAACCTCGTCAGGGAAGGAAAAATTCCGGAAATATACTCCGTGATGCAATCCGGCAAGGCGCAGGGCATGTATACGATGGACGACTCTCTCTGGAACCTGTTGAACATGAGATTAATAACAGCAGACGATGCATATGCCGTCGCCGTCAACAAGAAACGCTTCGAGCCGGCCCTCCGCAGGGCCCAGCGTTCGCGTGCCGGCGGGGCCGAAGAGGTATCCTGACCTCCGCTCTACGGACCCGGAAAGCTGATGTCTCATACTCCCAATCATTCTGTTTACTGGGCCGTACCCATTGCGATATTCCTGGTCGCACTGGCCTCATATGCGCCTGCGCTTAATAACGATGCGCCCTTCGTCCTCGACGACCACCACACGATAGTTGACCGCAAAGAAACACGCTCTCCAGTAGATTTGAAAAGGATATGGAAAGGCACCCTGAGCGAAGAAGATTATTACAGGCCCATGCTTTACACAGGCCTGGCGTTAAACCTGTGGCTCCAGGGCGACAATAAGACAAACCCGGACGAAAAGCCGCAAATACTCGGCCTGCGCTTTATTAATCTTCTCTTACACGCCGGAACATGGATACTGGTCTTCAGCATAGTATTGCGCCTGCTCGATGCGGGACGAGGCAGGTCTACAACGACAACTCTTGCAGCGGGCGTGGTTGCCGTAATCGGAGCCGCGCTGCCGGCCTGCTCCCAGGCCGTTCTTTATATTTCAGCCCGTTCAAGCCTTCAGATGACCTTCTTTGTCGTTCTGGCCTTCCGGTTGTATATGAGCGTTCGAATGCCCCGTTCGGTCATTACCGAAAGACAACTGGTAATCAGATACTCGGGAATGTTACTGGCCCTGGCCGCTGCAATCCTGACAAAAGAAGCCGCGGCCGTCACCCCTGTAATATTTCTTGTATTCGAACTGATGCGCTCCCGCTTCGAACAGAAAATCACAGTTATCTCATCTGAACCGGAACCTGAGCCTGTTGAGAAGCCGGAAAAATCCGAACAGGCCCCAAGCGGCGACAGCGACGAATCTCCAACTGTAGGGGCACAGCACGCTGTGCCCCTACAATCAGACGCCGAACCAGCCGGGGACGATAAAACCGACGGCGAGAGAGAAGAACTTACCGGACTCAGTGATCCCGGGAAAAAAACAGAACAACTCAAGGCGGCCGGAGGCCTGTTCGCCGCAGCTTTGGCGTTGAGTCCCGCATTTTTCATCTCAGGCGCGATTCTGGCGTTGCAGGCATATCTGTATTTCTCAATCGAGCGGCACGGCGCGCCAATGCTTCCCTATTCGCCCTGGCAATACTTTCTCACCGAGATTCCCGTTATCGCCCGTTACATCCAGCTCTATATCATCCCGATCGGGCTGTCGATCCACCACGTAGTACCGGTCGTAAAAAGCATTTCCCCCGGCGTAATCGCCGCAGGCGTTTTCCTGCTTCTGTTGCTGTGTGGGGGTTTCGTCCTGGTGTGGAAACGACCGGTTGCGGCATTCGGGATATTCTGGTTCTTCCTCGCATTCGTCCCGACCTCCTCGTTCTTTCCAATCTGGGACCCGATGTTCGAACACCGGATGTATTTCCCGGCTGTCGGGTTCCTCATCGCCGTCGTACCGGCGGTTTTCTACGGCATTCGCGCTTATGAGATGCGCTCGACCGGCAGAGAAAGCCTGACAAGCGTTGTTTTACCGTCGATGGTTTTCGGTCTGCTCGCGTTTATATTGATTGTGGTGACCGCGTTGCGAGCATACGACTGGAGCAGTGAAAAGAGATTCTGGAAGGCAACTGAAAAAGCGGAACCGAAAAGTTATTACGCCAAAACCGGCCTGGCGCGGGTCGCTATGGCGCGCGCAAATGAAAATAACGACAATCCAAAAGTAAGACAACAGGCGCTCGACGAATCGCTGAAATACATAGAGGAATCCAGGGATATCTGGGCCGAATACCTCGGCGAAGAGCGCTGGAACCGCAAGTTGTATATCAAAGCGGTCGTTGAATACGCCAAGGCACTTCGACGCACGGGCAACAATTCCGGAGCCCTGATGGTACTGCAGCGTGCAGAGCAACACAGGGGAGACGAGAGAGTCCCGGAGGTTTTATACCAGAAAGGCGCGATACTCCGCGAAATTACAAAAGACATCAAGGACCCGAAAAAAAAGAAAAATAACTATCTGATTGTCCTGAACGCCTTCGATAGATACCTGAACATGCGTGGAAAAGACAGGAACGCGCACCTCGAGTTCATACGGACCTTCAGAGACCTCGAGGATTACGAGAATATGGAAGTGGCTGTAAATGACGCCCTGCGCGTACCGGAGCTTCGCAAGAACCGTAACTTTTTGTTTCTTAGAACCGAGGCGCTCATACACCTCAAACGCTTCGCCGAAGCAGAAGAGACCTTTCGCGATACCCTTGCGTCAGGTGAGATCAAAGACACGCTGGAATGGGCATACAAGTATAAATACGGCCTTATGCTCTGGAGGGCCGGTCAATACGAAAGCGCGCTCAACATATCGTGGGAGCTGACGCAACTGACTCAACAACTCGAAGAATCCGGTACGGATCCGGATATCGGCACAAAGAAGTTTATGGAATTAATGCTTAAGGCAAAAATCAAAAGCTCTCTCGCCGGAAAGGATCACCAAAAACTCGACGAGGTTATAGAATTAGTGAAAAAGGCCCTGGAAATCGATCCGAAAAGTACTGACGCCTACAACGGCCTTATTGATGCATATTTCCGCAAGAAAGACTATCCAAAAATGCGGGAATCTCTGCTGGTTTATAAGGACATCCTGAAAAATGAACCCGAGATGCGGGACGAACTGATAAAGACATACCGCGCGCTATCCGCAATCGCGGCGGAACACTACGGCAAGTATGAGGAAGCAGAACGCTGGCTTCTCAGAGCACTCGAGGAAAAACCGGACGACGAAGCGCTGAAAAACAGCTTGAACCTGATAAAAGCCAAGGCGGAAGCCGCGAAAAACCCGCCGCCGAAGCAACCTGAAAAGAAAAAAGAGAACCCCGAGAAAAACGCTCCCCGGAAATGATTTGAAGGCGCAGGGAGTCGATGGTATACTGATTATGCAATCCGAAGCATAACAGCCGCGTCCAGAGCGATTCCCGTTATTTTACCCATGGCAATCACAGTAACATGTCATTGCGGCCGAGTAATGAATGTTCCCGACTCATACGCCGGGAAGCGCGGCAAGTGTCCGCGATGCCAGGCCACAGTTCAAATCCCGAGTTCCGGCGACCTGGAGATTGACGAATCAGAACTCCTGCTCGATGAGCCGGAAGACCCGACCGATACTCAAGCTGCCGAGGCCCAAAAAAGCATTACGGCCACCGGGCGCATCTGCCCGAGATGCAGCAATACGGTTCCGGGCGATGAAGAGCACTGCCCGAAATGCGGCGCCAATTACCTGCTTGCCACACAAGCCCATGAGCGCAAGCTCAAGGAAAAAGAAGGCCGCAAAACCAGAAAAAAAGACGAGAAAGGTTTCCCATTAATACGTGTAATCGCCGCCGGCGTTTTAATAGCCGGCCTGACAGTCGTTACAATCTTCGTTCTAAAAGGAAAAAATGGTGACGGCAAACCGCCGGCAATCGGCCGGACTGCGGCACCCACGTCGACATCAACCTCCCGGACTTCAACCGCAAAAACATCCACGGCCGGCACGGCTACTTCAACGGGCGTATCGACCGAAACTGCAACCGGGCCGACTAAATCCAGGCTCGCGCTGGAAGTCGAAGTCCTTATTGAAGAGATTGCCGCGACAGATGAGAAGACCCGATCAAAAGCCATCACTCAACTTGCGGCCAAAGGCCGCCCGGCGGTGCGATATATTGAAAAAAGCCTGAGCGACGAGAACCCGCGAGTGCGGAAGGGAGTACTGGAAGTCCTGTCGAAAATCCTCGGCGAGAGGGCCGACCGCTACACGCGCACCGCCTTTTCCGACCCCGATCCCTCCGTACGGCGAAAAGCCTACAACCTTGCAAAAAAGCTTCGTAAATATGAAAGTATCACCTTGCCGCTCATCTACGACAACGATTCCAACCTGGCGGGTGAAGTCGCTTTTGACCTCGTCCTTGCGGGAAACAGGTCTGCACCGGGGCGGGTATCAAAGGTCCTGGAAAAACTCGGCCCTGGTGAAATATCGCAGAAAATGGCCGTGGCAGCGCTGACTTGCGGTCTCCTCAACGGAACCATGGGTTCAATCGAAGCTTTGACGTCAGAAGACCTGAAAGTACGCAAAGCCGCAATCAACGCCCTCAAGCAGCAGTATGGTATGGACCGAGGTTATGACCCGGCCGCGGATGAAGATAAACGCCCGGCCATGGTGGCCGACTGGCGCGACTGGTGGAAAAAGCGCACTACTTTTGACGCACGAATGACCAGAATGGTTGAACTCAACCGCGAGGAAGAAAGGCTGAGACGCGCGGCCAGTACCGATCTTTATAATTACCAGAGAGCTCTGTGGCGACTCCTTGTGGAGCGCTGGCGGATTGTTGAAATAGGCGAAGACGCCGTGCCCGGCCTTGCTGTAGCACTTGACAGAAAAATCCGCAGCGAATCCGATAGCCGCCGGACAAGGGAGGCGCTCCAGCTTCTGGGCGCACTGGGTAAACCGTCTGCGCTTCCCCTTTTCCGAACGGCCAAGAACATCGGTCACCCCATGCAGGCCAAAGCGGTTGAAGCGCTTGGACGCCTCGGAGATACAGGCGCGACCTACCTGATCAAGCTGCTCAGCGAGAAACTGGGGGGCATGGACCGGACCAGAGTGCTCAAAGCACTCGGTAAAACACGATCCAAATCGGCTGTTCCCGAATTGCTTAAAGCATTGGCCTCAGAAAAACCCCGGGTGCGTTTTACGGCGTTTGAAGCCCTGGCAAGAATGGAAGAGTCCAATGAAGCAGTCAAGTATCTTCCCGATATAACCGACTTCGGACGCCCTGAGGTTCGAGAACTGGTTGTCCGGTGCGCCTGTCCGCAGACTGCTGACGCCCTTATCCGTGAAATCGAGAAAGCCACCGCTCCGTCAAAAAAACACTTTGCGATGACGCTGCTTGGCGAAGTCGGCGGCAACGCCGCCCAGAAATACCTGCGCGATATCCTTCGCAATCCCGTCGAAGGACGGAGTATCGTAAAAGCCGTGGAAGCCGCTGCCAGGCTGGGAGATATAATACTCGCTTCCGAAGCTCTCAACGCCGCCGACGAGCTGCCGCCCGCGGATAAGGAAAAGGCATATCATGCGCTCCTCTACTTTGAGGACGAGGCGGCATTTAAAAAAATATACACGCTTGCAACAAGGAACGATCGATTCGCCTGTCAGTTGCTGCCGGAGCTTGCCGGCAGAGGATTTTCAAAAGCGCGTATCGCTGCGAAACATTTGGCGACAAAAGGAAGCGGAGTGCCGCTTACATTCGGAATAAGAGCAATCGGATTCATAGGGGATCGCACCACCGCGAAAAAGGTTTATAGAAACTATTTTGCCATGAAAGACCCGCCCAGCGCTCTAACAGATGCTTTCATTGAAATGGTCGGACGCACAGGATACGAAGATGCCGTCCCCTTTCTCGCGGAAAACTTGAAGCAGGGACGCAGAGTGCAGCCCTCCCTCACGGCCCTGGGCAGAATGAGCAACAAAGCTGCTGAAAAGCTGCTGCTCGACTACATGCTCCACTCACGGCGGGAAGCCCTGGAAGCCCTGGCACGGAAACCCTCCTCGCGACTCGTATCGGTGTTTGCAGAAGTATTGCAGGATTCCGCATTACCTGTTACCGAACGCGCTACCGCGGCCAAGGCCCTGGGTAAAACAGGGTCTAAGGAAGCCGTGCGAGAACTGCTGGCCACGCTGGCCGACCCCAAGCCGGAACTTCGAACCGCTGCAGCCGCAGGACTGGGGGCCCTCGGGGACATGTCCGCTGTACCGTTTCTGATGACGCTTGCAATGGATAAGGAGACCTACGTCCGCCGCGAGGTTATGCTGTCTCTGGCGCTGCTCAGGAATCTGGTTTTTATCACCGACCTGCTTGACCACCTGGATTCCGTTAACCCCAATGACGCATATGACCGCGAATTCCGCAAGCGCGCAATTTCCGCCCTTTCAAAAGCCTATCCGAAGGCGGGCCTGAAGTTCACTCCAACGCAATATCTCACATTGCGTGCCCCGATCAGCGCTTTAAAAAAACTGCGCACTTACTTCGCATCACATGAAAAACCCAAAAAAGCAGAACTCAAGTACGCGGACAAACCGCTCGCACAGACAGGCTTCACGGTCAGACGAAATACGGCCAAGTTGCCGGCGGACCTTGCGAAGGCATTGAAGAAGTACGCCCCCAAGAAAATAGACCGGCTTGGTCCTCTGAACCCTCTCAAAGCCGAGTGGAAATCCAAAGAGTATAAACTTCCTTTTAAAATCTATGGGAAACCGGTGGCCTGGGGCTCTTACGTGGCTACATATATCGAAAAACCGCCGAAAAAGCCTGAGAAACCGTCCATAATAGGAAGAAAAGAGGAGCCGAAACCAACCTACGAGTTGATGGTGTACGACCTGGAAAAGAAGGCGCACAAGATAATCATGGAGCTGATCGAAGCTCCGAAAGCCCCCCTCCACGTCTTCGACGGAGGGCTTAACTTCTTCAATAAGATCGAAATAAACAAATATGACAAAGCCGCAGACGCTCTCGTATGCGAGGGAGAGCTCAGGTGTTACGATTTTTCCACGTGCGAAATCAAAAAAACCTGGGACGCCCCCCTTGTCGAAGAGCCGGTCGGTGGATTGCAGGTTTGGAAAAGCTATTGCGCTTTTGCTTCAAGCCGGTCCATCAGGATGCTCGACCTGAAAAGACAGGAAGACATAGCCCTGGCCGACCGCATCGCGGAAGAGAGTTTCAGCCTCGGACCGCTTATTCTCCACGGCCAGTCTCTCTGGTGGACCAGGCGCTACGCTGACGGCAAAACCAAGGCGATGGTGCTTGACATCCGCAAACGCGAAAAACAGGAGTTCGACCTTGCGATCCTGCCGGAATTCGCCGCTTCGAAAAAAGCAGGCAAGTCGACAACAACCGTCTTGAACTTCAGGAAGAAACGCATCGAGATTTTAAACATAGACTCGCAAAACGTGGATGCTGTCTACGTTTCCTCAAACAGTCACGCCATAGATGGTCGGTTCTGCTATTTCACGAGCAACGGGGCGCTTCACGTCCTTGACACGGATTCTGCTGAAACCACACGCATTATCGACGGAGTGGACTCGATCCTCGGCGTAACGGCACAGGGAATCATCACAATCCGCGGATCAATGTTGCTGGTTATTTCTGCGAAATAAATGTTTTTATTGTATTGTCGTTATTCAGCAGCATGAAACTGTAACTGACACGGACAAAAATTGATGCAGCCAAATCCTCCAAACCGTGTATTTGTAATAATCGCCGCTTTCGCTTCTGGTACGGCCGCTCTTCTGGAAGAACTCGGCTTCTTCGCAATGATGGAGATCGGGTTCGGGGCCACACACTTGACGCTTGCGGCCATAACCACGGCCTTCCTCGGCGGACTTGCGCTCGGAAGCTGGCTGGGCGGGCGCTACGCAGACCGGGTGCGGCGCCCTCTCTTCGTATACGGAGTCCTGGAAGTCGCCATCGGAATCACAGTATTACTGCTTACGGTTTTGCTGCCCCATGCAATATCGTTATCGTACGCTGTCGTCCCGGACTATCCCGAACATATCGGGCTGGCGGCGCTGGTAAAATTCATCATCTCCGTTATCGTGCTTCTGCTGCCGACCACGTGCATGGGCGCGACATTGCCTATGCTTGTTCGTTCTTTCGTGCGCCGCGATTCCGTCCATGGAACCGGGTTCGCCGCCGTTTATTCCATAAACACGCTGGGCGCAATGCTGGGGCCGCTGTTTGCAGCGTTTCTATTGATGCCGGCGCTCGGCACATTCTGGACACTGCTGATCGCGGCCGGCCTCAACGTTCTCGTCGGCGCCGGCGCCATGCTCGCGGGCCGAAAAGCAATACTTCCGGAAGTATGGCTCGGCATACCTGCACCTGAAAAGACGGCACCTGTATTAAGCAGAAAAGAAAAACATGCGCTTATAATTGCCATGATTCTTGCAGCCCTTTCCGGCGCCCTTGGATTGATTTTCGAGATCACCTGGACAAAGGTTTTCGCCCTGGTCATAGGCTCCACAATTTATTCGTTCGCCATCGTCCTGTCGGTAATGCTTGCGGGGATTGCACTCGGCAGCCTGATAGCCGCCGGCCTTGTCCGACGGATTCGTGACGGCCTGTTCGCTTACGCATGCATCATGGTGCTTCTTGCCGGCTCGGCACTCGCAGTCGCGCCGATAGGGGGGCAGGCTTTCTTCGGCTGGATTGTGACTATAGTCGTCGAAAGCAACGGCCAGTTCAGCACAATCGTGGCGTCCGAATTCATGCTGCTTTTTGCCGTGATGCTCGTCCCGACCTGTTGCATGGGGGCCGCGCTGCCGCTTCTGGTGCACGCGGCTCGGGGCTCGCTCGGCACGCTGGGGAGGCGCATCGGCAACGTGTATGCAGCCAACACGATAGGCGCGATAGTGGGCGCCATACTGGTCGGCGGTTTATTCATCCCTTTGATCGGCCTGCAGGGAACGCTGATGCTTGCCGTTATAATCGGAATTGCAATCGTCGGCGAGATCGGATTCTTCCGGGTCCTTCGCGGGAGGTATGCCAGAGGCTGTATTTTACTCGCACTTGCCGTCGTTCTGGTTGTCGGCGCCCTTATAACTCCACGCTGGGACCAGGCCTTACTTACATCAGCACCATATTTATACTCCGGAACGAAATACAATGAGCCGGAAGACGTCGGTGAATACGCCGGGAAAATCCTATTCTACAGGGAAGGTGCAGAAGGGGTCGTTTCCGTTCACGAAGATGTCTTCGGCTACAGAATGTTGAAGATTAACGGCAAGACCGACGCATCCACCCATACCGACGTCAAAACCCAGCTTCTGGCCGGTTATCTTCCCACCTTCCTGCGCCCGAAGGCGAAGACAGCTCTCTGTATCGGGCTTGGTGCCGGTATAACACTGGATGCGCTCGTACGCGGTGGAGTTCCCCAGGTTGACGCGGTTGAAATCTCGCCTGACGTACACGCGGCTCTCAAGCACTTCGGTTGCATAAACCATAACGTGGCGGATTCACCGAATGTTCGCTATTATATCGACGACGCCCGAAGTTTTGTCCGCGGCACCCCCCGGAAATACGACATTATCGTTTCCGTACCTTCGAACCCCTGGATCGCGGGAGTATCGCATCTTTTCACCGCAGAGTTTTTCGAAGACGTGAGGGAAAAACTCACCGACGACGGCGTCTTCGTCCAGTGGATCCAGATGTATGACGGTATCTCCGCAAAGGATTTCTACGGTGTAATTCGCACCTTCGGAGAGGGATTCGAAAAGGTCCAACTCTGGGAGGGAAGACTTGGATATGATTACCTTATAGTGGGCTCGTCAAAACCTTTAAAAATAGATGCGCTTGCACTCCTGGAAACACTCAGCGATGATAACTCCAATGCCGCCATTGATTTCAGGCCTGTCCCCATCCGGACGCCGCCGCCGATACTCGTCAGCCTCGTTATGGACCGCAACAACCTGATCGATAAAACACCTGCTAAGGATTCGCCCGCAATCCACGATGATCGGAACATGCTCGCCTTCAGGGGTGTGCGCTCTCTGTTCGCGTCCGAGAGTTACGAGATACTGAAGCCGCTCGTTGAACACCGCATCCAACCGTGGGAGATTATCGAGCAGGAAAAAGACCTTCCCGCGCTATATGCAAGGCATATCGACGCCTGTTTCACGGCGAGAAAGCTGACGGCTCTCGCGAAACTTGAATTTCTCATGCGTGACAGACTGGCTCGCGAGGGGAAGAGCCCCAGATACGGCAAGCCGGTGGCTCACCTCTGTGAAGCGATTTATGGCCACTACAAGCTGGAAGATGAGGCGCTTCACCTCTTTTTCGAAAAGTATAAACTCAGGCAGGCATGGATTGCCTATAACAAGGAAGATTACATAGAAGCAGGATGGATGTGCCTTGTTGACGTCCTGGCCAATATACCCGCAAACCTTGAAGCTAAAAAGCTGTTTGAAGAGGCCAAACGCGGCATACCGCTGCAAATATCAGAAAAAAGGGCCCAGGCTGACAAAGAGTTAGCCCACCCGCCTAAGCCTGACGAGGAATGGGAAGGTGAAGACGTCAAACTTTTTTACGACATGGCACGCGGTTATTATGTCCTTGGAGATTACATGTCCGCCAGTAAGGATATTGTTCAGGCCGAAAGAATGGACCCCGATGACAGAAAAGACATCAAGGACCTGAAGCGGATGATAGCGGAAAAACTCGAACCCGGGAACGAATAGCGGGTATAATTAATAGCGCTATTTTACACTTGCGAATACGAGGCTGCTGCGCTAGAATCAGAAAGTCAGGTTTAGGGGGTAACCATGAGAAATACGCTGGTGATTTTCTGCTTGGCCCTGTTGGTCTGCACTGCAGGTTGTGTCAGCGACGTACCGTCTCATCGGCATATTAAAGCCGAGGTTAAAGCCTATTATAACGAACTGGAAAAATACAACAGGAAGCCCACGGCAATTCGGGTCCTCGATATAACTCCCACGGGGGAACGCATCACTGCGGTAGTGGACGTGGAAGGCGACTACGTCCATCAGGTAGATGTGGACCATCCGAAAAAGTTTGCCACCCGCCATGACCTCGAGTTCCTCTGGAAGGGCTCTAAATGGATATGCATAAAGAACGTTGCGACAGATTATGATTTTGGAAAGTGAGTTTCCCGCCTGTAGTTGTTTCGGAGGTTGCTATGTCACGCCGAATTATATTAATCGCAGTACTTTCGTTCATCATGGCTTTCACTGTTGCTGAAGGCGCATTCATCGTTCGCTCGGGCGGTGCGATTATCCGGGGGAAAATCACAAAAGAAGACGAGCATCATGTCTGGATCAAGACAAAATACGGCGAACAGAAAATCCCCAGAACATCCATAGTTGAAATCAAGACAGATGAGGAAGTCTTTCTGGAATTCAAGTCCCGCTTTGAAAAAGCCGGCAAAAGCAGTGGACTCACGGAATTCGAACAGCTCCTCGCATGGTGCAAGTCATACAAGCTCAAGGAAGAAGGCAACCGTTGCGCAAAGGAACTGATAAAGAGATCCCCCCTGCACGTAAAAGCCAGAAAGTGGCTGCGCCACAAACGCGTTGACGGCAAATGGGTCGGACCGGAAGACGAAAAGAAAGAATCCGAAGATGAAACGATAGATGATTCCGAAGAGGAAGAAGAGGAGAAGACTGAAAAAACAGAAGACGAGAAGGAGCCCGAAACCGCAGAAACGGTGATAAAAAAAGCCGAACAACTGGTGGAGAACGGAAAGACCCGAAGAGCGATTGGTATTGTCGAGCGCTTCATCAAAGTCGGCGAAATGAGCGATGACGAGCGGGCCGCATTGGAGCAACTTGTAATAGACCTGGCCTGCGAGTTCGACATGGAGGAGGCCAAAAAACTCTTCAAGCAGGCCTCAACCGCAATAAGAGCCTATACCCTTCTGGAAAAAGTGTATACCAAACACGCAGATGTATCTCCGGAAATGGCAAAGAAGTTCAGAGATCTTTACGTAATGGTGCGGAACCGTTTCTTATTCTCGATCGACGATTTCGAAAATCCCGAACTGAGAAAGAAATGGACCATGCACCAAACCTCCATAAGCTTCACAAAGGATCCTGCAAAGATCAAGCAGGGCTTCACTGCCGCGTCCTTTTATGTAAGAGAAAACGTCATATCTGACGTTATCACCATCAACATTCCGACCAACTGGAAGAAATATAAGTATCTGTCGTTTTTCCTTTATTGGAAAGGCGATGCCCCGGGCAGGCGGGAACTGACCATCGATGCCGCTACGGATGCCAACAACTGGTGGCTGAGAACCAATAATATTGACTGGCAAGGCTGGCGACTGGTCAAACTGAAAATATGGCAATCGGGAAACAAGTTTTTCACCCATAATGATCCTGTCTGGGAAAGAATCACCTTCTTGAGGTTCTACATCGAAGAAGGACCGGGCGGCACAATAATCCTGGATGATATCAAGCTGGAAAGATAATCGCCTGTAAAGCTGCAAGCTCAAGGCGCGCCCAAAGGCGCGCCTTTTCTATTTGCCGGAAAAATATCTCAATACTTCCAGTGCGCACTCCTTTGCATAACGCGTGCAATCATTCATACCCACACCGCGGTAGGCATTACCCGTAAGGAAGAAGCCCGGAAAATTCTTCCTTCGTTCCTCAATGCAGGCCAGTTTCGCCAGGTGTCCGACGTGGTACTGGGGAATCGCCTCGGGCCATCGGAAGATTCGGACGTAACGCGGCGTCGCCCGGATACCGAGAGCATCTTTAAGGTCACACAGGAGCAGGCGCACCAGGCCTTCGTCGTCGAGTGATACCAGCTCCGGCCGATGAGCCCCGCCCAGAATCGCGCGGAAAAGAAACATCCCATCCGGCGAGCGGTCCGTAAAAATCGAACTCGTCCACAACACGCCAAGGACATTCCGCCGCGAGACACGCGGCGCGATGTATCCAAATCCATCGAGCGAGTGTGCAATTTCGTCACGCCTGAAGCCCAATGCTACGACAACGGCCTTTGCATACTGAATCGAAGCCAGCACTCTCGACATAGGCGCATCAAGCGATTCGACGACGCCGGTCGCCTGATGGGCCGGGCATGCAAGCGCAACCGCGTCAGCGCTCCAACGCTCTTTGCCGTCGCCGCGAACGATGTAACTGCCATCAGCTTGCCGCTCAACTCCCTTGACGGAAACACCGGTCATTATTTTACCTTCAATCCGCTCCGCCAGCCGCTCGATTATGTAGTGCAGCCCTTCCCTGAAAGCGGTAAGAACTCCTCCGGGGCCCCCAACCGATCCGGATTTCCTTTTCCCTTCTTTGGCGCGTTTCTCCCTGGCAACTTTGGGCATCGCGGCAAGCAGGCTGCCGTACTTTTCTTCAAGCTCAACAATCCGCGGGAACGCGGCTGCAACTGATATTTTTTTCGTATCACCCGCATGTATACCGGTTACCAGCGAATCGAGCATATTTTCAACCGCTTCGCGCCCGATTCGGCGGCAACCGAATTCCCAGACGGTTTCATCCTTGGTTCCGCGTTTTTTTGCAACGAACCGCTCGCAAAGCAGGCGTACTTTTCCGACAGGTGACAGGAGGTCGCTGACAACGAATTCGAAAGGTGATTCAGGCAGCTTGCGCAAACGACCGCCAAGGAAAACATACCGCTTCCGTGCAGCATCACTGGAACGCTGCATCTCGCCTGAAATGTCTAAATCTGCGCAAAGTTCAACGGTTGAGGGTTTAGAGTCAAGAAAACCGTTGCAGCCTTCTTCAACGCGGAAGCCTTCGGACCTGTGGGTAAATATCCGCCCGCCAAGCCTGTTGCGGCCTTCCAGCAAAGTGACTTCCACTTTGAGACCGTACTCTTTCGCAAATCGCTCAAGGTAAAAGGCCGTCGTCAGCCCCGATATGCCGCCGCCCGCTATAACGACTTGCTTCACTTCTCATCCCCCGCGGCGCCGCGCACCAGCTCGATAAGAGCGGCAATAAAGTCAGGCCGCGTGTTAAGAGCCGGCGTCCGAAAGAAAGTCGCGCCGTTTTCCTCAGCAATAGTGCGGTACTGAATATCCATTTCCCATAGCGTCTCAATGTGATCGGAAACGAAACTTACCGGAACCATTACAACCGTTCGTCCGCCGCCCGCAGTCACCGCACGAAGGACCGCTTCCGTGCCCGGTCCAATCCATTTCACCGGCCCGGAGCGCGACTGATATGCAAGCGTCCATCGATTCTCAGGAATACCAAGGCGCTCGACAACACCGGCGACCGTTTTCTCGGTTTGCCGCTGATAGGGGTCACCCCTGTCAACAATGGACTGCGGGATTGCATGAGCTGAAAACAATATCTGTGCCTGATCCTGCTTTTCGGAAGGCAAATTTTCAATTATCCCGCGGACCGTTCCGGCAAGGGCATTCAAGTAGCCCGCATTATCATAATAATCCCGGATAATTGCAGACTCGATTTCAGGCGCGCGTTTTTTCAGAACGCGCTCAAGCAGAATCAGGTGGGAGCCGGTCGTCGCCTGCGAGTATTGGGGGTAAAGAGGCAGTACAATTAACCGTTTGGCTCCGACTTCCTTTATTGCGGCCACCGCTTCATCCGTTGACGGATGACAGTATCGCATTGCAACGAATACTCGATACAAGCTCCCCTCATTCAGCTCTGTCTCAAGCGCCTTTGCCTGAGCAACAGTGATCTCGCCTATGGGGGATTTTCCGCCTATCATTTCATAGCGGGGCCTTACCTTTTTCGCGCGGCGATGGGCGATCAACCTTGCGATTGGTTTCTGAAGAAGACCACAGGGCCCTATGCGGATAATTGCCCGGTCACTGAAAAGCCGCCGTAGAAACGGTTTTACCGCATCAAGAGAATCCGGTCCTCCCAGGTTCAGGAGTAGGACTGCAACAGTCTCTGCCATGGAATCAGGATCCGCCTGTTGGGGGAACAGGTTTATCGGAATCGGGCGGGCGCTGCTCGAGCGATTTAAGCAACTGCTCCGCTTCCTCGCGCACAGTCTTGTTTTCTTCGGAAGTCACCACCACCGAGAGCTGTTCCTTCGCCGCATCGATACGTTTTTCTTCCAGATAAAGAGCGGCAAGGGTAATTCGCGCCCGCGAATAGCCCGGGTCATATTTTACCGAACGCGAAGCGTGAGAAATGGCTTCAAGGCGACGCTCGGGCTTGTGTGAAAGAACCACGGCAAAATTATGATGATTAAACGCGGACGGTGCAAGCTCAAGAGCCCGTTCGCACAGACGATAAACCAGATCAAGGTCGCCTAATGTATATGCAATCTGGCTTGCCTCTACGAGAATGTGGCAGTTGCTGTCGTCGCGGTCGAGCTCAGTCGTAAGCCGATCCAGCGCCACATCCAGCTTGCCTTTGTCACCCAGGCGCAAAGCTGTAACAGCGGCGGGCCCGAGCAGATCGGCCCAGATGCGTTCGGCGTCGGCCAGGCTGACTGCCAGCGCAAACGGCGGCTGGCAGCGCACCGTGGACATGGAAAGCAGGTTCGCCTTGTAACTAAGCCTATCGGCAAGCGGATCGCACATTTTTTTCACAACGTGACTGAAAGGGAAAGCGCAAAGAGACGTGCGATGCGTAGCAACGTCGGGAAAAACCTGCATCACGGCAAGAGGGGGGTAGAGCCGCCACGTCGCACGCCGCAGCTTAACAAGCAGTTCTCCATAATATGCGCCCAGGCAGTAATAAAACAGCGTTTCCCTGGGAACGTGGATATCAGCTGCAAGCTTGTCATAATCTTCGAATTCATCCAGTCGCTTATGGTATCTTTTTGCCATGGAATCCAGCGCCGGATCGAGCAGAAACCTGTCAACGGTACGATCAATACGGGCAAGGTCTTCAGCGCTGAAGCCAAGCCGCGTACCGAAACACGTCTCGATTGCCTCGATAAAAGCGCCGGTTGCGGCCTGGAGCGCGTCGATTTCGGCGGGAAAAATAACAGTTGAAGGCGACAGTCCGGTCGCTTTCTTCAGGACGCGCACGACTCCCCGTATCCTATCGGGAGACTCTTCATAAAAAGGCGTCTGAACCCGATAATACGCCTTGACCGAATCATCTTCATGCCTGATATAAGGCTCCGACTCCTTGCGGATCTGGCGCTGGCGGGCCGATTTCCTGAAGCGGCGGCGGCGAGGGGTCATTGAGAAACCCCCCTTGCCGGCTCTATCGTATTGCCTGCGGAGAGCTCGTGCACACAGTCCACCAGGTACCTTGCCTTGTCGGGATCCGTCTGAGGCAGAATGCCATGCCCAAGATTGAAGACATACCCCTTGCGCTTGCCCGCACGAGAGAGTATGTCGATAACCCTGGCACGTATTTCATCCTTTGGCCCGAGCAGCGCTGCAGGATCAAGATTTCCCATTACAGCATGCTCATATCCGATTCGTGTCCAGGCATCGTCGATATTGGTTCGCCAATCGACGGCGATAACGTCGGCGCCAAGGCCTGCGAACGACTCCAGCAAATGTCCCGCTCCAACCGCGGACAGAATAACCGGAATCTGCCCGCCGTCCGCGCCGGTTCGCTTTAGATTGATAATAACGTTACACATGAATTTTCGCACGAAACGGGTATAATCCTGAGGCGCAAGTACGCCTGCGTGTGTGTCGAAAATCTGCACCGCCTGCACGCCTGCTTCGATTTGAGCGTTGAGATAAGCCGTCACCGTCCGCGCCAGTACTTCCATAAGTTTCAAGGCCGTATCCGGTTCCTGGAAAAAGAACGCGCGAGTTTTCTCAAAACCGTGCTTCCGCACACCTTCACGGTCCTCCACAAGGTAGGCGGCAAGCGTAAAAGGAGCGCCCGAAAAACCAATCAGAGGGATCTTCCCTGCAAGCTCCTTCCTCAACTTATTAATAGTCTCGAAAACATATGGTACCGTCGCATGCGGGTCAGCCGGCTTGAGCCCGGCAATGCGGGACGGATCGCTCATCGGCTCATCCAACTCGGGCCCATCCTCCGTAAACCGGAAAGGAGCACCCAGGCCTTCAAGGATAAGTAGAATATCAGAGAACATGATCGCGGCATCTACGTCAAGTTCCTCGGCCGCCCGCGCGGTTACTTCCGTACACAGCTCCGGATCGCGGCAAAGCTCGATGAACGAAACTTTTTCCCTGATCTTGCGGTACCATGCCTGGTACCTGCCGGCCTGCCGCATCAGCCAGACCGGAGTTCTGTCGACAGGGCGCCGAAGGCACGCATCAATAAATCTCTTCGATCGGTCAGTCATCGGTGCTTTTCTTTCTTACGCTGCATGGAGAGTGGTATGTGCGCGCAGAACGGTTCTTCCTCAAGATAATCATCAGTGATCGCGGCGGCACGCGCGCGGCACCCTCCGCATATCCGCAGGTATTCGCACTGCCCGCACCGTCCTTTGTACGCGGAAAAATCGCGCAATTCTTTCAGGAGCGGTGAATTCTCCCAGAGGTCTTTCAGCGGAGTTTCACGCACATTGCCGATTGATTTCGGAAAATAGCTGCAGGGTTGAACTTCGCCGAACGCGTCGATCAAACAAATCGACTGGCCCGCAATACAACCCTTCGAGCCGCCGGTGGAAAAAGTCAGCGACCGTCTCTTGTAGTCTCTCCCCTGCTCCTTGGCAACCTGGCGCACAACCCGGTAGTATTGCGGTGCACAGGTCGGGCGGACCAGCATTTCATCCTCTTCGAACTCCATCTCAGCATGCCAGCGGAGTATTTCTTCATAATCCTCTTTTGAAACCAGTTCGTTCTGGATATCCGCACCCCGCCCGGTCGGAACGATGAGAAACATGTACCAGGCAGTCGCACCTAATTCCTTGGCCAGATGATAGATTTTTATTATTTCCGTCTGGTTCCGCTTCGTAAACGAGGAGTTAATCAGGAATTTTATTCCGTGTTTTCGAAAAAGTTCAGCAGCATTTATCGTACCTTCGAACGCGCCTTCCTGCCGGCGGAAGTCGTCATGCACTTCGCTCCCCGCTCCGTCCAGCGACAGCGAAACCATCTTGATCCCACAGTCGAGAATTTTGCCGCAAACCGCATCATCAACGAGAACGCCGTTGGTGGCCATGCACATCCGCAGGTCTTTGTCGGTTCCGTATCGGGCAATCTCGAAAATATCTTCGCGAAGCAGCGGCTCACCGCCGGAAAGGACAACAACCGGTTTTGCAAACGAGGCGATATCATCGAGCAGTTTTTTCGCCTCGCCGGTACTGAATTCACCTTCCCTCGGGGACTCGTCGCTCGACGACCTGCAGTGAACGCAATGCAGATTACACCTGCGGGTTGCCTCCCAGGCAAGCCATTTCAGCGTAAATTCCTTTCCGGGCCTTTTCTCCATACACCCTCTCCGGCCTAATCCCCTGCTTAAAGCATGGCGAGTATAACATTCTCCATATTACATGTCAACGCGGAAACACATATCTCCAACATAACAAGTCATAATAAGACGGAATTACAGAAAAACAACTTGCATAATTTCCGCCATGTTGTAGAATTAAAAGGGATAAAAGGAGGAGTAGGAGTGGTTAATCCGATCGGGAGTAGTTTGTATCTCTCGAACCCTTTCCTGAATTTCCGGCTCGATCCCGGCGAAACAGGAATATTGCGGACAGCCCAGGCATCAGACTCCACTGTGCTTGTAACGGCGCAGGAACAGGGAAACGCCGCCAGGCTTTCAGCAGATGCCGCACGTGCCGGACAGGAAGTAACCAGACGTGAAATAAATTATACTACCCGGCGCGTCGGCGATGTAACAACTGTAACCGACGGGCGGACAACCGTCGCCACCAGACCGGACAACACTCCCGGTATCGTCCCCAGCCCCGAACTTCCGTTTACTGATCCGCGCGCCGAGATCGCAGGCACAGATTCCTCGTCCGGCCAGCATGAAGGTTCTCTGGAGCTATCTCTCCTGGACGCGCTTGCGGGCGTGGCTTTTAATACGGATACGGGTTCTAATTTACTTATTCCCGAACCATCACCATTGCTTGCCGAAGTGCGGGACGCGCAGAACCTCACGACCTTTCGACAGTATTTCCCCGGACCCCAGACCAATGTATCGGTTGTCAACGTTGAAGGCGAAGAGCAGGCCGAAAATGCTCCGGTAAAGGAAGAAGCTGGGCCGGAAATCGAAACCTTCGTATAAGAAAGTATGAAGTATGAAGGCTGAAGGCTGAAATAAAGAAAAGAAATATTAATTTTCATACTTCATACTTCATACTTTCTTCCTTCATCCTTTCCGCAATGATTCTCATTCGGTGGCCGAGTTTTCGCAGGTTGACAAACGGCGCACCCAATCGGTCGATAAAACGACTCCACGCGGTTTTTTTCAACTTAGGCGTTCTACGGTAACCGCTTGTGGTAAACTTGCAGATCGCAAGCCCGGCTCGTTTGAGCACGATGCGAATCGTCGAAGGAGTAAAGAGCACATAATGGTCAGGCGGAAAAAACTGGGGCTCGGGGTTTCGGCGGATTGTTATTGAATCGTAGTTCGGTGTTTGAAGCCACAGAACGCCGCCGGGGCGGAGTGCGCGCGCCACCTCGGTGAGGACCAGGGCAGGATCGGCCAGGTGTTCTACCACCATATTCATTACTGCAACGTCAAATCGATCCGCCTCAAAGGCTGCTGAAAAAATATCACCCGTCAATATATTCAACTCGTATTCATCACGCCCGATGCGGGCGGCTGCATCGGAGATTTCTACGCCGCTTACCTGCCATTTATTCTCCCGAGCCGCCAACAGGAAACCCCCTGACGCACACCCGATTTCAAGCAACTCGCCGGTGTCGCGGTAACGCGACAGGTCTTTGAGAATCGTTTTATAGTAGCTTTGTTTCTCTGTCCTGAAGCTCTTGTTTCTGAAAAACTCGACACCAGCATCGGTTACGGCGGCCGACGCTGAAAGCGGGTCTTCAGGCCGGGGGTTTCTATACATCAGGCCGCAATCCATACATTTAGCGAATGAAGCTTCCTCGGTCTTATGATAGGGTTGCGATTTATCGCAACCACACAGGGGGCAGGTTATCTCGACAAGTTCGGGCATGCTTCTCGATTGAGTATCGAGTATCGAGTGCCGAGTATCGAGTGACGAACCCCCCACAATTTTTTCTTTACTCGAAACCCGGAACTCGAAACTCGATACTTCTTTATCTTTTCTCTACTCGAAACTCGGAACTCGAAACTCGATACTTCTTCATCTTTTCTCTACTCGAAACTCGGAACTTCTTTCGAGATTACAGTTTTGCGGCTGCTTCACGCATAACAATAGTGAGCCACTGGTCGTTCTCTATGGGTGTAACAGAGAATCGAGCTTTGTCAGCCTCATAATCGTAGCCGATTTCGGTTCCTTCAGGGATCTTGGCCCTCGTATCAACAATCGCTCGGCGGATACTGCAGTTTCTGCCAACCTCGACCTGGTCGAAGAGCAGAGACTGCTTGACGTGGACAAAGCTGTTAATGCGAACCATTTGCGACAAGAGCGATCTCTGTACAAGCCCGCCTGAAATAATGCACCCGTTTGCGACTATTGAATCGAGGGCACGGCCACACCTGCCGCCCGGATACTCCTGGGCGAAGACAAACTTCGGCGCCGGCGCCTGCGGGTTGTATGTGTAAATCGGCCACGTGGGATCATAGAGGTTGAAAATCGGCTCGACCTGTACAAGGTCCATGTTGGCTGCATAATAGGCTTCAATTTCTCCTACATCGCGCCAATAGGGTTCGTCCTTTGCGTTTACATCCACAAACCGGTAAGCCATAACCCGTTCCCCGGATTCGACCATTGCGGGTAGAATATCCCGTCCGAAATCATGGGCGGAACCGGGATTCCTTGTGTCGTCCTCAAGCCAGCGCCTGAGCGTTTCGGTCCTGAATATATAGACACCCATGTTAGCCAGGCATTCCCTGGGGCGATCTTTAATCGTCGCTGGACCGCTCTGAGGTTTTTCCTGGAAACCGGTGACCCGTTGCTCGTTGTCGGTAACCAGGATTCCAAACAGCGAGGCTTCGCTTGCATGAACGGGGAAAGTTGCGATCGTTACGTCGGCCCCGGTACTTTGATGCGCCTGGATCATCTGGCGGTAATCCATTTTGTAGATATGGTCGCCCGATAGGATAAGCAGGTCGCGGGGTCTGAGCTGGTCGATAGAATAGAAATTCTGGTAGATCGCATCCGCTGTGCCGCGGTACCAGTCGGTACCGATCCTCTGCTGCGGCGGTATGACATCGATATACTCGTTCATTCGGCGGTCAAAGAAACTCCATCCTTCCTTGATATGCCTCTCAAGCGAAAGGGACTTATACTGGGTCAAAACAAAGATGTTTCGCAAGTTTGAGTTTACGCAGTTCGAGAGTGTAAAATCAATGATTCTGTACTGGGCACCGAACCGCACTGCAGGCTTTGCCCGGTTTTGGGTAAGCAGAGAGAGCCGCTCACCCTTGCCGCCCGCCATAATAAGTGTAAGAATATCAAAATGCGCCATTTGAATTTCCGTCTTTTCTTCCGAGGTTATATATAAACGCGATAATCAATTTCCTGGAAGACCGTATTGGAACTCTCGAGTTCTGCCAGAAATCCCGCATCGACCGCCCCGGCTTCAGAAAGGTCGTCCAACAGCCGATGAAGGTTTTCCAGATGAGTTTTCAATCGGTTATGCGCATAAGGCACGACCGTGTCGGTGGTCATGATAAACGCCCAATCGGAGGACTCTGCAAGCAGGAGTTCCCGCGCGGCCTGATTTAAAGCACGCTTCACTTCCGGCGTCGGCGACAAGTTCGCAGCGGCGACCCGGGCCATCCGGTCTTCGGCAACGTGCAGATGGCGATATATCCAGTCGTTCGATCCGTTCAGCCAGACTTCATAATAGCCTTTATCGCCCCACGATGAGGCGCAGGGTTTTATCTTCTGTATGGGGGCGGGCTCATCGAGTACTTCAGACGGAGTCGAAAAGGTGAAAACATCCTCGAAATGCACCGCGTTTTCGAATAAAGCCTTGAGAAACGCCGGACCCTCGAACCACCAGTGGCCAAACAACTCGGCGTCATACGGTGCAAGAACGACCGGCGTCGCATCAATTGTCGAACCTACATGCAGTAGTTGATGCTTCCGGTTGAATAGGAAATTCCCCGCGTGCTGATTCACCATTTCAATCGCGGCACCGGGATTGTATAACTCCTTATTCGCAAGGTCGACCTTGCCGGTTATCCTGTGATACTTGATGCCGAGGTTTCGGCGAATCCCGTCTTCATGGAGATACGGTCTTACGTATTCGTAATCGCCGTCGTAGCCGAGGTCGCGGTAAAATTCCCGATAGCACTGATCTCCGGGATAACCCTCTTCCGCACTCCAGACATGCTTTGAGCTTTGCGCGTCCCGCCCGAAGGCTGCAACACCGGACTCGAGCATAACCGGCCTGTACGTTGCATAGCGCGGAAACGGCTCCCCGTAAAGCAGGCCGTGGGTATCAAGAACAAGATACCTCAGGCTCGATTCCGCCAATGCGGGCTCAATCTCCGGTATAAACGCACACTCGGCAAGCCAGATTCCGTCCGGGTCGCTCCCGAAGTGTTTGTGATAGTTCCGGATCGCCACCTTAAACTGTGCCCGGCGCGCTTTCTCGTTGAAAACATACGGCAAGAAGCAGTGCGTGGCCGTACATGTCAGAACTTCAAGATTACCGGTATCGCGAAACCGCTTAAAACCGCTTACAAGGTTACCGCCGCAATTGTTAAACACCTCTCTGGCGCGGTTGAAGCGCTCGCGATACATCCCGGCAGTTGCCGCCATCGGCATATTCCGGGTTCGGTGAACCTCCTTATCCGCCAGTTCAATAAGCTTGTCCAGCCTCTCGCGATAGCGATCCTGAAGCATCGGATCGGCCAGCATTTCGCAGAGCGTCGGCGTCAAGCTCATCGCAAGACGCCAACGGATACCGCGGTCCGCCAGGTTCTCCATCATGTCCAGGAACGGTATGTACGTTTCGGTCATGGCTTCGAAAAGCCAGGTTTCCTCCAGGAACTCCGGGTGTTCCGGGTGGCGGATAAAAGGTAAATGCGCATGAAGGAGCAAGATGAGTTTTCCAGGCCTGCGGGTCATGACAACTCCTCCTTGGGCGGTTGCGTTCGAGAAGCCATCATGCTCGAGCGCAGTGCAAAAGACCCCATTGTTTCACTGGCGCCACCCAGATCCAGAAGCCTCCTGAGATCCAAAGCCGACCAGAATTCCTGATCGGAAAGGTCGGACGGGCCATCCGAGGGGGTTCTTACAGGCGGTGTTTCGCAGAAGAGAATGAATTCCCCGGGAGCCGTCCGCCACCCGATTTTTCCCACATACGCGGACCTGGGAGCTGCCTCGGCATAGTAACTGCCGCGTGGATAATCGCAGCCGAACTCTCGAGTCTCGCCTGAATCAAGATTGGTGATGGCAAGTTCCCACCTGCCGTCATTGAATATTTCAATTCCGCGTTCATCTTCCACTTGCCTGCGCCTGGAACCGGTAAGCTCCCAGTAGAAAAATATACGTTTGGGGTCGCGCACCAGTCCATAGAGCACATCCTGGTGATACGATTCCGGCAGAGGCGGTCCCCAGTCAATGTAGACGTTTCCGTCTTCGGCACGCGATTCATGTTTTGGCGCTTTCCTGAAACGCTCTCCGGAAGATTGCATCCCATCAGTCATTTTTTTTCTCCAGAACTTCCACGTCGAGGTCAATATGAAACGTTTCCCTTGCTCCGGGCTCGAGCTTTATCGGAAACGTTACGATGACCGCCGAACATTGATACAAACCTTCAAATCCATCTTCGGATTGGGAAACGGTTTTTACCGGATATGTCCAGAATTCAACATCCCGACCGGGCGTAAGCCTCACCACAGTCCGACGCCATTCGTCCACCAGGGAGAAAACCCCGGCACTCCGCATCATAACCGTAGACAGGTTGCCGCACATTTCCCCATCAGCCAGATAGTATCTGTCGGGCGCTTCGCCTGCGAGCATGGAGAAATTCCATTCCTGTGCGTACCGGGTCGAAAGCTGCTCGGCGCCCGAATTCGTAATAGTCACATCGACCGACAGGCCGGCGTGCTCGCGAAGCATCGTTATGGTTTTTGAAACGTTTATCGGCAGCATTTCTCCCTGCTCGGACTGTACGAGGCTGGTTCGGCCCAGAACGACCTGGACATTTACACGTGCTTCTATTTGCTCGATTTCATATGGCCGTCCGACGAAATCGCCCTGCTCCTGCGCCGAATTATCCTGCAACGTCTGCACGGTTGCATCCGACCTGAGAAAACGGTCAATCAGACTGGTCCGCTTGTTCGAGTCGTAAACCAGAAGCGTCTCGAGCTTGTCCTGCTTGGCGCGAACGCGGTCGTGTATTGAGGCGACCTTTTCCTCTTCGCCTGCACGGCTCAACTCATGGACCCGGTCATGGTAGGCCTCGTATCGGCGCGCAAGAGTGTTAAGTAAAGGATAAGAGGTCTCCTTTGCATTGAATTCGTAGAGCGTACCTCCACTGTCCGGCGCCAGGCAGGCTGAAACAGCCGCGTTGGCAAGATAGATTTCTTCCGCGCCGTCACAATCCAAATCGCTCGCCTCCACCCGAATCCACTGATCAGTCGCATACCTTATGCCTGCAAGCTTTACTTCACAATCAATCATTGCCCGCGCCACGCGGTCGCGAAGGTGGGGCAGATAAAGCCCTCCAAAGATGCCATGCCAGTAGGCGCAGTTACATTGCGAGCGATAGAGCTCCCGCCTCGCCTCGGCAACGGCCGGATCATCGGAATCCAGTTCCGCCAGCTCCTTTGAAAGGTGCATCATCCGGGAATAAAGCCTGTTTGCTTCAGGATACTTGACCCGGAAATTGCGCCATGACCCTCCCCTGACGAACCGCCGCAAGGCGGCGCCGTCCGGCCGGGACTTCAATTCGTTTTCCAGTTGAACCAGATTGCGAATTTCTCTTGCAGGCAACGCCCACTCCGTCATCTCGCGGTAACTTGCATCCGGAAGGAACACCCGCCCGCGTGGCGGCAGTTTTTCGTACGCCTCGGAAAGAAAAACCAGTTCGATATCATCAGCTTCTCCGAGCGCCGAAAAGAAACGCTCGAGCCAGCCGTCTCCGTAGACATGTTCGTTTGTTTCGGGCCACATGCCGAATTTCTCACCGTCGTCGCCATATACCAGAAGCGGTGTTCGCCCGTCACCTTTAAAGGTTCTGAGATAAGCAATCGTATCTTGAGGGTCCTTGAAGGGAATCGCATACCGCAGAAACTCCGGAATCGGAAAAACGGCCATAACACGGCCCTGATCTTCGGTCAGGTAGTAACCGTCAAGTTCACGCTCCGAAACACCTGCGTAGAAGAAGTGGGTATCATCGCACAACGTGTAGCGAATCCCGGCATCGAAGAGTGATTGCACAAGGGATTGCTCCCAGACCCGCTCCGTAAGCCAGTAACCCTGGAAGCCGGCCGAAACGTCATCGAAATGCTCGCGAAGATAATCGCGGTACATCTCTATCTGACCCTGGCGGTCGCACTCAGGCAGCATTGTAAAAATCGGCTCGTAGAAGCCGCCGCCGAACAGCTCGATCTGCCCTCCCTCCACCAGAACACGGACCCGGTCGAGATAATCACTGCGGTTTTCTTCCATCCACTCGAGAAGGCAGCCCGAAACGTGCAGGTTGACCTTTATCCCGGGGTGCGCCGCCAGTACGCCCAGAAAGGGCATATAGGCAAGATCGATCGCCCGTGCCATTACATGGTCGAAGTTTCCAATCGGCTGGTGAATGTGAAGCGTCAGGTTGAACTTGATTTCAGACATGTCGTGATCCTGCAATGATATCCCGATCGTCCCGGAAATCCCCTAGACTGGTTTTAGTTCCTGCCGGCTCGTTTTTCGATACAAACTCATGTAGCTTTCAGCAGATCGGCTCCAGGAAAAATCCTGCTTCATGCCCCCGGCCTGGAGTCCGTTATACGCCGTCCTGTTCTCTCTGAACATCTGGACCGCGTTCTTAATACACCCTAACAGCGCATTCGGCGTCGCCTTGTTGAAAACGAATCCGTTTGCACGACCTCGATGCAGACTGGCCGGCGTCGCATGAACGACGGTATCGGCAAGGCCGCCCGTGCTTCGAACAATGGGAATTGTCCCGTACTTAAGCGAATACATCTGGTTCAAGCCGCACGGCTCAAACCTCGAGGGCATAAGAAAAAAATCCGCGCCGGCCTCGATCTGATGGGCAAGGGCGTTGTCGTAAGCAATAACGGCTGCGGCCTGTTTCGGATATTCTTCCGCAAGTTCGCGAAGCTGCAGCTCGTAGTTTTCCTCGCCTGACCCCAGAATCACCAGTTGCACGCCCATCGCCATGAGTTTCGGAAAAATATCCGCGACAAGGTCCACGCCTTTCTGCTCGACAAGCCGGGTAATCATACCCAGAATCGGAATGTTCGCATCTTCATCCAGGCCAAGGCGCCGCTGCAGGTCGGCTTTACATATAACCTTACCGCCCAAATCGCCCGCGGAATAGTTGGCGGCGGTAAACTTGTCGGTTCCCGGGTTCCATTCCGTATAATCCACACCGTTCAGTATCCCGGTTAAATCGTCAGCACGCTCCAAAAGCACTCCCTCAAGCCCGCAACCGAGCTCTTCGGTCTGAATCTCCCTGGCGTAACGCTTTGAGACCGTCGTAACGGCATCGGCGTAAACGATGCCGCCTTTGAGGAAATTAATCTTGCCGTAGAATTCCAATCGCTTCCAGTGGAACAGCGACCAGTCCAGGCCGGTCAGGTCCATGTCGAAATGCCAGAATAAACCCTGGTAACTCAGATTGTGGATCGTAAGGATTGAGCGCACACCGGAAAGCTCGGCCCGGTCAGCGTAAAGCGTCTTGAGATAAACCGGGACAAGCGCACTCTGCCAGTCGTTTACGTGTACAACGTCGACGTTCAGACCATTGGCGATAATAAATTCCAGGACCGCACGTGAGAAGAAAATAAACCGCATCGCGTTATCGGGATAGGGGACCCCGTCCGAGGTGTAAAGCTCCTCGCGTCCGTACAGTTCCGGCGCGTCCAGAAGGAAGACCGGTACTTTCGTTTCCGGCAGGCGTGTTTTGTATACGGCTCCATTGACGACGTCATTACCCATGGTAACCTGGAAACGGGCACCGGTATCCTCGAGGTTGTGAACGGTGCGCCGCGCCGCCGAATAAAACGGCATAAAGAGCGAAACGTCCGCTCCCTGCGCCTGAAGCTCGGGCACAAGGCTTCCCGCAACGTCGGCGAGGCCGCCCGTCTTTGCGAATGGAACCACTTCACTTGAAACGTACAGGACCTTCATAATAAGTTTCGAGTTTCGAGTTACGAGTTTCGAGTTACGAGTAAAAACATAATCACGGTTTCCTTTACTCGGCACTCGGCACTCGGTACTCGGTACTTCTTATCATGCCTCAATCTGACCGAGAAACTCGGCCGCGTCTTCCGGAGTAACAGGATTAATGTAAAACCCCGTACCCCACTCGAACCCGGCGACCTTCGTAAGCCTGGGAATGATTTCAATATGCCAGTGGTAATATGGCAACTCACCCTGATCAAAGGGCGACGTATGAATAACGTAGTTGTAAGGCGGCATCTCGAGTGTGACCTCAATTTTTTTCAAAGTCCGCTTCAACGTCTCTGCAAGGTCTTCAATCTCGACTTTCTGGATGTTCTCAAAACAGGATGAATGCCGTTTCGGAACAATCCATGTTTCGAACGGGAACCGCGCGGCAAAGGGCGAAAAGGAGATGTAATGCTCTGTTTCGAGCACCACCCGCTTGCGGTCCGCCGCTTCCTGAATTATCATGTCGCAGAATATGCATCGGCCGCGGTAATTGTAAAAGCGCCTGCCGCCCTCCATCTCCGCATTCACGGTGCGGGGAACAATCGGCATGACGATAAGCTGAGTATGGGCATGCTCGAGAGAGGCACCGGCCGCCATTCCCACGTTTTTGAATAACAGGCCGTAACTGAATCGACTGTCCTTTTTCAGGTCAATCATTCGATCGCGATAGGCCCATAGAACCTCGACCATGTGCTCGTTGGACAGTTCCGTGTTTGTAACGATGTGGTCCGGCGATTCGATTATCACTTCATGCGCGCCGATGCCGTTCATAAGGTCGTAAATGCCGTCCCCTTTTTTTCCAAGACCTCCCTCAATGCGAAGCGCGGGAAACTTGTTGGGTACGACCCGCACCCTCCAGCCGGGTGTATTCGGCCGCGAGTCGCGCGTCCTGTACGCCAGTATCTCCGGCGGGGTCTTATCTTCAAATCCCTTGCAAAACGGACAAAAACCCTTCCTGCTCTCCTGCTTTTCAGTGCGGAAATCTCTCGGGCGCTTCACTCTCTCGGTTGCAATAATAACCCAACGCCCGATAATGGGGTCGCGTCGCAGTTCAGGCATTTCAATAACCGTCCTTTGGTCTTTTGGTCATTCGGTCATTCGGTCACTCGGTCATTTGGTCATCCGGTCTTTTCTTGACCGAGGGACCGAAAGACCAAGGGACCAACAGACCGAGATTCAAAGCGTCCAGCGTTCTTCCTCGTACAGCTCATCCGGAACGACGAACGAAATCGGCGTAACGAGCGGGGCCTTTTCGATCTCACGTCCGCCGGACCGAATTATAACGTAAAACGAAGCCTCCATCCCGGGCTTGAAACCCATCTCATGAAACGGTACGGAAATCTCGAAAATATCTCCAAGAATCGCCTCGCCGGCAATATGCTCGCCATGTTCGCTTTCAATTATCGTTACGGTTGAGCCGCGAGCGCCCTTGATAGTCAGGGGATGAGGCTTTACAAACTCCAAGATGAACTGCGAATTCTCTTCATCAAGAAGGTGGCGGTAGTCTTTTACAAAATCCACGCGCAACACGAACCGCTCGAGATCAAAGCCGAAATGCACTTCCTTGATGATATCCTGCCCCCGCACCATCGCGCCGCGGTTTTCAAGCGCGTTATATACGCCGGCCCCGAGCCATTCGAAAAAACTCGTAACCTTGCCGTCCACTTTCACGCTGATGAACCCGGTCGGCTCGGAAAAAAGAATCCTCTGCGCGCCGGAGGCAATCGGCTCGTTAAGCAGCCAGGGCGGTTCATCGCCGAGAAGGATATAAACGTTCTTCAGGTGCTGTCTGAAGAGGCGATCGAACTCCAGATCGTATTCCGACGATTTGTCGTCGCCGTACCACCAGAACCAGTCCGAACCCTCCGCAATATAGAGCTCCTCCCATGCCCGGGAGAGCGTCCCGGCATCGACGCGTCCTTCTTTCTCAACGCTCTGGAGATGCCTTCTGGTTTCAAAAAGGCGCTCCCACCCGCGCCTGTCTTCATCATGCCCGGCCCAGATTGCAAAGTTCGCGCCTATCCAGCTGCCGGCAAAAAGCCGCTCGAGGCGTTCCCGGGGAGGATGCTCCGCCAGGTAATCCGACACGGTGGTGGACCGGGCCGGTTTTCCGGATTCAAGCATCGAATAAAACGCATCCAGAAACGCGACGCCCTGGTCGGGAAAATACTCCCAGACGTTCTCCCCGTCGAGAATAACCGGTACGAGGTGGTGTCCTGCGCGGCCCTGCCGGGTTATTGCCCTGAGATACCCGTTTATATCGTCAACTGCGCCGGCAACCGGAATCCGCTGGTATTCAAAACCGATTGCATCGGAAATGTAACGGTCCCGGAAAACAACCGACAGCTTTCTGCCGCCCTCCTCGACGTAGAAGGGCTGATAAAACTCGTCAGGCTCCTGCATTTTGCGGTGCCCGCCCCGGCCGCACCAGTGTCCGCCTGAAGCACTCAGAATATCCTCGTCGGTCGCCAGCCACTTAAGGCCTGCGTCGGCGACGAGTGGAATCATTTCCTGCGAAACGGAGCCTTCCGCGGGCCACATTCCGCGCGGGGGTCTGCCGAACACTTCTGCATGATATTCGACCGCGCGTCTGACCTGTTCCGATGCATCTTCGGCAGCCGCATCCCAGGTGCCCGGCATGGGTGTTCCGGGCATCGCCTCGTGTACCGAGTCCCAATTCACCAGCAGGGGCAGAATCGGATGATAGTACGGGGTCGTCGTGAGCTCTATCTGGCCGCGCTCGGCAAGGCGCCTGTAAAGGGGAATCACCTCGCCCAGACGCTGAACATGCAGCTCAAGCAGCCCGTGCTTTTCCTCTTCCGTGAAGTTCCTTCCCTTTTCTCCAAGTTCGCGCAGGAACTGGTCTCTTTCAACGTCAAGGGGGTGCATCCACGCGAGATTGAATAAAAGCTGAAGGTCCCGCAGCTCCTGCTCGGACATGCTTCGCCGGTTTACGCGAGCATCTTTTACTATGTGTCCCCGCAGTTCCAGCAGCGATTCATAACGCGGGTACCGGCGAACCATTGAGTTCCAGTTCAGCGCGAAAAAGTTGGCCAGGATATACGCCTTATCCTCAGTATCGAGCGATGCCGGGTCACGTTTGGAAATGACAAAGAACGCGTCCTCAATACGCCCGGCTGCAAGGTCCTCGATCTGCTTGACTAGAGACGGAACGAAGTTGACCGTTGCGTGCATACCGGGATGGCGCTCCAGCATCAGCCCCATCCCGAGGTAATCTTTCACGCCGTGCAGCCGGACCCAGGGCAACGAGAGACTGCCCGACACATCATCCGCGTAGTATGGCTGGTGAAAATGCCAGACCAGCGCCAACGCGACGTCGGACATCAAGCCTCCACTCACTGCGGCACAATGCAAACGGACATGCCCTTCACTCGGGGCAATCGCATATTATACATAAGCTACAGGGACGAAAAATAGAAAAATCAGGGAAGAAAGAATTTTTTATCTTAGAGAAGGACATCAGGAATACGCCGGGCGGGTTATCCGCAAACTTCCCTAACGATACCCATAAACGCTTCTCCGTATTGCGCGGATTTCGTTTGGCCGACGCCGTGGACGGTGAGGAATCCTTCGCGGGTCACGGGTTTCCGCCGGGCAATGTCGCGCAGGGAAGCGTCGCTGAAAACGACGTACGGCGGCACGCCCTTATCCTTTGAAATTTTCAGCCTGAGCTCGCGTAGGCGTTCAAAAAGATCCCGGTCAACCCCCTCCCACGAATCCAGGTCGAACCCGGAGCGGATGCGTTTTCTCTCTTTCTTCTTCACGGGCTCAAGCAGGTGCGGCGTTTCCCGGCCGCGGATTACCTGCCGCCCCTCATCGGTCAATGACAGAGTCTTGTATTCACCGCTTCGCTGGAGACACCCCTGGGAGATAAGCTGCTCGATCCAACCGCGGACCGTCCGGATGTCGAACTCGCTCAGCAAACCATAGGTACTCAACTCGTCATGCCGGCGGTTGAGGATTTTTTTGTCTCTGGAGCCCCGGAGCACCTGGGCCGTGTAGTGCGCCCCGAAGTTCTCTTTCAGGCGGATCACACACGAGAGTATTTTCTGGGCAAGTATAAGGGGATCGTCCACTTCTTTGAGGAATTTGAGGCATATGTCGCATGCCGCGCAGTTGGCGCGCTCGAGTTCCTGCCCGAAATAACGGGAAATTGCCTTATGCCTGCACTCCGCACCCTCGCAGAAAGCATGGATTTCACCGAGCTTCTTTATCGACGCCTCCCTGGCGACGGTTTCCGACTTTTCGATTATATACTCCCACATCCGGTAATCCTCGTAGGAGAACAGCAACACGCACTCAGCCTCGAGCCCGTCACGGCCCGCGCGCCCACTCTCCTGCTGGTAGTGTTCGAGGCTCTTGGGCATCGCGGCGTGGATGACAAAGCGGACGTTCGACTTGT
Organism: Planctomycetota bacterium; assembly: GCA_004376375.1. Lineage (GTDB taxonomy): Bacteria > Planctomycetota > E44-bin39 > E44-bin39 > E44-bin39 > E44-bin39. The sequence goes on from SOJX01000118.1 coordinate 67,582, forward strand.
CGATCCCCATCCCGAATGCTATCGTGGCGACGATTATCTCCGCGTCCTCGTTGATAAACGCCTCCTGGTTGCGTTTGCGCTCCTCGTCCGGCAGTCCCGCGTGATACGGCCTGACGCTGTACCCCTTCTCGACCAGGCGTTCGGCGAGGAAATCAACGTCTTTTCTGCGAATGCAGTAGATGATGCCGCTCTCATTTCTGTGGCGCTCGAGCACTTCGCAGACCTGGCCGATCTCGTCCGTGCGCCTCACCATCCTGTACATAAGGTTCGGCCGGTCGAAAGAACCTACATGGAAAACGGGGTCGCTGAGCTTCAACTGGGCGGCAATGTCGGCGCGCACCTGCTCGGTCGCGGTCGCCGTGTAGGCGTGGACGGCGGTCTTCGGAAACTCTTTTTTCAAGGCAGACAGCCCGCGGTACTCGGGCCTGAAATCGTGCCCCCACGAGCTGATGCAATGCGCCTCGTCGACGGCGAAAAAGGATACCCGCGCGCGTTTCAGGTAGTCGATGAAACGGTCGGCCAGCAGGCGCTCCGGCGCGACGTAGAGCAGCTTCAGTTTCCGGGCAATTATCAGCTCATGCACGGCGCGTCTTTCAGCCGCGCTCATCGAGCTGTTGACGCACCCCGCCGTCACACCGGACTCTTTAAGCGAGTCGACCTGGTCCTTCATCAGCGAGATAAGCGGCGATACCACCACTGCCAGGCCTTCCATAACCATCGAGGGAGCCTGGAAGCACAGGCTTTTCCCTCCTCCGGTCGGAAGCACGACCACCGAATCTCTGCCTTCAAGCACGCTTTGGGCGGCCTCATCCTGCAGAGGGAGGAAATCCTTGAAACCCCAGTGGCGCTGGAGAATGTCTTTCAACGCATCAATAGACATTGTTCCGACATTACGTTCGACCCCCACCTTCGCGGGGGCAGGCGTTAGACGCTATTTGGCGGTGCGGGTGTATACTTTGGACCATTCAAGGAGCCCGAATCGGCCTTCGGCATCTCTGAATGCAAACGGCATCGAGGGACCGCCGCGGGTTACCGCGAAATGCAGGTGCGCCCCGCTGCACCAGCCGGTAAGGCCGGTGCGGGCTATTTTCTGCCCCTGCTCAACCCGGTCGCCGAGCTCGGGTATAATTGAATCTTTTTCCAGGTGTACGTAATGGGCTAAGCTTCCGTCATCGTGGCGGATTATCAACTGATTTTCCTTGCCGAAATACTTGTTCCCGAAACCTCCTTCGTCCGACGATTCGCGATAAGCCACAACCACGCCGGCGCGGGCCGCTACAATCACGACGCCGACCGGCAGTCCGAAATCATATGCGAAACGCCCGGGCCCTTTATGGCCCCGCTCCGACGAGCCGATTCCGAACGGGTTCGTCAAACCATATTTTTCCCCGACTCGCCACGGAAGAACATATTCGGCACGATCGCCCGTCTTATGGAGGAACATGTCGAGTTCAAACGAACGCGATGTGCCATCGGCCTGATAAACAACACGCCTGACCGGTCCGACGCCGCGCGCAATCCATTCCTCCGCGACAAGCTCATCCTTCTGCCGCGTCTCGATTTTCAGGGCAAGATACGGAATCAACCGCGCCGTCACGATTTCGGGGCCGACAACTTTGCGGGTAAAGCCGCCGCCCGCCTCCCATGTCTTTCCTATTGTAAGCGGAAAATCGTAGACTTTTCCCGTTTCGAAGAGCGGCGTTCGAGGGCCTATCACTCTCCGCGTTGAACCCTTACTGATAACGCCGTACGCCCGCGGCTTACCCTCCCACACGCCGTTGTAGTAGTCGAGAACGCCGGGGCTGCATAATCTCAATCCTTCAAAAACATTGTCGCCGACCTGCCAGAGAGCAACCTGGCCGGGAGTCATGGGAATCTCGTCCGATTTGATTTCGGTAAGGGCGGGTGAAAGCTGATCCGAGCGGTCCGGACCGCGGGTGAAAGAGACCAGTTCCGCAACGGTTCGGCGCTTTACGTTTCCGTCGTCGGTAATGGATTTTACAACTCCGACTCCCTTCGCATACCACTTTCTGGTCCGTATGTTATCCCAGTTCTCCGCCTGCTCGGGTGGGGCATTTTCAGTCTTCTTTTTCACTTCAACTCTCATGCACTGGAACGTCCCGGCAGGAACCGTGACTTCCTCCTCCGCCGTCACGGAATAATGCCAACGCGTTGTAAACTGATGTTTCTTCTCAACGCCCCAGATGCCGGGAATATCGCCTGAATGCCACCTGGAGCCGAGCTTGAAGGGGAACTCGATTATCCTCACCGGAACCCACTTCGAGAGATAAACCCCGTCATTCTTGATCGGGGAGTCGCCCTTGAGTTCCCATGCGTAGATTACATATGCAAAATTCTCATAAGCGCTCCCGCTCTTTCGAAAATACGAATAACGATGGTTTATACAGCGAAGCTGCACCTGCTTGACCTCGCCGTCCATCTCCATTTTCGCGCTGCCCGATATACTCAGATAATCCGGGTCTTCTTTTTTCCAGTCCGAATTTTCGAAATAGACGCGGTATACGGCCCTGAAACCTTTCTCCGTCGGAATGTCCTTCGATTCAAAAACCAGGTTCCATTTCGACTTTTCGATTGTCTGGACTTCAGTCCGGGCGGGGCGGCATCGTACCGCGATTACGAAAACGCCGAGGGAAAGAGCCAGAAAAGAAAAGATAACGAGAATTCTGTTCCTGCATTGCATGACACTGCTCCGTCAAGGCCGGTTCGGCGCCGGACGCCCCTTTGGAAACCACATCGCGCCGGTCCGGGTCCCCATGCCGGTCTTCGGGCGTGGAAGCTGGGGGATGGAATTCGACCGCACATAGTTTCCGTATATCAAGTGCTCCACCGTCGTTCTCAGATAATAGTTGTGCTTCGGCAGGTTCGGGATGACCGCGGCGAAGCGTTTTTCATTAAACGCGGCTATAATATCCTCTGGAATCAACTCACGTTTTTGCACTATTCGAACGTCGCCTTTCCGGTCTTTTTCCCGAAAGGTAATTATATCATGCAGAGCTATGATGTGGAATCGCATCTTTTTTCCCGTCCGGGACCAGTAATAGCCGTGGAACGGAATGAAAACATCACCGTCAACGCTGCGGGCGGCTTCAAGGAATCTTTCTCCGCTTTCCCGCTCGGCGCCTGCAGGTACCTGCGCTTTAACCGGATAGATATGGATATAAAACTGGAATAGAATAAGAATGCTGACAGCGGACAGGACGGCACACGCCCGAGGTCTTGACCATTCGGCCCCCGCAAGCCGTCCGGCGGCGATTAATAAGAAAACAGTCGTGAAAAAGGCCATCGGTATCAGAGTATTATCATATCCGCCGAAGTGTATCCGCCCGAAAAAACTCGCAGTTATCGCAGATACGGCGGCGACAAGCACGACCGGAATCCGCCGGATTGAAAAACGCTTCGCGGTAAAAAACCATGCCGTCGCACACGCCACGCAGCCGGCAAGCTGGAACGGGAATCGATGAATCACGTCGCCGCGCCAGAGCGATCCAATGCGCAACCAGTCCATTCCGTGCTGTGAAGGGACCGTGAAACAGTAATACCACGACCAGCCTCCCGTGAGAGCGGCAAGAAGACCGGTAAAAACTCCCGCGATGCCGAAACCGACGGCGCAGAAAATCAGGCCCGACTTTCTGCCGTGAAGAAAAGCAGCCACCGCACCGCCCACGAGGAATATTATGGCAAACTGCTTTGCGAAAAACGCGGCGCCGAGCAATACCGCGCCGGCGACAAGGCGCCGCCGTTCCGGATTTCCCCGCAAGAGATACATTCCTCCGGCGAGCAGCGCAAGTAACAGCATGTCCACGCGGTTGATATCGAACCAGCTGCCGCATGCATGAAAGCCCGCAAGGAACAGGCCGACAGAAACGGCGCCAAGCCGCCACCGCCCGGTCGCAACCCATATCCAGCGGAAGGCGATGGCACAGGCCGCCAGCGTCGAAACGATTGAAACCAGCCTGCCCCACCACAGACAGATGCCGAAAACCCAGTAACCCAGAGCAAGGACAAAAGGGTAAAGCGGCGGATAGAGATAGGGGATAAACTCGAGCGAAGGCTCGACATACAGGCCTTCACCCCGCATTATGCGTGCGCCGTGGTCGACCATCCCCCCTTCCATCCATTCGACTTCAAACGGGTATCCCAATCTCGAAAAGGAAATATACAGGAATGTGCAAACGAAGTACAAGCCGGCGAGAATCGCGATTATTTCAAATGCGGCGCAGAGAAAGCGGCGTACCTGAATCGCCTCCGGCGACCGGTCCGGTTCCGGCGCTTGCGGCGGGCATTCACCTGACTCCGCGCCCCCGGTGGATGGCTGCGCATTTTCGATTTCTTCGCTCACAGTAAATCCTCTTTCTACTGCGCCGCTTTCTGCCCTATGGCGCGTTTTTCTCCACACGGGCTCCGGCCAATGCGCGAGAAATCCATATGCCAATAAAGAACAGGCCAAGCAGCGCACAGAGGTTGACCGAGGTGAAACATTCCCTGCCGATATCCGGCATCAGGACTCCGTCGTAATATATCGGGAAATCGATCCCTGCCACTGCAATGATCAGAAAAATGACAAATATATGGAATTCGCGTTTCGGGCGCGGGAGGGCCGTCATGTACGCATTGGCGAGAACGGCGCACGGCAGAAGGTAAATCACATGGTGCAGAAACGTCAGCGGAGAGGCGATGATCATTAGCACAAAAAACGGAAGGATCAGGACCTCCGCCGCCCTCTCTTTCCTTGTCTTCCACGTCAGACAAGTGATGAGAGCAAGCAGCAACAACAAAGACAACGTGGCAAATACCATTGCAGCCGGCCTGCTGGAAATAAACCGCAGGAACAAACCTCTCATGGAAAAGTTGTAAACCGCGTCAATGGGAAACAGTCCGGGAATATCAGCGCCGGACAACAGAACGGCCAGAAGCGAGAAAAAATCAGCCCACACTTTCCACCCGCCCAGGAACAGGGTCAGGGCGAAAAGCCCGATTAGCGAAAGCGCGAGCCCGACGACAATTTTAAACCTGCGGCGGGCGATGAAGAACAAGACCAGGACTGCGGGAGTAATCTTAATCATAACGGCGCAACCCAGAAAAGCGCCTGCAAGCAAATCAGAACGCCTGTAGTAAAAAAGCAGCGATAGAACAAGAAATGCGAGAACAATTATATTCACCTGGCCAATGTAGATGTTATTCCTGTAGGGCAGCGCAAACAGCAGGGCCAGGCCGTAAAGGACGAGTTCCGGGAGGATACTTCTTTCTCCGTCTCCCTTGACGCGGGAACTTGCGATTAGTGTGCAGGCCGCCGCCGAAAGTGCCATGAGGATTGCGCCTATAACAGTCCACAACTTCTGCGCCGTACCCGGTGGAAACGCGGTTAAGGGTTTGGCAACGAGTGCGAGGAAAGGGGGGTACAGGTAAGGGTAGACATGCCCCCCAATCCCGGACTTTCGCGCCGTCCGGTGCAGGTGTTGCAAATCGTATAAGTTCTCCCCGCTGCCATGCTCAAAGCTGCATGCCGCATAGAAGGTCTTAAAATCAAACCTGACAACGTCGCTTTCGCTCAGAAAGTCCATGACGAAAAGCAAACATGCAATCAGAAAAATAAGAATGACAAAAATTACTGAAACCACCTTGTTTCCCATAACCTGCTCTATCTTCGCCCGGATGCGCGAAGGAGCATGCTCGTCAGGATTCGGTTCATTTGAATGCGAGGTCGTATTTTTCATGTGACCCAGCCGGACAGGTTCAAATCGCACCTCTCGCGGTCGGTTCAAAACAGGCCGCCCTGAGCCGTCTTTTCCTTCCGAATGACGAAACGCTCATTATCTTTCGGAGGGGCGGGTTCAACGGCCTTCTCCCGCCTTGACACGAGACTTGGATCGGTCCGTATCGCCCGCTATTGCGGGCTTAACGGCATAAACCCCGAAGACGCTCCTTCCAACGGGCGGCGTGGAAAACTTGTGAACGAATCTGTTTCGCTCTCCCGGCGGAGTATAATGTACAATATCTTCAAAAAAACCGGCACCCCGGTTATGATAGCCGGCAAAATAGTCAATGCTGTCCTTCTCGCCGCCCGAATAACGTCCAATTATCTCTCTGGAGCGTTTGTCTTCACCCAGCAGCAATCGCCGCGCGCGGTGGTGACGCCTGCCTCGGGTATGCGAATCGGTAAGACGCTTGAAGTCATGTATCAATCGCGATCGGACAACAAATCCGCCTGGTCTTGCCCATCCCCATTTTGCGCGGATTCTATGAGACAGATCATCAACAATAAGCAAGAGCTGGACCTGCTTCAGTTGAGACGTATTGCGCAATACGGAAAGTCCGGTTTTGGCGGTGTTATCATCTTTCGGCACATCATATACAATAACTTCAATTGTTCGTTCCGGCGCTTCGGCGGCGATTTGCGCCGCTGCCCCGGCAGCCGCCTCAGGGTCTCTGAATAGATAAGCCCTGTCCTCGCGCGAAGTTACAACCGATGCAATATATTCACCGGTCGGCTTATCCGCAACGACAATTGCCACTTTGTGGTCAACGCGGGCATATGAAATCATCGCCGGATCGACCAAACCGATAAGATCAAGTACCCGCCGTCTGGAGAAATAAGCAACAGCGCCAATATCATGGGCCGCAATCACCGAATCCGGTTCCGTATTTTCGTCGAGCCACTTGCCTACGACAATATGCTGGTCAGTAATGCAGCTGCAATCGGCAACATAGAATCCCGCGTGGTCCAGACCCCATGCTACAAACGCCGCCATCGACCCGACAAGTATAACACCGGAAACGATACAACGCACAGCCGCTGCGTGATACGTCCTGAAAAACAAGGTGACGCGTCTGAACAATGCTCCCAACATAGCCCCCCGGAGAGCACCCGCCGCGCTCGCAAGGGAAAGCGGTTTTCTTGGCGGTAAGAACCGCTCACTTGCCGCGTCGATCGTGGCCAGCCATGCAACAATCGCTACGCCGAGAAGAGACATACCCTTGATATTGCGGAAAACGAATATCACTCTTTCGCCCTGCGGCACGGGAAAGAAAAGAAATGCAACAATTACAAGCGGCACAGTTATAATCGTAACGGTAAAAGAACGCCCGGCCAGGAACGTAACTACACCGGCCGTCATAAACATTATCGCCAGCGGAAACATGGGCTGAATATACCGCGCACGCTGAAAAGTCGCCGGCAGGGTTACCGCAAACGCGGCAATAAACAGGATAAAGAATATAAGCAGCGGGAATGCTCTGTGACGGCGCTTTCTGACGACCGAGATAACGAACATTTCAACGGCTAACGCTACGGCAAACGGGGCTATGTACCTGAAGAAATCGTTACTGAAGTGGAAGAATACCGAGCGAAGAAACGGGCCGGTCGTGTGGAAAGTGCGATAAAAGCTGGTCTTGGCATCGAAAGTATTCGGCAGAGGGCTTCCGGAGATCACCAGGAATAATATCAGAATCGGCGCGGTTGCGATAAGCCACGCGCCGCACATCCTGGCAAGTTTCTTCCACTGGCCTGCCTCGCCTCCGGCCAGAAGCGGTCGCAGTGCGAGATCCGCCGCCAGTATCGCAATAATGATAAGCGCGATCGGGCGCGTATCAAAACACAGGCCGGCAGCCAGGCCCGCGAGAAGGAAACGATTGTACGCAAAGAACGTAAACGCCGCGAACATAAGCAACATGAACAGGGATATTTCCATTCCTGAAAGCAATGCCCAGCTCATGTGGCATTCATTAACCGTAAAAAACGCTGCGAACCACCCCACAATCTCACTCCCAAAGACCTTCTTTGAAAGCGCGACAATAAACAGCAGCGCCAGGTAGAAAAAAATAAAATTCATGACGTTTGCATACCAGAAGCACGCCGCAGGCGAATCGCCGAAGATAAGCTGGCCAATTGCAAGTAGAAACGTCCAAAGCGGCGCCGTGGTGCCGGTCGAGGAAATCCCGTGGTTGAAAGCAAGCTCTCCATGTCTCGCAAGGTTTCTGGCAAACTGAAAATGAATCCAGGCATCATCTGAAGGAAACGAATATTTTGCGGAGGAGCCAAGAACCTTAATCGCGGCACGGTCCGGCTCGGGGCGCGACATAAGGTCCGTTTCTGTTGAGAATCTTGCAAACAGGGCGCCGATATTCCAGGCGGCGATAAAGAACAGATTGGCGAACAGAAGCGCTGCAAGGAAAACGCGCAACCCGCCCGGCGGCCACAGGGATAATGCCGGCGGCTTTGCCTCTACCGGTGCGGGCATAAACGCCGGCACGACGGGTGCGCCAACCGGCTGTGCAAATGCGTCTTGATCACCGTCGTTTGGAAAAGGGGTGATTGAGTCTTTATCGTTTCCCGAGCTCATTTGATATGTTTTTCAAACAGATGTTGCGACAAATACACCAACAAAAACCAACATCTTCGAACAGCATCGGCCTTTCACCGCCGTGACCACCTTTCCATGATAACGGATGCGCATCGAGAGTAAAGTGAAAACCAAGCTCCGCCTGCACCCACCGGCAAGGCTTTTTTCGCATTGACCGTCCGGGCATGATTTGCTAGAATCACTGATGTAAATGCTTAAACCGGGACGGGAATATATGCCCGGACAGGAAAAAGATATCGGAGGCTTGTAGTTGCATGGATATTGATGCATTCGACGGATCGTCAATCGAGAGCGGGCTTTCAGATTTCTTCGGTCAAATCAACACGCAGGTCGAGCAGGAAGCGGTTGCGGAAATCAAGCGGAAGAAAACAATCCGCAGCGACCGCATACTTTCCGACCTGCTCCGCGGCCTCCTGTCCAGAAAAAAGATCAATGAAGAAGACGCCAACACAGTAATGCAGATCACCATTCAGAAATTCGTCGAGGCGGTGCAGGCGCAGGCCATAACGATCTACTTTGTCAAGGACGAACAGATACATTTCGAGTTTGTATATTATTCCGCGTCGCTTTATTTGCACGACCCGAAACTTCGGGAACTCTACCAGAATAAAGCGGAACAGCTGAAACAGCTCACGCTGCCGCTCGGAAAAGGAATAGTCGGAAAGGTTATCGAAACGGGAGAAGCGTACGCCTCCCTTGACGCCGCCAACGACCCGAACTTCTACGCAGGCGTCGACGCCGACACCGGTTTTACAACGAAATCGATGATAACCGTTCCCATCTGCGCCAACGACGTCATCATCGGCGCCATACAGTGCCTAAATAAAAACCCGGAGACCGGCTCGACCTATTTCACCGAAAAAGACCTCCGCCTGCTCCATGAGATTGCAGACTATTCGGCTAATCTCATCGCCAAAGTCAGGAACCCCGCGGCAGAATTTTCCGAAAAGGAACTCGCGCAATACATCGCCCGTCTGAACCGGTGCGAATTCGTCGACCTGAAAAAAGACTGGGAACCGGACCCGCCTCTGTGGAACCTTATCGGCAAGGAAAACATCGAGAAGTTCCGGATCATCCCGCTCAAGAAACTCGGCACAAGTTCTATCAAAATTGCGATCGACAATCCCCTTCACATCCAGCGCCGCGATTCCTTTCAGCTGGCCACCAACCTTGAAATCGAGATAGTCTGCGTCGCAACGAAAAACGCCATCGACAAGGCAATCAAGAATTTCTTTAAGAAAGGCCCCGACGGCTCGCTGGTTGACGTCGTGGATGACGTCGCGGACGATTATACACAAAGGAGCTCTGAAAAGATTCACGTAGAGAGCGGAGTTGACGAAGATTCCGCACCGATTATCAAACTCGCCAACAGGATTATCGAGGACGCGTACTCGCGCGGCGCATCTGATATTCACATTGAACCTTTCGAATACGAAACGCTTATCCGGTACCGCGTGGACGGCGTTTTGGCGAAAGCGGCCAAGCTCCCCAAACAGGCGTTGAACGCACTGGTCTCCCGCCTGAAGATCATGAGCGAGCTCGATATATCCGAGCGCAGGCTTCCCCAGGACGGAAGAATCAAGTTCAAGAATTTCACCAAGACAGGCATCGATATCGACCTGCGCGTCGCAACCGGGCCGATGATCTGGGGCGAAAAAATCGTTATGCGGATCCTGGACAAGTCGTCGACCTCGATGGGCCTTAACGCAATGGGCTTCTCGGAGCCGAACATCACACTCTACCGCGAATCGATTAAATCGCCCTACGGCATGATACTTCACGTAGGCCCGACCGGCTCGGGAAAAACGACCACACTTTACTCCGCACTCAATGAAATCAACTCACCCGATATCAATATTCAAACTGCCGAAGATCCTGTAGAGTACAACCTCCACGGCGTCAACCAGATGCAGATGCACAAGGACATCGGGCTCACGTTCGCGGCCGCCCTCAGGTGCTATCTCAGGCAGGACCCCGACGTCATTCTCGTCGGCGAAATCCGCGACTTCGAGACGGCGTCGATAGCTATCGAAGCTGCGCTTACCGGCCACCTGATGTTCTCAACGCTTCACACCAACGACGCGCCCGGCACGGTAACCCGTTTCATCGAAATGGGAATCGAGCCGTTCCTTGTCTCATCGTCCCTTCTCGTGGTATGCGCCCAGCGGCTTATGCGGCGCCTCTGCAAATGCAAACGCGAAGACGAAGCCACGCCGGAAGAGATTGAAGTCCTCAAATCTATAAGGCTGTCTGACGAGCGCTTCAAGGAAGGTGAGCCGGTAAAGATATTCCGGACCGTCGGCTGCGAACGCTGCAAGGGAACCGGCTACAAGGGTCGAACCGGATCGCACGAACTCCTTACCATGAGCCCGCCCCTAATCGAGAAAATCAACCAGAAAGTATCCTCGGAAGAACTGCGGGGAATCGCCATCGAGCAGGGCATGCTTACGCTCTGGCAGGATGCGATGGAAAAAGTATGGGAAGGCATCACTACTATCGAGGAAGCCGGCGCAAACGTGATGCAGGATTAGCCGCTGCCTTTTGCCGTTTCCCATTGATTGCCGCGCGGAGAATCATCCAACTTTCACAAGCTCTATCGTACTGAATATCCCAATGTAATCGTTGATTGGCGTAAGCGCGGCCTCCAGCGCCTTAATCATTGAATAGCTGAAGGTCGGCACAACCTGGATAAAGGAAACGCCGCCACTCAAAATATATCTCAAAGGATTGTGATTTACAAATCTCCGGACTCTCAAACCCGGGAACTCCTTTTCAAACCGTTCCCTGTCGCGGCGAAATACTATCCAGGGCAATGCGGCGTTGGCGCCCGAGAGCGGCCCGCCTTCCTCGAAACCCCAACCGCCATCAGGGTCAAAATCTTCACGGTGTATCCACTTTTGAATAAACCTTCCCCAAAGCGTATTTGCCGGTTCAATCATCACAATCCTGCCCGCCGCCTTCAGGCAACGGTCCATTTCTTTCAGGAATCCGTACGAATCTTTTACATGATGGAACACATCCAGCATAAAAAAGGCATCGATAACTCCGTTATCGAACGGCATATCCAGCACGGAAAACCTCTTGTCGACTTCGGGCAGGTCGAGGACGTCTGAAGTAACAACACCGGGAATGATTTCCTTGATGAAACCCCCGCCGCTGCCAAGTTCGACCAGAAGCCCCTTCCTGACATCAACGGCAACAGAACTCTTCATCTGGAGGTAGAAGTCAGTGTAAAGCATTTTCAGAAAGGGTTTGTTTCTGATTATTCTGGCGTGCAAAACCGTTGTTGCAGGATCATCTTCATCTAATACCGTTCTCTTTTCGGGTAGTTTCAGCCAGTCGAGAATACTCACTTGACTTCCCAATTGTGATTGATAAGAGACGGCCCCGGCATCTCAAACATTGAAGGAGTATACTTGGAAGGAATAATGCTGTCAAGTAAACATGGCTGTTGAGCCATATGGAACTTCATGCAGTCAATGACGGGAGATTAAATAGAAAAAGCGCGTAACGGCACTCCGGTCAGATGGAGTACGGCTGCACGCTCCCAGTCGGCGGTCTGCAATACTACTCTTCCGGCATATCCGTCGGCATAGCGCGCTTGTGGTGACGCGAAGTCAGGTCCAATACATACCGCAGGTGAGCAAGGATCTCCTCACGTCCCCATTCTTTATTGGATTCAACCTGTTCGATTATCAACTTTACGATATCGCCGCGGTCCCGAAGCTTCTTGCCGAAGCGCAACTTTGTAAGGTCATAACCCAGCTCGCGGGCCGTCGTGAAAACCTTGTCTTTGACATCGCGCTCTACGCCCAGCTTAGGATCTTCAGACAGGATGCGGCGCACAAGTTCCTCGTCAAGACCGACGCGTGCTGCGATATCCTTGATTGTAGCCACAGTGCTCCTCCTTCGGCTTCCTATTCTGATACACGCCTGACGCGCGCCTTATCCGCAGCCTTCGGCAATACGCCGGCCAGGCGTTCACGCAGGTAGTGCAGGTGCGGTATCAGCGAACGATTGGGTTCCCCGCTTCCATCGTAAAAATTGCAGATGATCGGAACCCCGTAGCGCTCCTCGATAGTCGGGAACATGCCGGACGTAAACGTCCCGGGCATGCAGAACGTCGGCGATGCGTTCACAACGGCCTGAACGCCCTCTTCTTCTATCATGATCACTGTGCGGCCGAGCGTGAGGATCGACTCGCCCTGAAATTCGTATGGCACGTAGCGGCCGCCTTTTTCCATTACGTGCTCCATCGGGGGGTCAAGCCGGTCGCGTAACAGTTCGCCCGCAATGTCTGTATAAAATTTCTCACGCGAGTGGAAAAACTTGTTCTTGAGATACGCATAGAGCCTTTGCCGGATTTTAAACGTCCCCTTCATCAGGTACTTGGTTATGAAATCCGTGTAAAGAATCCACTCGGCAATTGAAGCTTGAAGCGCTTCACCGCCGAGGCGCTCGATCTCGCGGACAAGAAAACCGTTGGAGAAATCCGCGCTCCGCACGTATATTTCGCCGACCACGCCGATCAGCGGGCGGCTGCCGAGTTCATGAGTCCTGATTGCGGTCACATCCCGAACAAACGCACCGAGAGCACCCGGAATGTCAGCGCCGCGCTCGCGGGCAAACTGAGTTTCCAGTTCTTTCTGGTAATAGGCCAGCACATTATCAGTCTGGCCTTCTTCCATTTCGTACGGCCGGATCTTGCTGCCGACCTTATGCATGATGTCGCCGACCACGACCGCGTCCCAGAGCAGCTTCCTGAGAGGTGATGATAAACCCCCGTATGCGTTCTCGCTGCTCGGCGTAATCACGACAACGCCATCCATGCCCAGCTTCTTGAATGCGAGGGACTGCAGCACGTGATACTGCCCGAAACGGCAGGGGCCCGTGGCCATCGGCATGAATAACGCAGTGCGCTGCGGCGGCACTCCGGAATCCTTGACCTTTTGCAGAAACCCGCCCAGGGTTGAAGGGCAGGGCAAGCACTCGCCTCCGGAGCAGTGCTTCAATCCAAGGGCGAGAATTTCTTCACTTTCATCAAGCACCTCACACTTGTAGCCAAATCGCCTGAAAGAGGCCGCAAACAATGGAGAAATTATTGAGTCCATCACAGGCATGAACAGTGTGTGGTCCCGTGTGAGTTTTTTATTTATAACGTGGCGCGTCGGCCTGGCAGCCTCGTCCGGCCTCCACGCCCGGAAAGCCTCTATGGCCGCCTCGATGCGCGTAAGGTAGCCCGCGTCCGCCCCGTGCGCGTCAAGCTGCAACGTAACGTGAGGCTTGCGGCGGCCAGCCATTATGTGCTTGAAATATGAAAGCAGGTAACTGTCCGGCCCACATGAAAAATTTGTGAGAAAAACTCCGAACAGGTTTGGATGATCTCTTATCACATCGGCGGCAGCCAGGATTGTCTGGCCGTACGCCCAATACATGCCCGGCCAGTCTTCGGCAGTCCTGCCATAATTCAGCGGGACAAATTCGACCGGAAAAACAGTGATTCCCTTTTCCGCGATTTTCTTAGGCAGGTCAAGCGATAGGATAGAATCGATGGTGTTATACGGCCTTCCCACTACAACGACCGCCATTTTGCCTTCACGTTCGACCTCGGCAAGTCGCTCCCGTCCGGCATCCAGGCAGCGGGCATTGAACTCTGACAACGCCGTTTTTCCGGCTCTAAGGGCACTTCGCACCTCGTCCTGACGCACACCGAGCTTGGGCCCTAAATCCTTCATCAGAAGATTTACTGAAAACCGTTCGGACCTGTTCAGTTCGAAAACGGGCCTCAACAGGCGGTTCTCATGTATATCCGGGAAAAGAGCCTTGACGAGCGCGGGATGAGACTGGACATGCGGGCAGAAATGCGAGTTGGAAAATCCCTGTCTTTGCTCTTCGCGAATCATGTAAGGGAAAAAATAGTAATCCGCATCCATCTCAGTCACGGCACGTGCATGACCGAGGCCGAGAACGACAGGCGCGCAAAATTCAGCCGTCTTCATGCTTTCACCCGCCACGAGAGTCTCGTTTGTGCTGGGCGGGGAAATCTTCAATTCATAGCCCAACTCGGCAAAAAAGGCGCGCCAGAACGGCAGGTAACCGTAGGAAGTCAGCGACCTGGGGGCTGCAACCACACCCCGTTTGTCTGCAATCTTCCTGGCGCCAATAGAGCGTTGAAGCTTTTTCTGAAGCTTGAACAGGTCATACTCCGGCAGCTTCTTCCGAACCGGGCCGGTATCCGCATCATCGCGCCCGCATTTGAAACCCCACTTTACGCACCCGTTACCCATAGTGACAACGGTAATCGCACATTCATTGGTGCAAAAGGTGCATTGCTCCCGGGTGGTAACGGTTTCCTCATTCGCAAACCCGATTCCCCGGAAAGTGCTCTCTCCCTTCACTTCATCGAGCACCATCAGGCTCATGCCGAGCGCGCCGGTAACGTGGCAATAAGGGCTCACCGCAATGGGCTTACCGAGTTCCTCTTCGAACGCGGCAACGAGCGCCTTGTTACGGGCCGTAGCACCCTGGAAGTAGACGCGGTCGCCTATGTGCAGGCCGTCAACCACCTTATTCAGATAATTATCGCGAACCGAGAATAGGACGGCCGCTGCAATCTCGCGCTTTGAATATCCGGCAGCCATCAGCGCCTCGAGGTCGCGCTCCATGTAGACGGTGCAGCGGTCGGAGGTGAAGGGCGCCTGCATGCCCATTACGAAATCGGCGTACTCCCAGATGGAGATGTCGAGTTTTTTCGCCTGTTCCTCGATAAAGCTGCCGGTCCCCGCCGCGCAGACGTAGTTCATAACAGAGTTATAGACTATCCCGTTCTGCAACTGGGTAAACTTCGCGTCCTGACCGCCGAGCTCGATTATCGTGTCAACCTCGGGGTCGATGAAGGTCGCCGCCCTCGCGTGGGCGGTGATTTCATCAAGCTCAATGTCGGCGCCTACGACCTTGCGGATAAATTTCCGCCCGCTGCCGGTCGTCCCGGCGCCGATGACCTGGAAAGACGCGCCCGTCCTGCGCTCCGTCTCGCGAATCGCGGAAAACAGGTGTTTTACCGCCTGAATCGGGTTGCCCGCGGTCGCACGGTAATAAATTGCCAGCATTTCCCGGTCGGGGGTGACAAGGGTGCACTTCGTCGAGGTTGAGCCGATATCGATTCCAAGTGCAATCGGATAAACTTCGCCGGGTATTAACTCCTGCACCAGCGCGGCCTCAGTTTCGTTCCCGTCGATATGAAAATCGTGGTATTTGAATTCAGGATAATCTGAAAGCTTAAGCTCCAGCGGAGGACGGATTACTTTTTTCTTCTGTCCCTCTTCCTCTTTTACCGAAATCTTATTAATTACTATGCGGGCCGGCCTTGCCGAGTTCTTGGCGTAAAGCGCAGCGCCTATGGCGCCGGTAAGCTCGGGCCGTTCCGGCACCTGTATCTTCATCCCGATACGCTTTTCTACAGCCTTAACAACCTCGGGGTTCCGCGCCACGCCGCCGATCATTACCGTTTTACCGCTTATCGCACGGCCCTGCAGAAGCTGGTCGATCGCGCTGCGGCCAAGCCCGCGGCAAAGGCCGGCGGCGATGTCTTCCGGCTCGAAACCCGCCTGCTGCAGGTGAATGATATCTGATTTGGCAAACACGGCGCAGCGCGTGGCGACCGAGGGACAGCTCTTTGCACACGCGGCTTTAAGGTGCAGCTCTTCGGGCTTGAATTCCAGGCGGAGCGCCTGCTGGTCCAGAAACGCGCCGGTACCCGAGGCGCAGGCCAGGTTGGAAGAATGCTTGCTATACTCGCCGCGCTCATTTGTCCTGATAAGGGTAAATGAGCCTGCGCCTATGGCAACGATATTGCGGGCATCATTTATATAAGCACGGGTCCCGTCCAGCTGCGCAACGACGGAATCGATAAAAGGCCCAATACCCGCGATCTTCGTTGCTCCCGAGCCCGTCTTGGCGCACCCGACGATTTCAGAAAGGGAAATCTCATCCAGCTTGCCGCGCAGAACACCCATGGGGTTTCCGCGATGTGCTTCGTAAGCGTTGCGAACAAGGTTGCCCTGCTCATCGAGGATGGCAAGGCTCAGATAGAGCGAACCTATATCAATACCGAGATACATTCCTTCCTCCAACACCTGCCGGAGACCGCATACACCAACTTCCGCAAAAGCGCCCCGGCTGCAAACAAAGACCTACTATTCTATCGACAGGAGTATTTGGTTTCAAGAGATTTTTCGGTCTCAGGGGAAATCATATTCGCCGGTAAAAGGATGATGTAAATCCGCGCAATCCCGCAAAGGACGACACCTATTTCCGCTCGAGGCGCTCTTCCCAGTTGCGGAGAGTGTCACTGTCCGGATAAATTGAAAGGCCGTCCTGTATCGCTTTTTTCGCTTCTTCCGTTTTGCCCATCTTATCATAAGTCATTGCCATTCCCGTGAACGCGGTTACACCCGTACTCTCATCAACCCCGTGCTTTTTAGCGAGGGAAATCAATCCCTTAAAGTCCTTTTCCGCCTGGTCCAGCTGCCCCGGCATGAAATAACAGAAAAACCCCCTCGACATCATGGCCTGGTGGTCATTCGGGTTTTTCGCCAGAACCTTTCCGAAACCGTTTATAGCTTTCATGACTGCTTCGCCCATCGTCATCCCATGACGTATAGGATCATCTTTCATTTTCAACCTGTAATAGGACAAATCAGCACTCATCGCGGCTGCCTGGTTATAAAGCAGGTCGACGTTCTCGGGATCGTTTTCAAGCGCCGTATCGTAGATTTCGTGAAGCCTCTTCATCCACGCCTCGAGGACCGACGCGTTCTGACACCGCCACAACTGGCCGGAAAGCTCCTCCATGGCATCACGGTCTTCCGGGTCAAGCTCAAGCCGCCTGAGAAGCTCGCGAACTTTTTTGGCAATCTTTCTTTCCTTCTCCGCACTGGTATTACTTGCATTCGCCGAGGCCGCGGCTGCAATGTCAGCCATATTTCCTGCTGTTGGCTTTCCAGCTCCCTTTTTACCGCCCGCCAGCTTCAGGTTCTCTTTTTTCAGGGCCTCGATTTCCTTTTCCTTTGTTTCAAGGGTCCTGGCCTTGGCGCCGAGCTTTTCCTCGTACTCTTTCCGAATCTCTTCCATTTCTGCATCATGAATCTTCTGCCATGATTCTTTTCCGTTTTCGAGAATCCTCTCCTTCGCAGATTTGCCCGGGCTGCCGCTGCCTTCCTGCCATCCAATCAAATACCCGATGAATCCTGCGATGATCAAAAGCACTAAGACCGCCGCCGCCCCAAATACTGTTCCAATGCCGCGCATATCTGACCCCTTTCCGTAATACAATCATGACATAATAACTCTATGACCCCTTACAAGTCAACCATGCAAGGCAAATCTTTTTCCCTTGCAATGATATTTTAACGTGATTAGAATGCGATTTATTGCGTATCTTTAGTGGTTAGTGGTTAGTGGTTTGTCGTTTGTATTTTTCTTTACTAACCACTAACTACTAACTACTAACAACTATCTCTATAGAGAACCAGTATGGCTGAAGCGACAAAGCAATTGGGAATAATAGCGGGAAGCGAGGCACACAGCCTGCTCGAAGGCGGACTGGGCGGAGAACCGGTACAGGTCGAGCCGACGCCGTTCGGGGAAGCTCAGCCCGTCTTCCGCGTTAAAAAAGACGATACGGCATTCCTCGTCCTCTGCAGGCATGGAACAGGCGGTTACAATATCTCAGCGCCGTTTGTCAACTACCGCGCAAATATCTGGGCCCTGAAATCGCTCGGCGTAACGCATGTTATCGCATGGAGCGGGCCGGGCGCGATAAATCCTGAATATGCCGTCGGCTCTTACGTGATTCCCGACGACCTGCTCGACGAGACCCGCAGCCGCGCGCAGACGTTTTTTGAAAACACCGGCCTCGGCTTCGTACGGCAGAGCCCGGTCTTCTGCCCCACCCTCTCCGATATTCTGGCCGGGATACTCGGCAACCTCGAGGCCGAGTTTACGCGCGGCGCAACCTACGTGGTAACGGAAGGACCGCGGCTGGAAACCCCGGCTGAAATACGGAAGTTCAAAATGCTGGGTGCGGACCTCGTCGGGATGACGCTGGCGCCGGAGGTCTTTCTTGCAAAAGAGCTGGAAATGCACTACGCGGCGATCTGCTACGTAACAAACGCCGCGGAAGGCGGCAAGTCGGACTTCAAACCGGGCGTGCTCTTTGAAGGGCTGGCATCTGAAAACGACAAGGCGGCGGCGCACGCCGCTCTTGAACGCTTTCCCGAGATTATAAGCGAAGCGGCCCGGAAACTCGCGGGTTTCGGGCAAAGCTGCTCCTGTGACCATGCAATGGAACGCTATCGCAGACGCGGCATCATAGGCGAAGACTTCAGGACATGGATAAAACCATAATCACTGCCGACTATCTGCTTGACGCGCAGGGCAAGACCCAAAAGGGATGGGGTATCCTCGTCCGGGGCGCCGTGATTGAAAAAGCCGGACCGCTGAATGATATTCTTTCCGTTTCCCAAAACACTGAAGCAGTCGACCTCGGCCGGGCACTCCTGTCACCGGGTCTCATCAACTGCCACAACCATCTCGAGCTTACGGCACTCGGCCCCCGGATACACAGAACAAAAATATTCACCGACTGGCTCGACGAGGTGAGGGAACTCAGGGACAGCCTTGACGACGATTATCTCGTCGAAAGCACCGTGCAGGGCGTTGATGAATCCATCGCAGCCGGCGTCACGACGGTAGTCGACCACTGTAAATCCGGTACTGCGCGAAAAGCGCTGGAATCGAAACCCGTCAGGGCGATTATCGCCCACGAGCTTATCGCATTCGACCGCAAGACGTTCGCGGAAAGTAAACCGGGATGGAAAGAGCGGCTCGCATGGCCCGAGTCCGAACGCTTCCGGCACGGCCTCGCCCCCCATGCGCCGTACTCAACTTCTAAAGAACTTCTCGAATGGGTAAAGCGCTATAAAGACGAGCGGGATTTCGTAATCTCAATGCATACCCTGGAAAATCCGCACGAGGTCGAGTTCCTCGAGACCGGCCGCGGATACTTCCACGACTTTCTCGAGCACCTGGGAATCCTCCAGGACGATTTCGACCCGCCCGGCGTAGGTCCTGTTGAATTTCTGAACGATCTCGGCCTGCTTGGGAAAAAATTCATCCTGGTCCACGGCAATTACCTGACGGATGAAGACATCGAAATCGTCCGCGCAGGCGGTACGACCGTGTGCTACTGCCCCCGCTCGCACCATTATTTTTACCATGAGAATTACCCTTTAAAGAACCTGCTGAAGGCAGGGATAAACGTTGCCCTTGGTACGGATTCAATGGTTTCCAACTGGTCGCTCTCCATGCTTGAAGAAATGCGATTCGTTTATGAAAACTACGAGGCTGTCAGCCCGGAAACAATTTTCAGAATGGCAACGCGGAACGGCGCCCGCGCAATCGGCGAAGAAAAAAAACTCGGCTGCCTCGCGGAAGGCTACGCCGCCGATATAATCGCCATCGCTCTCCCGCAGAAAAGCGATAACGCGCTGAAAGATGCGCTGTCACCCGAAGCAAAAACGATTTTCACAATGATCGGCGGCGATACCGCATATAAGAATATGTAGGGGCGGGTTTCAAACCCGCCCTCTTATTACGCAATATCGGGCGGGTCACAGACCCGCCCCTACAAACCGGGAAATAACATGCTTGACAGAAAACGCATTCTCAATGACCCCGACGGCGTAAAGGCAGGTATCGCGAAAAAAGGCGCCGATCCAAATTTGATTGATAAATATTTAACATTTGAAAATTGGCGCCGAGAATATGTTGATGAAGAGGGGCGTCTTAACGCTGAAAAGAAACGTCACTCGAAAAACATTAACCATTTTATGAAGGCAAATAATCCTGCGCTCGCTCAAGATATTGAAAACATTAAAGCAAAAGTCGAAAAGATTAAAGATCGCCTTGCCGAGTTATCAGGTATGAGAAGAGAAACTGATGAGTTTTTAAGTGAAATAGCATTAAAGATTCCTAATATTCCGCACGAGTCCGTGCCCGTCGGTGAGGGCGAGGACGATAACGTGTTCCTGCGCTTCGGTAAAGTCGAAGAAAAACCTGCCCTCGATTTCGAGCCGAAACCGCACTGGGAGCTCGGCGAATCATTGGGCATACTAGATTTGCCCGCAGGCGCGCGGATTGCCGGCTCCGGCTTTCCCGTTTTCAAAGGTCTCGGCGCACGACTGGTGCGCGCGCTCATGTCCTACATGATCGACATGCACACCCGGCAGCACGGCCACACCGAAATCTGGGGACCGTGCGTCGTAAACACTGACTCGATGACCGGCACCGGCCAGCTTCCTAAATTCGTCGAAGACATGTACCAGCTCGGCAAGACCGATTCCGAAGGCGGCGACTGGTCGGGCGACGGGCTGTGGCTTGCGCCGACGGCCGAGGTGCCGGTAACAAACATGCTTCGCGGCGTCAACCTGGTCGAGGACGATTTGCCGATACGCTACGTAGCCTACACGCCCAATTTCCGCCGCGAAGCCGGCGCGGCCGGCAAAGACACGCGCGGCATTATCCGCATCCACCAGTTTGATAAAGTAGAACTCGTCCATTTTACAACGCCGGAAAAATCCTACGAACATCTGGAAGAAATCACGAAATGCGCCGAAGCCGTCCTCGACGGCCTCGGCCTGCACTACCGCGTGCGGCTCCTGTGCACGGGCGACATGACGTTCGCCGGTGTGAAGACGTACGACATCGAGGCCTGGGCGCCCGGCGTCGACAGGTATCTGGAAGTTTCTTCCATAACCAATTTCGAAGATTTTCAGGCCCGCCGCACCGGCATCCGCTACCGCGGCAAAGACGGAAAAATGCATTTCGCCCACACCCTGAACGGCTCCGGCGTCGCCTTCCCCCGCCTCATCATCGCCCTCCTCGAAACCTGCCAGCAGAAAGACGGGTCGGTGAAAATCCCGGAAAAACTGATTTCATATATGGGTGTAGAGCGCATTAATGCAATTTAGGATTCCGCGAAATGGGACAGCAGGATAAATTACTTTCTGAACAGTATCTTGGTTGGATTCGCAACCAGTTGCCATACGCAGTAATGTGTGCAGACGCAACCCGTGATCGTGATGTTATGGCCCTAGCATATAAAAAAGGATTTGGCAGAATAAACCTGGGCAACGGAAATGATGTATATGCACAAGAATACTATAAAGACTATATTGCTGAGTATAATGATGATCAATTCATAACGAATAGGACACTTGATGGATTTCTGCTCCTGATTGGATCATACAGGGAAGCATTTGAAATATTCTCATATCAAAAAGTAATAGATAAAATTTTCAAGAAAGACTTAAAGACACTCTTTAAAGATTTTTCCACAAAGCTTGCTTGGAGGGATAGAGCAAAATACTGGCAAGATTTGGACATTAAGTACCCGCATGATATGCAAAAATACAAACTATGTCAGAGATTAAGAAACGCTGTTGCGCACGGCAACAACGATGAGATAACCGATGCTGGAGAAGCAATATACAAACACTTTAAAATATATGGCAGATTTAATGTTGGGGCACCAGAACCACGTATCGATACAAATACATTTCATTTTGTTACACATTTCTGGATCGAATGCATCGAATACCTCCGTGATGAAATTAAAAATGTCCATGAAATCGACGTCTGATTGTAGGGGCGACGCGCTGCGTCGCCCGCGAATGCGGACTGGCGGCCCGCCGCGTCGCCCGCGAATGCGGACGGGCGACCCGCCGGGTCGCCCCTACAGACCACAAAGCGTTCAGGTGCGTTGCATGAACGAAGATAATGAACTGCCGAAACGCCGTTCAGTCCGGCTGGAGAATTACGATTACTCTAACGAGGGCGCGTATTTCGTCACGATATGCATACAGGACATAAATTTCCTGCTCGGAAAAATTGTCAATGAAAAAATAGCATTGAACAAGTTTGGGAAAATTGTTAAAGAAGAATGGTTTCGTGGAAAAGCGGTTCGTAGTTATGTCGACTTGGATGAATTCGTTATCATGCCAAATCACATCCACGGCATAATCGCGATAACCGAAAATGTAGGGGCGACGCGATGCGTCGCCCGTGTATGCGGGCGGGCGACCCACCGGGGGGGCCCCAAAAAAAAAAACAAAAGGACAAAAACCGGATAAAAAAGGGGCAAAAATTTTTGAATTATATAAAAAATTTAAAA
>SOJX01000034.1 GCA_004376375.1 Planctomycetota bacterium
TTTGGGAGAACCGCTGTAGGACAGGATAACGGTTTTATCCTCACCGCATCCGCCGCCGGAGAGAAACATGACTGGAATAAGAAAGGAAAAAAGGCAGAGCGTTCGGAAGGCCGGGTACTGCATGTCTAACCCCCGAAATTATTCCAACAAGCCGGATCAACCTCTTATTTGTTAATTATACAATTTCCTGACATCTTAAGCAAGTTTAGAGCACAGCCGTAAGCCGGGCCTGCAGCGACCCTGTCAGGGCTGATTCATAAAAAACAGGCCGGAGTCTTATCCCCGGCCTGAGTTACGCTAAACGCGGAAAAACGTTTTTCGGATTTCCGCCCTATTTATCGTCTTTCTTATTGCCTCCCAGATAGTCTCCACCCGTCCATATCGGGCCCGGCAATTTCACGACGGCCGCGGTCGCGCGCTTGAGAAACAGAACGGCAAAACAGGTAGTGGTCGTAGACGTCAGGTTCGCGGCAGGCGACCGGATGTTCCCGAACCTCTTTTCCTCACCGGTCTCTCCGGCCCAGGAGCCGTCGCCGCTCTGCGAGCCCAGCAGGTACTCGGCGCCTTCCTTGTACCAGTTGTGCTCGCCGAGCTTTATGACGATCGAAAGCACGCCCGCACGCTCGAGCCCGTAGAGATAATACATGTGCCACTCGCTGCACTCGGCGTTGCCCGTCACGGTGAAGTGGTGAGCAAGCCACGCGCAGCCGTCGCGGATCGACTGGTTGCAGGCCTTTTTTCTCTTCTTGAACCAGGCGCTGTTTTCGATATTCGCCTTCGCGATAACCATCGCCGCGACCCCGGACGTCGTCATGGAGCCGATGGTTTTGTAGAAAATCGAAGTGGCCGGCACATCAGCCGGAAGGGCTCCGCCCCTCATGTAACCCCATCCCCGTGCTTTCATCTTATGACCGCCCTCGACCCCGAACTTCTCGTACGGGTTCTCGATGACGCCCGTCCCCCACTTCTCTATTTTTCCCGGCTTTACGCCTTTTTCGAGCTGCTGCTTTGTGTTCTCCTTTTCCTGTTCAAGCAAAGCCTTCTCAAGCTTCTTAAGCTGTTTAATCGGAAAGTCCGCAGCCGGCACTATGAACGGCTTGACGTCGGGTCCGTCCTTTTCCTGAAGACCCAGAAAATAGTCCGCGACCCTGACAAAAGTCGCTTTCGGCACGCTGAGCCCGACGGTGCGCGCGGCATGAAGCGCAAGCATCGCGTACTGCGTATTCGAACTGTCGGTCCACTCTCCGATGGGGCTGGCCGGATAGGCCCATCCGCCCGCCTTTGTCTGCTTTGAAACGATAAAGGCAACCGCGGCGCGCATCCAGTCCTTAATCGCCGGGGGCGCCTTCTTGAAGGCTCGAGCCTGCTTCTTTTCCTCCGGCTCGTAGACTTCCGTCAGGCCCCTTTTCTTTGTGATATCAGGCTTTTTCTTCTTCTTATTCTGAACGTGGGGGTTATACCTCGCCGCGAGCGCGAGTATCAGTACGGACGCATCATAGTTGCCCGTCCCGTCGGACCATTTCCGATTTCTTCCCGTCCATTGCTGATGGAGGTAGTTGAAACCCTTTTTGATGCACTCGTCGTTCGCGTCAACCCCCGCCTTGAGAAGCGCAAGAAGGCAAAGCGCGCTCAATCCCTCGTGGAAGCCCATTTCACGCCTCATAGTACTGGCCTGACCCCCAGTGGGAGTACCGGCAGTCCAGGAACCGTCGGACTGCTGCTTGCCCTTGAGAAACGCAACCGCTTTCTTTACGGCCGCGTCAATAACCTTCGGGTCCATCCCGGCCAGCTCGGCCATTCGGGCTTCGCGGTCGGCCTCGGCCTTCTGCTCATCCCGTTCTTTGTCCCCGGCGTCTTCGTCGTCCTCATCGCCGCCGGCGGGTATGCCGCAGAAAACCAGGACAAGCATCAAAAGAAGTGCGGTAAGCCAACGTAAATATCCGATTCGCATGGTTCTCTCCCTCCACGGTTAGGAGCTTTGCAGAATCAAAAAGGTTCTGCAAATTCTAACTCTATAGTGCGAATAATACAACACAAATCACAAGCTGCATAATGGTCGGCAACAGGGACGCTCCATACCCTATCCCCATTGACGCTCCATTCTCCAGTAGTTATCACACACAAACGGGGAGCCGAGTTCCCGGCTCCCCGTCATTAATAAGGTGCTTTTGCGTAACTCCAGCCCGGTCAATAATTACTGCCTGGCTGAATCGAGGTACGAATCGTTGTAAATCATCTTGTTCTGCAGCAGGTCGGCAGTAATCCAGGCGTCCATCAGGTCTTTGTCGTAGACGTCGACGATGGCGGATTTCATGCCGTGCGCGGCAAGCATCGTCAGCATTATCCGGTTGATAAGCGGACGCTCGGCACAGCCGTTCGAAATGTTGGAAAGGCCGCAGGTGCTTGCGATTTCCGGCCCGAACAGTTGCGGAAGCTGGCCGAGAACCTCGAAAATCATCTGAGGCTGGTTCTGCCCGACGCTGATCGGAAGAACGACCGGGTCGATGTAGATCTTATCGAGCCCGATTTCGTACTCAAGAGCCTTGCCTACTATCGTGGTGCAGTTCTCAATTCGACGGTTGACATCCTGTGAGATGCCGTCCTTGTCCATGGTCAGGCAGACGATGGCTGCATCATACTCCTTGGCAAGGGGGAACCACTCGTCAAGCTTTTCCGGATCGGCCGAGACGGAATTCAGCATAAGCGGAACGTCCCTTCGCACAACTTCGAGCCCCGCCTTGACGACGGGCAACTTTTGTGAATCGAGCGCGATCGGGGTATTGCAGGCTTCCTGGACGGTCGTGACGAGCCACTTCATCGCATCTTCCGGCTCCGCGGCAGCGGTTCCGGTATTGATGTCGAGCCACGCAGCCCCCGCCTTGGTCTGGTTGATGGCGTGGTCTTTGATGACCTGTGCATCACAGTCTTTAATGGCCTTTTTCACGTCGAGGAACTGGCCGTTAATGCGTTCACCGATTGCTTCCATATCTACTGACCTCCCTAAGAAGTACCAAGTACCGAGTATCGAGTCATTCAATTGTAAATTGCCAATTGAAAATTGTTAATTGATAATCTTTCAATTCTCAATATCCAATATTCAATTCTCAATTCTCAATATTCAATTCTCAATTCTTATCATCCCTGCATTTTGTCGATAAAGCTCCGCATAGCCTTGAAGGCGTCGGGATGGCGGCAGATCAGGATGTCGGTCCCCGCCATGAGGAGCGACACGCCCGTCATCGCCTCCCACATCGGTCCGCGTACGGCCTCGGGTCCCAGCTCGGGCGCCTCGCTCTCGGGGAGCCGCGCTTCCTTCGCCCGCCAGGCCTCGTGCCCAATTGTGGCAAGAACGGCGGTCATCATCATCTTGTCGCCGCCGAGCGCGGCCAGGCGCTGGCGCTCCTGAATCGAATAAGTATACTCCATGCCGTAGCCGAGCGCGCCCGTCGTCTGGAAGCTTGCAACGCGGTCCATGGGGAACTCGAGGTTTGAAATCTCCTGGGCGAGCTGTTTGCCGAGCGCGATGTCGAGCGGCGCAAGCGCGATAAGGGCATGCCCGTCCGCCTGGCACAGCGCAACGAGTTTCTTGTAGTTTTCCGCTTCGGCGAAGCCCAGAAGCAGCCTCTCGCCTTTCCCGGCTTCCGATACCTTTTCGAAGACCGCGTTGTCTTTCTCGTGATTTCCGCATCCGAGAACGATTAGCGGGACCTTGACGGCCTCGAGAACACTTTTAACGGTGGCGGCCGCGTCGCCCGGGCCGAGGTCCTCGTTGTCCGGGTCACAGCCGGCCAGCTTCAGGCAGAGAAGCTCGGCGCCGTGCTCGTCAACGCACTTCTTCGCCCACGCGACGGGGTCGGTGAGGACGTCCTTCCACGGCTCACGCACCGCGTCCGGCCAGTCGACCGGATCGCGGTTCTGGACCTCGAGCGCGCAGACGGGCTTCGCGCCGGCGTCGCCGTCGAAATGCGCGAACGGAGTAACCTTCGCACCGCCGACGGTCAGCTTGTGCGAACGCGTGCCGCCCTCGTCCGCCGCTGCGCCGATCGTCAACGTATGAACCTGGGTGGAAAAGCTTTCCTTGACGTCGGGCACCTGTGCCATAAGTCCTCCTTTTCAAGTATCGAGTATCGAGTTTCGAGTCATTCAATTGAAAATTGCCAATTGAAAATTGTAAATTGATAATTTTTGCAATTCTCAATTCTCAATATTCAATTTTCAATCGTAAATCGTAAATCGAAGAACGCGCCGCAAGCGGCGCCGCTAACACTAACGCGTCGGTCCTTTGAACCTTTCTATCTCCGTGTGCGGGAGATAGTTGGCGAGCATGAACTCCTCCATGAACCTCGGATTCTGCATCAGGTCAACGTATGTCATCGAGGACGCGACGTCGCGAATCGCGTCGCAGGCCTCGTTTGAGAGCAGCGCCATCTTCGCACCCGCAAGCGAGGTGTTGCCGACGAAATGGATGCGGTCAGGCGGCAGCATCGGGAACATGCCGATGGCAATTGCGCTCTCTACGTTCAAAAAGTTGCCGAACCCGCCCGCGATATAAATCTGCTTTATCGAGCCGATGTCGAGCCCGAGCTGCGAAAGCAGGGTCGAGACGGCGGCGTAAATCGCGGCCTTCGAGCGGATAAGGTTGTCGACGTCGGCCTGGGTAAGCGTAATGTCTTCACCCGCCGCGTTCTCCGATTTCGGGACAAGCACGTATTCGCACTCGAAGTCGCACCCGCGCATGCGCGGGGTTTTGAAATCCTGGTTGAACTTCCCGTTTGCGCCGAGCGCTCCGGCGCGGAAAAGCTCTGCAATCGCGTCCAGAAGCCCTGTACCGCAGATGCCCCGCGGTTTGCCGCCGCCGATTACCTCGCAGGACACTTCGCCGTCTTTGCCGATCTTGAACGATTCGACCGCCCCCTCGGCTGCGCGCATTCCGAATTTGACGCCGCTCCCCTCGAACGCGGGACCGGCGGACGCGCTGCAGCACACGAGCGGAACGTCTTTTGAGCCGACGACTACTTCGCCGTTTGTGCCGATATCGACAAATAGTGAAAGCTCCTCGGCCCGGTCAAGGGCGATGGCGATAGCGCCTGACGTTATGTCGCTTCCGACGTAGACGGAAACCCCGGGCATCAGGTACACGCGGGCGTGCGTGTTTCCCGGGAAGCCGATATCCCTGATCCGCTGCGACGGTATCGAATTGAAGGACGGTACGTACGGGTCGCGCCTGATGCCGCCCGGGTCCACCCCCAGCAGGAAATGCATCATCGCGGTGTTGCCGGTGCAGAGGATGGCGTTGAGATCCTTCTCCGCCACGTCCGCCCGCTCGAGCAGGTCCCCCGCAAGCTCGCTGATGTCTTTCACAACCGCTTTGTGCAATTCGTCGAGCGCGTCATTCGCCTCGGCGTACATAATGCGCGCGATATAATCCTCTCCAAAGTTGAGCACGAACTGCGAGTTGTACCTTGCCGCCGCGGCGACGGTGGCGCCTGTCGCGAGATTCAGAAGATTTACTACAATGGTCGTGGTACCGACGTCCACGGCGAGACCGTAATGGCTCCCCGAAGTATCGCCCGGCTCGATGCGGGTGAGGACCCATCCGCTTCGCCCGCTGCGGGTCAGCGTTGCCGTGACTTTGAAATCCTGCTCGCGCAGTATCGAGCGGATGTTCTGTACGACGTCGTACTGCACCGAGAAGATTCGGAAGCCTTTATCGTACAGCGCCTTCTCCACCCGCCCGTAGTCGGCGATATTGTTTTCAATCGTCGGCGGATCGAGTTGAAGATAGATTTTCTGCGAGACAGGCGAAAGCGGGAACCGCTCGGGGAGGTTGGAGGCGAGGTCTTCGTGCCCGTCGGCGAACGAATCTTCGTCGAAAAGGATTTTGCCTTCGCCGAGCCGCGCGTCCACGGGGATTTCAACCAGGACGCTTTTGCCTTTCGGCGACGTGCGGCACGCCAGGACTTCACCCTCGCCCAGCTTGTCCTTTATGGTCGGGGAAATGGAGGATTCGGTTTCAACCTCGCCTTCGAGCACTTTTATGCGGCATCGCCCGCACGCGCCCTGCCCGCCGCAGAACGAGGCAACATAGACGCCGGCGCGGCGCGCGGCGTCGAGCAGGGATTCCCCCGCTTCGAGGCTGACCGAAATCCCCTCGGGTTGAAACTGGACGACGGTGGTCGCGGTTTTTTTCATTATGCCTTGTTTTTCGCGTTTCCGTAGGGGCAGGTCTCAGACCTGCCCGTTTGATGGGCGGGTCTGAGACCCGCCCCTACATTGGCACGGCCTCGTTTTCGAGGATGTCTTTCCAGAAGCTCGAGATGTTTCCCTCGGCGATTTCCTTCGGTGTAAACCCCTGGGCCTCGATCGGTTCAAGGATGCGTGCGGCGGCGACGCCGAGGGTTCTCAAGCGCTTCAATCGCGTATCGAACTGTTCCCAATCCGAGGAGACCACTATAAGGTCAATATCGCTGCCTTCTCTTTGAGTCCCGTCCTTATAAGAGCCAAAGAGATAGATTTTTTCTGCGAGCACGCCCAAGGTCTCGAGCATGGCTCGGTAGCGCTCGATTATTCCTTTAAGTTCTGATGTTGTCTCAGCCACTGAAAAGCTTCCTTTGTCAATCGCAGATACTCTTCCGCTTCTTTCTTCGTATATTCACCCACGAACTTGTCGAAATCATCAGGATATCGCGTGGGAACACTCCCGTTACTCAGGTCGCCGAGAAAATCCATCGTGTCCTGCGGAACATCAAGGCCCGCCTTTTGTACGAGGTACACGAGGTTGTGCGTCTTGGCCGGTTCCGACTGCGTTACTTCGGTGACGTGGGCTTTGAGCAGCTTCTCGATTGCCAGATGGCACATGAAGATAACGTAGGGATACCGTCCGATCTTGAAGATGTCTTCGGCAGTCTCAAGGTCGTATTCTGCGGTTTTAATCCAGTTCTGCGTATCTTTTCTCATCCCATCGCTCTCCGGCTTCGTTTTTACACGCCTGCGGCATTACTTCCACATATCCTGGATGTAACGCGGGATATAGGACGACTCTTTCGGTCCGACGAGAATCGTCCAGCCGGGCAGCGCCTCCTCGAGCTTGCCGCTCATTACCGCGACGTGTCCGGGGATAATCAGTTTTTTGTGCTTCACATGTTTCTCGACTTCGCACTTCTGGAACGCCTGCGCGACGACCTTCTCGTTCAGCTTATCGCCGGAATATGCGGTAAGCACGCTGGTCCCTTCAGTGTCGACGGCAAGTATCCAGCTCGGTATGCGCGATGCCTCGACGTCACCCTCGACGGAGAAGTACGTGAGCGAGAAATTGGTGGTGAAAAAGAGCGGGCTGTTCTCGTCCGCGTCGCCGACCTTGTAGAGCCTGGGCTCGACCTGGATCGGCTTCTGAGGGTCGGTATAGATGTTCTGGCGGAGCGTCATCAAAGGATAAATCGCCTCCGGCGTAATCAGGTCGGTGACGAGCACGCCGCCGTACTTCGCTATCGAGATCGCGGCCGCGCTCGCGGCCTCGAAAACGTCCTCTGAGACGCGGGTATCGGTAAAGATCGGGAAGCCCAGCGTGCGGAATCCCTTGCGAAGCGCCAGCCGGCGCAGTTTCGTAAGGTTCTCAAACGCGTCGCGCGGCCCGGCCTTGCCGAAGGAGAGGAAGATGTTCTCAGCCCCCGCGGCTTTCGCCTTCTCGACGAGATCGGCAAGCGCATCGATCGTGCCCGCCTCGACGACAATCGGCAGGCCCTTCTCTTTCGAGAGCGGCGCAAGCGCGCTGACGCCGGCCTCATCCCGGGCGGCGGCAAGAAGCGGCTTCTTGTCGGCAAGCGCCTCGCCTGCGGCCTTCAGGTTGTCCGCGCTGTCCGAAATCAGCACGAGTGGAAGCCCGAGCGAATCAGCCTTCTTCGCCGTCTCGACGAACTTGCCGGCATCTCCGGACGAGTTCGTGACGGCGACGGCGTTGAGCTCCATCGGCAGGCCGACGCGGATGAAGTTCAACTTCTTCGCCTTTTCGAGCCTGGCGTCGGCTTCGGCGTCGGCGTCGTCCACGGTTACGGCAATTGCGGTCGGGTGGTAGAACTTTTCCTCGTGGCGGTAGAGGACTGTTTCCTCGCCGGCGGATAGGGCCTTGTCGCCCGCGCCGACGGTGACTTTCTTTATCGGCGGAGCGGCCGATTCCGAAAGCGCGGTCTTCGCCTCGTCGCTCACCTCCGGGCACTCGTCGAGCGAAGCTTTCTTCTGCGCAAGCGCCATCGCAAATGCCAGGCAGGTCGGTTTTCCGCAGTCCTTGCAGTTGGTCTTGGGCAGCAGCTTGAAGATTTCCAGTCCGGTCATGGCCATGGTTATTTATCCTCCAGCAACAGAGTCAAGCGTCAAGAGTCGAGCGTCATTCGAAGTTCGACGCATGACGCATGACGCACGACGCATTAGAACATCGGGTCCATAGCAAGCGCGGGGTGGTTTTTTTCCGTCAGGAAATTCAGGATCACTTCCTCCTCCGTCCCGACGTCCTCGTCCGCGATGTAATCGGTTATGTTGTCGATGCCGTAAAGCTCCTTCGTCAGGGCGTTCAGCTTCTCGGCAACCGTTTCCTTGAGCGACTTGTTCATCCACATGATGCGGCGCTGGCCGCCGTCGTGGCTTATGAACTTCTTTGATAAAATATAGATGCGGGAATGGCCGACAAAGCCCGGCGTCTGGTTGCCGCCGCCGACCGTGTTCGCCATCGTCGTGAACTTCATTCCGGCCGGCGTCTCGCCCGAGTAATCGCGGTCGACGATCATGATGCCGTTGCACATGGGCAGGAGCGCGGAGATGGCCTCGAAGCAGCCGCAGGAGGTCATCGGGTCGATAATCATCGAGTAGGCGCTCATGCGCTCGATGGCTTTCTGGGACGCCGTGGATATATAGTCGTTTATCTTGTCCCACTGGCCGATGGACTCGTCGAGGCATTTGCCCTTCTCCAGCGGCTGGTTCGGCCCGGTCGGAAGTATCTTGAAGCACGCTTTTCCGTCGAGCCAGGAATATGCGCCGCAGAGGCCGGGGTGCTCCGGTGTAATAACGCAGACGTGAGTCGGCGCGAACGACTGGCAGAGCGTGCAGGAGTAGAACTCGTTGACCGCGTCGTCGGTCAGACCGGCGATGCGCTCGTCGCGCGCCTTGTATGCTTCAAGCGCGCCCGGCATGAGCTCGGCAACCTTCTCCGGGTCCGTGTAAACTTTGACCTGGACCTTGTCCACGACCGCGCCGTACTCGTTTTTGAACTTCGCGTGCAGCAGTACGCCGAAGTGCTTCATGCGCCACCCCGCCTTGAAGGCGTCCTTGTGAATGCGGATCCAGTTGATGTTGCGCTGACCCATGTGGAACACGCCCTGGGCGGAATTGATAAACGAGTGAATCTGGCGCTCGAGGACAGGCTCGAAGTCGCTCTGCATCTCGCGGCCGGCAACCTCGACGACGATTCCGATGGAGTTGGTCGAGCCCTCCACCATCTCGTCGATGTCGGGCCCGATGACTTCCACGTGTCCGTCCTCGACGGCGTCGAGGTCGACCATGTTTACCAGCTCGAAGCCTTTGGTGTTAATATCGCCCTTGACCAGCCCGCGTAATTCGAGCTGCATGTCGTCGCGGCGGATGCGCTCGCCCTCGAAGGCGGGCGAAACGGATACCGGTACGTCGATCTTGGAGACGACAATCTTGAGGCCGCGGACCTCGATCGCCTTCTCCAGCATCTCGCCGACGGGCACGTTCGATACGACGTGCTCGTAGGTGCAGACGCCGGTCGGCAGTATCTGCGGGATGTCCGAATCGGCGATTGTCGGGAAACCGTAGTTGATAACGCCGGCAGCCGTCGCGTACCACTCGTCCGTGACCTCGCCGAGCGCAAGCACGAAGGCGAATATGCGGTTCTTCTGGTAGCGCAGGTTGTGTGCGTAATCCCCGGGCTTGACGCCTCCGAAAGACATGGCCGCGCGGTTGGCGAAACCGGCCGAGAAGATGTGGGAGTATATCTCTTTACCGAACGGGATCAGGCGCGTATCCCAACCCATCTCGACGCCGGCCTCGGCAAGCTGCTCGGCGAACGAGATGCCGCGGCTCTTGTCCTCGCCGGCCATGAAGACGTAAAGCGACTTTTCCTGGCATGCGCGGGCGAGCTTGACGGCATCCTCAACGGTAGGCGCGGCGCCCACGATTGCCGCGAACCCGGGCGCGGTTCCGTCGACGAACTGGATGCCACGCTCGCGCATGATAATGTCATCGGCCGCGCCGAGCCATATCCCGTTAATCGGGTCCGGCCCGATGGTGTAATTCATCGCTTCAATTATCTCTTCCCCGAAGAGCGCTGCCATTCCTGCATCGAGCACGTGCCCGAGATAGGGCAGGTGCACGGGACCCTCATCCACCTTGGGCGGCAGAAGCGCATTACACCGCTCGATGATGGGCTTGAATTCCCCGAGCGTCGTGACTTTTTCACCCGTCATCGAGTAAATAACGGGATAGTAGTATCCCGTATTGGGGAATTCGACCTTGTGGTCCTCCCCCTTCTGGCCGATAGCTTCCTCGAGCTTCTTTTCAGCCTTATCGATGATTGAATATGCGCCCCGGATGGCTGCGCTGGCAATTATCTTCGACATGGGATTTGCTCCTTACATGTTAGTTGTCAGGTTAGACCTCGAGCTCACGGCGGGCAGCCATGTCGAGAAGTTTCCGCTCGAATTTGAGGTTCAGTTTCTTACGCTTGGCCTCTATGTGCTCGATCATCAGTTGCGCGTGCTTGTGCGGGTCGGGCTCGACCGCCCATTTCCCGCCGTACTCTTTCTCGATATCCTCGAAAAGGTACTTGGAAAAGTTCGGCGCACCCAGCACGGGCAGGCCTACGCCGAAGACGACAAAAACACCACTGGCGACGAAGTACTGGCCGATGGCAATCGCCTTTTCGCTCATCCACTCGGGCGCGCTGCCGGCAAGCGGCAACTGCGAGATATCATCGCCCAGACCGCCTTCTTTTACGACCTGCGTCGCCGCGATAAGGAGCCGCGAATTATCGACGCATGCGCCACAATGCAGCACGGGCGGGATTCCAACCGTTTCGCAGACTTCAGCAAGCCCCGGGCCTGCCTGCTTCGCGCCTTCCTCCGGCGTCATGAGGCCGGCTTTTGCGGTCGCAATCGCCGCGCAGCCGGTCTGGAGGACCAGGACGTCGTTTGCAATCAGTTCTTTTACAACCTTGAGGTGAATGTCGTCGTGGCTCACCTTTACGTTGTTGCATCCGACGACGCCCGCGATGCCGCGTATGCGCCCGTTGATTATGTTGTCGTTGAGCGGACGGTAGGAGGCGCGGAACGAGCCACCGAGCGTATACATGACCGACTCATCGGTGAAGCCTGCGATCATGGGATATGATTCCTGGGGGATTCTTACTTTCCCCTTGCGGTTCGGGAAGTTATTGATCGCGAGAAGCACGATTTCCTTCACCTGCTTGTACGCGTTCGGTCCTTCCTCGACGACCATCTGCCTGACGCCCCTGATGGCGGCTTTCGGGCTGACCGTAATAAGCTCGGTGTGGAATTTCTTCGCGATGTCGGCAAGGCCCTGCATGACGCACTGTACGTCGACGACCATCGCCTCGATGGCGCCGGTAACGAGCGCAAGCTCCTGCTGGAGGAAGTTGCCGGCGACCGGAATACCGTGACGCATGAGGATTTCGTTCGCGGTGCAGCATACGCCGCCGAGCTGGATGCCCTTCGCGCCGACCTTCTCGGCTTCTGCAAGAATGTCCTTATCTTGCGTAGCAAGGACAATAAGCTCCGAGATAATCGGCTCGTGTCCGTGGACGACGATGTTGACATGGTCTTCCTTGAAGATTCCGAGGTTGACCTCGCTCCGAAGCGGTTTCGGCGTCCCGAAGAGCACGTCCTGGAGGTCGGTTGCGACCATGGAGCCGCCCCAGCCGTCGGCCAGGGCGCAGCGGGTGCCCTGCTTCATGATGTTCTCGTAATCCTGGTCGACGCCCATCGTCGTGCGGTGCATGATCTCGACGACCTCGCGGTCGATTGCCCGCGGGCGAACTCCGAGTTCGTCCCAAATCTTGTTACGCTGCTCAGGGGCGCGGTAGGACGCGAGCAAGTACCCGTGCGATTTGCCGAATTCGCCAAGCGCTTTTTCGCCAACGGCGAGCGCGACAGCGTTAACGTCTTCTTCCTTGCCCTGGTCCTTGCCCTCGGTATCGACTTCCATGTACTTCGCGACGGCCCAGAGCTTTGTCCGGTCCTTGATTTCGTAACCTTCGGACTCGCCCTTTGCGGCCATGATAAGGGTTTCGGCCACGTCGCGCCCGTGGTCGGAGTGGGCTGCAGCGCCGGCGGCGATCATACGCGCGAAGTTGCGCGCGGCAATTGTGTCGGCATCGGCGCCGCATACCCCTTGCGATGATTTCTTGGAAATCCGGCAGGGGCCCATGAAGCAGATGCGGCAGCAGACTCCGTCCACGCCGAACTTGCAGGGTTTGCCCTGCAGCTTCCGCCTGTCCCAGCTCAGCTCGATGCCTTCCTCACCGCAGATGGCCATCAGCTCGTTGGTGCAACTATCAACACTGCGGCATTCCTTTTCTTCGTCCATGAGTCTCCTCCGTCCGCCGACGCCCGTCCCATACCGTCGGCGAGTATGAAAAAACCTTAAGTTGTGGTATAACTTTTCAGTCTCCCGATTTGGCCGGCGCTTCCGAAACCAGTGTTTTTTCGAGTGCTGCGCGAATCCGGCCCGTCTCTTCGCGCAGCACCGCGCTCTGGTCGTATGCGACCGTCCCTTCCAGATCGCTCTGGAGGATATCCTCGTCGTAGGGCAGATACCCCAGAACGGGAACGTCCTCGGCGGCTTTCCTTATAAACTCACGATGCGTATCGGAAGCGACTTTGCTTCCGACGATAAACAGGTTCTGAACGCCGATATCGGAAGCCAGCCTGCGTATAACGCCCGCCGTTCCGACGGCTCTCCTGCCCGGCTCGACGACTACGATGAGCGCGCCTATGCCGCGCGCCGTCGCCCTGCCCAGGTGCTCGAGCCCGGCCTCGAAATCTATCAGAACGACTTCATCGCGCTGAAGAATGAGATGCGATATAAGGGTGCGCAGGAAAACATTTTCCGGGCACGCGCAACCGCCCCCACCCTTGTAAATCGTGCCGAGCGTCAGCACGTGCACCCCGTCGACGATGCGCGAAAACTTCTCAGGAATATCACTTACATGCGGATTCAGCTTGAAAAACGCGCCATAGCCCTCGCCCTTGTGCTCGGTCCGCTCGTCGATAAGCTCTTTCATCGACACAAGCGGTACTATCGATTCCGGGTCCGGTACTCCGAGAGCGGAAGCAAGGTTCGAGTCCGGGTCGGCGTCGATTGCATACACAGCCTTGCCTTCGTCCGCAAAGCTGCGCGCCAACGCCGCAGCAAGCGTCGTTTTTCCGACACCGCCTTTACCGGAGATAGCCAGTTTCATAAGTTCCGGGAGTGGCTTTAAGTATCACCATACGGTACAAGAAGTTAGACAAGCATGACAGCTTGTGACAATAATAACAAACTCCCCTAAGAGGGCCGAGTTTAGCAAACCGGCCGGAAACCGTCAAGGGAAAAGAGCGCCACAATTAAGCATTTCACCACGTCGCCTCCCCGGAGTACCTCTTCGCCGCCCGGGGTATTCAGATCCGATTTGACTTCTATCAGAAATTCGATTAAACTGGTGTTGGATTGAGGGCTTGAAACGAATTTGGCAAAGTTCAAGGCGAATTAGTAAACCCATTATAAGAAGTGAGAACCTTATGGAGATTCTGTCAAAGAAATGGGTTCTATCGGTAATTCTCCTGTCTGTTCTTGCTTTTGCAGGAAGTGCGGCAGGGGGACAGGATTCGGAGCAAGAAGGAACCCCGTTGACAATTGAAGAGAAAATAAAAATTGCCAAGATGATAACGGAAATCAAGAAGTTGAATCCAAAAGAAGACCAACTCAAAATGAAATCATTCCTGGATAGCGATTGTCGGCTTATCAGGAAGATCGTTGCCTGGAAAATCATGTTTTCTCAAGATAAAGCCTTGCTGGAATATTTGCAGGAGAAACAGGAGGATGACTTAAAGCTTATAGCCAGGGTTGGCGTCATGTTGACAGAAAGAAAAAATAAAACACCGGAAGAGTTTCGTAAAAAGATTCTGGATTTTCTGGAGAATAATGCAGCTGGATTGGTACATGAATCAGTTTATATTCTTACTAATGAAGGTTGGATAAAATACCTTTCGGACAACAAGAAAAATTATCCGACATTGAACAGAATTGTAGAACATCACCCTGAAATTACCTACACGAAAACAAAGGAAAAGACTAAGAAATTACCTCCAGAAAAAAAGAAGAAACTGTTAATTTCTACTCTGACTGGCTGGAAAACCGTGTTTGAATGTGAAGCCGCTATTCGTCTTTTATCCGAAATGGGCAATAAAATCATCCCTGATGTTCTGCGGTTACTCGATAATCCGAAAAATATACCCGGCAAGGAAGCTCCTCCTTTTGAAAGAGTCCACTCCAACTATGCTGTCATTCTTACTCTGCTAAAAACTGTTCCAGATAACAGCTCTATCACAAAACTGAAGGAATTAGCAGAAAGCAACAATAGATATGTCTCTGACATGGCAAAAGAAACGCTGCGCTGGGTAGAAAGCGGTGTGCCGTATTTTTACGAATATAACAGAATAGCAGTAGCACTATCTAGTTGTGAAAGAATTCCTCCGGCCAAAAAAAATCCAGGCCGTATAGATAAAAAAAGAGAAGGCAATGAAGAAAAGGAGAAAAAGGAGCAAGCTGCTGAAGAAACGGGGGAGACTGCTGGTAAAATAGATCAGGAGTCCATCCTCAAGAAGATAACTGATAAGAAACTTAAAAAGGCAGTAAAACGGCTGCTCTCTAAAGGTGACAAAACTGAGGCATTGAAAAAGGCTAAGATATATATTAGCAAGAGCACATGGCGTGAGCAATTGGTGGCCGTCGTGGTGATTTCGGAGTTGGGCAGCAAAGAAGATATCAAGGAATTGGCAAAGCTTTTTGACAGTAAGTTTGAGGTCGTTCGAGAGGAAACGGCACAAGCATTAAGAAAGGCAGGTTATAGGATCAAAACATTGGATGCCGGGGAAAAGAAATACGAACTCGAAAATTGATATTGGTTTTATTCAAATTGTGACCTAATCCACTCTTTCCGCCATCCCACATTTCAGTTGATTTTCATTTATGCCTTTGCTACACTTGCAAGCTCATTATGCCGCGCGAGTTATCCGCGTGCACAAATGGACTGCCCGACGGGGATAGTGTACGGAGCGGGTATGCCGGAAAAGAAAAAAGAACAGAAACCGACCGCTGAATCGGTGACCGCAGGCACGGTCCCGTTCCCCGATTCGGTCTTGCTAATCGGCAGCAAGCTCGAATATATTCCAAAGTTCCTTCGCGAGCTCGACCTCCAGAAACACCTCTGCATCGGCAACCTGCTCGACCCGACGCCGCCTCACTGGATGCGTATCCGCCCGTTTGCTATCGGCAAGCGGCTCGTCACGAACGGCGAATATCTCAAGTTCTTCCAGGCGAGGTATGAAGAGGCTGAAGAAGGCGGAAACGAATTTTTCTACGACGACCCGGAACTGTGGCGAATGGTATGGGAAGACCTGAACCTTCAGATAACCCAGGTCACCATGGCAGTACTCGCGGAAGAAGGCGAGGTAGTCGAACACGAGGAGGTTTACCACAATGCGGTAAACGCGTTGGACGCATATCTCACCTCCCTTCGCATGGAGATGGAACGCCTCCTGCTCCTCCAGACCGGCGTATACACACGCGAATCATCCAAATCGACCGGCACGCAGGCGATAGGCTTCCTCAAGCGCCCGGGCAAAAAAACGCAACGCTTCGAATTCACTCGCGAAAAACGCCTTGCGCGGCTGTTTTCTCTCATCCGCCTCAAGCTGTGCAAATCTATTTTCCAGGCGCCTGAGCGCGAAGCCGGGCTTGAAGACGACCTGATTGCGGAAAGCGAAGACCAGTACGACGACCTTGCGGCAGTGGTCGGCGATATCGACTACCTGCTCAAAAACCTTCGCGACCAGTACCTTCGCGCCATTGACGAGCAATACCGCCAGGCCTTCATTCAGAACCGGCATCCTGTCGAGACAATGCAGTTTCTGCAAAGGTTCAAACTGGCGATAAAGAAACACAAAACACTCGCGGATCCTGTTGCAGCGCACGAGATATTCTACCCGAGATACTGGCAGAGGCCGGGCGGGGAGCGCGCGCGAAGCGCAATAAGGGGCCATCGCGTCCGATGGGAAGACTTGCCGATAATCGGAATCACTCTCTACGAAGCCGCCGCATACACCGTGTGGCTTTCAGAGACCACCGGCCTCGATGTTTCTCTGCCCAGCGAGTTCGAGTACGAACGCGCCGCCTCCTGGGGGCTCAAAAACGGCCGTATCGACCCGGCTTCAGACGAAAAGCTCATTGTGGAACCATGCCGCAAGAGCGTTCTCCCGTGGGAAGGCACAAAAGATTTCAACTTTTACTTCGGCCGCGAGGGCTCAATCAACGCCAACAAGCAAAAAGAATACGCGCGCCTGCTCAACGCCACCGGACGCAAGATAAACGGCGAAAGCATAGACCAAATCCTCGGATTCGGGTGGCAATGGACGCTCGACCGTTTCAACGAATCCGAGCGCAAGTACAACCGTTTCGAAAACCCGAATTACCCGGTCTTTACGGATATTGAAGTCGCATGCGCGGGCAAGGAAGACGAGGCGCTCACCGTTTACGAGTACGAGCCGTACCGCTCCCTGGAAAGCGCCTATTTCGTCGTTCGAGGCGCGCCGGACGTAATCGGCGGAGCAGGCCTGACGACGCGCCGATTCGCGGTTTTTCCACTGCGCGGTTACAGAAACATCTCGTTCCGTATCGTTATCAGACCCGAGGATGCAGGCGGAGACGGACTATGACTTCTGCCGGCAACATCTGTTACGCGTGCAAGAGCGAACTCAGGCTCTCCGACACGAAAAGCGGGCTCTGCTCGAACGCCGATTGTGAAGGGCTGGGGCTTTTCTCAATCTGCGGATTCTGCAAACAGATCTCATTCGCCTACCACGCCAACCGGATGTTCTGCTACAACCCTGAATGCCGCATGCACAATGTGGAGCGCCAGGTCTGCGAAAGCTGCAACAAGGCCTCCGTCATCACTCACAACGACAAGGAAGTGTGCATCAACCGCGGCTGCAGGACCAACAGCGAATGGGTCACGCAATGCTTTTTCTGTAAGAATATATCTTTCCTCGCGGAAGAAGGTATAAACTTCTGCACCAAGGGCGACTGCCTGATGCTCCGCCGCGAGGTCGGCAAGTGCTTCTTCTGCGGCGAGATGAGTCACAACGTAACCGAGCGCAGCTGCAAGAATCCCGCCTGCCCGCAGACCGGTGTGGTTGTCACCCGCTGCGCCACCTGCGACCAGCTGACCTATGGGCTTGAACTCGATACGCCCAAGTGCCTTAATCCGGAATGCCCCTCTCTGACAAAACGGTCCGCTGCAGCTGATTTCGCCGGCACTCTGGAGTTGCCGATCGCCGATGCAATGCGCTTAAAAGACACCGACCCGCGTGAAGCGAGCGGACCCGAGATAGTGGGCTCCGAGCTCAAACCGCCGACACGCCCTGAAACCGGCCCGTCCACCAAGCCTACGCAGATTCAACGCAAACCGGAGGATGAGACTGACGAAGAAGTTGAAAGCGAGGTAATTCCGGAACCGGTATCAGGCTCCTATCTTTCTGATTCCAACAACTCAAAAGAGCCCGGGGAGAGCGAAGAAGAGCCTGACGACGCCGCGGGTTCCCCGGAAGATACGGAGATTGGCGAAGCAGAGGAAGCAGAAAGCGACGACAACTTTTACAACGCCATGGAGGAACAGCGCACCTTGCACGGCTCCGGCCTGGAGGCGATTGAAGAAACTCCCGCACCCGTCGCCCGCGGCTACGAATCCCCCGCGAACGTCATAACACTCGGGCCTTCTCCCGTGAAGGGCGAAAGTTCTCTCATCGAGGTTTTCAACTTCCTGCGCGACCACCTTTTCGTCGACGAGGAAGGTCAGCATCTGCCGGTCTACCTTATAATAGGGCTCTCCGGCGCCGGAAAAACGACTTACCTTACACTCCTGGGCGACATACTTGAAAACAAGAACCTGAAATACTACTTCCCATACGAAGGGATAGACATCCGCCAGGTCGATTTCGAAGACCTGCTTGACCGCAAATGGATCGCCGACGACGCTTCAAAAGAAAGGTTCCGCAAACTCCTGCGCATGCGCTCAAAAGACCTGGTCTTCGATTTTGCAGGCCACCATTACGCCAGCTACCTCGGCAAGCAGCAGTGGCCCATGGCGACCCAGCCCGAGCGCGGTGAAGACGTCGTTTCTTCGTACTTTCTCGTCTCCGATATCGTCCGGGATTTCAGGACGATCGCGCGGATCATAACTTTCGAAACTGCCGGCGAAGAATACGAAGAGATAATCCGGGCGATCCACACGCCCATGCGCGGCGACAGCCAGGAAGCTCCTCTCCACACGGTCATTCGCGAACTAATGGACTGCGCGGAAGGTTTCATAATCCTGATAGACCCCGCTTCGAGGCAGAGCGACGGTATTTTCAAAAACCTGTTCCAGACCCTTTCCCGCCACCTCGAGCCGAGGATTTTCAACCACCTCTGCCGCGAAGTCAGGCGCGAACTCGACCTCGACCTCGACCGGGTTAAAATGATCGAGCAGGCCGAAGCAATGCTCGTGAGACAGAAGCGTTTCGAGGAACGGCGCGAAAGCCTGAAGAAAAAACTCGAAACCTTCAACACCCAGATTGCCGACTCCCGCCACAGGCTCAAAACCAAGGGGCTTGACTACGCCGCCTCACAGAAAGAGGGTTTCCTCGGAGAGCTTGAACGCACGCTGCGAAAGCTCTTTCCGCAGGCGACGCAGAAGGCGCGTGAGTTCGTCCAGTCCCAGGGCCGGAACCCGAAAATATACGTCGATTTCTTTCTCGAAATGCTTAAATTCACGGCAACCGGCAGAGCGCGCGTCGGTGACATCGAACCGTGGATCGACGGAACCGAATGGTACAAGCCCGACACGGTTTTCCCCGTCGCCCGTATAATTGTAGAGTACCGCTACGACGAGACAGAGAGACGCGAGCGGGAAGCCACCATGCGCTCCGAAGAGCGGGTCGCCGGTATTTTCAAGCGGGTGCTCCGCCGCGCGGGCGTCTCCAGCAAGTTCCGCGTTGACTCGCGCGTCCGGCTCGACGATGACCGCGTCGTCCGCCGTTTCCACCGGCTGAAGTATCTCGGCCTCTGCCTGACCAAGAGCGACATGTATCACATCATATATCCGCCCGAGAAATACCCCGGATTGAAGCTGCCGAAATCAAACGTCTACCTCAACAAGATTGAAGACTACATGAAAATCCTGGGCGGAAGAGTGCGCTACTACAACACGTCGGCGGTCGGATATTCAGTCCTGCGCGATACCCGCCATTACCCGGGTAACGAACACGCTCTGACTCCCGTCAACATCGTCGAGCCGCTGTTTGACATGCTCCGGATCGATCCTCTTTCGGATGACAGCGGCGCCGAGGCTGAAGCCGGGCCGGGTGGTGAGGCCGAGGGAAGCGCGCGCGAAGTCGCCGATACCGGCGGTGATCAGGAGAAGCGCCCGTGATTGTACATCGCTGTCGCGCATCCCACCATGTCTTCTCTTCGCATCGCGGCTACCGCACGCTGTTTGCCTCCAGGGAGCTGCCCGAAGAAGTTAAAAACTTTCTCGAAAACTACGCCAGCCGCGTCTATCAGCGCGCGAGTGCTGAAGCCGAATACGACGTATTTGACTTGCCGGATGGCGCGCTTTGCCTCGCCAAGCGCTTTCGCGCAGGCGCCGATCACGTCGGACGGCCCAGAAACTGCGTCCACACCGTAATCCTCAACCGCGAAGACATTCGGGAGATCCGCAGCTTCAATCCCTTTTTCGTGCTGCTCCAGGACGCCGGATTCTTTCTCGAAACCGATTTTGAAATCAACACGATTGCCGACCACCTGCCGAGCGCGTTCATGTGCGCAAACGACGAGTTCGACGGACTGCTGGACATCCTTGAC
The DNA here is from genome assembly GCA_004376375.1 of Planctomycetota bacterium. Taxonomy (GTDB): domain Bacteria; phylum Planctomycetota; class E44-bin39; order E44-bin39; family E44-bin39; genus E44-bin39. The sequence continues at coordinate 20,185 of SOJX01000034.1, forward strand.
AAGATACCCCACAGTAAAACAAGCATCCGCACGGTCCTGAACGCCCTCCTTTCCGGAGCCGGGAGCGTAGTCATCCGCGCGGACGATACGGCCGCCGTGGGGAAGCTGGTTGCCTTCGTATCGCTCCTCCTGCCCCCGGCCCTCCGCGCGCGAATCAACCTGGTCAGCACGATGGACATCTCCGGCATGGACTACAAGAACAAAATTTTCGTGCTGCTGCGGGGCAGGAAAGATTCGCTGGAAGGGTTCGCTTCAAACAACGAAATAGTACTGGACTTCGCGACCTCCGTTCACAGGAACCAGCCCGAGGCCACGCCCTATTCCGCGTTTATTATGGACAACCTTTTCGAGGAAAAGAAACGCAGCCGCGTCAAGAGCCTTCTTTCCCTGATGGAACGCTACGCCCGTGAGGGTTTCGACACCGAAAGCCAGCTCAAGAACTTCATAAACGGGCTCGGGAAAGTGGGGCACCTCGTTATGCCGGACGGCCGCCTCATGGTCGGGGCCGAGCCGCAGACGGCGCTTGAGAGCGTCATGATGTTCCACAACGCCGGCTGCATCGGGCTTGTGCTCGATATTATTCGAGATACGGCGGCGTTCGCGCTGAACCCGGAATCCGCGGTACTCAACCCGATTGCCAAGAGACAGGACCTGAGAAGCCTGGTCGACCTTCTCCAGCGAACCGTGCCGGATGCAAGCGATTCCAGCGCATTTGATATCGAGCTGGCCCCGCGGCTCAAACGCAAACCACCCACGCTGTTTTTCGAGCGCCCGATGCCGGGCGACATCGCGGAGTGGGAAGATTAAAAGAAGGTGTTAGGTTATAGGTATCAGGTTTCAGGAAATAAGAAAAATATATCCTAATACCTAAAACCTAACACCTAATACCTAACACCCAAAACCTGATTTATTATGGACCAGACGCCAAACGACAGTACCGACGACTCGATGCGCGACCTGCTGAAAGGAAAGGACGGTGAAGACCACATCGACCAGCTCCTCGGCAAGGGTCAGGCCGTCGAGGCCGATAAGATCAAGGGCCGTGTCCGCTTCCTCTCCAAAAGCGAGCTTTCCGGCTACATCAGGAATATAATCGCATCGCACAGCAACCTGGCCGAATCCGAACTCCTGACCACGATCTCCACCCTCGAGGTCGAAGCACAGACCCTCCGCATAGAGATAGAATCGCTTCAGCAGAAGCTCGCCGCCGCCGAGGAGGAGGCCGGAAAAGCAGGCGAAACCGTGCGAGCCTACGAACTTGAAGCCGAAAGCAGAAAAATCCACGCCGATACCGAGATTCAGCGGCTCCAGGCTGACCTTGAATCGCGGGGCGCCGAGCACAGCATCGCCCTCGACGACCTGAAAATGAAACACGCCAAAGATCTGCAGAGCGCCAAAGACGAAATGGAGCAGCTGCATAAAAAGAAAATCGAGCAGTTAAGCGGCGAAGTGGACGCAAAAAGGCGCGAAGAGTTGAAGGATTTGAAAACGCGGCTTGCCGAGTTGAACGCAGGGCATAAGGAAAAACTCGAAACGCTGACGCGGGAACGCGGCGAAGCGGTCGAAAAAGCCGCCGGCCTTAAAAAGCAGGTCGCCGAAAAAGAATTGCGCGTCAAGAAACTCGAAAAGTCTTCCGCTGAACGGGAATCCCGCATAAAAGATTTCGAAAAACTCGTTTCCGAGCGGAGCCGCACCGCCGCCGGGGCTGATGAAGAGCATAAGAAAACACTGAGCGATTTAAACAATAAAATATCTACACTCAAATCCGAGCTCAAGAATACAAAGACTGAAAACGAAGCAGCGAACTCGGAACTTGCAAAAAGCAGAACGGAAAATGAACGGCTAAGCGCTGAGCTGAAAAATGTACGGGCCGATGCCGAGGCAAGGACCGCCGAGGCGTCTAAAGCTTCCGACCTGACCAGAGAGGTTACGGAAGAGCTTGAAAAAGCTCACGCTGAAACGGAAAAACTCAGTGCTGAGATTGAAGAAAAATCAAAACAACTGCAATCCGCGCGGGCTGAGATTAAAAAGCAGAATGAAAGCACCGCGGCCGCACTTGCAGATGTGGAAAAGTTGAAATCCGAAAAAGACGGCCAAGCCGAAAAGATAGCGGGACTCAAATCTGAAATCTCTGAATTGAACAACAGGCTCGAGCAGACGGCAGGCGAAAAGGATGGAGCAATAGAGAAACTCCAGAACGAGGCCGGGAACCTGAAACAGAATATATCCTCCCTCGAGGGCAAAGTCGCCTCGCTGAAGGAAAACCTCGGCTCCGCCCAGAGTGAACTCGAGGCCGCAAACGCAGGGATCGAAAAAAACAAAAAAGAACACGCGGGAAATATCGAAAAACTTCTGAGTGAAAAAGCGGCGCTTGAAAAAGAGCTGGCTGAAAGCAAAACCGGCATCGATCAGCTGAAAAGCAGCCTGGGAACCGAGCGCGCAGACCACGGCGCGGCATCGGACAGGCTCAACGCCGATATCGAGGAACTGCGCGGGCAAAACGCCTCGCTCACGGAAAACCTCGCCGCGGCAAATGAAGAAATCTCCCGTCTGAATGAGGCTCTCGAAAAGAAAACTGAAGAATTTACAATAATACTTAAAGAAAAGGACAAACTTTCGGAAGAAGCCGCCACAACTCAGAAACAGATCGAAGACTTCAAGATCGAGGTCGTGGACAAAAGAGGCGGCCTTGAAAAATCGCAGACTGAAGTCAAGAAACTAAGCTCGAACCTTGATGCCGCGAGGAGTGAAACAGAGGCAAAAGCGATAGAGATTTCCAGGCTTAATGAGGAGATTAAGAAAACGACGGAGGAGCTCGAATCCGCCCTTGCCGGTGTTGAACAGGTAAAAACCGAAGCCGGGTCAAGCATCCGGGAGATGGAAACCGCGCGTGCCGAAATCAGCAGCCTGAAATCGGAAAAGGAAAAGAACGAGAAGGAGTTGTCGGAAAAATCCACAGCAATAGAAAACCTCCGGACAGAACTCGCTGGCCTCGAATCGAAGATAACGGAGATGGAAAGCAGGCTCGCATCAGTCGACGAGGAAACGGATGCGGCGAAAGCCGGGGCGGAAAAGGCCGTTCGAAAGAAAGACCTCGAGATCGAATCTTTTCGCAACCAGGTGGAGTCCCTCAGGTCCGAACTCAGTCAAGCGACCGCCGCCCGCAAGAAAGAAATGGAGAAACTCGAGAAAAAACATTCCGACGAGATGGAGCTTCAGAAAGAACACTTCAAGGCCATACACTCTGAATACGAGAAGGGCGCAAACGAGCGCATTTCGGAGCTTGAGAGCCTCAGGCAGGAGCGCACAAGCGTTCGGCGCCGCGTTGAATTCGACTACGAGGAAATAAAAAAGAAACTCGAGGATACCGAGGCCGCCCGCAAAAACATTGTAAAGGAAAAAACGCAGCTCGAGCTCCAGCTCGACAAAAAGGATGAGCATTATAAACAGGTGATGAAGGACCTGAAAAAAGAAGCTGAGAAGAAAGAGACCGCCCAGAGCGAACACATCGCCGAAATAGAGGGACAGCTGGAAGCCGAGCGCGGTGGCATCCAGAACGTTGTCGGCAAGATCGAGGCCGAAAAGAACGAGCTGGCCGGAGAGCTTGAAAAAGTGCGGGAAGCTGAAATCGAGGCGCAGCGCCGCGCAAACGAAATCAACCGCGAACGCGAGCAGCTTACAAAAAAAGTCGCCAGGATGGCGAAGGAACTGAACGAAGCGCTCGAATCCAAAAAAGCGCTGGAAGGCTCCTACGATGAGCTGGGCAGCCGGCTCAATTCACTGCGGGAAGAGCATTCCCGCGAAATCAAGGAATTGAACGAAAAGATTGAAAACCTTATTTCCGCACTCGAGGCCGTGACCGAATACGAGCCCGTAGCCGACATCGACCCGGCTTCGCTCATCGCACCCGCACGGGAAGCGATGGACAAATGGAAAGAAACATCCGGCTCGCTCCCGGACGGAGAAAAAAAATCGCTTCACACTCTTGCGATTTCCCACGTGGAGCCTATAATTGAAAAGCTTGAAGAAGGCCTCAGGGACGACAGAAAGACGGTAAAAGACATCGCCCGCGAGGCCGACCGGGGCCGCATGACGGCAGCGATGATGGCAACGCTTTCAGAAGCGGAAGCTCGAAACAGAGTTCGCAAGGAATTCATAAACGCCCTCAGCGAGCTGGCCATATCTTTTTCTGAAGAAGCGCCCGGGAAATAGTACCCGCCCTACGGGCGGTTAAGCGGAAAGGATTCGCCATGGATGAACCAGGCAGCGACAAAACCGAGTTCGACTCGGAACGATCTCATGAGCCGCCCGAGGAAATGCCCGCAGACATCTCCGAAGCCGCAACCCTGACAAGCGCCGGCGCCACTGAGGAAATGGTGGCGCAGGTGGTCGAGGAGCCGGGAGCCGACGCTTTCACGGCGGTCAAGCAGACGGCCCGCGACGTCGAGGCCAGAAAGCTCCGCGGCACCGCGAAGGTCGTTAAAAAAGACGAGCTGAACGCCGTTATCGACGCCATGCTGCAAGACCGGATGCTGGTGGTCGAAAACGAAAAAGCAGGGGCTTTTGCCGACCGCGACGCCGCGGAGACGAAAGCGAACAGTGCAGAGAACCGCTCATCCGAGCTTGAAGAAGCTCTTGCGCGGCTTCAGAATGAACTCGAGCAGCGCGTCGCCTCGTTCCAGGAGCGCGTCACGAAGCTCGAGGCCATAATCAAGCAGGACGAGTACAAGTCCAAAATAATGGACCTCGAGTACGAACTGCACGCCGTTCGTGAGGCCGTTGCCGGGTTGCGCCTCGGCTTCGAGTTCTTCAACATTGTCGAGGACATCGACTTCGGCGGGGCCCTGCAGGAACTTGAAAGCCTGACCGGGCTGATGGCGCAGAAGGAAGCCCGCGCAGGCGGTGGCCCGGCCTTCGGCTACATGCGCGACCGCCTGCAGTTCATCATCGCATCGATCAAGGAAGACAAAAGGCTTTTCGACTCACTCAAGGCGGCGCTCGAATCCGGCAAAGGCTCTGTCTCGGTCGCCTTCGACCTCGCGCACATCTCATGGCGCTGCCGCGGCATGCTCGACGAAACCGCAATAATAACGCGGGCTCTGGAGTTGATTAATTAACAGGGGCAGGTTTCTGCATATAAATTATTTCAGTCATTCAGTTATTCAGTTATTCAGTTATTCAGTTATTCGGTTATTCGGTCATTCGGTCCTTCGATCAAAAATCAGCTCTGAGTCTTGAGGCCTGAGTTTTTTATTTTATAATTCATAATTCTGAATTCATAATTTCATTCATTATTCGTTACTCGGTACTCGGTACTTGGTACTTGGTACTTCTTCCCCTCTTCCCCTCTTCCCCTTTTCCCCTCTTCCCTTGTTCCCTTTTCGAAGAACGCGGCGAGCAAGCTCGCCGGCTAATTATATTATTAATTTCATCCTTCATCCTTTACACTTCATACTTTCTTCCTTATCCCTTCTTCCTACGCCAGCGCCTGCAGCCTGGCCTGGATTTTATTCGGCAGCGTGTCGCGGTTGGCGAGATCGATGGTTACGAGCTCGACGTCGTCGCGCCGCTTGATCGCGTCGGCGTAAGGCTCCTGCTTGAGCATTATGGTTGCGACAACGGGTTGATCGCTGTCGAGACATTCCGTGAACAGGCGGCGGAACTCGAGCGAAAAAAGCTCCATCCTGCCGACTTCGTCGACAAGAATAAGACCGTCGCGCTGGAGCGCGTCCTCAAGCGCGCGGACGCCGACTTCCTCGAACGACTCAAGGTCCACCCGGTAGCGGCCGACGACGTGATCGCTCTCATGGGCAGCGTGCGCGAGCCGTCCCTCCGCACCGGTAACGAGGTCGCGTACGGTGAAGCCGCGGCGCTTGCCGCCTTCGCGGATCTCTTCCGTGACAAACCCGCCGGCGATATTGAGCATGAGCTTTGAGAGCCGCAGAACGGCGGTCGTTTTGCCGATACCGGGCCGGCCCGAGATAAATATATTCCTCTTCATAGTCTCCGCGTCGCTTCCAATCCGTAATCCGAATAAGGTTGAAAAGTTCGAAGGTTCAAAAGTTCAAAAGTTATGACCTTCGAACCTTTGAACTTGCTTCTATGGTATTTCGTCTTAAGCTGAAAGCTGATAGCTGAATGCTGACAGCTTTTTCGCGTTCTTGTCAAAACGCAGTCAACTTGAGTATATTATTAATATATTCTTCATTTCATACTTCATCCTTCATACTTCAACCTTTCTTCCTCTCCGTGCCCCATTTCAGTTCAAGCCTCTTCGATCCCCTGCCCAGCGTCATAACCAGCGTGCAGCGCTCAATCTCCTTGCCGACGTTAAAACCGATTCTCAGCACGCAGTGGTAACCCGGCATCAGGAGCGCAATCCCGCCTACCATCGAGTCTATTTTGAGGTCCACTTTCTCCGAAGCCGTGGCGTCTTCGGCGATGCAGATGTATTCGACGTCCAGGCCGGTCTGGTGAAAATTGATTCGACGCATTCGCTCCTGAAAGGGAACCCCGGGCTCACTGCTGCCCGGCAGAAAGTCCGGCCGCAGCACCTTGCCGTCATCCAGCACCAGCTTGAGACCGTTGAAGTCGATCGGCAGCTTCTTCTTGGTCGGGTTCTCAATGACCAGCCTGAAAAAGACGGGGCACGTATCGGGATCGTACAGGTCGTCGGCGCATACTACCGTCGCATCCACTTTCGCAACTTTCAGCCCGCCGTGCTCTACGGGCAGTTCCGGGCTTGTGCAAACCAGCTTGTAGCGGTGAGCCGCGCACCCGGAAAACATTATGCCCGTAATCAGCAGAACACCGGCCAATGCATGGAATCTAAGCATGTTTTTCTTCTCCTGTCCTGTCGCCCCGCCCGGAAATTTTCAGAATAATAATATCATCCTGCCGATGAAAAGGCAAGCTTTGAACGCCTGTAAAAATCGCTTGCATGAAAGAACAACGCTGCATATACTTGCCCGCGTATCGGGTTCAATCCCTATAACCGCGCCGGAGCGACCACCATGCCTGAAAAAGTCTATTTCGCGCCGATTGAAGGCTCTGTCCGGGAATTCAACTTCGAGGGCAAGCTGAAAAAGCTCTTCTCGGCAGCCGGCCTGGACAAGGTGTTCTCCCCGGACGAGCTCGTCGCGGTGAAAATCCATTTCGGCGAAAAAGGCAACACCGGTCATATCGCGCCCAAACACACCGGATACATAATAAATGAAATCAGGCGCCGACGCGGGAAGCCGTTCCTCACCGACACAACGACCCTTTACCGCGGTCAGCGCGGGAACGCCGTGGACCACCTCGCGCTCGCGGACGAACACGGATACAACTTCAGGAACTGCGGCGCCCCCCTGGTCATAGCCGACGGCCTGCGCGGCCAGTCCGGCGTCGCAATCAAAATAAAGGGAAAACATTTCAGGCAGGCGCACATCGCGTCCGAGTTCGCGCATGCGGACGCCATGATTACGCTCTCACACGCGACCGGTCACATCGGCACCGGATTCGCGTGCGCGCTAAAGAACCTGGGCATGGGCTGCGCGTCCCGCGGCGGCAAGCGCGCCCAGCACTCGCACATGCGCCCGCAGGCGGACAGACTGAAATGCACGGCCTGCGGCGAGTGCGTCAAGTGGTGCCCGGAAAACGCCATAAAGCTGGTAAAAAAGAAGAAAAAAGTCGCGCAGATAAACGCGAAAAAATGCATCGGGTGCGGGCAGTGCTTCTCGGTCTGCCGTTTCAGCGCGATCGAGTTCGACTGGGGAAACATGGGGCGGGACCTGCAGGAGCGGATTGCGGAATACGCGCTTGCAGCCGCCGCCGCACTGGGCGGAAAAGTCGGTTATATAAACTTCCTGACCCGCATCACCGAGAGCTGCGACTGCATGGGCATCGACGAGCCGCGCATCGTGCCCGACATCGGCCTCGTCGCCGGCCGCGACCCCGTCGCCGTCGACGCCGCATCCTACGACCTGATAGCGGAAAGAAACGGCGACGTCTTCAAAGAACTATACCCCGACTTCGAGGTCCGCGACCAGTTCACCCACGCCGAAAAAATCGGCCTCGGAACAAGCAAATACAAAATAATAAAAGTATAGTATGGCGCATGTAACAGCCCCAAAAACAAAAGTTAAGAGAATATGGTGCTGAAAAAAGACTTACCAATGGGAGAGAAAATCACTGAAGATATTATCCGTTCAAAAGACGGTGGGTTGTGGCTCCGCGCGCCCAGGAAACCGTTTCCCTGGTGGGGTTCGTTCCATCCCGTAAACTCGATCGGCAGAATTCTTCTGCTTGTCAGCCTCTGGTTTCTGGCGTTACTCTTCAGCATCATCGTCGCGGCGCTGGAATCCTGGAACAGGCCCGGAACGAGTGAACTCATGGTAGCATTCTTAATTTTACTTATACCTCTCGTGACAAGCTTCACTGCCGGTTCCGGCATACTGATGAGAAAGACGTGGGGCATCGGCTCGCTGAGGATTCTGCTGACCGTTCTTTCGATTTTTATCTGGCTTGGTATAACCATAATGTTTGGTAGCCTTCTGAATGAAGCTTTCGACGAGAGATATTACTACTATCGAAGCCTCGACTCAGAATTCTTTTTTCCATTGATCCTGCTGGTTCTTTCGTTTTTTGGGATTATCATACCGTTATGGGGATATTTCAGGGCCCCTCACGTCAGGTACGAATTCGACTTCGTCCCGCTGTCCAGGATTGACAGGAACGTCGGGAAATCCGCCATTCGCTTCGCTTTCTCCTTTCTTGTTGCTGGAATATTCCAGGTATCGATAATTCTCTTTACCGTAATGGAAGAACCCAGGTTCTTTCGTATCCTCGGCGGGAACTGGATTATAAAAGTTTATCCAGTCGCGGTCCTTGTAGCCGGTCTGTTGATCATTATTTTCGCACCCGCTTTTGCGTGGAAGTCGAACGCCGGGCGCATGGGATTGCTGGTCCTCTGCTGGGTACAGATTATCCTTATGATTGTCCTTCTCGTGAGTTTCCTCTATGATGCCGTATCATTCCAGAGACTGCTCAGCCCTTCTTCAATCGGGAATCCGGAGCTCGTCTTCCTGATCCTTATAATTTTCGGCATTGCCATCGCAAGTTTTGTTTTTTTTGAAATCAGGCGATACCTCTCCAGCGACAGGGCAAAGGCATGGTGCTGGAAAGTGGTGTACATACCCCCGTGGCGGAAACAGATTAAAGTTGCAGACCTGCAGCCTGTGGCAGACACGCCGCGACCGAAACCTGAAAGTTATTCCGAAAAGAATGTGGAATCAGGGGACAAATAAAAAAATAATTAACAATCGAAAATAACGGGCGGGCCGCTGGCCCGCCCACCTTATAACTTCAGCACTTCAACACTTCTTAACTTCAGCACTTCCTATTCCGCCTTCCAGTCGCGGGACATGAGCGCGTCAATCGCCTCCATCACCTTGCGGTCCTCGAACAGGACGCGGTGAAGCTCTTCCGCTATCGGCATCTCGATGTTCTGCTCTTTCGCCAGCGGCACGACGGCCTTCGTTGTCCACACGCCCTCGGCGACCTTTTCCATCGAGTCGAGAATCTGCTGAAGCGTCTCGCCCCTGCCGAGCCGCTCGCCGACGGCGCGGTTACGGCCATGCGGTGAATAACATGTCGTGACAAGGTCGCCCATGCCGGAAAGGCCGTAGAACGTCTCGCGGCTGCCCCCAAGCACGACGCCGAGCTTCGCCATCTCGACGAGCCCGCGGGTAAGGAGCGCGGCCTTCGTATTGTCGCCGAGGCCGAGGCCGTCAAGTATTCCCGCGCATACGGCGATAATGTTCTTGAGCGCGCCGCCCACCTCGACGCCGACCCTGTCAATCGTACGGTAAACGCGGAACCTGCCGGTGTTGAAAAGCTGCTGCACGCTTACGGCGAGCCGCTCGTCCGTCGCGCCGATTGTCACCGCCGTCGGCATGCGCCCTGCAACTTCTTCCGCGTGCGACGGCCCCATCAGCACGGCAACGGCACGCTCCGGCAGGAACTCTTCGAGAATCTCGGTAGCGCGCTTGAAAGTCCCGATCTCGATTCCCTTGGAGACGGAAAGAATCGGCACGTCGGGCACGAACCGGGCGTGCTTTTCAAAAACGCCGCGAACGAACTGGGTCGGCGTCGCGTTCAGCACGAGGTCGGCCCCATCGACCGCTTCCGCGAAGTCGGCGGTATGCTCGAGCACGTCCGGGAGTTTTATGCCGGGCAGGAATTTCGTATTCTCATGCGACCTTGCGACCTCGGCGACGTAATCGGGGAACGCGCCCCATATCCGCACGCCGTGCCCGTTCTCGGCCGCGACCAGCCCGAGCGCCGTCCCCCACGCCCCGTCGCCGATGATTGCGATCGTTTTCTTCTTCATAACTGGATTCCTTCCTATTCCGCAGAATCCGATTGCACCGCAGCCGTTTCCCCCTGCTGCGCGGATTCTTTATCCTGCTTCTTCCCGAACGTCCTGCCGCCGCCAACTTTCGGCTCGGTCCCGGCGAGCAGGCGTTTGATATTCGTTATGTGCCGCGCGAAAACCGCGAGCACTACGACGGCGATGAAAACTGTAAGCGGAAATCCATCCGAGAAAAAAGTATCCCTGTTAAGGAAGATATGACCGGGAATAATCGCCGCAGCCGCGGCAAGCGAGCTCAGGGAAATGTAACGGAACAGCGCAAATACTATAATGAACACTCCAAGCGCAATCAGTGTCGGGTAAGTTACGAGCGAGAGCATAACCCCGACTCCGGCCGCAACCGCCTTGCCGCCTATGAATTTCAGGTAAACCGGGAACATGTGCCCGACAATGGCCGCGGCGCCCGCAACTATTCCGAGGTGCGGAGAGTATGACGCCAGGAGGAACCGCCCGATGAGCGCAGGCCCCGCGCCTTTGGCGGCATCGAGAAACAGCACGACCGGAAACCATTTCTTGCCGAGTTCACGCGCCGCGTTTGTCGCGCCTATGTTTTTCGAGCCCGTCGTGCGGATATCGACGCCGCGAAGGAGCTTAACGATGATCCACCCGAACGGTATCGCACCGATAAGATAACTTCCGATAATGACCGCGCACCAGACGAGTATTTCCATGACATCTCCCGGCGCGGATTATAACAGAAACGGACCACCCGCCGCAATAGCGGATGGTCCGATTATATATTCTGATTATATATTAATGCAGGGGCAAGGCATGCCTTGCCCCTACATATTAATCCTGGATTCCGTCCTACGCCGGAATGACAAAAAAACCGGCGAGTAAACTCGCCGGCTAATTATTTATTATTTTCATCCTTCATAATTCATACTTCATCATTTCTGCACGCTCTCCCTCTCGTCGACAAGTTTGTCCACGACGGAAGGATCGGTCAGCGTCGACGTGTCGCCGATGTTGTCGGTGTCGCCCTCGGCGATTTTCCTGAGGATGCGGCGCATGATTTTTCCGCTTCGCGTCTTCGGAAGCGCGTCGGCGAACTGTATCACGTCGGGCGTCGCGATGGGGCCGATAACGCCGCGTACGTGTTTTATCAGTTCGCCGCGCAGCCGGTCGGATTTGGCGACGCCTTCGCGCAGGGTCGCGAATGCGTATATGCCCTGGCCCTTTATCGGGTGCGGGAAACCGACGACCGCGGCCTCGCTCACGTCGTCGTGCGAGACAAGCGCGCTCTCTACCTCGGCCGTCCCGATCCTGTGGCCGGAGACGTTTATCACGTCGTCTATGCGCCCCATCAGCCAGTAGAAGCCTTCGTCGTCGACACGCGCACCGTCGCCCGTGAAATAGACGCCAGGCATCTGGGAGAAATAGGTCTCCTTGAACCGCTCCGGCTCGTTATAGACGCCGCGCATCATGCCGGGCCACGATTTTTCGATTATCAGATAGCCACCTTCGTTCCTGCCGGCAGGTTTGCCTTCCTTGTTTACGATTTTCGGCTGCACGCCCGGCAGCGGCATGGAAGCGGAGCCCGGTTTGCTCGGGACCGCGCCCGGCAGCGGGGCAAGCATTATGCCGCCGGTCTCGGTCTGCCACCACGTATCCACAATCGGGCATTTCTCGCCGCCGATAACCCTGTGATACCACATCCACGTTTCGGGGTTGATCGGCTCGCCGACGGTGCCGAGAATGCGGAGCGACGAGAGGTCGTGTTTGTCGGGCCATTTGGAGCCGAAACGCTGAAGCGCGCGGATAACCGTCGGCGCCGTGTAGAAGATCGTAACGCCGTATTTCTCAACGATGCGCCAGTAGCGGTCCGGCTCGGGATAGGTCGGAACGCCTTCGAACATGATCGAGGTCGCGCCCGCCGCGAGCGGGCCATAGGTGATATAACTGTGGCCCGTAATCCAGCCCAGGTCGGCCGTGCACCAGTAAATGTCCTCGTCCTTGGCGTCAAACACCCACTTGAAAGTCTGCATTGTATAGACGAGGTAACCTGCGCTCGTGTGCAGAACGCCCTTGGGCTTGCCCGTGCTGCCGCTGGTGTAGAGGATGAAAAGCGGATCTTCGGAATCCATTTCCTCCGCTTCGCACTTCGGTGACGCGTCTTTCATCAACTCGTGCCACCACAGGTCGCGCCCTTCAACGACCGCTATCGGCGTTTTCGTGCGGCGCACGATTATCACGCGGTCGACACAGTCGCAATCCTCGAGCGCGTCGTCCGCGTTCTCCTTCAGGCTTATTATCTTGCCTCCGCGATAGCCGCCGTCCGCGGTTATCAGGAGCCTCGAGCCGCTGTCGAGGATGCGCTCGCGCAGCGATTCCGCCGAGAAACCGCCGAAGACCACGCTGTGAACCGCGCCGATGCGGGCGCAGGCCAGCATCGCGATCGGAAGCTCCGGAATCATCGGCATGTAGAGGGTGATCCTGTCGCCCTTCTTAATATCCTGGCTTTTCAGGACGTTTGCAAACTTGCATACTTCCTTGTGGAGCCTTGCGTATGTGTACATCCGGGCCCGGCCCGTCTCTTCCGGCTCCCAGATGAGGGCGATCTTATTGCGGTGCCATGTGTGGAGGTGGCGGTCGAGACAGTTATGGGAAACATTCAGCTTGCCGCCGAGAAACCACTTGACCTTTGCCTCGTTGAAGTCCTCCTCAACAACCTTGTCCCATTTCTTGAACCAGTCCAGTCCTTCGGCGATTTCCGCCCAGAACTTCCCGGGATTCTTCACCGAGCGCTCGTAAAGCCGCTCGTAGTCCTCGAAACCGCTTACATAGGCGCCCTCGACGATACTTGCCGGCGGGTCGAACTTCCTCTCCTCGAGCCCGATAACCTCTATCTCGGGTTTGCCCTCGGGCACGTCGACCGGGCCGTGCATCGGCACCATTTCGCCCCGGTGATGCGAAATAAGCTCGACCACTTTTCCGCCCGCCGTCTGCACAAGCGGAACCACTTCGAACTCGATGCAGCCGGAAGCCCGCACCAGAAGCCCGGCAAGCGCCTCTGCGGAATCCGCTTCCACGATGTTTGTAAATCCGCCGCGGCCGCTGACCATCGTGTAGCGGCCGATTACTTTTATGCCCTCAGGCGGAGATTCGAATATCTCGTTTTCCTTTTCGTGTACTTTCCCCAGTTCTTGAGGATTGTACCTGCCAATAAGCGCGAACAACATAGTGTACTCCTTCCGGCCAATCGTGCCGGCCCATAACAGGGTTTTACTGTCCGCTCCCATGACACCGTATCTTTTCCGGACACTTTGAAACTCATCAGCGGCCAAGTGTCTGATTCAACTTTACTAAAAATCGGTTATGATGTCAAGGGCTAATTCGTGAAATTATTCACACTATCGGATTTCCGGCTATTTGTTTGAGTTACAGAGCTATAAGTGCTATAAGAGCCGTCGCGGAAATGTCACGAGAGTTCCATAATACGTTCACTGCCCGTTTGTCAGGTAATTCGGAATTTATTGTGAAATCGGAAATATTTTCACGATTTGCCATTGATTCCAAATATCGGGCCTGATAATATATTCTATTGCGTTCGGAATAGATACACACCAAAATCAAGTTTGTCCGTTTTCCGGTCAGTAATATGGCAGAAGGCAAGCAAATCATTGCAGAAAGGTTTGAAGCAATCGAGGAGCTTGCTCTGGGCACCCTCGGTCCCGTAATGCTGGTTCGCGACAGGCGTTCCGAGTGGCAGAAGCGAGTCCTCAGGATAGTTGACAGGGCCTTTGCCGAGCCGGCATGGGTTGAGCGATATGAACATGAATTCCGGGAACTGGCGAAAATCAACCACCCGAATCTTGTACGCCTTTTCGATTTCGGCCGCTACGAAGACAGGTTCTTTTATACTGCCGAATATGTTCGCGGTACAAGCCTGGAAACCTGGGCGCCGGGTAAAAAGCCCGATGAGGTGCTTGCAGTCTTCGGTCAGGTTTTACGCGGTCTCCATGCTCTCCATGCCGGCGGTTTCATCCACGGCAACGTAAAGCCTGAAAACATTATTATTCTGGAAACGCCGGCCGGTTTTCACGCGAAGCTGGTTGATCCCGAGTTCGTAACCAGACCGCTTGCCGGGCTTGGCCGCCGCTTTCCGGGAAGCGCGGCATATCTTGCGCCCGAGATTGCGCGCGTAAGCCTGCTCGACGGGCGCGCCGACCTCTATGCTTCGGGTGTAAGCCTCTACGAGACCTTTGCAGGCAGGCGCCCGGTGCCGGGCGCAACGGTGCATGATCTCCTGCGGAACCTCGATTCCTACGTACCTATTGACATTATCTCTCTCGCACCCGACCTGCCTCCGGCGGTAGGGCGAATAATAATGCGGCTTCTCTCCCGAAACCCGATCGACCGGTTCGGAGACTCTAACCGCGTAATTGAACTGTTTTCCACCGCGACGGGAAAAGACATGCCGCTCGAACTCGAGCACGGTCATCCGGGGCTGCTCGCGGGCGGCGTGGTCGGCCGCGAAAACGTTGAAGAGCAATTCCGCACCTTCCTTACGAATCTCGGCGGCAGCGGGTGCAATGCCATGATTCTCTGCGGGCCGTCCGGCTCCGGGCGCTCCATTATGCTGGACGAACTTTCAGCAGTGGCGCACATGGAGGATTTCCGCATAATCCGCGCCGACGTGCGGCCGCATGAAACCGCCGATGCGGGCATCCGTAAGATTGCAGAAGGAATAATCTCGCTCGCCGGACCCGCCCGGGGGCCCGCGGCAAACCTGCCGGCGACACAGGCGCTTTCCGCCTATGCCTCGGCCACCGGCTCTGCGCCGGCTCGAGCCGTCACGCTCCTGAATCAGCTGCTGGAGATTGCGGCAAAAACTCAGGTGCTTGTAGTAATTGACGATATCCATCTTTCCGGGCGCAGGCGCCGGGAATTCCTGCTGATTCTTCTCAACATGCTTCACCATGAAAACAAGCGCGGGCACCGACTGGCAGTCCTCATGGCTTCTGAAAACCCCGCGTTACCTGAGGCGCTGGCAAGCCTTTTTATGCGGGAAGAACTGGTTGAAACCGTTGAACTCCTGTCTATCGACCTTTCCGCGTCCAGGCGAATAATCGCCGGCCTGCTGGGCGACGCCGATCCGCCCGAGGACTTCGTCCGCGTCGTACACGAGGCATCCGCCGGGCTCCCCAGAAGCGTAGTCGAGACCATTCGGCTCGCAGCGGCAACCGGAGTGCTTTCCCGCGATCCAAACGGGCACTGGACTTATCCCGAAGATCCGTCCGTCGTGCGACCCGAAACGCCTGCCGACCTTGTGAAAAAACGGCTGGAAAATCTTCCTGACCAGCCGCGCGAGGTTGCGGGCGCATGCGTAACTTTCCGCGGTAACTTCACGCTTGAAGACCTCGGCAACCTTCTCCGCGAAAGACCGGTCGTGCTTTACCCCGTGGTCCGAGGATTAATCGCGGAAGGTTTCATCAGAGAAGAAGTCGACGGATCATTCAGAATTGCCGGCTCTTTCCTGCGTGGTGCAATCGCAGCGGCCATGCCTGAAAGGCATTTCAAGGCGCATAACCGCCGGCTGGGAATGCACCATCTGGCACTGTCCGAGCGCGGCGATACCGCATCCCGCCTTCTGGCCGCGCATTACCTTATCGAAGCAGGGGACAAAAAATACGGTATGCCTCTTGCAATGGAAGTAGTGGACAAACGTATCGCCTCGGGGGATGCCGAAACTGCAAAAAGCCTGCTGGAGCTGATAGAAAAGCGGGACCTTATGCCGGCTCAAGGCAAGGAAGAGCGCCTTGGCGTTCTCGAGCGCGCCGTTCGCGCCGCCTCCATTTTAGGCTCCAAGTACAAAAAGCTCGAAGCGCTGGGCGAAGCGGTAACCACTGCCAAGACTGACCCCAAGCGGACGGAAACCTTTCTGCGACTTGCGCTCGAACAGGCGGTGACCGCGCTTTCAATCGGAGAACTGGATACGGCCGGCACAACACTGGCCGCTCTTACCGGAAGCAGTATCGAAACCACGAGGCTGCGCCCGCAAATCACCGCCGCCGCCGCTGAGTTGGCGCTAAGACGTGGCGAAGCACAGGAGGCGCTGAATATGATTAAAAGCGCCCTCGCAGCAGACCCAGACTCGGATGCGGAGCAACTCAAGCAGGTCCAGGCAAAGGCTTTTGCATCTCTTGGCCGCCTTGAAGAAGCTCTTGCGGCCTGCGATACAGCCATAGATGATTTGTCGGGAAAAACAAGTGGACCTGAAGTGCTCTCCGGCCTGCTTATTGACAGGTGCGCATACCTCCGAAGGCTGGGCAGACTCAACGACCTTGAAGAAACGGCACGCACCGCCCTCAACCTCGTCCGGGAACACCGCCTGCACCGCCAGGAAGCGGAACTATCGTTGGAGCATTCCCGCGCACTCCTTGCCCGCGGCCAGTTTCAGGCCGCGGACGAGGAACTCGGCTGGGCGGCAATACTTGCTCTGGTCCTGGACGAGAGATTCCTCGCCGTACACGCGCTGGTTGAGCGCGACACCGCCCTCACGCTCGATGGCCGCACCACCGAGGCTGCAACGCATGCCCGTCGCGCTTACACCCACGCCCTGAGTATCGAATCGACCAGCAAGAGGGTGGAAGCGCTCCGCCGGACTTCATGGTCCGCGCTGGTTCGGGGTGATTTTTCAGTTGCGCGCTCGCAACTGGACACGGCTGAAACGGCGGCGCGCAGAATAGAACTGACAATAGCCGAGGCGACCTGCAACGCCGACGGCGCCCGCCTTGCCTTCCTGCAGGGAAACCTCGCACTGTCTGAGGCGCTTGCGCGCTCCGCATATGAACGGTTGAAACCTACGGTCGACGAACCGCACGCGTTCCGCCCCGCCGAGCTTATTCTCGAAATCCTCTTCGTCACCGGGCGGTACGGTGAGATCCCCGGTGAGCTGAAGGAGATACTCGACGCCGCCTCAAAGGCAGGCGCCTTTACGGTTGTCGATACCGCACACGTTTTCCGTGCCCGCTGGATGATACTCATGGGTCAGCACGACAAGGCGAGAAAGGAGCTTGTGACCCTCATGAGCGCGGCGCGAAAGCCTTTCTCTTTCCTGCTCTTGAAAATCGCGGAACTTGAAATAAGCATCGCCCTTTCGTCCGGCAACCTGACAGCGGCAAGAAACGTGCTCGAGCAGCTCGGCACGAGCAGGTTCGCGGTCGCGACGCCTCTCGAGCGATTCGAATGGGAGATTCTCCTGTGCAGACAGGAGGCGGCGGAAGGCAACATAAACAGCGCGCTGCAGAGAATTGCGTTTCTTGCCCGGCTGCCTTTTATACCCGGCTCGGCTTTCTACCGCCACCGGCTCCTGATCGAAGAAGGCGCGACAATAGCGCGTTCCGGCGGCGTGAACCTTACCACGGCAGTTGACGTACTTCAGCGCTCCGTCGACGAGGCCAAGGCCAACGGCTACCTTCCTGTCGTCGAAGAAGCCTATGACTGGCTTGCCAATGTGCATTCACGGATAGGCGATGCCAGCGCCGCACAACTGGCACGCGATCATGCAAACCAGGCGGCAGCTGTCATAAAAAGCGGTCTTTCAGAATCCGACGCGGCTGAGTATGAAAAAGCGCTTGCCGAAAGGCGCTCAAGAAGGATTATTCAAAGCCCGGATTCCCTTCCGACACAATCCGCCCAACCCGCCCCGAGCCCCGCCCCGGCCGAGCAGGTACAACCTCAGGAGACCCAGTCTCAAAAGGATAGCGGACCTTCACCTGATACTGCCGAACCGGAGCCCGGTCCGCCGGCAGGGCCTGCCCATCGGGAAAGACCGCGCAAAACAAAAGTGGTTGACCCCGCTGAGGCAATGGGGGAACTGCCGTTACCGGCAGTCAAGAAAATATCCAAGTTATCACATGCGGATTTCAGTAAAATCCTGGCTCAATACGAGCGGGCATATATAGAAGAAATACTCGAAAGGAGCGAAGGGAATAAAATGAAGGCTGCAAAGGAGATGGGAATCTCACGAGCCGCCCTTTACAGGATAATGAAACGACTCGGCATTGACTGACCGGATTTCGAACAGAAACTGGCACCTGCCAGTTACAGTGTCGCGAAACCGTACACAAATCGACCCTGAAAATATGACAATTACGTGAACATCCGATAATCGTATTTCATTCTTGCCGGTCTTCTAAGCATCCTGGAACTCCGGAGCATTATTAATCATCTCAAAGATTTCAAGAACAGTTGCTACAGACCATGCCTGGGCGAACGCGCCACGCTGTGTATAAGGCTCATTACCGTCCAGAATTTCAGGCATCTGGCCGATTGCCTGGCGCGACAGAAGGCCTTGAACCGGTTCAATCAGCTTCCTCAACCAGGGAATATCATAACCGTTCACGCGAACGTATGCCTTCGCATATGGCGCCAGGAGCCATGGCCACGCCGTTCCCTGATGATATGCGCCGTCACGCGAAGTCTGATCGCCAAGATAACACCCCTGATAACCATCTTCATCCTGCGCGAGCGTCCTGATCCCGCCGGGCACGGCAAGGCGTTCGCTTACTACGCTCACAACGCCTTTCCGAATCTCGTCCGGAAGCGGCGAATAGGGAAGGCTGACCGCAAAAAGCTGGTTGGGCCGAACGCGAGCATCTTTATAATTTTCCTCAAGCACGTCATAGAGATAACCGCCTTGCTCGAAAAAGAACTTCTCGACAAAGCTCTTCCGGATGCGCGGCAAGAGGCCGATATACTTGTCCGCAGGTTTTTCCACGACCTTTGAAAGCCGGGCGAGCGAGGCGAGCGCGTTATACCAGAGCGCGGAAATTTCGACGGCTTTTCCCGCACGCGGAGTTACGACCCAGTCGCCGACCTTGGCGTCCATCCACGTCAGCCGCGGCCCGTGCCGCACGAGTCCGTCCGAATCCATCTTTATCCCGTTCATCGTTCCGGCCATATATGATTCGACGACTTCGACGGCTTTCGGGTAAAGCTCTTCGAGCAGGGCCTTGTCGCCGCTTGCATCAAAGTGTGCGGCCGTCGCGTGTATGAACCACAGCGACGCGTCAACGGTATTGTAATCCGACTCTCCCCCCTCCTCCGAGAAGAAGTTCGGCACAAGCCCGTCTTTCATCCCCGACGCGAAACGGAGCAGCACCCGGCCGGCCTCTTTGAAGCGTCCGCGGGCAAGCAGCAGGCCGGGGATTGAAATCATCGCGTCGCGCCCCCATTCGGCAAACCAGGGGTAACCTGCAAACAGGCCGTGAGTCCCGTCGGAACGGACGACAAGGAAATCCTCGGCAGCCGCCGCGATATGAGGCGCCCACGGCACATCAAAGTCGCCGGACTTGCAAACGGAACGTCTGCGGCTCAATTCCGCTTCCAAAACCTTCTCAAATTCAAATCCGGTCCTGGATTCGACGGTCGCCGCGAGCCACGCCGGTTTTCCCTCTGCCAGATCGAAAGCAAGCGCGCAGGGCATGAAAAGGTCTTCATCGAAATCGAGTCCGCGCCGGCGCTCGATATCGTAGCGGAAGCTGTTATACCAGTGATATTCATCGGATGTACCGGACGCGTTATGAAACACGGTCATCCCGGGCAGGGAATCATATGGGCGCATGCTGAAACCGCCTGGAACCTCGGTCAGTTTGCGCTTAAGCGTTGAGTTCTCATGCGTGAGCGAATGATAGTTTCGAAACGCGACAAGGGGCCGGACATGCATCTTCACAGGCCCCGAACCCTTAATCAATTTGTAGAAAACCACGACAGTGTTCTCGCCGTGAACGGTAAACACGTGTTTTTCAACGGTTACGCCGCCGAACTCGAACACCGTGACGGGCCATTCAGCCCTGCGGAACTCGCGGACGTATCTGTAGCCTTTCGGGTGGACGGTGCCGCGGTAATGGTTGGTGGAGAGTTCGTACTCGCTTCCGTTTACGAGGACCGTCTCTTCAAGTTTCGATAACGTTACGACACGTCCAAGCGGCGGCCCCATGTCGGCAACCAGCAGGCCATGATAACGCCGGGTGTTGGCGCCGAAGGTTGTAGAGGCGGCGTAACCGCCGACGCCGTTCGCGTCGAAAAACTCGCAGGCGAAACCTTCTTCGATTTCGGGCTCTTCCCAGCGCAGGACAATCGGCTCCATTTGCCGCCCTCCGATACGGTGCCTGACGATTTTCCATCTATTTCAGAAAGAGAGCAATCGGGCTGAATCATTATACCGGTCCATGGCCCGCGTGCAATCGAAAACAGTTTTCCGTGCGGATCAGGGGTGCACTTCACATTCATCTTGACATCAAAAACCAATATCTGTATAGTTTTGTCGTCGTTTACATGAATGGAGACGCTACTCGCAGTGAAAAAACTCAGGTCTATCATACATCTTCAGCTCTGAGGCAGACATCGGAAGCCCGGGCGGCTTCCATCGCACTGCCTGCCCGCTCCCTCCATGCCCTGACCCGCACTCCCTGAGTCCGGGCGCGGGGGAGCCGCGCTCGGGTGAAAGGGGAAACCGGGTATGAACAAAGTCAACAGATTCTTCGCCTCGAGATGGGGAATTATTGCCGTCGGGGCGGTAATCGGGATTATCGCCGCGCTGCTGCAGAAGCTCGGCAACCCGGGCAACATGGGAATATGCGTAGCGTGTTTCGAGCGCGACGTCGTCGGCGCACTGGGCCTGCACCAGGCGAAGATCGTTCAATACCTGAGACCGGAAATACCGGCGTTCGTACTGGGCGCATTTCTCGCCGCGCTCCTGTTCAGGGAATTCAGAGCGCGGACCGGTTCGGCGCCGATTATCCGTTTCGTACTCGGCATGTTCGCGATGATAGGCGCGCTCGTGTTTCTCGGCTGCTCGTGGCGGGCAATCCTGCGCCTGGCAGGCGGTGACTGGAACGCGATAGTCGGTCTTGCCGGATTCGCCATCGGCATTGGCATCGCGGTCCTTTTTCTCAAAATGGGGTTCAGTCTCGGGCGCAGCTACCCGGCAAAACCCGTAACCGGCATCGCGATGCCTGCTTTGATGCTTGGGCTTCTCATATTTGCCATCTGGTACCCTTCGCCTCCGCTTTTCAAAACCTTGAAACCGGTCACGGGCAAAATCCCGCCGGGCGCGATGTACGCACCGGTCTGGATTTCCATTATTGCCGCACTTGTCATCGGCTTCCTCGCCCAGAGAACGCGCTTCTGTTCCGTAGGCGCGGTTCGCGACGTTCTGCTCATGCGCGACACGCACCTCCTCTGCGGCGTTGCAGCTTTCTTCGCCGCGGCGCTTATATTGAATCTTATTCTGGGACAATTCCATCCGGGCCTTGCCGGGCAGCCTATCGCACATAACGTACACCTGTTGAATTTCTTTGGATTGGTTTTGGCCGGGCTGTCATGGGCGCTCGCCGGCGGATGCCCGGGCAGACAACTGTTCATGGCAGGCGAAGGCGACGGCGATGCCGCGATCTTCGTGCTTGGAATGATGTCAGGAGCGGCGATTGCGCATAACTTCAAAACGGTCGGCACGGGACCAAACGCCTGGAGTGCGGTTATTGTCGGTCTTATCGTCGTTGTCGGCATCGGGCTTCTTGCCCGCGAGTAATATTAGGCGGAGGTCGAAATGGATGAGGGAAGAAACGTAGACGCACGAGGCCTGTCGTGCCCACAACCGGTTTTGATGGCCCGCAAGACTCTAATGGAACTCGGTTCAGGCGAGGTGAGTGCTATTGTCGACACGATGACGCAGGTCGAAAACTGCATCCGAACCGCCGAGAGTCTCGGCTGGACGGCGACATATGAAGAAAAAGATGAGTGTTTCAGGCTCATATTCAAGAAATAGCCCGCGGGTGGAATTCCGTTTGACAAGTTGCCCCGTTCGGGCTACTGTGTTGCGTTGAGGTTACCATGATCTATTTCGATAACGCTGCGACAAGCTGGCCCAAGCCCGACGTCATGCTCGAAGCGATGTCGCACTTCGTCCGCGAGGTCGGCGCCAACCCCGGTCGGAGCGGACACAGGATGTCGGCCGAGGCCGAGCGGGTCCGCTACGGGGCGCGTGAGGTCGTCGCCGAAATGTTCGGACTGGACAACCCGCTCCGGATAGTTTTCACGCCCAACGCAACCGCGGCCCTGAATACCGCCATCCTCGGCATTCTCAACCGGGGCGATCACGTCGTAACGACCTCGATGGAGCACAACTCCGTTATGCGCCCGCTTCGCGCACTGGAAGAAAACGACATCGAAATAACCGAAGTCCGGTGCAGTCCCGACGGCACACTGGACCCGGACGAATTCGAGAACGCGATAACACCGAAGACAAAGCTTATAGTTACGATCCACGCGTCCAAC
Organism: Planctomycetota bacterium; assembly: GCA_004376375.1. Lineage (GTDB taxonomy): Bacteria > Planctomycetota > E44-bin39 > E44-bin39 > E44-bin39 > E44-bin39. The sequence continues at coordinate 42,884 of SOJX01000034.1, forward strand.
GTCTGCGGCACCATCATGCCCGTGCGCGAGATAGGGGCGATTGCAGGGGAATACGGAATTCCTTATCTTGTCGACGCGGCGCAGACCGCGGGCACGGTTCCGATCGATATTGTCGCGGATAATATCGATCTGCTCTCCTTTACCGGGCACAAGGGATTGCTCGGGCCGACCGGTACGGGCGGGCTTGCCTTTGCACCGGACTTCGATATCGAAAAGATGCGCCCGCTTTACCGCGGCGGTACGGGCAGCCGCTCGGACACTCAACACCAGCCCGATTTCCTGCCCGACAAGTACGAAAGCGGAACGTGCAATATAGTCGGGCTCGCAGGCCTTGCGGCAAGCATGCGCTGGATACGGGAAAAAGGCGGAGTCGGAAAAATCCGCGAGCACGAAGCCGAGCTCACCTCGCGGCTCATCGAAGGGCTTGGCGGAATCGACGGAGTAACTGTTTACGGAACAAAAGACGCGACGAAGCAGACGGCTGCGGTTTCATTCAACATCAGGGGTGTAAGCCAGTCGGACGCGGCTGAGCATTTCGGCGATGAGTACGACCTGATGTGCCGCGTCGGGCTGCACTGCTCGCCCGCCGGGCACCGGACGCTTGGAACTTTCCCGAACGGAACGATCCGTTTCGCGACCGGCCCATTCAACACTTCAGAAGAGGTTGACGCCGCGCTCGAAGCTGTGACCAAGGTCGCCGGCGAATAAAACATGCACGACGTAATTCTGGTACAAAGCACGACCCACGCCATACGCATAGAAAAGCTGCTGAAGAAGGCGGAGCTTCAGGTGAAACTTGTCCCGGTGCCGCGCCATCTCTCGAGCGACTGCGGCGTCGCGGTCAGGATACTCGCCGATGAGCGAAACCGCTGCGAAGAAATCCTTTCCGAAAACAGCACACCGTTCGAACAGATTGCATCCCTTAAAAAATAAACGCGCGGCCGTTTTCCGGCCGCGCGTAATTTATTACGATTTCCCCGCGGGCAGCGAAATCACCTGAGCTGCTTTATATAGGCGTACCACTCCCCCTGTATCTGGCTCATGCTAATTCCCTTGAAGGCTTTCTTGACAAGCTTCCTTCCGCCCTCTTCTTTCTTGCAGCCGCTCATGAACTTCTGGACGATTTTCTTGTACTTGCCGCCTTCGTGGAACCAGCAGAAGTATACGAAGCTCCACGCCGCGGCGTAATATATCGCCGGGCGTTCGGCGCTGAGGCTCCATTCGAGCTGGCCCGAATACAGGAGATCCGGCAGCTTGGGGCACATCCCTCTTCCCAGCGCCTGCTTGATGTTCTGGCAGCGGCTACGGTTCACGACCAGTTTCATCTTCGGCTTGCCGCCTTCTTTGAAATACTGCGACGGACCGAAAAAGCACGCGTGGCCCTCATTAAACCATCTCGGCACGTGCTCGGTGACCGTGTTCAGGAACTGGTGAAACCCTTCGTGGTACAGGGTATTGTTGAACCGAGCGGCATTACTGGACCTCGGCATGTAAAGCGCACCGGTATAACCGGCGAAAAAACCGCCCGCGTTCGATGGCGCGCCCGTCTTCGACATGAAGCCCTGCCTGCTCGCGAAAATATGCACGTGGAACTTGTCGCCCGTGTTCTTATGCTTGAAAACCTTGCTGTACATCTTATATGCAATCTCGCACTGCTCGGCGACATCCTTGGCAAACGACTCGGAGACATCTGTATGAACGATGTAGTTCTTGCTTTCGTGGTTGTGAGGCGCCCACTTCCCGAGCTTCGCCAGGAGAAAAACTATCTTTATGCTATCTTTCATCTTCGGGTCGATATCACTCTTGGTGCGAACGTAACCGTCCCAGGCTTTCTTGCACTCGTCCCATTTTTTCGCCCTGAGATAGCAGTTGAAAAGCCCCATGTGGTACTGATGTTTCTTGTCGAGCTCGCCTTTGGACATTTTCAGCGCGTCTTTGTACGCCTTGAGCGCCTCGTCGTATTTCTCGAGCCGCATGCAGATATCGGCCAGCTCGAGCGCGGCCTCGTAAAAATTGTCAAGAAGCTTCATCGCCTTCTCGCCCTGGACCTTGCCTTTCCGGACCCAGGACTTGGCGCCGCTTTCAAAATCCGACTTCCACTGGTACATTATGCAGAGATAGAAAGGCGGAATGTGACACTTCGGAGCAGCCTTCGCGGCTTTCTGGAAAAGCTTAATCAGCCTTTCGACTTTCTTCTTTCTTTTATCCGATTCCTTCATTCGAACGGTAGGCAGCTTGTACGGCTCATTATGACGGTTCTCGGACCTCTTTTTCATTTCCTTGTAGGTCTTGATTCCCTCTTCCAGATACTCTTTGGCCTTTTTATCCAGGTCTTCGGGTATCTGAAGGTTGGGGCCGTCTTCATCGTCTTCGCCCAGAACCGGGGCCGGCATGGGTGCAAGAAGGGCAAGGGAAATTATCAGGAGCCAGAAAAGAAGGCGTTTCATAACGATACCTCCCGGGGTAATGTTTTAGACGCCTGCGTCCCGGTTTTCTTCAATTATGCGGAGCTTCAAGTGCCTATTATACCTGCGTCCGGCCCGCTGTCTAGTAGAATCCGGTCTTGCAGACCGGTTTTGCAGAATCGTGACATATAAAATAACAGGCCTTCCGCACTTCCGAAAACACCTCCGCCGTGCTAGAATGCCGCCATGAAGGAACGCAAGCGAATCGGCGCTTACGATACGTCGCCAAGGCTCGCGCGGATCATTTGCAGACTTGCCCTCGAAGAATGCCGCGGCCGGGCAATAAACGTCCTGGACCCGGCCGTCGGCGACGGCGTTTTCCTTGTCGCGCTCGCCGGTCAATGGAAAAAGCACCGGCGGCCTTTGTCCCGCCTGAACCTCACCGGGGTCGACATAAGGCGGAATGCTCTTCGCCGCACTGCTCGCGAGCTCAAACGCGCGGGAGCCGGGGCAGAGCTTCTGCGTGCCGACTTCCTTGAGCCGGGAACATTCAGAAAACTACATTCGTCGGCGCCGGACGGGTATGACCTCGTCATCGGCAACCCGCCATACGGTGTCAAGACCGACGCGGGAAGAAAATTCGGATTCAGCAGGGACAGTTATGCCGCATTCATAGGATATGCGGCCGGACTCATAAAGACGGGCGGCGTTCTCGGCTTCCTCGTTCCCGACACATGGGAAACCATTCCGAGTCACCGCGCGCTCAGGGAATTCCTCAACAGCCGCTTCTCAGTACGCCTGGTCGCAAACATCAGGTCGTCGCATTTCCGCGCGGCCGTCAACCCGTGCATCCTCATCGCCGTACGCGGTAAACGGAATAGAAACCGGATTACTGCCGTCGATTTGACCCGCACAGATGCCGATTCGCCGGAATTCGAAAAACTGGCCCGGAAAATTCTTCTTTCAAACAGCCGCACCCGGACAGTTTCGAAGGTCAGCGAAAAATCGGCGGTTTACGGTTATCCGCAGAAAGACAGGCCGCGATTCTTCATCGGCAGGCCGTCGCTTGCGGGTTTTTTTGAACACCGTTCTGAGAGCAAAATTCGCCGAAATAGAAAGCAAATTAAAATCGTTCGGGTGGGAGAAACCGCCGAAGTCAAACACGGCCTGACCACGGGCGCGAACCGCGAGTTCATCAGGAAATTGCACGGCGCCTACGGAAATTACAGAATCGCCGAGCCGGAACTTGTCGTCAGGCCCGCCGAAATCGCAAAGCTGAAACGCGATGAACTCGAAAACGGTTTTCGGCCCGGGCGATTCGGAAAACGCCATCTCCTGCCGTACGACAAGGGCGAGCGCTCGGACAGTTCGCGCGGCTGGCTGCCGAATTATTTCGTGCCCACGCGGTACTTCATCGACTGGCGGCGAAGCTCGGTCGCGCAAATGAAAAAACTCATCGGCCACCGGCACGACAACCCGCACTACTACGGGAAAAAGGGAATAACTTTCTCCTTCGCCGGCGTTTACTGTCCGACCTTCCGCCTCAACCACCCCGGCCCGTTCGACCACGCAAGCTGCTGCATCTTCCCGCGCGGGGTCTCGCTGCCGCTCCTGCTCGGTTATCTGTGCTCCACGCCGATGCGCTACCTGATGCGCGTCTTCATCAACCACACCGTCAACTTCGGCGTCGACGCGGTAAAGGAAGCCTTTATTGCATTAGATAAGAAACGCAACCCGAAGATTCAGAAACTGGTCAGCCGGATAATCGGAAAACAGAAACGCAACCCTTCCTACCTTTACATGAAATCCGAGCAACCGCAGATCGACCGCCACGTCGCCGACGCCCTCGCCCTCTCCGCATCCGAGCGCAAAGAAATCCGCACGTGGTTTTCCCGCCGCTACCCGAATCTTGGAAAACCGGCACGGTTCTGAAACTTCTTTTCTTTTCTCCGTGTCACCGTGTCTCCGCGTCGCCGTGTCTGAACATAAGCGATTAAAGTTCCATACTCAATTAAGAATCCGCAATCCGAAACCTGCAATCCGCAATTCTCATATTGACTTCCCGATATGAAAATGCCATAATTGCCGAGTTCTACTATCAACTTTCAGACAGCCACCGCCGGGAGGAAAAATGGCGGAACGCACCGTATACCTCGACAACTCTGCGACTACGCGCCTCAAAGGCGAAGTCCTCGACGCGATGATGCCTTACTTCAGCGGAAAGTTCGGCAATCCCTCGAGCCTGCATACGGCCGGCCAGGACGCCCGCAAGGCAATCGAATCTACGCGCGAAAAAGTCGTCGGATTCATCGGCGCATCGTCGAACAGGGAAGTCATCTTCACCTCGGGCGGCACCGAATCCGACAACATTGCAATCAAAGCCTCGCTCGAGGCGGGCAGGAAGAAAAACAAGAAGCACATCATTTCCTCGCCAATCGAGCATCACGCGATAATCAAGACGCTCCAGGCCCTCAAGAAAGCGGGCGGGTGCGAGCTCGATCTCGTACCGGTAAACGAAAAAGGCATCGTAAAGGTGAAGGAACTCGAAAAGCTTATCCGCGAAGATACATGCCTTATCACCATAATGCTCGCCAACAACGAAATCGGCACCATCCAGCCGATAAAGGAAATCTGCGAAATCGCGGCGAAGCATAAAATTCCGGTCCACACCGACGCGGTGCAGGCGCTCGGCAAGATTCCGATTAATGTCGAAGAACTCGGCATTTCGATGCTTTCCGCTTCGGCACACAAGTTCCACGGACCCAAGGGGATCGGCCTGCTCTACGTGAAGCTCGGCACCCCGTTCACCAAGCAGCAGACCGGCGGCCACCACGAATGGAACCGCCGCGCGGGTACCGAAAACGTGCCCGGGATTATCGGCTTTACGAAAGCGCTCGAGCTTTCCGTCATGCACCTCGACGAAAACGCGAAAAAGATGTCTGCCCTCCGCGACCGGCTCGAGAAAGGTATTCTCGAAAAAGTCCCGGAAACCTACGTCAACGGCGACACTGCGAAAAGGCTGCCGAACCTGTCGAACATCGGCTTCCGCTACGTTGAAGGCGAGGGGATAATCCTCTCGCTCGACGCCGAGGGCATCAGCGTCGCAAGCGGTTCCGCGTGCACTTCCGAAACGCTCGACCCGTCGCACGTCCTGACCGCGATGGGTGTCTCGCCCGAGCACGCCCACGGCAGCATACGCTTCTCGCTTTCGACCGACATCACGGAAAAGGACATCGACTACACGATCTCCAAGGTGACCGCGGCCATCGAGAGGCTGCGCGCCATGTCGCCGCTGTACAAACAGGACGCCGGCGGCGGGGGAAAATAATGTACAGCGAAAAAGTCAAGGACCATTTTGCGAACCCGCGGAACGTCGGCGAGGTCGAGAACCCCGACGGCATCGGCAAGGTCGGCAACCCGACCTGCGGCGATATAATGGAAATCACGATAAAGGTAAATGGCAAAATCATCGACGACATCAAGTTCCGCACGTTCGGCTGCGGCGCCGCCGTTGCGACAAGCTCGATGACGACGGAGCTCGCCAAGGGCAAGACCCTCTCCGAAGCCGCGCACATTACGAAGATGGACGTCGCCAACGCACTCGACGGCCTCCCGCCCATAAAGATGCACTGCTCCAACCTCGCCGTCGACGCGCTGAAGGATGCGCTCAGCAACTACTTCGAGAGCCACCCCGGCACCCGCCCCGACGACATCACCGACGACGACCTCAAAGTAGACACCTCCACGCACGAGCACGGCGACACCGAAGACGCACCGGCATGCGAGGCGTAGGATTGGCGAGGGATCGGGGACGTGTACCGAATTTTGCGAAGCAAAATTGGTACCTGTACCCGGAAGCCCGAGCGTACGGAGTTAAAAGTTATAAGTCGTAAGTTTTAAGTTAAGAACCTTACAGACGATGCCTGAATCTCAGACAAGCCCTTACTGCATTTTCCGCCGGCGTTTGACTGAGGAATATTAGAATGAAGAAAAAACTGGTCATTATAATGATTCTAGTAATCGCCGTGCTCATCGTGCTGTTGTGCTTTGGGTATGTCCGGAAAAGATCGAACCACATGCTTGCCGCGAAGCTGCGCATGGAGTTCAAACAGTGGGCGGCAGGATATGAAAAAATCCCCGACGAGGAAAACGGCGCTATCCTTATTACCGAAGGAGAAGAAGAAATCACCTTCGCAGGGTTAAGCGAAGATAAAGACAACTCAATGATGCCTTACCGACTTTATCACGATGAATACAGCCTCGACTGCGAAAGCGATTTGAAGCTTATAAAGGAGATACTTGCACTGAATAAAGGCGCGATTGAGAAAATTGAAAAAGGTCTTTCTTATGAGAAATGGCGCTACACACCCGACTATTCGGACTTTCAAAAAGCAAAAATCGCATCTCTGACGTCAAGCAACAATGCTGCAAAGCTTTTCATTCTGCGCGCTGAGGTTGCGGAGCATGAAGGAAGAAGTTCTGACGCGATCAGCGATTATATCAAGGCTATCCGGCTCGGAGTAACGCTTTCGCAGGACCCGGTTCTGATCAACAGAATGATAGAAGTTTCGGTTGAGAATATGGTTTTTGAGAAGCTTCTCGAGAAAATTGTCGCAAGGGAATTCGATAAAGGAAACCTGTCTCAACTGGTCAAAGCCATGAAACAACTTCACCCGATACGAAAGAAGCTCAGTAAAGCTTACGAGTCGGACTATTACCACACGCTTTCAACTATAGCAAGAGATATCGAGGGTAAATTAAAATTCGAAATCCCGGACGAAATCTTAACAGAATTCCCTCCCGAAGCCAGAGCCAAGCTCAGAGCCCAGATGGAAGCATACTATCCCAAGCACAGCGCATGGATACACGACTATAGCAAAGAGTGGGAGATCGCAAAAACCATGCGCGAAGTCATGGTTAAAGCAGACCCCGAAAAAATGCACGATGCGCCTCTTGAAATCAGAGAGGGCACTCTGGACGAAAAGCTCGGCATTGACAAGGAAGGCCCGTATCACGGCTATCTGATCAGGGCCCTGTCTCACGGGGCGGGAACCGGTGTCCTTAGTATGACGGATTGCGAAATCATGTGGCGGGCGACGATGATTACGGCGGCAATCCAGATATTTAAAGCCGACAGCAATAGACTACCCAAAAACCTCAGTGAGCTTGAAAAAATCCTGCCGAAGAAATACCTTACCGATCCGTTCTCAGGCAAATATTTTGTTTATAAAATCCAGGGAAACGATTTTCTCCTTTACAGCGTCGGACGAAACGGCAAAGACGACAACGCCAAAAATTCGAGACCGATATTAGAAAGCCATATCGGATTCACAGACCCGGACATAATATTACATAAACCTGCAAAGTAAAGTTCCGGACCATGCCTGAACATCAATCCAAACCCGAACTCATCCCCCGCTGGCGGCATCTGATTAAAAAAACCAGGGCTGCGCCCTGGGCTTTCATGGCAAGCCCCTTCGGGGCTTTTAATTGAGCGGCTTCGCCGCGCGATTATACTCGCGCCGCAAGCGGCGCGGCTAACAAGACGGACGGGTGTCGGATTGCAGATTTCGGATTTGGAGAAATCCGCAATCCGAAATCCCAAATCCGCAATCGAAATGACCCGCCCCTACGATTTATTTGCCGTCTAACACATCGTCCATCGTGTAGCGGCCGGGTTTTTTGTCGACAATCCACCTCGCGGCGCGGAGCGCGCCGAGCGCGAACGTATCGCGGGAATATGCGCGGTGCGATAGCGTAAGCACATCGCCGGTCGACGCGAAATGGACCTTGTGCTCGCCCACCTCCGAACCCATGCGCAGCGAATGAATTCCAATCTCTTTGGGCAGCCTTGCGCCGATTTCTCCTACCCGCCCGTAGATCAAGTCGTCGTTTGTTCGTTCGGTCGATTCGACAATCGCCTTCGCCAGGCCGAGAGCGGTGCCGCTCGGCGCGTCGCGTTTGGCGTGGTGATGGGTTTCGGTTATCTCGATTTCGTAGCCGTCTTCCAGCTCTTTTGCAACCTGCCTCACAAGCCTGCGGAGAAGGTTGATGCCGACCGACATGTTCTCCGCAAGAAGTATGGGTATGGACTGCGCAGCCTTGTTAATCGTGTCGAGCTGGTCGTCCGAAATGCCGGTGACGCCGCAGACGAGAGGCGCCTCGCGCATGACCGCGAAATTCAGGTGCTTCATCGTCGAGGCGGGCAGGGAAAAATCCACGACCACGCCCGGCTCGGCCGGAAGCTCCTCCGTTATGGGTACGCTGCCGGCAAGCGCTTCAAGCTCTTTTCCATGCTCGCGGACGTTCTTCGGGTGCTCCACCGCCCCCGCCAGCTCGAGATCATCCGCTTCGTTCACAAGCGCAAGCAGCCTCCGCCCCATACGGCCGCCCGCGCCGACTACGGTTATACGGACCATTGTTTTTCTCCCGCTATAGTTCACCGCGCGTTTGTAGGGGCAAGGCATGCCTTGCCCCTACACGCGCCTTTTAAGCTCTGACAACATTTTTTTCGAGCCCGGTCCGGTCGCGGTTATGCTGAACCGCCGCCCGGTATCACCCGTAATCTCGATTGCGACTTCAAGCCTGTCTTTCGGCAGGGCATCAGAAACCCTTTCAGCCCACTCGACCGCAGTCACGGCCGATGCGTCTTCCAGCGCATCACCCGCCGCGTCCTCGAATTCGGCAGCGCCCGAGAGCCGGTACGCGTCGAAATGCCGAAAAGTTACACGTCCGGAATATTCGGCGGCTATCGTATACGTCGGGCTGACAACGCCCTCCGTGTCCAAAACGCCGAGCCCTTCCGCGATTCCTTTTGCCAGGCGCGTCTTGCCGCTGCCGAGAACGCCGGTCATTGCGACCCACAGGCCGGGCGCAGCCGCCTCCCCGATGGTTTTCCCCAGCGCAAGCGTTTCTTCTTCGCTTTCAGTCGTAACGGTCAACGCGTTGCTGCCGGTAGAAGGTTTATCCATCCTGTCCGAACCTGTGTACGTAACCGTCGGGGCTGAGAATGCTCGGCGCTTCGCCCTTCTTCAGCAGCCGGATAGCGCCGCTGTCCGTGATGGTCCCAATTCTTGAAACAGAAACGCCGCAGACGCCGCCCTCGACAAGCGCCTGCGCAACCGTTTCGCTGCACGTGAAACAGAGCTCAAAATCCTCCCCGTCATGAAGCGCGTGCTCGAGCGCGCTTTTTCCATCGTCAGCTTCCAGGGCGCGCGCGTCATCGGAGACCGGGACCGCCTCGGCGAAGATATCGGCGCCGTGGAAGGCCCTGTGCTCGATAAGATGCGCAAGGTCCTGCACCAGGCCGTCCGAGATGTCTATCATGCTGGTAACCTGGAACGTCCGGTTGAGTTCGATGCCGGCCGTCAGCCGCGGTTCAAACCTGAGGTGTTTCCCGCGCAGGGATCCGCCCAGCGAGCCGGTCACGCATATTGCATCGCCCACCTGCGAACCGGTCCTGAGAACGGGCTCCAGCCCTTCCGCGATTCCGAAGACCGTTGTAGTAATGCTGAGCGGTCCTTTGCCGGTCGTGACGTCGCCGCCGACAAGGTCAACCTTGTATACATCCGCTATCGTACGGATTCCGCGATAGATGTCGTCTGCGAAATCACGAGGCGTGTCTTTTGTAAGCGTGGCTGCAATAACACAGTAATCGGCAGGGCAGCCCATCGCGGCAAGGTCGGAGATCGAGACAGCCAGCGACTTGCGCCCTATGAGGACGGCCCCGTCTTCGAGGCGGCAATGGACGCCTTCGATAACCGTGTCGGTCGTTACGACAAGCTTCCGGCCGGAGCCGATGTCGATGACGGACGCATCGTCTCCGATGCCGACGAGGACGTTTTTCCCGTGCTTCGTTTGTTCTTTTATCCAGGAGATATAGTCGAATTCAGAGTCGTCCACTATCGGAGTATCCTAACAAAAGTGCCAAGTACGAAGCACTAAGAAGATTTGAGATATGATTCGGGTTTTCTTTGTACTTGGCGCTTGGCGCTTAATTATTTTGCACTTAGTATTTGTTTTTCTTTTTCCGCCGCGGCTTTGGCCTGCGCCTCCGCCTGTTTCTTCTGCGCATGGGTCAGGCGCTTTCCGGGTTTCAGCATTGCAACCAGGTTTTTGCAGAACGTGATACCCGCGAACTTCCCCAGTCCCGCGAGAAACCCGACGTTTGAAAGGATTTCCGCCCGCCACAGCTTTGATGCAATCCGCCACATTTGACCCGGCGTGTAGAAACGCCTGCTGATCTCGCGGCGGATCTTCCTCATGCGGCGGATCGGGAACTCGTCGGAAATGATATAGCCGTTCTCGTCGACAAAGTAGCCGGGAGTCTCCTCCACCTGTTGCGCGATCGGGGAATGCTGTTCGAGGCGAAGAATCTGGATGCCCATCGTGTCCACGCCCAGCTCTTGCGCAAATGGAGCGATGCGCATCTTGTCCTCAAGAGTTTCCCCGAGAAGGCCGAGCATGAAATAGCCGTGATAATGGAAGTCGATCTTCCTGAGAATCTTCCACGCCTCTTTCAGCTTCTTGACGGTGAAACCCTTGGTAATCCCCTTCAGCAGTTCATCCGTCGTCGATTCAATGCCGATGCAGGCCATGAAAAAACCCGCGCGCCGCATTTTGCGGAGGAGCGCGGGCCGGCGGTAGATATCTATCCGCGCGTTGAAAACGTAACGCTTGTTAATACCGCGCTCGAGGATGAGGTCGCAGATCTCCTCCACGCGGTTCATGTTGACCGTCGGGTTGTCATCCACGATTCCGACTATCGGGGCCCTGATTTCCGCAAGCTCGTCCACAACGGACTCGGGGCTGCGCGCGGCCCACGGGCGCTTTACGCCGTAAGGACCTAAAGAGAAAGTACAGAACTTGCAGTTGAACGGGCAGCCGCGGGAGGTCGATATCGAATCTATCTTTATCCCCAGGTCCGTGTTCATGGCCCGGATATTGTACGTCATCCTTCTCAGGGAGCGGTCCAGCGCTTCGTCTGCAACGTGCTTTATCGCAATGGGCTCGTTGTGCACGACCTTCCCGTCTTCGCGGTACGACATGTTCGCCACGCCCCGCGGATTCCCGCGTGCAAGGTATTCCCGCATGGCTTCCTCACCCTCGCCGCGTACGACCATGTCGACGTTCGGGAAGTCCGCAAATATATCGTCTATGAACTGGGTGGCATATCTGCCTCCGACAATCGTGGTGATTCGCGCGGGGATGCTGCGAATCACCCCGCTTACGAAATCATGCTCGAGCGGCCAATTCCAGCTTATGAGGACCAGTTCGGTGCGGGGGGTGATAAAATCCCGATAATCCTCTCCGCCGCGGCAGTCTATAACGTAGACGCGCTCGGCAAAGTCCCTGGTGACCGTCGCTATGTACTCAAGCCCAATAGGAGGGAAAGCAGTCCATTTCTGCAGCTCGACCTGGTAGGGATAGATGCAGAGGACTTCTCGAAGCGGCTTGTTGCTCAATTTACCGGACTCCGCGATTGAAAAACGTGTTCGGACATACCGGAACCCCCGTGCAGCCCATTCCGGCAGGATTCAGATTAAAATAATATCGCAATTAGCGTTTCGACGCAAGCCCAAATTTATCAGTTGCTGAAATACCGGGCAAATCTTCAACAGGCGTCTACGCGATACACGTCGTAACGGTTGCAATTGTACAAATCTGATATAGAATAATCTAATGAGACCAAGTTTATAACATAACAATAAGAACTGAAAATGAAAGGACAAATATGCATCACTTGAAACCATCCCGCTCCTGGGCGAGGGGGTTGCTGATACTCGGGGTTGCAGTTGTCTTCATAATAAACCCGTCGACGGCAACCGGGGCACAGGAAGCGGCCAAGAAACGCACTCTGCCCAAATGGAGCAAGCCGGCCGAGCTACTTGAACTTATCATCCAGTTTAATAAATTGCAGGAGCCCGAACTGGACGTTGATAAGCTGAAAAAAGAGTTCAAAAAGCTCCTGGCAAAGGCTGAACCCGAAGTGAAGAGCGCCGCCTCACCGAAGGAGAAGGCGGCTGCGCTGGCGAAAGTCCTGTTTGGAGAGCGGGGTGTTGAATACCTCTCTAACATGTACTGGCGCGATTCAACGCTTGCAGGCGCAGTTCTTCGCAAAAAGGGGAATTGCCTTGCAACCACCACGCTCTACGTCCTCGCCGCACGACACCTCGGCATGCCGGTTTTTCCCGTTTCAATGCCTGAACACATCTACGCCCGCTTCGATGACGGCGATCAATGGTTCAACATCGAAACGACAACCTCGGAGGTGGGATCGCCGGAAGAGAGCTTTAGAAAAAAATATGACTACACCGAGGAAGATTCCCGCCTCATGGGATACGGGAGAAACCTTTCCGAAAAAGAGTACACAGCCCTGATGCATAAGGTTGCCGCCGACCATCTCGCGGATTCACAGCGTCCCCGGGAAGCTTTTACTTTGATGGAGAAGGCCCTTGAGTTATGGCCTGGAAACCCGAATTTCATTTTAAGGAAAATAGGAATCCTTTACACGGATCTCGGTAAAAAGCCGGAGGCCCTGGCGGAGCTGGAAAAGCTCGAGCAGAAATACCGTTCGGGACGGGTCCGGATCAGCACGATGCTGTTCCGTGTAACGATATTTCAGGAAGAGGACATGCATGAAGAAGCCCTCTTCTTCCTCAAGCGCATTTTCAAGCTTGCCCCGAAAAGTTCCCAGTATATCGTTCTCAACCGGATGTCGAGAAGCTACCGCGCCCAGCGCAAGTTCCGGGAGATGCTTCTCGCCGACGAGTTGGCCGCCATCCTTCACGGCAAAAAGAGTGATTTTGTGAGCCTTGCAATAGCATACAAGAACGCCGGCGATATCAACGCCGCCATCGGCGCCCTCAGGCTCGCGCTCCGGATGAATCCGGAATGCTGGAATACGCGCCTGATCCTTGCCGGGTACATGATCCGCGCGGGCCGGGACGATGAGGGCTGGAAAATGTTTGAGACGGTGCAGAAACCGCGCACCGACCTGCTCCTGTATGAAACAAATATGGCGTGGTTCTACGGCTCGGTCGGAAAGAAGAAGGAGTTCCTCGAACACCTCGAAAACGCGCTGAAGATGCCTTCCGGCTCCGGCGTTCTGAGTTACGTGAAAATGGAAGTCGATTTCGACCGTTACCGTGACGACCCCGATTTCAAGGCGCTTATCGAAAAATACTCCGGCGAGGCAAAAAAGGAGGCGGAACCGGCCGAAAAGAAGGAAAAATAAAAACCGGACACTCGCAAGTCGTCATGTCCGGTTGCCTGTGCGGGAAATTAGTTAATAGGAATACACGCGGGGGCGGGCAGCTTCCGCTTTTTTCTTTTCTTTAAGGCGCTCTCTGCGCTTCTGCATTATCCACCACATATCGGTGTCAATTGTCTTGAGGTCCTTGTCGGCCGTCGGCCCGTACGGCGTGTAGGCGGTCGTGCGGTAAGGGTTGCCGGGCAGGATGCCTTCCCTGGCCAGCCAGCCGAGATACATGAACTTGCCGGTGGCGTCTATCTCGTCCTCGTCCTCCGGCTCTTCGTAAAGAGCGACGTTCGGGTTCGTGTAGGCCTCGAACGCTGCCCGCTCATGGGGCAGGAGGCGGTACGTCGGCTCCTTCTTTTCCGGAGTGCCGCAGCCCGACGCCACGACAAGCATCGAAGCCATAGACAGGATTATCATGTATCTCATATACATTCCCCTTACCGGCTCTGCCAATTATACCGCATTCCCGCAGCGTTTCAAGCGCAAAACCGGCCAAACGTCGAACGTCGAATGTCAAACGCCATAGTTAGCGGCCGCGCTTGCGCGGCGTTGTATTTATCATTAATTATCAACGCGCCGCAAGCGGCGCCGCTAAATATAATTCATTTGACCTCGCGGGGGAAGGTTCGTAGAATTTACTCTTCAATATACCGGAGGTCAGCCATGAAAAAGAACTCAAAACGATATGTTTTCTCCTGCATGACAATCTTTCTTTTCGTTCTCGCTTTATCCGCGATTCACATCGCCTTTGCCGATGAAGAGAAAAACGCGGAATATTTCTACTCACAGGGCCTGATCAAGGCCAGGGCCGGCGACCTCGACGGCGCAATTAAGGACTTCACGAAAGCCATCCAGCTCGAGCCGAAGCACGTGAACGCCTATTTTTCCAGAGGAGTTACCAGGAAGATGAAGGGCGATCCGGAAGGCGCTATCGAAGATTACGATAAGGCGTTAATGCTCGATCCCAAGAACGCAAAATTCATCTGCAGCCGGGCCAACGCAAGGAAAGCCACAGGCGACCTGGACGGCGCCATCGCCGACTATGACAAATCAATCAGACTGGATCCGAAAAACCTTTCCGCATATCTCAACCGCGGAAACGCAAAGGCGGACAAGGGCGACTTCCGGGGCGCCATCCTGGACTACACCAGATCCATCATACTCGACCCGGGAAAGGAAATCGCATATTACAACAGGGCAAATGCATGGGAGGAAATAGGTGAGCTCGATATGGCGATTGCCGATCACGACAAGGCAATTGAGCTGAACCCGGCATTCGTAAAAGCCCATAACAACCGAGGATTGGCAAAGTCGAAAAAAGACGACTTCAGCGGCGCGATAGCCGATTTTGACAAAGCAATTGAACTCGATGCGAAATACGCACCTCCATACAGCAACCGCGGCCTCCTGCGGATGCTCAGCATGATGTTCAAAAAAGCCGGGGAAGACTTCAGGGAAGTCATGAAGCTTCGCGGAAGCGGGCATTCCACCTATCCCTACGCCGCGCTCTACATCTGCACAATCGAGGCAAGAACGGGAAACATCTCGGCAGCCGTGAAGGAAGCGAAAGACTGCCTGGCAAAAGTGGAAAGCGATTCCTGGCCGAAGCCTATCCTCAACTTCTTTGCCGGAACAATCAAGGAAGAAGAACTTCTTAAAGCCGCGGAATCGAAGAAAGCCCCCCGGAGGTGCGAGGCGTATTTTTACGCCGCCGAAGCGCGTCTTGCAAAAGGAGAAAAAGAGGCGGCTGTCGAGCTCTTCAAAAAATGCATCGCCACCGGCGCGACGCGCCAGACCCAGCACCTCGCCGCGAAACACGAAATCAAACTGGCGAAATCAAAAGATATAAAATAGAATGTAGGGGCAAAGAACACGCGCATGCCTTGCCCCTACATTTATATTCCCTATCCCTTATCCCGTATCCCTTATCCCGTATTCCGTATCCCTTATCCCGTATCCCTTACCCCTTCAGCACCGCGAGCGGCTTGAGGCGCGCGACGGCTACGGCGAGGTCGGCGCCGACGACTGTCTCGATTACTTCGTCGATGTCCTTGTACGCCTGAGGCGCTTCCTCCTTTATCGAGCGCTTGTCTGCACAGACGAGGTGGATGCCCCGCATCGCGCGTTTGAAATCTGAATCAGAGATGGCCGCTTCCTGGCGCTTCTCCCTGCGCCTCTTACCCCAGCCGGGGCGGCGGCCCGTGGCAGCGGTCCTGCTCATCGTGCGGCCTGCGCCGTGGTTTACCGAAAACAGGCTTTCGTCCGCGGTCGGTGTTCCGACGAGAACATAGCTGGCCGTGCCCATCGAGCCGGGAATCAGGACAGGCTGGCCCACGTCGGCGTAGGGCGTGTCCTTCATCCGCGCCGCGTCGAATGCGCGGGTCGCGCCTTTTCTGTGCACCCAGTAATCTTCACCGCCGTGCGTTTCGAGCTTTGCCATGTTGTGCGGCACGTCGTAGACGGTCGGCATCGCGATATCGCCGAACTCGTGGCGGAAGTTCTTGCGCACGAGCGCGGCCATAAGGTGCCGGTTCACGAACGCGAAATTCGCAGCCGCGTGCATGGCTTTTATGTAGCGCTGTGCCTCCCTGTCGTCGAGAGGCAAATAGGTAAGGCTCGGGTTGGGCGAACTGTCTCTGGTTTTCTGTTTCGATATCCTCATGTAATGGCCGCCGATTTCGTGCCCCAGCCCGCGCGAACCGGAATGGATCATCACGACAATCTGATTGGGATGAAGCCCGAACCGCTCACCGATTTTTTCATCTAGCACGCGCTCGACCACCTGGATTTCGATAAAGTGGTTGCCGCCGCCGAGAGTGGCGAGCTGCGATATCCCGCGCTCGAACGCGCGCTCCGAAACCGCCGCGGTGTCGCCGTCCATCGAACCGTGTTCCTCGATGGCCTGCATATCGGCGTGCGTCTCGTCGAGGTTGAAGCCCTCCCACACCCGGTGGTCTTTGCGCTTAATCTCCCGGAGCGCGCTCACGCCTTTCTCGAGCACCAGCCTGAAGTCGTTTTTGTTCATGCGGACGTTCGACTTCCCCTCGCCGAGCGGGATATCGCGACGCAGGCTCTGTGTCATCTCGACCACATCGACGTCGCCACGCTCGAGCGGCGTCGTCAGAAGCCGCATGCCACAGTTGATGTCGTAACCGACGGCGGCCGGGCAAATCGTTCCCTCGAGTGCGACGACGGAGCCGATCGGCACGCCGTAGCCGTGATGGAGGTCCGGTGTGCCGATAACTTTCCTGACGCCCGTGAGCGCGGCCGCGTCAAGAAGCTGCCTGATGGCGCTGTCCTCGATTTTCAGACTCTCGGACGCGTACAGCGCGGCAGGCACCTTCATCTTTCCCGTACGGTCGAATTCGACTTTGTATTTCGAAACTCTTTTTCCCTGCATGTATTTCGACCCCTATCAACAAAGGCGGGTTCAACCCGCCCTTTCAAGTTCCACCTGATTTTACTCCCTCTTAATTCTTCTTCACTCTAAGACACGCGCAGCAAGCTGCGCCGCTAAACGAAGAAACTTCTCTTCTTCCCCTTTTCCCTTCTTCCCTTCTTCCCTTATCCCTTATCACCTATCACTTATCACTTATCACTCTTTGAGCTCCGTCTCCCAATACGCGGTATTGACAAACTTCTGCCAGTTCACCCTCTTGATCTGGGAGAGCTGGATTCCGATATGCGGAACCCATTTGGGTTTTTGAGGCATGCGTATCAGCTTCAGCCCGGCCTCGGATGGGAAGCGGTTCTGCTTGCGCGCGTTGCAGCGATAGCATGCCAGAACCAGGTTTTCCCACTCGTTCTTGCCGCCGCGCGAACGCGGCACGACGTGGTCAATCGTCAGGTCT
Source organism: Planctomycetota bacterium (assembly GCA_004376375.1). Lineage (GTDB taxonomy): Bacteria > Planctomycetota > E44-bin39 > E44-bin39 > E44-bin39 > E44-bin39. Next base: position 60,400 of record SOJX01000034.1, read on the forward strand.
TCGCGCGAATGCTTTTTCCCGCAATACTGGCAGGTGTTGTGGTCGCGCTCGAAAATATTCTTGCGTGAAAGGACCACCTCGCGGCGGGGAAGGCCGCCGTAGAGGGTCAGGACGATGACCTCGGGCACGCGAATCTGGAAGTGCACGGTGCGGACCACCTCCGAGCTGGCGGCCTCGGACATGTCCCGCCAGGAATCGAAGTCATAGGTCTTGTAGTTGTCCTCGACGTGAACGACCTTCGCCAGCCCCTGGTAAAGCAGGCTGAGCGCGCGGCGCACGGACGCGATGTTAATCGCGATCCATGATTTGTTCAGTACGAGAACTCCCCGGTTCAACATGAAACTCTTCCTTTTAGTCCGCTTTTGCGACCGTTCTATTGTACTCACCAGTTCCGGCTTGGCAAGCTAATTTTACTCAAAAAGCAGTCAGCCGCGCCGCCTGCGGCGCGAGTTTTCCGGCAAATCCCCCGCGCAGTCGCCGCGCCTGACCATTACCCTTATCGGCAGATTATTAGACGCATATACAGCCCATATGTTTCAATCCCGAAAGCATATTGCTTTTCACGTTTCATGCCGTTAGAATAGGCACCTATGGCAGGCAACAGTAATTCAAATCCGAACAGCGTTCTCTTCGTCGCAAGCAGAGCCGAGATACGCGGCATCACCGCTTACACCTACAACCTCGCGGTTGGGCTATCGCGAAGGGGAATGCATATCGAGGTTTTCTGCCCCGGTGGAGAGCGGTTCGACGATTTCAAGCAGGCCGACATCTGCATTACCAACGCCGAGGTAATCGGCAGGCGAATCTATGATTACTTTTCCGTGAAACGTCTTGCCGACCAGGCGCGTGAAGCAAAAGTGCAGCTCGTACACGCCCAGTCGCCGCCGATGCTTGGCGTCGCCTATAAGTTCGCATCGAAGCTGAGACTGCCTCTCGTCGTTACCGTGCATGACTTCATGCCTGAAGGCGCAAGGTTTCCGCTTTCACCGCGGAAGATTGCGGGCGTCGCCGCTGTAAGCGAAGCGGTGCGAACCGACCTGGTTACGCGCGGCATCCTCCCGAAAGACCTTATCCGCGTGCTGCCGCCCGGCCTCGACATGGAAAGGCTTTGCCGATACCGCCCCAGGGTGGAAGAGAAAACAACGTTTACCATCGGAACCATCGGCCGGCTTGAAGAAATCAAAGGGCATCAGTATCTTATCGAGGCCGCAAAAACCCTTCACGAGCGCAACGTGGACATTCATGTCGTCATCTCCGGCGACGGGCCCGACCTGAAAAAATTCCGCAACCTCGCCGCGGACGCCGGCCTTGAAAAACAGGTCACGTTCGTCGCGCCTTCCGCGGACAACACGGTAATCTATTCCTCGCTTGACGTGTTCGTAATGCCGTCTCTGAGGGAAGCACTCGGCCACGTAATGCTCGAGGCCATGGCCTGCGGCGTACCCGTCGTCGCTTCGGGGGTCGGCGGCGTCTATGGAATAATCTCCGACGGGGAAACCGGCCTGCTCGTACAGCACGGCGATTCACGCGAGCTGGCTGACGCGCTCTTCCGGTTCGTCGAGGAACCCGAACTGGCCCAGGAACTGGGCGAAGCCGGCCGCAGGAACGTGCTTGAGAATTTCACGCTGGGCAGGATGGCCGGAGCGATGCTCGAATTCTATACCGAAATCCTCGAGACATCGTAAACCGGGAACGCCCGTTCTCTATAAGTAAATCAATATGATTCTGGACCCTTGACTCTCGACGCAAAATCATTTTTCACTTGAAAAGACTATACGGGCTGTATAGAATCTCCTTTCCCGTTCACGACATGCAGGATAAATCAGAACGCTCTACCACACGGAGATAACCGGATATGCCCAGAAGAAGATTCGACAGACAGGAAAGGCCGAGCGGACCGAGATACTTTTGCTTCCTCTGCCGGCGCTCGATTGATTCCCCGATCCAGGCCTGCCCCAAACACGAGCCGGAGCTTCATCGAAAGCTTTCGGACCTCATGAAAAGACGGGACAAGCGCGTTGCCGCTGAGCGCACCGAGAGCAAAGAGGGCGGCAAAAAAGGACCGGCCAAAGGCGCCGCCGACAAAGGCAAGGAAGCGGCCAAGAAACCCGAGGAGAAAAAAGAGGAAGCCGCCAAGAAACCCGAGGAGAAAAAAGAGGAAGCCGCAGCGCCTGATTCGGAAAAGAAATAACGCTGCAGCCCGTTGCCTGAAACTTCCAGGGCGATCCCGTAAACGGATCGCCCTTTTTATGTGGTTGACCGGCAGCCCGACTGAGGTTATATTGTCTGTGGAATTCGCGATTTGCGATTTACGATTGTCGGTTTACGATTTTTTATCTGAGATCGGCAATCGTAGAGCGTGTCACGCAAACTCAGCCCTTAAATGGATTTTCGATTTGTGATTTAAGATCCTTTCAATCGTAAATCGAAAATCGTCAATTGAAGGAGTACATCATGAGGTGGATAATCCTTATATGCATCTGGCTGGCGATCCTGATACCGTTCATCGTTGCAACGCAATTGGGCCGGTCCGCGGCCAACGCCTTCCTTGAAAAAATCCCCGACCCGTCGAAGCTGGACGACATCGCCTCGAAACCGAAGGACGTTGTCACCAAAGGCGCGGACGCTGTCAAGAGTGCCGCGGACAAGCTCGGGCTCGGCAATATCGCGGATAAGGTTACCGGAAAAGCGGAAGAGAAAACGGAAGAACTTACCGCGAAAACGACCGAAGCCACGACCGGTAAGTTATCCGGGAGCGTGAGCAGACTCAAAGAGTTCTTTTCCCCGTCGTTCCCGGCGTTCCAGATCAACGTGCTGAAGCTTTGTCCGATACTCTCGATAATTATCTTCGGCGGCCTGCTCGTACTGTCTTTCGGATTCATGTGGCCACGCAAACCCCGCGCCAGCGCCGAGGAGGCATAGAAAATCTCTTTTCGCAGATTAATCCTACTGCTGATAGCGATTTTTATCTCGCTGCATTTCTTTTTCACCGACATGGCCCGAGCGGTTGAGCCCAAGGCTACAACGACCGCGCCGGGCGGCGGCAACGCCTCTGAAGCCGGGGACAAGGCAAAAATCAAGGCTGAGAAAAAGCCCGGTATTCTCCGCCGAATGAAAAACTGGATGGAGGGCTGGGCGCTGACGAAGTATGCGCTGCTTGCGCTCATCATACTCGCGTTCGCCGAGAGCTCTTTTTTCCCCATCCCGCCCGACGTGCTGCTGATCGCGCTCTGCATCGTATCGCCTGAGAGGGCATTTCTTTTCGCGTTCGCCTGCTCCTGTGCAAGCGTCGCGGGAGGGCTTTTCGGTTACTTTCTCGGCCGTGTCCTGTACGAGCCGGTAGTGAAACCGGTTTCACGCTTCATCAGGCTTGATAAATATCTCGACGGCGCCCTGGATCTGTACAACAGGTACGACGTCCTGGCCGTCTTCATCGCCGGCTTCACGCCGATACCGTACAAGGTCTTCACGATAGCGGGCGGTCTGGCGAAGCTGAACATCTTCAAATTCGCCGTCGCGTCGGCCGTAAGCCGTTCGGCGCGGTTCTTCCTGGTCGCCACGCTCCTTTTCTTTTTCGGAAAAGCGGCGAACGATTTTATCGACGCATATTTCAACCTGCTCGCGCTTGCATTCGGCGTGCTGCTCATCGGGAGCTTCTTTCTCGTCGCCATATTTTTCGGAAAAAAAGAAAAAGACGCCGGAAAGGATAAAAGCGGTTCCAATGACTTACAGGCCTCTTCCGCGCCCGGCGAGGGGGGAAAAGAAAGCGGTGCGAAACCCGTCTAGGCTCCTTTTATATTGTCTGCTGATAATATGCGTCATTCCCGCATCGTGCTCGTGTTCGGACGACCGGCCGGTCGGCAATTCCCTGAAACCCGACAGAAACGTCGACGAACTTATCGTGGACCTTTACCGGCCTGATGAACGAGCCAAAGCTGCAAAGCGGCTTCTCCCGTTCGCCCGGTTCATGGTTCCGAAACTGACCGCAGAAGTGACCGATGTGTCGAAGGACTCGGCAGGCGAAGTCGAGGCACGTATAATTATGCTTGAGATGCTCGGCCGGCTCGACCGCGAGCCGAAGATAGACGGTCTCCTGATACGTATCAACCGCGATTCTTCTAATCCAAAAGAACTGCGCGACGCAGCCGCCGACATCGCCCGCGCCCGTGCCTCCCGGCGCGCAAAAAAGCCCGAATCCCGTTGACTTCATTTCCGTTAAACCATATCATCGTAACATTCCATCCCACATTAAATTGACGGAGAAACGCCATGAACTCCCGCAGATTTCTTTCCGTTATATTCCTGGGTTTCACTCTTGTGATAATTTCTTCACTCTTCGGCGGCGAGCGGGCCGACGCTCCCCGAATCCCGTCGTCGCAGGAGCTTCTCAGGAGGTTCGACAAGGACGGCGACGGCGCAATCACCCGCGCGGAGTGGGGCGCGCAGCCCCAGATGTTTCAGCGGCTCGACACCAACCGCGACGGCGTACTTGTCGCCGACGAACTCAAGACGCTCGACCGCGCACGCCGGGACAGGGCGTCCGGCGACAGGCCCGCCGCCCGGACCGCAAGACGCATACTGGTAAAAAGACGCCAGCCCGTTGAAACGGCGTATACGCTTGAAAACCTTTCGTGCGAGAAAGTCACGATTACCGCGCTCGTGCCGAAGGCCAGGCGCGGCGTGAAAGTAAAATCTTTTGCGAAAGGCTTCAATCGTGAAGTCCTGGCAGTAAAAGATGGAAAAGTTACAGTGAAGCTTAACGCCGATCCTGTGCTTGTCGAAGAAGGAGACGTTCCGCTGGCGGTAAGGAAGGAAGCGCGCCCGCATACCGCCGGGCCGTTCGGGTTTTTCAGGGTTCTGACTTTCTCCCGCGAGCAGATGATGCAGGAAGGCCTGAACGAATCCGAAATAATAAACTGGATTCGCAAGTGGAAGGTCCCGCAGGTGCGTTACCTCGGCGTGACATGCGAGCGCGTGCACCCCATGTACATGCCGAGCTTCGCGTGGGACCGCGTCGACCCGGACTTCGACGGCAAGGAGTTGAACTTCAAGCTGACGGACGCGCTCGTAAAACTTGCGCAGGAAAACAGAATCCAGCTCCTCCCGTGCTTCTCCCCGCACTCCAACTTCCACCGGGACGAAAAATATTTACCCGACGATTCCGACGCGTACAAGGCGTACGTGTCCGCGGTCGTCGAGCGCTACGACGGGGACAGCGAAAACGACATGCCGGGCCTGAAGTACAAGATCGAACGCTGGCAGGCGGACAACGAGCCCGACCTGCATAACAAAATAAGGCCGTACTACTGCCTTCCGCAGGAGTATGCGAAAGTCCTCAAGCTGACGCACGAGGCCGTCAAGTCCGCCGACCCGAACGGTATCGTGGTCCTGGCCTCTTCCTGCGGAGAGGCGCAGACCGACAACCGGCCCGTTTCGCGGCGCTACTTCGCCCAGTGCATCAAGTACGGGATCGGCGACCACTTCGACGAGATTTCGTTCCACTACTACCCCGTCAGCTACCGTATTTCCGAACTGGCCGCGTATTACGACCAGATAAAAAACATGTTCGGGAAAGAATACCCGTTTTCGATTACCGAAATCTGCGTCTCGAGCAAGACAAAAGAAACGATGACGTTCAACAGGTACGCCGGCGCAAACGAGCGTACGCAGGCCGCGTTCATCGCCCGAATCCACGCGTGGCTCTGCGCCCGGCCCGCCCGTCACATCTGCTGGAACACGTTTAATGACCTCGCCCCCAGCCGCACCCGCGGCCGGGACGTAATGATGAACCGATGGGCGTGGGGTTCGTTCATCGAGCACGAAACGGGAAACAAAAAGCTTTCCTACTTCACCTACAAGCTGCTCTCCGACAAGCTCGGCGGTGTCGACCCGGCAAAAACGAAAATCCTCTCCGAAGAGCCGGGCGGGATACACGCCTACCGTTACAGCATCGGAAAAAAAGAGAAAAAAATCTATATCGCATGGAACGAATACTTCGAAACGAAGCCGACGAGGAAACCTGGCGAGCCGCGCGACCGGAAAAAACTCGCCGCCTCGCCGTTCGGTATAACGGGCGGGCTTGCATATCCGAGGCGCGAAGCGAACAAGGATGGACTGTCGGTCTCCGAAGGATTCTTGCGCATCGAGCGCGAGCGCATCGCGCTCCTCGACGAGGTGGGCGCAGGCTGGGTCCGCGTGCGGCCGGACGAGTTCCCCGCCAACTTCGCGTTCGGGTCGATCCTCATGCAGAGGGGGATAATGGAAGTCGGGTGGATGGACCGCATCGTAATGCTTGCGCAGTCGCGGAACCTTTCGCTCTGCGTCGTGCTCGCACCGCCGCGAAACCGGAGGCAGGTCGCGAACCTCGCCGACAACCTGCCGCAGTGGGAGAACTACGTGCGCATCATCGTCGAGCGGTACGACGGCGACGGCGAAGACGACATGCCCGGCCTCGAGCACGGCGTCAAGCACTGGGAAATCGACTGCGACCTCGCGAAAAGCAAGAACCGCTACACGACGGACCAGTACGTCGAGCTTCTTCGCTCGGCCTGCGGCAGCGCGAAGAAGGCGGACAAGCACGCCATCGTCCATCTCGGCTCGGTGGGAAACATCGAAACTCTCAAGGAATTAATAAAAAAGGGCGCGGACCAGTTCTACGATATCATCAATCTCAAATACGTGTCAGAATCGCCGGACCTTGCCGATTTCGAAAACCTGATCGCGGACGTTCGCGAAGAGTGCCCCGGCACGCCTTTATGGATGGCGGAATACGGCGTTAACGAGAAAACTCAAAAAGACAACGAACCGACACAGGCGGTTTTATCCCCCGGTGAAAGAGAAACAAAATTCTTCGTGCAGGCGACGGTGACCGGCCTGGTGCTGGGTGCGGAAAAGATGTTCTGGAGTCCGATAACCGATGCGAACAGGTCAAAAGAACTCAAGGCTCTCGGTTTTTTCACGTCGCCGGACCTGAAGGCGAAGTCCGCAAAATACGCGGTCGAGAAATTCACATCGCTTCTCGAAGGCTGCGACCTTTCGAAAATCGAAGACGCCTCCGGCGAAGAAGAAACCAACTTCGCCTATAAATTCAAGGACAAGGACGAGAAAATCAGATTCATCGTCGGCTGGTGCGAGCCGACGTCGAAAAAGGAAAAAACCTATTCCGTCGAGTTGTGGCTCCCCGACGGCGAGTACGAAATCCTTTCCGCCTTCCCCGACGGTACCGGAAAGTTTGAAACGAAAGCCGCAACCGCCAAAGGCGGCAAGCTGGCCCTGCCGCTAACTGCAATGCCGGTGTATGTTGTGCCGGTGAAGAAATAAGAAGCTTTAATCGGCTCTGAACAGAAGAGGGAAAACGGCAAACGGAATCAATTCGCCTCTTCTTCCTCAGCCTCTTCCTTCTCGTCCGATTCCGGCTTCTTTATTACCCATTCGACCTCATCATCGCCGGCAATGTCGGCCGTGGTCCATCCGACAATAAAATCAATTAGCTCAATTACGTTTACGCCGACCCTGACGGTGACGAACCCGGCGGTCGCGCTGACATGAACATCGCCGACGAAATATACCCATTCCGGCTTATTCATAGCGTCCAGTTGCATTGGGCCGCCGAGAAAGAAAACCGTCCACATGGCCGGGTCGTCCACGTAAAGCCAGCTTGTCAGGGAAAGCCCCGAGGCATAACAGAACCCCGCGCCTTCAGGCTCGTAAAACCCATTAAAGATGTGGATATTCGAGAGCGGGAACCCCAACTCCGTATAGTCGTTCCAGAAGAAAATCTCCCGGTCGCGCATGCCCGCAACTTTCGCTTTTGCGCCTCCAAAGCCGATGCCGAGCGGCCCGACAACCGCATGGGCCGACAAACCGTAACCCAGGCCGATATGCGCCGTAAAGATATCAGCCGCATCCGACCCGCGGTCCTTCAAATACGCGCAGCCGGTGATGCAGGTCATCGTAAAAAACAATGTAATTGCAATCCCGAAATTTATAAACAAAGACCGTTTCATTTCTGTTTTTCCTTTTCCGCTTTCAGCTTGGCACCCCTTTTGCCGCCGTTGGCGCGAAGAAGGCTTGTGATTTTGGTATAGCCTCGTTCAATTGCAATATCCAGCGCTGTTTTCCCGTTCCCATCGGAAAGGTTGATATCCGCACCCTTTTCTATAAGGAGCTTCGTGATATTCAGCCTGGAGTCAGGGTGATAATTATATTTGGAATTTACGGCCAGGTGTATCGGGGTTATACCGTTTTTTGTTCTCGCATTAACGTCGGCGCCGTTTTCGACAAGCGGCTTAACTTTCCAGATATTCGATATCCCCGCCGCCTCGTGAAGCGGTGTGGTTCCGTCTTTTATTTTCGCATTGACATCCGCGCCGTTATCTATCAGGAATTTCGCAGTCCTGCGCTCGAGGTCATGGTTCAGGCCCCCCGTGTCTGCCGCAAGATCGTGTAGAGGAGTTCTTCCTTCATAATCGGTGCAATTAACGTCTGCACCTTTTGAGACAAGGTACTCGCACATTTCCGGCCCCATAGACGAACGCTTCGCGGCGAGGTGTATTACTTTTTTCCCTTTATGGTTTCCATAATTGACGTGGGCCCCGCCTTCGACCAGCGCCTTCACTATCGAAAACTTGTATTTACCTGCCGCGAGCGTCAGCGGGGTCCAGCCGTCCCTGCCCGAGCGGTAATTGAGCTCGACATCCTCCTCGATAAGCATTATCGCTATATTATCGGCATCGTGATTGATTGCGTAATCGAGCGGCCGCCACTCTCCTTCGGCGACCATGTTCAGGTCGGCGCCTTTCTCGATCAGCACTTTCACAACTTCTGTCTTCTTGCGTGCTATGGCCACCTGAAGCGGCGTTCTACCTTTTTTCTCCCAATGCCAACTCCCATCCATAACATTCATATCCGCCCCGCCGTCGCAAAGGACTTCGACAATCTCGGCGTAGCCTCTTTCGGCCGCAGCATGCAACGCGGTGTAATCACTCCCACTACATTTACTATTGATATTGAGGTCCACCCCCCACTCCACGAGCAACTCCACAGTTCTGGCGAAATGCCGTTTCGTGGCGTATAGAATTTCGGGTGCAGGTTCGTCCACACCGAAGAAGGGGAGATACTCGAGAGGGTTAAGCCAGTATCTGCGGCGGGGCCACTCCTTGAAAAGATATTCCCATTCATCTTCATCTTCAGGAAACTTTGCCAGCAATGTCTTTTTCGCACGCTCGCCTTTCTCCAGCAGGCAAATCAGCGCCGCCACCCTCTTTTTTCTTTCTTTCGACGACAGCATGTCCGTCAACTCATCCAGACTGAGGCCTTCGTACTCGGAGGCAAGCCTCGCGACGGCCGGGGGCTTCTGCCCATCGTCCTGCATGATGTCATACGTCGTGAAACCGAGCAGGAAATCGGCAAGCTCCGTCGGGCTGATGCCAATTCGCAATCCAAAATATCCGGCATGAACATGAACGCTTGTGTCGAGAGCCCAGGGCAAGACTTCTTTACTTTCGTAATCGAGCCACTTCAATGTATGCCAGTTTACAAGCCCGGCATATTGCAGATACATATAATCGGTTTCACCGACAAACGAGCAGACGCCAAGTCCAACACACAGCATGTCAGAAAATCCTTCAGAACCCAGTTTCTCGGGTACGAAGTCTTTATCCCGAAACTTGATGGGGTAAGTATCGATCACGCCGAAGCCCACCATCGTTCCGAGAAAGCGCGTCGCCTCAATGTGCACTCCGAGCCCCGGTCCAACGCTTGCCTCGAGGATGAAGATGTCGGAAAAATCCCGCAACCGGTCCTTCATGTATGCGCAGCCGGTGGAGACGGAGAAAAGAATAACAAGGAGGAATAATAAATATATGCGCTTCATTCTTCTTCCTCCCCGGATTCGGTTTCTTCCTCACGTTCCGTTTTCGATTTCATGTCGTCGCCGAGGATATCTGCGCCGAACCAGCCGGTCAGAAAATCGGCAAGCTCGACCGCGCTGAAGCCGACCTCCACCGACAGGAAGGCGGCGGCGTGTACGCGAAAATCGAAACGCCTGTAATGCGGAATCCTGATCACAGGCGGTCGCCTCCCGGCCCCATCCCGGCCCGACAACCTTTCCTTTTCATCCTCGACAGAAGGTTTGATCGGGTAAGGGTCCTTTTCCTCCTCCACATCATTCTTATCCGACTCGTCATCGGATACCATGTCTTCCAGCAGCATGCTTACGTTTATGCCGGCCAATCCGACGTATTCGGGGAAGTCGTCTGAATTTGAGAACTCGGTACCCGTGCACGCGCAGGCCAGCATCATCACCGGGCAGAACTCGCAGCCGGAAGCGCCGTGACCGTTCGGTATGAACGGGATCATCGCGACAAACGGGGCGATGAGGGTGCATGCGGGCACACCGAGGACGGTGTTATCGCTTTCATAGTAGTAGCGCCCGACGTAGCCTAAATTGTATTCCCAGCTGACGCCAACGGCCGCGTATCCCGCGCCGAAGACCGATACGGACGCCGCCGCCGGCAGGCCCCCGCCGATCTTGAAGGAGAAAACGTCGACAAAATCGAGCGCTCGGTCCTTTGCATACGCGCAGCCGGTAAAGCAGGTCACAGCCGTAAGTAATACAATTGCTATTCCGAGTTTTGCATATATCGACAGTTTCATTTCCGTTTTTCCTCTTCCATTTTTAAATCAGCGCCCCTCTTGCCGCCGAGCTTCTTTAGAAAATTTGCAACATCCCTGTCAGAGTATCGCCCCGTCTCGGCGAGATCGAGCGGCGTTCTGCCCTGCGTTGTCCAGGCGTTAATATCGGCGCCCTTCTCTATCAGGAGCGCGGTAATCTTCTCCTTTGAATGAAAAAAGTTGTAATTGGAATTCACGGCCCGGTGTATCGGGGTCATGCCGTTATTTGCTTTCGCCTTCACGTCGGCGCCGTTTTCGACGAGCAGCTTGACTGTCCAGATATTCGATATCCCCGCCGCCTCGTGAAGCGGGGTCGTTCCGTCTTTTGCCTTCGCGTTCACGTCGGCACCGTTGTCGATAAGGAACTTCGCCGCCTTCAGAAGCTTACCTGTATTTACTCCCCCCACCTCCGCGGCCAGATCGTGGAGCGGCGTTCTGCCTTTCTTGTCCTTTGCGTTGACGTTCGCGCCGAGGGAGATGAGGTACTTCACCCTTTCGATGTTGTGGTAGTCGCCCTTTACCGTACCGTGGAGGATTGTCCTGCCGGTGTTCGTCGGGGTGCTTATGTCGACGCCCATATTCACGATTTCCTCGAGAAGTTCATCGTCGCCGGAGGCATAGTGGAGGACTGAAGATCCGTCGCTGTCGGTTTTATGGATATCGAGCCCGGCTTCGATAAGCTTTCTGAGGATACCGTAGCGTTTGTGTCTCGCGACCTGGTCAAGTGGGGAGCGGCCGTACGACGCTTTTCCCCTGAAGACTTCCGCCCCTTTTCCAAACAGCATAAGGGCGATTTCGGCATGCCCGTTCTCAATGGCAACGCATATCGGGGTTCCGTCGTCATAGTCGCTTTTCTCGATATCGGCGCCGGCCTCCAGAAGCAGTTTCACAATCTCCCTGTTGCCGTTTTTTGCAGCCCGGTAAAGTGCGGTCTTTTGATCATTGTCATCATTGTCGATATGAACTCCCCAGTCGATAAAGAACTCCACCAGCCGGGCCCAGCCTTTCTTTGCAGCCACGGCTATCTCCGGCTCGGGCTCACGGCCCCAGTAGGAGCGCTTGTTTGTCGGGATCAGCCAGTCCCTCCGCCACTCCCACTCCTTGATGATGTATTCGGCCGCCTTTTTTCCGTCCGGGAAGTTTTCAATCAGCGCCTCGTTGCCGTCGTCGCCGTGTTTGAGAAGGCCGATAAGCGCCCTGATTCTTTTCACTTTACTTTCAGATTCTAGGTCCGCGACGAGGTCGCCGATCGGCCAGATGTCGTCATCGCCGAGATCGAGACCGAACCAGCCGAGCATGAAATCCGCGAACTCTCCCGGACTGAAGCCAAAGCGTGCGGCTACGACGCCCGCGACAACGCCAACCTCGAAGTCGAACGCGTTTACCGGGTCCCGGAAATGGTCCTTCCGCTTCAACGAGTCGTCGATCTCCCCCCGGTCGGTAAAATCATATGTAACAAAGCCTGCGCTCTTCGAAACGTATCCGCCTTCGAGTATCCTGTCCTTGCCAAAAATCTGCCATTCATATCCGATTGTGGATTCGTCCATGATGAACAGGCCTATATGCGTGTTAAAGAACACTCCGGGGTTTCGCCCCTTGAATCCGAACTCGATTGCTACTCCGCCTCCGGCGCCTCCGGTTACGAAATTCGTCGCACGGAAGTTGACGTCCCCGCCCAGACCAAAACCGATACCGGCCTTGAAGCAGTCCGCGAAATCGAGCGCCCGGCTTTCCATGTACGCGCAGCCGGTGGAAAAGAAGATAGATAAAGCAAGAACCGGGATCAGAAAATGTTTCATGTCGCACCTCCATTATTCTGACTTTCTGCGTCTTTCTCCTCCTGGAATTCGCTGACCATGCTGGCCATCATGTCGATATACTCCCGGAAAACTTCCCTCCCCTTGTCGGTCAGCCTGAAAGACGTCCGCGGTTTCTTTGCGATAAAGCGTTTCCTCACTTTTATTATGCCGTGCTTTTCAAGCGTCGAAATGTGCGTCGTCAGGTTTCCATCGGTCGCGCCGACGGTTTTCCTCAGGTTCGTGAAGCTTTCCTCCCCGGCCGAGTACAGCGTGCTCACGATCGCAAGCCGGATGGGTGAGTGAATAGCCTTGTTCAGTTCCGTGGGGTTGAAGCCTCGCTTACTCACTCTGCCGCTCCGTCAGCTTGATGATGATTCCATAGGCAATCGAACCGATGCCCGGCGTCATGCCGGGGATTGTGAAAAAAGCATGTGCCACAACCCCGGGATTCCGGAATATGCTGGATTACATGCCTGTCATCCATGTCACCCTCTCCGGCTTAACTCATCATCAAAGTACTTTGCTTTTCAAAGTATAATAACACATTCTGCCGCAAAGGGTAGGTAAAAATTAAGAATTATTTTACAGCCGGATAGATATGAAACATCAGCGCGCCTAACTTCCTTTTATATATGGGAGTTAGGCCTTCGCATAACGGTCTAAGTTTTTCTGTGACTCATCGCCGGCCGTGCGATTACAAGGCCAAAGGTACGGCCTCAGGGGAGGATGGAACAGAACAATCAAGCACGGACTACACGTGTGAATTCAGAGATGACAGCAGGCGTTTCTGAAACGCGGCGGCCCGGCGCCAGCCCGAGCGGGTGTAATAACTTTTCAGGCGGCGGCAGTGTTTTGAGAGGTCGAGGCGGAAAGCCCACTCCACTTTAGCCAGGCACACGGGGCAGAGCGAAAGCGGGATGCGGTCGGATTCTTTGACCGAGTTGGCGCCGTTCATCAGACAGCGGAAGTACGGGCAGTGCTCCATGCCGACGGCGTGGCCGAGCTCGTGGGCGGCGTTCTTTGCAATCCTGATTGCATCACTTTTGCGTTGGCCTTTTCGCCCGCAGCGGGCAAGGGAAATGACGGCCGCCCTCCCCTTGAGGGCGGAAATGCCTGCAACGTCTCTCAGCCTGCCGCGCGAGAGATGCTCGCCGGTGACGCCGAGGACCGCAATGGCATCGGACGGAACCTGCGCGCCGAGCAGGTCGAGCACGGCGTCCGCATCGTACTGTCTGCGGCGGGGATTGTATAACGAATCATCCAGCAGCACACGCCTCGAAGCGCACACGCGGCAGTCAAAAAAAGCCCGCAGAAACGCGGCTACGGCTTTCACCTGGCGCGGCGCTCTTGTACCGGGCGGCGCCATCGGGACAACGAGGATGCTGCTGCGCTTCTGATTTATTCGCGGGGGTTCCAGCCTGTGGAACTCGCTGAATGTCTGGCCGCGCTCGGGAACGGCGTAAAGCCACTCGCCCTTCCTGACTTTTTCGACGGGCTTGAACTCGAAAACGTCCGCCTTCACGGCCGCAAGAGGCGGTCTCATGCGCGTTGCCGCTTTCGCGAGGTCGGCAAGCGCATGTGCGCGCAGGCGCTTGAGCGTCCGCATGGAGAGGTGGCTGTTTTTTCTGCTATGTGGCGACACTTCTACTTCTGCTGCGTCTCTCGGAAGCGTTTTTCGGCATGTGGATTAGGCCCATTCTAACCCGGCTTTTACATGTTGCAAACGGAAAACTCGGTTGTTCAGTTATTCGGTTATTCAGTTGTTCGGTCATTCGGTCATTCGGCCAATAAGGTTTTGACTTCGCGGACGGGGCTGTGATACTATCGTTCCCTCAACCTAAAAACTCCCGGAGATGAAATGGAAAAGATAGAACTGGGAAAAACGGGAATCATGGTCACGCCGATATGTTTCGGCGCATGGGAAATCGGCGGCGAGCCGTTTTTCAAATCAACAGACAAAAGCCAGGCCGTAAAAGCGATAAACACCGCGCTCGACATCGGCATCAACTTCATCGACACCGCTCCCATCTACGGCTTCGGGCGCTCGGAAGAAATTCTCGGCGAAGCGCTCGAAGGTAAAAGGAAGGATGTTGTCCTCGCGACCAAGTGCGGCATTGTCTGGGAAAAGAAGGTAACGAAATCCATCCGCATCGACGACAGCAGGAAGGTTATCGAAGCGGATGTTGAAAGAAGTCTGGAGCGATTACAGACGGATTACATCGACCTCTACCAGGTCCACTGGCCGGAAAAAGACATGAAGACGCCGATGGAAGAAACAATCGGAGCACTGGAGAGTCTGAAAGAAAAGGGAAAGATAAGGGCATACGGCGTCTCGAACTTCAGCCGCGAGCTACTCGAATCCACCCTGCCGCATGGATCCGTTTCCACCGTGCAGAACCAGTTCAGCATTGTCCGTGACGATAAACAGGATGCGGAATTCGAGTTCTGCAAAGAGCACGGCCTTTCCTTCATGGCCTACTCCCCCCTGAACCGCGGCCTGCTGACCGACAAATTCGAAAAGAACTTCAAGGAAGACGAAAACATGGTCGTGCGAGACATGAGCAATGCCGATACCTTTGAGTCAGAACAGACAAAGGCCCGCACACTTTACGAAATCGCCCGGGACAATAACATCAGCCTTTCCAACCTTGCCCTCAACTACACACTCAACCACACAGGCATCGACATAACAATCGTAGGCAGCAAGACGCCGGCCCACGTCGAGGAGCTTAAAAACGTGTTTTCGTTTACCCTCAACGATAAGACCGTCGGAATGATTGAGAAGGTCATTAATTCGTAGTCTCCTTGCTTCCTTGTCTCCTTGTCTCCTTGTCTCCTTGTCTCCTTGTCTCCTTGTCTCCTTGTCTGTTATCAGCAGCCAACCATGCAAATAGATATTGATTTCCCGCGCGCAGGTTGTATAATTGATAATGAACGACGGGGCGTGGCGCAGCCTGGGTAGCGCGCTTGACTGGGGGTCAAGAGGTCGGTGGTTCAAATCCACTCGCCCCGACTATCCTTCATAAAGGGCCGTTCGGCTAAAAAGTCGAACGGCTTTCTCTTTATCATCACAAGACTTACGTTCGAAATAGTACGGTTCGAACTCACGCAATTCAATATCTCGCGCCGAACGGCAGAGTTCGAACCGCGCCAGATATTTGCCAGGTTCTGGCTGAAATCGAACACGGACAATGCCATCTCGCCGTAGGACGGCTCGAAGTTCCCTGCCGCGTCCAGTTGCCGCTCCATCTCTTCCGCCTCCCGCTTGAATTCCACCGACTTGGCGTGAAACGCGGCCTCGTCAACCGTGCCTGCGAGGTATCCATTGAGCAGGCGGTCCTGCATGTTGGCGAGCTCGCTTTTCCGCTTGACCAGCATCTTTCGCTGTTGTTGTTGCGTATAGGACACGTCGGAAAAGGCCTCGGCCAACGTATCCCGGAACCAGTCCGCAATCTCCTGCGACGGGATGCGCATAGAATCCAGTTCTTTCAGGATGGCCGCCTCGACGTCTTCCTCTCGCCAGCGAACCTTGGGGTGGTCATCCGGTTGGTGGTTATTCCCGCACTTGTAATAGACGTGGACATTGCGGCCGCCGTTTCTCAGCTTACGTCGTATCTGCTCGCCCGTAATGGCGTGGCCGCAGATGGTGCAACGCAGGACGCAGCCCGAGAGCATAATGTCCGGATTGCCCGTGCGGCGGTTCTTGCCTTTCAAGAGATTTTGACAGACATCGAAAGTCGGTCTGTCGATAAACAGTTTATACTTACCGGGATAAATCTTGCCGTTACGTTTTAGCTCGCCGGTGTAGAAACGGTTATTCATAATGTAGGAGAGCGTAGTCCTATTGAAGCGCGGCTGACTGGGGCGATAGGTATGGCCTTCAGCCTGCAATTTATCGGCAAGGCTTTTAAACGTGTAGTTGCCACTGGCATAGAGTTCAAAGATGCGGGCTACCGTTCTTAACTTCTCTGGATGCGGTTTGACAGGTTCATCGCAGTCGTCCACGTTCACGTACCCGAAAGGTGCATGTCCCGTGGGCCAGCCCTGGCGAACTTTCTCGTCCATACCCTTCAGAACTTCGGAACGCAGGTTGTCGGAATAGTATTGCGCGACCGCGGCCATGACATTGAAGGAAAGCGCGCCTGCGGCACCGGGACCGAACTGGTTGTCAACAAACGCGAGCTTCACACCGCAAGCATCTTCCAGTTCCTGAAGGCGAACAGCGTCACGCATATTGCGGCAGACGCGGTCGAGCTTGTGGGCGAGGATGGCATTGATTTTTTCGCGCTTGGCGTTGGCCTTCACCCATTTGAACATCTTGTTGAAGACCGTTCGCTCTGCGCCGCGTTTAGCGGATTCTGCAACATCGAATTCACGAACAATCGTCCAGCCGTTTTTGGTGGCCTTGTCCCGCATGGCGCGGAGCTGGGCGTCGATGGAGTAGCCTTCCCGTTGCTCGCGGGATGACACTCTTGCCCAAACCACTACGTTCACTTCGCATCACCTCCCTGTTTTGCTCTCATCAACACTTCAGCCGTTCGTTTCACGTTTATCAGAATTTCCACAGCCTCCTCTTCGCTTACGGGCCGGCCATAGGCTCTCGACCAGACCCGCTGAGTCTTGGCCAGCAGGTCGTCCGAAATCCAGGCCATGAATAGCGAACGCCCCTCGGCTTTTCCAGGGCACTGGACATGTTCGCTCTTCGGGACCCCAAATCCAGTCTTTTCTGAGGAATTCTTTATGCCCACGATATCCATAACTCCTTGCTATTTCAGGGGTTAGTCGTGGGCTGTTTCGTCCAGGCCGAGTGCAAGAAGGTGCTTGCGAATGCGGCGCATCAGGCGGTCCACCGTGTGCCATCCACAGCCGAGCGCATTGGCAATCTGAAGCTTGGAATATCCGCGTCCGAGCAGGCAGCAGACCATGTACTCCCGCATCGGGAGAAACTCTACAGCCTCCCGCACGTCGTTGACCCAACATTCGCTGGGCGTTGAAGCGTAAGCTCGTTTCCGTTCCACTGCGAGTCGTTCCAGGTGCGCCCTGTAACGCGTCTCGGAACGCCGGAGTTTTTTCAGGCGGTTGTCGATGAGCGCGATGAGCGCTGTTGTTTCCGTCGCGCCGTTTGATTTCGCCGTATCGTATCGGAAGTGCATCACGTCGAGGATAAGCTCCTGCTGCAAATCCTCCATCTCGTCGCAGCGGAATCCCATGCGCTTGGCGCGGCTGATGATCAGGTCTACTTTCCAGGATTCCACGAGTCCGTCGTAATCGAGTCTGTTCATGTCATTCCTCTCGTTCAAAAAAAAGTCACGCGATTAACCGGAACTGTTCCGGTCTCCTGGACTCCATTCTCCACGCGCAAGGGGACAAGGTATGTAGGACTGAAAGTGAGCAAGGCAACTCACGTGAGCAGTCAGGTGAGCGCTACATGGGGGACATTTCACTCACGTGAGTGCTCACGTGAGTTACTCAAGAGCGGCGAAAAAACGGGCTGAGCGGGTAATAACCAAGTGCAGGCACGAGCAGTCAACGGGCTGCAAGAACGTGACCGGCATTCCGTGCAGGAGAAAAAATGAATGCTTCGAAAACACCGGACTTCATCTTCAGCGAACCGGAAAAGGTGTATCGCGCAAAGGCAAAGGAAAATCTAAGCAGTCATCAGTTGGCCGATTTCCGAAAGTGTCCGCAGCTATACCGAAAAAAACAACTGGACTTGATCAAAGATGAAGACCGGCCCGCGTACCTGATAGGTCGCGCGGCGCACAAGCTGATTCTGGAGGGGCAGGATACATTTAATAAGAGCTACGCCGTAGGCGGGCCGGTCAATCCGCGCACCGGCAATGTCTATGGAGCGAATACTAAGGCTTACCACGAGTGGGCAGACGCGCAGGGCAAGCCGGCCCTGACCGACGCGCAGTCCGCGCTCATCACAAATCTGGCCGCGGGTGTCCAAGCCCATAAATTGGCGAAGGTGCTGCTTTCAGAAGGCATCGCAGAAGGTGTGGTCCGCACCGAGTATTGCGGCATCCAGTGCCAGGCGCGATTCGACTTCTTCAATCCTGGGAGGGGGGTTATTGATCTCAAGACGTGCGACGATCTCACATGGTTCGAGGTCGACGCGCGCCGGCACGGTTACCTACATCAGGTCGCCTTCTACCGTGCAGTTCTTGCTGCCGCAGCCGCTGGAAAAATGTTCCCTGTTCATCTCATCGCCGTGGAGAAGAAGGAGCCATACCGCTGCGGTGTGTGGCGCGTAGGCGATGACGTTCTCGGCATGGCGCAAAAAGAGAATGAGGCGGCGATGCGCCGCGTTCTGAAGTGCCGAGAGGTCGATAACTGGCCCACCGGCTACGAGGAAGTCCGGACATTCGATTACCTGTGAATCAAGGCGCTGGCCGGGTGGGATGGCGTAACGGCATGGCTAACCGTTGGGACTCCCTGTATCCATCTGTTTCCAGCGCCACAATATGAAAGGAGGTCACTACCGTGACACTGCTCGAACAAGTACAGAGCGGGCGGCAACCCGCGCCACGCCGGGTGATGTTATACGGCACGCACGGCATCGGCAAATCGACCTTCGGGTCAATGACCCCGAAGCCAATATTCATCCAGACCGAGGACGGTCTCGGCGAGATCGACTGCGAAAAGTTTCCGCTCGCGGAAACGTTCGACCAGGCCATTTCGGCCCTCTCGGAACTCTATTCCGAAAAACATCCGTATCGAACGGTCGTGGTCGACTCGCTCGACTGGTTGGAGCGCCTGATCTGGGCTGACGTCTGCCAGAAACGCATGATCGAGAGCATCGAAGACATCGGTTATGCGAAAGGGTACACCTTCGCGCTTACGCAGTGGCGCGAGTTTCTGGAGGGACTGACCGCGCTGCGTAACGAGCGCGGGATGATGGTGCTCCTCATTGCCCACACGAAAATCGAGCGCTTCGAGAACCCGGAAACGGAATCTTACGACCGGTACGTGCCGCGCCTGCATAAGCTGGTTTCGGCAGTAATCCAGGAGTGGTGCGATGAGGTCCTCTTCGCGACCTACAAGGTCTACACAAAAGTCACCGACGAGGGCTTCAACCGGAAGAAGGCCAAGGGTTGCGGCAGCGGCGAGCGGATCATGCGGACGACCGAACGCCCCGCCCACATGGCTAAGAACCGTTTCAACCTGCCGGACGAGCTCCCGTTCGACTGGAACGCTTAC
This sequence comes from Planctomycetota bacterium, assembly GCA_004376375.1. Taxonomy (GTDB): domain Bacteria; phylum Planctomycetota; class E44-bin39; order E44-bin39; family E44-bin39; genus E44-bin39. The sequence continues at coordinate 80,076 of SOJX01000034.1, forward strand.
GCAGAATACTTACCTCAACTCAACGGAGAAAAAAACAATGGCAAAGCTTAACGGATTCAACGCAAACGAAGTCGACCCCATGGACACCTTCGATCCCATCCCGGCCGGGAAATACATGGCGGTCATCACGGAATCGGAGATGAAGCCGACGAAGTCCGGCAATGGCTCATACCTCGAGTTCGTTTTCCAGGTCATCGAGGGCGAGTTCAAGGGCCGGCTCCTGTGGTCGCGTCTCAACCTTGACAACCCGAACGAGCTCACCGTCAAGATCGCGCAGGGCGAGCTGTCCGCAATCTGCCGCGCAGTGGGAGTGATGCAGCCGAAAGACAGCGTCGAGCTTCATAACATCCCGCTCCAGGTCACGGTGAAATGCAAGAAGCGCAAGGATACTGGCGAGATCGTGAACGAGGTCAAGGGTTACGCCAAGAAGGAGGCGGCGACGGGACAGCCGAAGCAGGCGGGGAACAACACCCCTCCCTGGTCGCGTAAATGATCGAGATCGAACTGCCGTTTCCGCCGAGCGTCAACCACTACTACCGGCGCGTGGGGCCACGAACGCTCATCAGCCGCGAGGGCCGAGCATTCCGTGTAAAGGTTTGCTCGGTCCTCGCATCTCTGGGCATCAAGCCCATGTTGGGTCCGCTTGAGGTCCATGTGGAGGTCTTTCCGCCGGACCGGCGCAGGCGCGACATCGACAACGTTCAAAAGGCCCTGCTCGATGCGCTGGAGCACGCCGGAGCGTACCGGGACGACAGCCAGATCGTGAAGCTCGTTGCCGAGAAGCGTGAATGCGTTCCCGGTGGCAGAACCATCGTGCGCATACGGAGATTGAAAAATGGAAGAAGATGAATGGGGTCCACTCGGGCCGATTATACAATCGCCGGACGACCTGATGGATATTCCTATTGAGGCCCTCGTGTTCAAGCTTGCCACGCGATTGCGCCGGCTCCGCCTGCTTGAAGAATTCAAGCTCGCGACGGATTCATACAGATGCAAGATCGTCCGCTGCCTTATCAGGCGCGAACGCGCCCTGATTCGGGTCGCAGAAATCGCGGCCCGCGCCCGAGTGCGCGAGTTGGCGATGCTTATTTACCGGCTCGGCACAGCACCGCCGAGGTAATGCTATGGGAATACAACTGCGACCTTATCAACAGGAAGCCGTGGAAGCGGTATACAATCATCTGCGGGTACGCGATGATAATCCGTGCGTAGTACTTCCCACCGCATCCGGAAAGACTTTCGTAATCGCGCAAATCTGCATGGACTCCGTCCTGCAGTGGAACGGCCGAGTTATTATTCTTGCACATGTCAAGGAACTGCTCGAACAGGCTGCTGAAAAACTCATGCAAACCGCATCTGAATTGATACTGAGAGTTGGAATATATTCCGCCGGCTTGAAGAGCCGTGACACGGAGCATCCTGTTATCATTGCCGGGATTCAAAGCGTGTACAAGCGTGCCTGCGAGCTCGACGCCTTCGACCTCGTCATCATAGACGAGGCGCACATGATCCCGGTTGACGGCGAGGGCATGTACAGGACTTTCCTGGCCGACGCCCGGGCCGTCAACCCGAACGTGCGGGTAATCGGTCTTACGGCAACGCCATTCCGCATGAAATCCGGCTTGATCTGCGCACCGGATAATTTCCTCAATTCCGTCTGTTATGAGGTCGGCGTCCGCGAACTTATCGTGCAGAACTACCTCTGCCCGCTTATCACCAAAGCCGGCAGGAAAAAAGCCGACACTTCCAGCCTGCATGTGCGTGCCGGCGAGTTCGTAACGAGCGAAACCGAAGCGCTCATGGATACCGACGAGCTCGTCGAGTCGGCTTGCAGGGAAATCGTGGAATACACGCGGGATCGCAAATCGGTACTGATTTTTTCATCAGGCGTGAAGCATGGCGAACACATTGCAGACGTCCTTCGCACGCATCATAGCGCGCAGGTTGCTACAGTGTTCGGCCACACGCTTTCTGCATTGCGCGACCAGACGCTCGCCGACTTTCGCGCCGGTCGGCTCAAGTACCTGGTGAACGTCAATGTCCTCACGACCGGCTTCGACGCGCCCAACATCGACTGCGTGGCCATGCTGCGTCCGACGATGTCGCCGGGACTTTTCTATCAGATGACCGGTCGTGGCTTCAGGCTCCATCCCGGAAAGGAGAATTGTCTCGTCCTCGACTTCGGCGGAAACGTTATGCGGCACGGGCCTGTGGATGCGATCCGAATCCAGAAGCCGAAAATGAACGGCAGCGGAGATGCGCCGGCGAAAGAATGCCCGGAATGCCATTCAGTCGTTCATGCCGCATACGCGATCTGCCCGGATTGCGGTTACGAATTCCCGAAGCCCGAGCGCGCGCGGCACGACGCGAAAGCATCCACTGCAGGCATTCTGTCAGACGATGTCGAGATCACGGAGCATCCGGTGAAGGCCGTTTTCTACGGTGTTCACACCAAACAAGGCGCTCCGGAGGATGCGCCCAAGACCATGCGCGTCGAGTACCAGGTCGGCTGGCAGCACTACCAGTCCGAGTGGATCTGCTTTGAGCACACGGGCTGGGCGCGCAGGAAAGCCGAGTCCTGGTGGCGAAGGCGCAGCAATGCGCCGGTGCCCAGTACTGCCGAAGAAGCTGTTGACATGGCTGAGGCCGGTGCGCTTTGCAAGACGGAATCCATTACTGTCCGCAGCGCGGCAAGCGAGAAGTACGACCGCATTGTCGGTTATGAACTCGGCGAAAAAACTTTTTACCGCGAGCCGGGTTGGGATGATGAAGACCTCGATATTGCGGAAGAGCCGCAACACACCCAGGCGAGCGATGAGGAACCTCCATTTTAGGGGCTATATGCTATGACGGAAAACAATCCTTTTCGTGTCGATACTGAGAACCTGGGCCAGCCTGTACTTGCCTGCCCGGTCTGCGGTTGCCACTCTGTACATCCGGTAGGGCTGGAGTGCCGCTCGCCGGGCATGAGGAACGGTATTCTCTCGGTTAATTCACGCGGCATAACTCTCGATCCCGACTATGAACCGAGTAATCGTGGCGTCAAGATAACCCTGCAATTCCTTTGTGAATCCGGGCACCGGTTCGACTACATTTTGCTGTTCCATAAGGGTTCGACTTTAATCGACCTGCTGATGTCGCCGCTAGCGCTTCCCATGGAAAAACAGCCCGATACTATCTGGAGGGATTAATGAGCGAATCGGGCTCAGACCTCCTTCGAGCCGCGCTCGACTATCTCGACGCCGGCCTATCCGTGCTGCCGGCGCACCTGAAGCTAAAGTACGCTGCCATTAGGAAGTGGAAGCCCTACCAGTCGAGGTTGCCGTCCCATTCTGAGATCGGAGCGTGGCTGAAGAACGGTTCAGACGCTATATGCATTATTGCAGGTGAAGTATCCGGCAACCTCGAGATGCTCGATTTCGACCTGGCCGGCGAAGCGTTCGAGAAGTGGTGCATTCTCGTGAAGGAACAATCGGCGTCTCTCCCGGACAGGCTCGTAATCGAGACCAGCCCGTCCGGCGGCTTCCACGTTGTCTACCGCTCCGAAGTCCCCGTTTGCGGTAACCTGAAGCTCGCGCAGCGCAGGGAATCTACGGATGGCCCCGAGCCGGTAGTCATACATGGCAAAAAATATGTTCCGCGAAAAGATACTGACGGGCGATGGCACATAATTCTCACGCTTATCGAAACCCGGGGCGAAGGCGGGCTGTTCCTGTGTGCGCCATCGCTGGGTTATGTAGTAACCCAGGGTGATTTCAGGGATCTGCCGGTACTGGAAGTAAGGGAACGGGAAGTCCTGCTCAGGTCGGCCTGGTCACTGAATGATTATTTTCCGGAGGTTATCGAGAGCACGCCGACATCGCACGGCAACGGTATGAAACGCCCGGGCGACGATTTCAACGAGCGCGGAGATATTCCCAGCCTGCTGAAAAAACACGGTTGGGCTCTTGCCCGACCCGGCGAAAATGAATACTGGCGCAGGCCAGGTAAAAGTAAAGGCTGGTCAGCGACGCTCAAAGATAGGGTATTTTACGTGTTCTCGTCGAACGCTTACCCCTTTGAGGCCAACCAGGCATATGCACCGTTTGCGGTTTATGCCCTGCTGGAAAATAACGGCGACTTCGCAGAAGCGGCCAGAGCGCTCAGGGTTGAAGACTATGGTGAAAAGGCTGGAACAACTGATATTGACGCGTCAACGATCTCCTGCTCCACCGCTGATGAGAAACAGCCTGACATCATCGACCCCGGACCGATTCCAACGAAGCTGTTACGTATCCCTGGCTTTGTATCAGAGGTCATGGATTATTGCCTCGAAACGGCGCCGTACCCGAATACGGTCATGGCGTTCTGCGGCGCGCTTGCGCTCCAGGCATTCCTGGCCGGTCGCAAGGTGCGCGATCCCGGAGACAATCGCACCAACGTTTATCTGCTCGGCCTCGGGCATTCAGGCACGGGCAAAGACTGGCCGCGAAAGATAAACACGAAAATCATCCACGAAATCGGCATGGCTGATTCCCTGGGCGAGCATTTCGCATCCGGTGAAGGCATTCAGGACGCTCTGTTCGGAAAGCCATGCATGCTGTTCCAGACCGATGAGATTGACGGCCTGTTGCAGACAATCAACAAGGCCAAGGATGCCAGGCACGAGAATATTATGTCCACGCTGCTCACAATGTTCTCGGCGTCCAACAGCGTGTTCCCCATGCGCAGGAAAGCGGGTAAAGAATCGCCCGGGGCTATCGACCAGCCGTGCCTGGTTATTTTCGGAACCGCGATACCGAACCACTATTACGAAGCGCTCTCGGAACGCATGCTAACGAACGGGTTTTTTGCGCGGATGATAATTCTTGAAAGCGCCCGGCGACCGGAGGGGCAAGACCCCAAGCTCATCGAGATCCCGGACAGGATTCTCGAAATTGCCAAGTGGTGGTCCGAATTCAATCCCGGGACCGGCAACCTGGAAAAATGGCATCCGGTTCCGAAAGTCGTCGAGCATATCAGCAAGGCCGTGGAAATCCTGGCCGAATGCCGTCGGGAAGCGGAAGCGGAATATTCCAAAGCGGAAGCTAAGAACGACTCTGTTAGCACTACGGTGTGGAGCCGGGTGAATGAGCAGGCTCGAAAGCTGGCCCTGCTCTACGCCGTGAGCGAAAACCACATCAAGCCCGTCATCGGGAAAGGCGCTACGGAATGGGGCAGCTTGTTCGCGGTTCACCAGGCGAAACGGATGCTCTTCATGGCGAATGAGCATGTCAGTGAGAACGATTTTGATGCCCATCAAAAAAAAATTATACGCATCATCAGAAAAGCAGGTGGGCAACTTGAGCGTCGGGCATTGTCGCGTAAAACACAATATCTGAAAAAAGGTGAAAGGCAGGAAATTATCGCCAACCTGATGGATGCGGGAATCATTAAGCAGGTTCCATTACCAACGCGCACCAAAACCGGTTTCGCTTACAAACTTTCCGAATCCGTCAATGTCAAGGAAAACGTCAATGATTAAATTGACAATCTTAATTAACGCAAGCCGATACGTGTCAAAGAATTGGAGTGATGCAGTTGAATCCGTCAAATCTGTCAAGGGGGGTCTCATATACACACAAAGAAAAAAAGAGATAGGTAGTAGGGTTGACAGATTGACAGATTTATTAAGTAAAAATATATTTCTTTATATTATATATAGTTATATCTCTTCGAATCCGTCAATAAATCCGTCAAATCCGTCAAGTCCGTCAAGTCAGAATCCAGGATTCATTTTAAGAATAAAAGGAGCATAAGTCATGGACTGTGACTTCACAATAACCGAGGTAAAAATCAGGCTCGCAGATGAGCCGCGAGGCGGTCTTATCGGCTGGGCATCATGCGTGCTGAACAGGACTCTCTTTTTTGACAGCATCGCAGTGTTCCGTAACGAGCACGGAGAATTCTCGCTTTCGTTCCCGAAAAAATCATCCCAGCATGGGGCCGAATACCATTTTTTCAAACCGATCACACGTTCCGCCTACCAGCGATTCCTGGAGGCGATAGTAAAAAGCCTGGACCTCACCAGAAAGGATTTGCGATGAAACCCGAAGAACAGATCAACCAAATAGTGGAAGAAGAATATCTGCCGCTAACGCGCGAAATTATTGCAGCCCACAGTCAGATGCGTGCGGAAACCGCGATCAAGCGAAACGAGTTGCGCGAGATGTACAGAAAGCTCAATTCCAGGGAGGACGCTCTCGCAAAGCAACGTCGAGCGGTCATGCAGAGAATCCTGGAAATATGGGAAAAGCATTTCGATGAAAAAAAGTCTATCGATCTTCCTATCGGGGAAATAAGGCGGTGCAACAAGGCCAAGTTCGAGATACTGGATATTGCGGCAATGTTCGATGCACTCGACCGGGCTGACCGGCTCGACCTGGTTACTTATACCTTCGATGAAAAAGAAGTAAAAAAACTTTTCCGTGCAGGCAAGCTCGAAGGGTTGCCGGAGGATGCGGTCAAGCTTGAGAACTATCACGAGCTCCAGGTAAGGTCTAAGGAGAGACTCTATGGCAAAAAAAAAGCATAATACGACTAAGAAGAAAACCGCGTTCCGCATGAGGCTGCAGGGGATGACTATAAAGGCTGTTGCAACCGAGCTCAAAGTCTCACCGAACACTGTCGCACGATGGGAAAAAGGTTGGATCGACGGCAAGGGACGTAAGCACCGAGGCTGGCTCTCCGATCTCGAAAAGCTCAAGTCAGAAAACGAGAAGGAAGAGTACATGTCGGGTCTCGCAATCAAACGCGAACGCATGAAAGCGTATGACGAACTCGCGCAGATGGCGATTGCCAAGATCAAGGAGATATTTCCGAATATCAAGGGCAAGACTGCGGCTGATGCGAAAGCGCTCCTCTCCGAGGTACGTGAGCTTTGTCGTCTCATGGCGATGGAGCAAGGTGAGATCGGTCCAAGCCGCACGACCGTCATTGCGGTAAAGAACGATATTACCATCGAGGAACTTTCCGAAAGGTATCGCAATGCCACCGGCGGGATCGCCGAAGCGGATGTAACCGCGCTGCCGGAACCGGGAGAAGAGGAATAGTATGGGTAAGTCAGGACCGGGAATCAGGGTTTCGCGGCAGCCGTCTGAAGAGGAAATCACGGCATGGCTCTCAACGTCTGCAGGATTTATCCAAGGGCTTACGGAAGTCGATGAAGAGCATACCAGGCTCGCAGACTACCAGGTCAGATTCATGCGCAACAAATCCAAGTTCCGGGCGGTCGAGAAAGCGCGTGGAGTCGGGTTCTCATTCGGGTGTGCAGCCGAGGCGCTTGCAAAAGCGCATCTCAAGAAAGACTATACCGCGATCTTCGTTTCCATGAACCTGGAAGAGGCGATTGAAAAGATACGCTATGCCAACCTGCTCTATGAATCCCTGCCACTCCGCTGGCGCAAGAAAAAAGTCGTCGATAACAAGACCTCGCTCGAATTCGAGGATTCATCCGGGCGTTTCCGTTCCCGGCTTATCTCGCACCCATGCAAAGACCCGCGCGGGAAACACAAGGCAGATGTCTACCTCGACGAGTTCGCGCACTACGGTTCGAAGCAGCGGAAAATTTATGTTGCAGCCGTGCCCATCGTCTCACGTGGTAACGGACAACTCACTATCGGTTCTACGCCACTCGCTGTTGGCGATCTTTTCCACGACATCCTGAAGGAAGAGCGCAAGAAATACACGATGTTTACTCGCCAGTCCGTGCCTTGGTGGCACTGTGGCGACCTGTGTGAAGACGTCGGCAAGGCGATTGCGGAAGCATCGGGTCTTTCTACCGCTGAACGCGTACACAGGTTCGGCAAGGAAATCCTGATCGAAATCTTCCACTCACTCGAAGTAATCGACTTCCAGCAGGAGTACGAGCTTCTCTTTGCCGATGAGACGCAATCGTACTTCCCTTACGAGCTTATCCTATCCTGCTGCTCGGACGAGATGAAAGTTTGCGAAAGTATCGACTCGCTCGTGTCCGATTGTTCCGGCGATTTCTACGCCGGCTTCGATGTCGGACGCACACGCAACAAGTCTGAACTGATAGTATTCGAGCGCGTAAAGAAACGGCTGCATTACCGCTACGGAAAAGAATTCGACAGGTCGAAGTTTCAGTACCAGGAAGAATTCCTGCGCAAAATGCTGAAGCGCTCCAAGCGGTTCAAGCGGCTCTGCATCGACAAGCATGGGATCGGAATGAACCTGGCCGAGAACCTGCGCACGGAGTTCCGCTCGCGTGTTGAAGGTATCGCGCTTATCGGGCAAATGAAGGAGTCGCTCGCGGTCGATCTGCATATCGCGTTCGAGAACGAAGAGATTATGATTCCGCGCGACCGCAAACTTATTCAGCAAATTCATTCCATCAGAAAGAAAGCGACTGATGCAGGCTACGCCCGGTACGACACCGAGAAAAACGAAACACATCATGCAGATAAAATGTGGGCGCTTGCGCTTGCCCTGCACGCGTCTGGAGGTCGGAAGCGCAAAAGGAAACGGCGTGGAATCGATGCTTCCATTGTTTAGTTGTTTTACTTTGATGCTTCCTGCTCACTTTGAAAATTAACGCCGGAGCTTCGGTTCATAGAGCATGTATCTTTTTGGCAGCGGCGAAGTTATGCCGGGAGGCACTCATGATCGTATATTCCCGAGACATGGGCGACCGTAATGTCACACCCCACGGGGTGGCATGTTCCACGTAACGCCTAATGGAATAAAGAGTTACGCGAGCGACGCCGGGCGGCTCGGAGGCAGCGCAGCCTTTGCTCTACCCCTTACCCTTGTTTCCGTTAGGCAGATATGGCCCATAACCCCCCGGCTACACTCAAATTATGACGAGCTCTGTTTCGATTTGCTCTCTTCGGCACCTTCGGCCCTCGGCGAACTACGGAGAATTGACTTGACTTCCGGCAGCGGAAAAGCCCTCATGCGTAATGGCTTGGCCTGCAATGGGTTACGCAGATTGGAGGTGCGTTCATGAGCGGGTTTTCAGGCAGAATGTACATTCCCGAAAACGAATTTGACATCGAGGAAGGTTATTAGCGTGCTCAAGTTCGAAAATTCCAGGGAAACGACCATCGCGATGCTTGTTCTCGCCCGCTGGCTGCCAGAGTTGGCGAAGCGAATGGAAGCTGGTGTGCGTGCGATGGGCTTCGAGGTTATCGAGAAAACCGTTGAGCGTTACGAGGACGGTGTCGTCAATCCCGTGCTGACGTTGCGCCGGGCTGACGGCGATTGGACCGTGAAGCTAAGCCTTCGGAACGCGCTGGAGGAGTTTCTATTACTCGACCGCGAAGATGAGTCGAAGCGGTTCGATATGCGCCTGCTGGATAGCTCCAGCGCTGAGAAGAAACTCGCACATATTGTAGAGGGTCGCCTTGCGCTCGCGCAAACGTTTACCGAGTGCCGTAGCGCCGAGGAAGTCCAAAAGCGCATGGAAAAACTCGCGCCGCGGTTCGAGCACATGAGAATCTGGAAATTCGATGAGGAGAACAATGAGCGAAAAGGATAAAACCCGCGTCGCCGGTTATATCCGCGTGTCGCAGGAGCGGCAGGTAAGGAACGGCTATGGCCTGGAGGCGCAAGAGACCGACGTCAGGCGCTTCGCCGAATACAAAGGCTGGCGGCCTGTCGAACTTTACCGTGAGGAAGGCGTGTCGGGTTACAAGCGAGACCGGCCTTCACTGGAGCGCCTGCTTGCGGACGCTAAAGCGGGAAAGATTGACGTGGTCGTATTTCCGTCGATAGACCGCACAGGCCGTTCAGTAAAAGACATAATCGAGATTGACACCGCGCTCCGCGACGCCGGCGCGAGCATCGTGTTCCTTCGGGAAGGCATTGACACGTCAACGCCGACAGGCCAGTTGTTCAGGAATATCATGGCTTCCGTCGCCGAGTTCGAGGGCCGTATCATCTACGAGCGACTTTCCAAGGGCAGGTGCCGCAAGGCTGCCGCGGGCGGTTATGTCGGCGGCTGGCTGCCATACGGTTATCGTCGCGGCGAAGATGGCAAGGTCGCCGTCGTGCCCGAAGAAGCCAAAATTGTCAAGCGCATCTTCCGCTGGTCAGCCG
>SOJX01000008.1 GCA_004376375.1 Planctomycetota bacterium
TCTTCCGGTTCCCGTAGCCGTATCGGTTGCGGTTCCGGTATCTGTTCCTGTTCCTGTTCCCGTATCTGTTCCGGTTCCGGTGTCCGTTCCCGTACCCGTTCCCGTTCCGGTATCTGTTCCGGTTCCCGTTCCAGTTGCCGTGCCTATGCCTGTTCCGGTTGACGTAGGCGTCCAGATAAATCCCGGGTCATCGTCACCGTCGTCATCCTGGTTGTGTACGATTACCGCACCGCCGCCGACAACGACGGCCGCGCCGACAAGAAGACCGGTACCTTCACCGCAACTGGAAAGTGCAAGGCAGGTTACTATCAGGAATACGAGAAGAAAACGAGCCATAATCCAACCCCGAAAATCCGGCTTTTCTCAATAATACCACGCAGATTCGCAATAGTCAAACGTAAGAGCGTCGAACGCCGAACGTCGAACGTCAAACGTCGTATTATTCAGCGCCCGCGCCTGCGAAATCCGCGACAATGGCGGCTTGCTCTTTTCGAAATTCCGATTATAATAAATTGCCTATTCCGGCAGGGAGCAGGTTTATATTGCTGACGCTTCAGGAGAAAATCGTCGAAGCTCTTCTCATCCTGGCGATTGTCGCAGTCTACGTATTCGAACTTTCAATCTTCGCCAGGCTCGCCGTTTACCGGATTCTGAAAAAAGAAAAACCCCACCGGGTCCTCGTCACGAAACCCGCAATCGTATCGCACGCGCTTGCGCTCGGCTGTATCCTCTGCCTGCTGTGGTCATACTTCGTCGAGCCGTACCGGCTCGAGGTGACGAGACACGAAATCCGGACCGGCCTCCTTGCCGGAACTTCCTTCAGAATAGTGCTTCTTTCCGACACGCACTGCGACGCGAAAATGAGGTGCGAGGAAAAACTCGTCGAGAAGATAAACGCACTCGGGCCGGATATCATCGTCTTCACCGGCGACGGCATCAACGACCTCAATGCCCTTCCCCTCTTCAAAAAGACAATGAAGGCGCTCTCGGCAAGGCTCGGCAAGTTCGCCGTCAACGGCAATCACGAGACATGGTACTGGTGGGACCGGGATGTTTTCGGCGGCACGGGTTTCAGGCTGCTCAAGACCGAACCCATCATAATCGAAAAAGACAACGAGCGCATCACCGTCTTCGGAATGGATTACGCCGATTACGAGCTTGGGATATTGCCCATACCGCTCCCCGCCGATACGTATAATATTTTTCTCTTTCACTATCCCGACCTGATCGAGTACGTCTCCGGCGCGAGCGGCGAAACCGAGGAAGACGTGAACGTAAACCTCTACCTCTGCGGTCACACGCACGGCGGTCAGGTCAGGCTCCCGTTCTACGGCGGGCTCGAAGTGTATTCGAAGTTCGGCAAGAAATACGAGATGGGAATGTACCGCGTAAAGGATACGACTCTTTACGTCAACCGCGGAATCGGCATGGAGGGCGGCTTTACGCCCCGCATACGCTTCCTCTGCCGCCCGGAGATTACCGTGTTTGACCTGAAGCCGGAGAAGGGAAAATAAATGAGCCTGCGCACCGCGGTGAAGTTTTCATTCGTCCTGGCCTCGGTGTTGATGATTGCGCTCGGCGTCAACTGCACGTGTACCGAAGAGCCTAAGCGCCTGGAACCGGCCCCTCAACCCGGAACCGCGGAAAAAGGCCTGCCGGAAATCGTGTTCTTCGTCGAGAAGGAAGGCAATTCTCGGTTTCTGTCGAAGGGCGAACTCGAAACCGTAAACACGGCGGCCGCGCTCTGGAACGGAAAAGACAAGCTAAACCGGATCGTCGTGATAGCGCCGTCGGAAATAAGGGGCCTGTTGGCCAAAGTCGTGCTCCACTCCCACGCCGTCCCCGCCGGCGCAGTCGAAATCGCGGAAACGGCGGATGCGGTCGACTGGAACAATTCGACGGAGCTGAAAATTATCGGGAAAATTCCGGCCGGATTCTCCGCGGATATGAAAAAGAAAAACATAAAGGTCGAGAAAATACCTGTTTCAAAACTGCCGCTTCTGCCCGTGCCGCCGGAGACGAAGAACCTCGCAATCGTACTGGGGAACGAACCGCTCGACGAATCGACCCCGACGGTCGACCTTGTCAGGCGCACGCTGAAAGCTGTCGAGCTTTTCAGAAAGCAGCCCGGCACGCTCCTGATATTCACGGGCGGGCAGACCACCGGGCGGATTTCCGAGGCGAGGATGATGGCGCTTATCGCGGCATCGCGCGGCCTTCCGGAAAAAGCGTACAGGCTCGAAGAAATCGCGATGTCGACAATCGAGAACGCCGAGCTTACCGCAAAGATGGTGGCGGGCCGGAAATTTGATTCAGTCTATATAGTCAGCAAGTCGTCCCATTTCAAGGTCGCGATGTCCTACTTCCGCGACCAGCCGAGGTTCAAAAACGCGGAGCCCGTCGATTGCGGCATTACGAAAAAAGAAATCCTCGAAAACATGGAGTCGCATTACAGAGCCACCGGAAGCAAAAGGACGAAGCGGCGCATCGACGCCCTGCGGGCCGGCCGCCACGGCGTGGATTGACCTTCATCACTCCAGCACGCCAGCACTCCAGCACCCCTTGCACTTGCCGCGTTTCAGGCTATAATATAATTCCATGAAACACCTGCACCTCAAACTCGGCATCCTCGCACTCATCCTCATCGCGATTGCGGGACCGGTCTGCTGCGCAATGTTCCGCATGAAGACTGCGGATGAAATTCCGGCTACGGTCGGAAACGGCCGCTCGGAAATCATCGAAGGCCTGACCGTAGTCCACGTTTACGGCACGCCGCGCGAGCGCGGCGAGGCGCTGGGAGAACTTCTCGGCGACAGGGCGGTCAAGCTGCGCGACGGCTACCTCAAGCCTTTCGTCAAACCCTGGAACTGGGACGTGTCGATTAAGGCCGCGCTCGAAATGGAAAGCCTCATCCCGGAGCGCTTCCGGGAACAGATGCAGGGCTTTGCGGGAAAAAGCGGCATGTCCTACGATGAAGTCCTCCTCATGAACGTCTTCCTCGACCTGCGCATGTCGCCGTTCTGCTCCACAACCTGCGCGATCGGCAGCGCGTCCGAAGACGGGAAACCCATCGTCGGCCGCAACCTCGACTTCCCGACCTATGGAATCGCCGAACATCACACGATACTCGTTATCGAGCATCTCGAATACGGGAAGGCTATCGCGCTGGTCACGTGGCCGGGCATGATAGGCGCGCTCTCGGGGATCAACTCCGACGGCCTTACTCTTTTCTCGCACGACAGCGGGCCGGGAGAAACCGCGCTCCACGGCATGCCGTATACTCTGCTCTACCGCCATATTCTTGAAACCACGACCTCTGTGGACGCCGCCGCCGCCATGCTCAAATCCGCAAAAAGGAACGTCACGAACAACGTGGTCCTCGTAGACAGGACCGGCGCGGCCGTCGTCGAGTACACGGCCGATAAAATCGCCGTCCGCAGACCGGAAAACGGTTTCATCCACTGCACGAACCATTTCCGCGCGCCGCCCCTCGGCGGTCCGAAACGCTGCCGCCGTTACACCGCCCTCGAAAACGCCGCGGCCGAAGGAAAATACGATTACAGCCGCGTGAAAGGCGCCCTGAAAGACGCGACTTTCCCCGGCCTGACGATGCAGAGCATGATTATGCAACCAGTCTCGATGAAGATGTACCTCGCCTTCGGCAAAGTCCCCGCGACCGAAGCGCGGTACGTCGAGCTCGACCTGAACGCGCTATTCGCAACGAAGTAGGGGCGAAGCATTGCTTCGCCCGATAAGAGGGCGAGATAATATCTCGCCCCTACATGCATGGGCGACGCCGCGCGTCGCCCGTGTGAAGCCTGACAGGATCAATACGAACCCTTTTACTTCTTCTTCAGTTTACTCGCTTTTTCCATCTTCAGCAGTTCATCGGCATTCAGATACCACTCTTTGCCTTTCTTGACCCAGTGTTCTTTCACCATTCTTTCATTGCCAACGTATATCTCGATTATAGCCGTTTCTTCCTTTATAGCCGTTTTTTCCTTCCTGTCTTTAATCTCCCAGTCCAGGCCCAGATGCGGCTTGCCTTTGAGCCGCCTTTCAATATACTGATTTCTCCATTTGGCTGCCGATCTGATTGCATCCCTGACTTCCGTCGTGTGCTTGTCGGGGTCGACAAAACCGGTGAGCGCATTTTCAAGATTACTCCCCAGGTAGATACGCACGTACGCGTCGAGCCGTCTCTCAAAAGCTGCCGGAAGGTATATGAACATATAATAAAGCATCGCAATCACGATAACCGCCGCGACGCAGCCCACAATGATTATATAATTGGTCATGGATTTCTTGACTTTGAACCGGCGCTCCCCTTCTTCGCCTTCACCGCCGCCTTCGTCCTTCAGCCGCTTGTGTATAGGTCTCCGCTTGGGAGGGGCGCCTTTGAACTTTGGACTGGCCTTGGGTAAAGCGCCGACCGCGGCCTTTTTCTTCACCGGAATCCCGGCAGGCTTCGTTTCCGGTTCAGGCAAAAAATCTACTTCGAGCTCGGACGGGGGTTCTTTTTCTTCAGGCTCGGGTGGAGGTTCCTTTACAGGCGCCGGCTCCGAAGCTTCCTTTACAGGCGCCGGCTCCGAAGCTGCCGGGATGGGAATCGTTGCGCCGCATTCGGGACATTTCCCTTTTTTCCCGGCATACTCATCGGGAAGGTTGATCTTTCTGCCGCACTCACAGGTAACTGGAATCGCCATAGTACACCCCTGAAATAATTTACCCGCTTTTCGTCAGAATGTCAAATCCAACCGTCATGTCAAACCGCGAGATATTCTAACATATGTCATAAGCTTCGGCCAACAAATCCGCAACATTTAACAAAACGACGGAAGCACCACGCCGGAAGGCGTGGTGACAGAAGTGACATTCCCCCGCGCCCGCCCGATATGAATGTAGGGGCACAGAACACGCGCGCGCGCGCAAGGTCTGCCCCTACAAGAAACGCGCAGCAAGCGGCGCCGCTAAATATATTATGATTTTCATAATTCTGAATTCATAATTATTTTCTCCCCGTCGCCCCGTCGCCGCGTCTCCGTGTCTTACGTTTTCTCCCAGAGGCTGTTCGGCAGGAGATCGAGAATCCCTTCGAGGAACTTTAACGCGGTATCCAGGTCTTCGATTGAAAAGCGCTCTTTCCTGTAAGCCATAATCCAGTTGCCGCTGAACTCCAGGATGAAGTTCGGATTCCTATTCAAATAGTCCCGCATCCCGGGCGTCACAATTTCGTGCGCCCATTCGATTTCCGGGGAACTCACCCAGAAGCTCTCGACAAACTCCTTATCGTCCGGAAAATCAACACCGACGAAACCGTAATCGACGGCCCACCCGTCCCACAAACCCGAGGGCTGAATAACAACGGGATGAAGCGCGACTTTGGCGTCAACCACTACCGCGGAAATGCAATGCCATGTGGCGTAATTCGCCTCGCCCTTTGCATAATCGTAATCGAATACGACGAGGTCGATCCTGTTCCAACTGCCGTAAATCAGGTTGGTTACCGTTTTGCTGTGCCCCTCGGAAAGGCGGGTGAACCCGGCATACCGCTCGAGGGCTGAATCGTCAATTCTTTCCGCAAAGCTCAGCTCGTTCAGGGCCGCCCATTTCCTGAGCTCTTTCCTTCTCCTGATTACATGCCTGTTGCGCCCGACAAGGTAAAACACAAGGATTAAAATTAATAAGAGAATGGCAAACAGGATGCCCCGCTCCGTCCAACCTTTCTTAAAGAAAGACGTTATCGCGAATATATTATGGAATGTAATCGTTGACATCGCCTGCAACTATTATAAGAAAAGGCGGATAAAAACCCGCCTTGAAATCATTTGGTTCCCTTCTTTTTTTTCTTCTTTTCCTCTTTTCTTCTCTTCCTCTCTTCTTCCCTTATCACCTATCACCTGTCACTTATCACCTATTCCTTACAGCACAGGAAGATATGTGTCGATTTCGTACTGCGTGACCTGCATATGGAAGCGCTCCCACTCGATTTTCTTGTTCGAGATAAAGTTCGACCAGACGTGCTCGCCGAGCGCTTCACGCAGGAATTCGCTTCTTTCAGCCTCATAAACGGCCTGAATCAGGCTCGACGGTAACGTATGTATTCCCAACTCTTTACGTCTCGCCTCCGGCATCTCGTAAACGTTTTCCTCGACCGGCTCGTCAAGCTGGTACTTCTTTTCAATCCCCTCAAGCCCTGCCGCAAGCAGAACCGCGAACGCGAGATAGGGATTGCATGCCGGGTCCGGACTCCGGTATTCCATGCGGGTCGCTTTTTCATGGCCCGGCTTGTACATTGGAACGCGAATCAGGTCCGAGCGGTTCCTTGTCGCCCATGAAATATAGACAGGCGCTTCGTAACCCGGAACAAGGCGTTTGTAAGAGTTTACCCACTGGTTGGTTACGGCCGTTATCGCCCGGGCGTGCTTCATCAGGCCGGCAGTAAAATGCCTGGCAGTATCCGAGAGATGGAACGGAGCTTTTGCATCGAAAAACGCGTTCCTGTCGCCCTTGAAAAGCGACATGTGGACGTGCATTCCCGAGCCGTTTTCCGAAAAAATCGGCTTCGGCATGAAGGTGGCGTAAAACCCGTGCTTCGCCGCAATCTCTTTCACCACAAGGCGGTACGTCATGCAGTTGTCCGCCATCTCAAACGCTTCGGTGTAGTGCAGATCAATTTCATGCTGCGAAGACGCGACCTCGTGATGCGCGTATTCGACCATGATTCCAAGTTTATCCAGCATGAGAATCGTTTCGCGGCGAAGATCAATCGCTTCGTCACGCGGAATCATGTCGAAATAACCGCCGTGGTCGAGGACCTCGGGCGACTTGTCGCTCTTGAAATAAAAGAACTCCAACTCCGGCCCCACCATGAACTTATAACCCATCGACTCGGCGCGGTCGAGCTGGCGCTTGAGAACGTAACGCGGGTCGCCCTCGAACGGTTTTCCGTCAGGCATCATGATGTCGCAGAACATACGCGCGACCGCGTTCTCCTTCGGCCGCCACGGCAGAACGGCAAAAGTATCCGGGTCCGGCATCGCGATCATGTCGCTTTCATCAATCCGCGCGAAACCCTTGATTGACGAGCCGTCAAAGCCCATTCCGCCTTCGAGCGCGTTTTCGAGCTCGTGGTGCGTAATCGTAAAGCCTTTCAGAAAGCCCAGAATGTCGGTAAACCAGAACTTTGTGAAAGCCACGCCGTTCTCTTTGGCCTGCTCGAGCACGTTTTGAATATCTTTGCGGTCCATTTTTCCCCTCAATTCTGCACGCAAATAACAACGAAAGCCGGATTACTCCGGCGGCACAAACATCGTGCGCATAATATACGAAAATCCCCGCGAAACCAGTGGAAAATAAAATAAACTTATCTGTCATCACGACAAGCGGCACTGCACAAATAGGGATAGGGGGAAAAAGGATGAAGTATAAAGGATGAAGGATGAAGGATGAAGTATGAAGGATGAAAAGATTTGGTTATTGGTTTTTGGTCTTTGGTTTTTAGTTAACAAATAACCAGGAACCAATTACCAAAAACCTTTTATTCGATTTCCGATTGTCGAATTATTCTTTACTTATTTCCCTGTCAGTTTGCACCATGATGGGTGGGGCTAACATTCCTGTCTTCAACACTTCAGCACTTCTTAACTTTCATACTTCATACTTCATAATTCATAATTCTTCTCCCCTTCCCTTATCCCTTATCCCGTATCCCGTATCCCGTATCCCTTATCCCTCATCCCTTATCCCTTAAAAGCCGGCGCAGTACTTTGCCCACCGCGTTCTTGGGTATCTCTTCTACGAACTCTATTTCCCTGATTTTCTTGTAAGGTGCGATCCTTTCCGTACAGAAGTCTATAAGCTCCTTTTCAGTAACGGAGCGGCCAGGCATGCATACGACAAATGCCTTGGGAACTTCTCCGAAAACGGGATCAGCTTTGCCGACCACCGCGGCCTCCAGAACGGCCGGATGCTCGAACAGCACGCCCTCGACCTCTGCCGGCGCGACGCTGTAGCCTTTGTATTTGATAAGGTCTTTCTTGCGGTCCCGGATGTAAAAATATCCTTCCCCGTCCATTTCCGCGATATCGCCGGTATAAAGCCATCCGTTTCGAACACCGGAAATATCGTCTTCCGGCTCCTCTTTCCAGTAACCTTTCATCACCTGCGGGCCTTTTATCACCAGCTCCCCGGTCTCGCCCGATGGAAGCTCCCGCTTCCCGGTTTCTATATCGACAATCCTGGCATCGGTGTCGATAAGCGGAATCCCGATAGTATTTGCCTTAACCCTGTTCGGCGGGCTGTCATGCGTCTCGGGCGAAGCTTCCGAAAGTCCGTACCCGAGCAGGAGCGGAATCCCGGTAACCTCGTTCCACTGCATGCGAATTTCTTCCGGTACCGGCATGGCGCCGGCCTTCACGCAGCGCAGGGAAGAAAGATTGCTTTTTTCTATTTCCGGTTCCTGAAGCAGTATGTTGAACATCGTCGCCGCGCCGTACCATATCGTGGCCCCGTCGCGCTCGACGGTGCGGAGCACGCGGGCGGGGTCGAACTTTTCCACAAGCGTAACGGGACAGCCGACATAGAGGGGCGAGTTAAGGCAGGCGTTGCATCCCCAGGTATGGTAAAGCGGGAGCGTGCCCATCACGGCATCGTCCGGTTTCCAACTGAACCACTCGGCGTTCTGTACCGCGTTCGCAACGAGGTTGAAGTGGGTTATCATCGCCCCTTTCGGCATGCCCGTCGTCCCGCCCGTGTACTGGAGAACGGCCACGTCCCGGGCGGAATCAATATCAGGGAATTCCGTTCGCGGAGCCGACCGAATCAGCTCGGAAAAACAGGCGAAGTCGTGGTCCGAGTCTCCGACGACAACCACTTTTTTCTCATCGAAGAGATGCATAACCTTTTGCGCGGTCCCGAGTTGGTCCTGATGAACAATAAAGGCGGCAGCGCCCGAATCGGTAATCTGGTATTCGAGTTCTGATTCTTTGAAAAGAGGGTTGGCGGCCGTGACGATGCCGCCAGCCTTCAGGACGGCATAGAAACACACGGCAAACTCGGCGATATTGGGCATGAACAGCATTACCCTGTCGCCCTTTTTTATCCCGAGTTTTACAAGCGAAGATGCAAGGCGAGTGGAAAGTTCCTCTACCTGAGAAAAGGAGTATTCAACATGCTCCGACCTGAGGAACAGCTTTCCTCTAAACCGCTCGGCCGCCTGCGAAAGGAGACCGACAAGCGAAACCCTCGGATAGTCAATTGAGCGGGGCACACCCTCGGGCCAGAAACGAAACCACGGACGCGTAGCAGGAACAGTAGCCATACGGAGATGATACAGAAAAACCGGGCTTTATGCAATATCGAGTGTCAGCCGCGCCGCTTGCGGCGCGAGTCCGGTACTCAGGTACTCTAACAGAGTCTATTAACTTGTTGGCAAATAGGATTATATGTTATACTTAAAGAAATGGGATTATACGTTATGCTTAAAATCTCAAAAAAGAAACATGCTCTATATACATCAAGTTTCTTTGTGCTTTTGTTTATCCTTATGGCTTTTGCCATTTCGTGGATATTCCCTCGGCCGTGGCATAGATCATACGTAAGATCATACGGTCGAACCGCCATGGAAATTGATGTTTCTGAGTTTGCCGTAAATATCACATTGCTAGTAACATTACCCCTCGCTGTATTCTTTGGCGTATGTTTTGGACTTGTGGTGAATAGATATTTAATTGTTGCTTATAGCAACAGATCTGATGCTAACACTCAACCTACCTTTCCGAGTCGATGGGGCAAACATATTTTATCATGGAAGGGATTATTGATTCTGTGTTTTATCTTTATTTTGAATTTCCTGATGGATGAAGGAAGAACGAATTATTACCAATCTGTTGTCGGGGGTGTTGTGCCTGGATTGGAGATAGAAAGAACTGATAGCGTGAAGTTCATGACGCTCAAATATTTAATTGAGAATAAAAACCCCCATGCTATTAATTCACTAATTGACTTCATTAACAATAAGGGGAATGGGGATCTAATACGACATGCTATTTACGCTCTTGCCCATTATCCTGATAACCCCGATGCAATTCATACTCTCTCGAATATACTATACCATGGGCAATATTTCTTTTTTCAATTAGAAGCTGCTCAAGCTCTTGCGGATAGTGGTGATGTTAAAGGCATTGACACTTTACTAGAGGCTATGCAACCGAAGTCCGGATTAGCAGTCTTTTCAAGTGTTTTTGCGATTTTCAAGGAGAAAATGCCTGCCGAAATGGAGGTTTACTTGCGTACAATACAAGAAGATGAATCTCAAATAGAAATGGCAATAAAATGGTACAAAAAGAACAGGGATAAATTGAAATGGCAGGAAAAGAATAAGCGGTACTTTCTATATGGTGATTAATATTTTACGTTCTGGCAGAATATCGGGGCAAAATTAACAAGCCATATTTCTTATCCAAATCTTATCCAGAGCGGTTGCAATATTCTGCATTCTATTTCACTCATTTGCACTCATCCTCGAATTTATTCCAACCTTTACCATTAACATAAGTACAGCCCCATGCACTGTTTTGCACAGGGCTGCACTCTATTTCAGTCTATTTCAGTGGAGCGGGTGAAGGGGCTCGAACCCTCGACATTCAGCCTGGAAGGCTGACGCTTTGGCAAACGAATTGTGCCTGTATCTATTCCGCGATTATCTCGACGTTGGCTCTGGGGACGAGCGCTTTTTCACCGTCGTCGAGCTCGGCTTCGAGCATTCGCACGAGTGAGCCGGACTCTACGCGCTGCAGTTCGTGTGGAAGTGCGCTGACGCGCGCAAGGCTGCCGAAATACGGTACGCGGATAATGCGGATGCGGGTTCCGATGGCGAGCTGGTGCGCGGATTCTTCGTCTTCTTCAGCAGCTTCTTCGCCTTCGCCGTAGACGAAGATTTCCGGCCTCTGGGCGCCGGCGCGAATCTGGGTCGCGCCGTTGATCGAGGCTTCCTTGCCTTCCAGCGACTTCAGGAGCTCAAAAGTCCTCTTGGCCATCGCCATTGTTCCGAAACCTTCGGTAACAATGACCGTGATGGGGATCTGCTCCTCGCCCGTAATCGCAACTCCAATCTCGTAGCCGAGATATGCTGAAAGGTCTTCGTTGATAATACCGCCTGCAACAACGCCCTTTGCGCCGCCATCGGCTGCGGCGTGAAGCACTTCCGCCTCGATCCGGGAGCCGCCGACGAGGATAAGACCGGTAAGATCGGACGGGAGGTTGTCTTTCGTCAGAACGTCTTTCTGCGATTCGACGACAACTTTTATTTTGCCCCGGCGCTCGCCGCCGACGCCGAATATTCCCTGGATAAACGCGCCGTCGGCCTCGACAACGCAGCCGTCTTCGGGAAAGACCTGCGAGACCCTGCCTTTTATATATGCATTCACCTCAACGGGATGGGGCACCGTCCTGATGCCGAGGTGGCCCGTGGTCTTCATGAAATATTCGACCGTGCCTACAACCGGAGATTTTACTTCCGTCCTGAACCACCGGCCGAACAGCCCTTTCGTCCTGGCAAGCACCTGGTCTTTTTCAATCCTGTCGCCTTCCTTGACCAGCAGAATCGCAGGTATTTCTCTCGCCTCGTAACTGCCGCCGAGGCGTTGGACCATTTTTACAGAATGCAGGTCGCCCGGGAGCTCGGCACGCGCGACAATGGTGCCCGGCTCGACCTCGTCGCCGACCTTGACCAGAACCTCGCCCTTGAGCGAGAGTTTGCGCTCTTTTACAATATGGGTATTACGGCTGACTTTCAATCCCGGCGTGTATGCAGTTCCCACGGAATGTCCTTAAAGAAAATATGAAGTATGAAGGCTGAAGGCTGAAATTATAACATTCATACTTCACCCTTTAAACTTCATCCGTGCTTTCAACGCGCAGCAGACCACACCGGCCACGCTGCGCCGCTATATGAAGAAGTGATAAGGAAACAAGTAAAAAAATAACAGAGTTTTTTTAATATAATCTTATTCCCTTATTCCCTTATTCCCTTGTTTCCTTGTTTCCTTGTTCCCTTGTTTCCTTCATCCTTCATCCTTCATCCTTCATCCTTCATCCTTTATCCTTCATCCTTTCTTTTTACTTCCATGAGAGGCCGAAAGCTTCAAGAGCGTTCTGATTCTTCTTTATCTGTTCGGCGGCGTCATCGGCAAACGGCAACGGCCGTCCGCGTCCGTCGATGATGATGCCGACCAGCCCGCCCATGAGGCGCCTGGAAACGTCCTTTCCTTTTCCTCCGCCGACGTCGAACCGCCGTCCGGGCTTAATAACCGCCTGTGCCTCCTCGCCGACGTCGAGAGGTATGACTTTAAGGTCGCCGTACTTGAGGTCTATTTTCTCCCTGCCTTTCGGCATTTCAATAATGATTTCCGCCACGTGGTTGCCTTCCCGTTTTGCCTCGCCGACCGGCACGATTGACGTGCCGAGATAAAGCAGGCAATCCCGCTTAAATACCTGGGCCGCTCCTTCGGGCAATACCTGGCTGAGAACACCGAGGTGAGGCATCATGAAAATCGAATCCACCGTTATAAGAGTGACTCCCTCGAGCTGCCAGGCGTCGAGAAGCATGTGCGCCGCCTGTGCGCGCGTGGGCGCGTGAGAAAGAACGCCGCCCGAGCCGATAGCCATTTTCAGTTCCATCATATCAACGACTGTTTGAGGCCCGGTCTTTCCGCCTCCGAGATCGCTGATATCGCCTTCATGCGCAATACCCATCAGGCTGGTCGCAAGCTCTTTATGGTGAATAAGGGCGAGGCGCAGGGCCTCGCGCGCGACCGCGTGCTCGACAAGAAGGTCTTCCAGCGATTGAGGGATTGTCGTGGGGCGGATCATTTTATTGCGCAGACGGTTCTTGATTTCGGCCGCATCCATCTCAAACGGCAGCCAACGCATGATATTTTCGATACCGGCCTCGAGAAGCACGTTGCAGATGGAATACGACATGCCGAGGTTCGCGGACACGGTGCGGTGATAATCATTTTCCCGGTTGCCAATATCGTCCTCGCGCCAGAAGACCGAGAATATATCAGTCGTGGCGCCTCCGATATCAACGCCGAGGATGGAGATATCCTCCTGCTCGGCGACCGTCCTCATAATCTGGCCGACCGCGTTCGGCGTGGACATGATGTCGTGGTCGCACCACTCCATCAGCTTTGGATAGCCCGGCGCGTGGCTCATGACGTGCTCGAGAAAAGCCTCGTGGATGGCTTCCCTGGCCCTTTCCGGCTTTTCCTCCTCGAGGGTCGGCCTGATATTGTCAACGCACTCAACGGTCGTCATCTTGGAAAGGAGTTCCGTAACGTCTTTGCGCGCATCTATGTTCCCCGCGTAAATAACGGGTAGCTGGAAGCCTGAACCGAACCGGGGCTTGGGGTCGGCGGCGAGAATCGTTTCGGCAAGCTCGACCACGTGCGCTTTTGTGCCGCCGTCGGTCCCGCCCGCCAGCAGAACAATGTCGGGCCGCAGCGCCCGCAGCCGCTTGATGCGCTCGTACGGTTTTTTCCCATCGTCAACGGAAAGCACGTCCATGACAATCGCGCCCGCGCCCAGGGCCGCGTTCCGTGCCGACTGGGCGGTCATGCTGCCGACCACGCCTGCAACCGACATCTGCAGTCCGCCGCCGGCCGAGGAGGTGGAAAGATAGAGGTCAACGCCGTTCTTGCCGGTCCCGTCGTCCGGGCGGTTTACGCCGCCGTCCCTGACCAGCTTGCGGCCGGAAAGCTCCTCGACCTCGGTCGCGGAGTTTATAACGCCGATTGTAACGTCGTCGAAAGGCGCTTCCACCGTAGACGGGGCCTCGCCCCGAAAGGTCTGGCGGTACTCATCGCCCTTCTTCTCAATCAGAATAGCCTTGGTCGTGGTGGAGCCGCAGTCGGTAATCAGCAGGCTTTTCGGTTCAGACGACGCCACAATATCCTCCGCAGGCATGCGTCAAGCGTCATAAGAAGTACCAAGTACCAGGAACCAAGTACCAAGTACCAGGTACCAAGTACCAGGTACCAGGTACCAGGTACCAAGTACCAACTACCAAGCGCTATTTTCCTGGTACCTGGTACTTGGTACTTGGTACTTCTGATGACGCATTAGCCGGGCAGCCCAAGCCATGTGTGGTAAAGGAAATACAGGCGGTCGATCAGAAGCGACATTCGCCCCATGACCGTCGTTCCGAAGATAGACCCGAAGGCAATCATCATGAGATACCGGCCGGAAGCCGCGCTTCTTCGCAGCAAGGGGTTCGTTTCGTGCTTGAAGGAGAAGAAGAAGTATGAAAGCACGAGCAGCGCAATAGCCACATAAATCAGATTGTTTATCAGGTCCCATGCTCCGACGGCCGTGAATGGGAGGACGGCGCGGAACGTGTCCATGACCTGGCCCTTCTCGCCGAACATGAGGTTGAAGAAGCCCTTGTATGCGAGCGAAGCCCCGTAACCCATGAAGAAGAAAATCGGAATCCTGCTGTACCAGTTCCATCGCGGGTTCCTGAAAAGCTGGAAGTACCAGAGAAGCCCGATAATCGGGAATATAATCCAGGACCATTCCGCAGGCGCGCCCTTGGCCCCGACCATTTTGTTCCACCAGTTCGGGATTATGACGTTTACAACCTCGATGCCGACGAAATACCCGGTCGCGAGCCCCACAAGCACGTGTTCGAAGAAACGGTAGATGGGATTCTCGCGGTAAAGGAACGAGAATATCGCGAGCGTGCAGACGGCGGCGAGCCCGTACTGGAGCATCAGCATCCGCTGGCTGGTGTCATCCGCCCTGGCAATTCTCACGACAATATAGATCGTGATGAAGGCGGCGAGAACCCCGGTCACCGCAAGCTCGGCGGTTCGCACCCTGGCGCGCCGGGCGTCAGGCGGGTCGGCGGTCGGTTGAACTTGATCAGCCATTTATAGAATCTCCAAATAAGTTTCGAGTTACGAGTTTCGAGTTACGAGCAAAAACATAATCGCAGAAGTTTTTCACTCGATACTCGGTACTCGATACTTCTTGAGCGCTCTTATGTTACTTCTTAGAATCGTCGCGGTCTTTTTTTCGCTTGTACAAGAAGCTCAGGTTTCCGAGAATGACCATCAGAATAACCCAGAGGTGCGCGAGGTTCTGTGACTCCATGCCTTTGCGCCCGCGCGCCTTGATTCCCACGAGCTTCTCATACTGCGCCGCGCCGTCCATGCCAGACAGCAGGCCGATAATCTGCTTGGATTTGAAGTAGGGATATGCCTCCGGCGCCATGACACCGGTGCAGGCAAAGGCGAGGTCGCTGCCGGACTGCGGCGTCACGTACATCACCCACGTCAGCAGCGTACCAGAACCGGTTATCTCAACTATCAGCGCGCAATCGACAAACCCCTTCACCTGCTTCATCATCGGGAAGTCCTGAAGCGGCGCTCCCTTGTAGTCTTCCGGAAAGATACCATAGAGGTCCGATATCATGGTCATCAGGGCTGCAAGGTCCATGTACTTGTAACCCCAGTTGACGTATTCGACGCCATATTGGATTTCACGCCAGTTCTTGCCCATGCGGTCGTAGCGCCGCTTGAGAGGAGCGAGTTTCTCCCGCAGTTCCTCGTCATCCGAGTTGAAATCCTCGTCCTTAATCCCTTCCCAGCGCCGTTTGATACTGTCAAGAACGTACTCTCCGAACTGCGGGCCTTCCGGCGAAATAAAAGAGAAAGCGGCGAACGGCACGCCGATTTGAAGACAGTGTTCCGCGATTGCCTCGTGCTGCGGCCAGCACTCCGCCTGCACGTTGGCGGACCACGAGATCGAGATGAGCACAATCTTGGCGTTGTCGGGGTCCTTCTCGTTCTGCTGCTTGATTTCCTCGATACGCTCGTGGAGGTCCTTGCACTCCGGCATGACCTCTATTCGGAGAGGGATCGGAATGAAGAACGGAATCGACAGGGCGACGAAGACCGTGAGATAAATCCATCTCCGGTCCAGGCGCTCCATGATTTCGAAGAAATTAGCCGCCATTATACCTCCGCGTCAAAGAAGCTTCCCCGCTCGAGCGATAGCCAGAGCCGCAGACTCATCGCGAGCGTCCCTATCATGCCGCCGAACAGGATGCCGCGCGTGGCCGCGGAATTCGGCACGTCCATTATCCAGAGCTTGATGTTTTCCAGGCGGAACCAGGACAAGTAACCCGTTTCCGGAAGCCAGCGGGTTATGGCCTGCCCCATGGGTATCTGACCGAGCATGACGAACAGCGCGACCGCAAGCATTACCGTCGCCTCGACGGATTTTATCCTGAACGCGCGGTACGCGGCCGACGCTATGTAATACGCGAGCAGGGAAAATATCGTCGCGTCAAGCGGTATGCGGACGTACTGGAAGAACGTATCGTAAGTGTGTATTACCCAGGCGGTCTTCGGGAAGAAGTACTGCAGGACCGTGAGCAGGAACATCACGTAAATGGCGATAATGCAGGCCAGCGAGTTGTACCATCCCGGCCTGCGGCGAACCACCTTGTGCAGGTGCATCCGCGTAAGGTTAATCATGCCGAGGAATATGGCGGTAACGCCGATAATTATTACCCGCGGCCCTATCTCCGGCATTATGTCCGTCAGGCCCGATTCGCGCGGCATCACGTACTCGAAGAAAAAGTACAGGCCGGCGACGAAGGTAAGAATGCTGATGAAAATTCTGCGCCACATGGCGGCTCCCCATTATTTAAAAAGTAGTTCCCTGAACCAGTTGTACTCCCACTGTGCAAGCACCTGAATCGAGGCCATCAGCGTCCCGACGAGAATGAGAAACATGATAATCATCTTGCCGACGTCCTGCCCGCGGAGCGAGCCGAGCATTACGGGTTCGCGCGAAAGGTAGGCGGACGTGGCAAACAGCTCCTCGCCGATAATCGTGTAGTCGCAGGCCGTGATGAAGAACGGGATCTGCGTCGTCGAGTTGGTTCCCGCGACCTGGATCGCGCCCACCTGACTGCCGCCTTCGGCCAGGAGCAGCGACTCCGCGTAAAAGTACCCGAAGTAGAAACAGGCCGCAACTTTCTCGCGGTGCATGATGCCCACGGAGCCGGCGGCGTAAGGGAACTGGCCGAGAATCAGTATTACGTCGTCCTCGGAGAAGAGGTCGCCCTTCCCCTGCTCCACGTACGCCTCGCGGACCATTTCCTCGGCGACGGGATAAACAAGGTACTGCGGAATAGTCGTTACTACGCGAATGTCATACTTCGCGCACAGTTTTGCGATGTGATTCAGGACGATAAGCGCGCACAGCGTCTCGATCTGGGTGAGCCCGGCGAGGCCGGGGCTGAAGAAAACGGGCCTGCCCATCTCGGTCGCGCGGCCGATGGCCTCGTCAATCGCCTCGAGGCCGGCAATCGGGCGGATGTAAAGCTCCTTCCCCCGCCGCGCGGTCACGATGAAGTAAATAATCGGGGCCGTAAACGCGATGATTAGTATCAGAACTGTGTATGATGCGTGCACGGTAACCTCCGTCAGCTTTCAGCTTTCAGCCATCAGCTTTCAGCTGATTATTTATTAATAATAGGAAAAGCTGATAGCTGATAGCTGAAAGCTGATAGCTTCCCTACTCCCCCGCGGCGCGGCGCTCTATGCGCTGGATAAGCTCCTCGACGTTTTCGCGCTCGGAAAGAAACTGGGCGAAATGCTCGGTCCGCTCCATCCCGAAGAACGGATAAAGTACCGGCGCCCCGAAAAGGCAAAGCTGCGATAATATGAAAGAAAGCGGCTTCATAAGCTCAAGAACGAAGACCGCGGGAACTTCCAGACCGTAACGGTCAACCTTGTCGACCATCCATTTAAATATCGCCTCGCGCCGCTCGGGCGGAACGACGAACGGATCATGCGGCGTGCGCTGCGTCGCGGAATCGTCTGACATTCGAAATAACCTCCTCGCAGTTCAACGGCCCGAAGCGCATGAACGCGCCGCGGATACCGTCGAGCCGGGACGGCTTTTCAAACGGCGAACAGAGGACGCCCTTTTCGTTCACCGCGCACCGCCGGATGTCCGCCCACTTCATCACCCGCCGGTACAGTAGCGCGCCCTTCACGGAAACACCGCCTGGCCCGATCTCGAACCTGAGCGGGAAAATATAATCCTCAAAAGTCAGAAAGAACACGATGGCAAAAATCGCAACAACCACCCACGAGAGGAAAACGACAAACGCAAAAACCAGCGCTCCGAGCAGAACCAGAACAAAGATTGCCGTCTTCCACACCGGCTGCGCCCGCAGCAGGTGGACCTTCCAGCGGTAAGGCCCGGTATCCGCACGGGTTTCACCCTCGTCGTTTTCCGTTTTTTCAAGGTTCTGTTCTGCTTCAACTTCTGAAGCCATACTCATCACTTCTCTGGTGCAACCCGTCTATTTCTGAGGCGCGGGCTTTTCTTTTTCCTGCCTGGCCGCTTCTTGCCGCACAAGCGCCTTCTCGGCGATACTTTTCAGTCCGCTGACATCGCGATATGATTCAATCCTACTCACCGGGAACCATTCGACGGTCAACTTCCCGCCTTCGCCTTGCCCCGGCACTGCGCGCTGCACGAAATAGTAGTTCCGGATAAAGTAGTGTTCGGCCTCATAGTTCGTGATTTTCTTCGGGTCAATGTTCATCTCGTTGCGCAGGTCTTCGTAGATAATTTTTGCGAAATCTCCGGCGGCGGACTTTTCCTCGGCGGACAATTCTTCGGCATGTTCCTCCCGCGCCCATTTTTCAATGCCTTCGAGATTCTTCGACGTAACGTTGGGGCAAATCTTCCTTTTCAAAGCTGCCTTTACCCTGTCATCTATGGTTCGCTCCATCACCTTGCGATGGTCGTTCTGGGTCCTGCCGAGGCGGTCCACGGTGCCGATGATTTTTTTGTAGACGGTTCCCCTGATATTCTGGACAACCGGGACAACTCGCGCGTGCGCGGCCTCGGGGATAAGCTCAAGCATCCTGAAGCGGATTTCGTCGCGGTTAAAGTGCTCGCTTGCGGGCTTATCCGGTTCCTTCTTGCGGAGCGCGTTCCAATCGTACAGCAGTTCGTCAACGCTGTCCTGCCTGAAAATTCCGCTTTCATAGTTCTTCAGCTCGTCCAGCATGCGATTGCATTCAGCGATGGTCAGGCAATTGTCTTTTGTAAACTCGGCCCCCTCAAAGAGGACGGTTTTTTTCCCAGACTCGTCGGTCTCGTTGGCCGTCTTGACAATATCCTCGCGCCGGACCTTGAAACCATTTTCGATATCACCTATTTTCCGAATCATTTCCTGCCGGAGTTTCTCGTCCTCTACAAACCGGGGGACAATTCCTTTCACCATGTCGAAACGTCTGGCATCCTCAATCGAAATCTGCCCCGCTTCGACGGGCTTATCGGCGCCGGCGAAGTCAGGCCAAAGCGGTTCCAGTTTGGCCAGGGCCTGTTTTTGGAGTTCGCTCCGAATCCAGGATTTTATTGTGTCGTTGCGGTGCCTGGGGATTGCATACCTCACCCGCACCACGGCGGCTCTGCCGTCACGCACTTTGACGACGTACGGATTCTTCGGCAGGACCTGTCCGTATCTCCAGGTTTCCGCGGCGGCGGCAAGGCTTTCGTTGCCGAAGTTGAAGAGGATAAGGCTGTTTATCTGCGAAATCAGTTCAGGCGTATCGAGCAGTTCCTTTTTCTTGAGCACGGTCTTTGTATGACTGTCGAGAACCCGCTTGAAAGGAGTATACTTGCCATCAACGTAAAGCTTTACAAGGGCGTCCTTCATTATATCGTGGTTGCGGGTGTAGCTTTTCAGGTAGTCGCCCATCGTTTTCGTGAGCTTTTTCTTGGGCGAATCGGGGACGAGCGACTTGAGGTTCCCTTTCAGCGTGCTTTCAACCATCGCGTCTTCATCGACCAGCTTGTACGGGCCCCACTTTATCCACCGGTCGGCGCCGTCGGCGGTCGGGCGGACGTGATGCTGCACGAAAATTATTCTGCGTTGAACCTTGCGGGATTTCCCGTCCTCACCTGGCTTTAGTGTAAGGTCGAGGCGCACCAGGGCGGAAAGTCTTTCGTAAGCGTACTCAATTTTCACATTATCTACGCTCTGAATCTCGGCGGCAAAATAATCGAAGAGCTGGGTCACCTGTGTCTGCCAGCCCGTAATCCCCCTGCCGCCCAGATCGAGGTAGAACCAGGCGTCGTCGGGAATGACTTCTTTCAGGTATGCGGCACGGGCTTCATCCATGTTCTCTTCACCCGCGGCCTTGGCGCTCTCGGCCAGCAACCTCACGGATGAGCGAATGCTGCTATGGGCCGAGACGTCGAAACAGGCGTTTGCGATTATGGATACAATGATGCCGAGAAGCAGAATCCCGACATAAAAAGGCAGGAACTTTTTTTCCACCGGTTTGTCCCCAAAGGCATTTGTCCGATATTGCACCGGACGACAGAAACGGCGTCCCCTATATTTATAAAAGTTGGTACATTATAAGGTCATCTAATATGGTGTCAAGAATAATCCCCAACGGTAAAAAGCCGATAAGTCCTTTGGTCATTTGGCCCTTTGGTCATTTGGTTCTTTGGTCTTAATGACCAATTGACCGAGGGACCAAAGGGCCAGGGAACCAAAAGCGCTTGACCGGGGGGTTTAACAGTGGTAAAATCCGGCGTTTCAAGCATCGCGCCTGTACAGGAGATCAGACCCTCAAATGCGTCGAGCTATTCCGGCCATTATCGTGATTACGCTGCTTCTTACCGCCTGCGCAAAGTCGGAAGTGCCCGCACCGGTAACGCCCACCACCGAAAAAGCCGAGAAAAAGCTGTCTGAAACCGCACGGCTCGTTTATGAAGGCCGTGTCACGCGAATTCTCGGGAGGTCGGCTGACCTGCTTCAGGACGCCGGGCTGCCCCAGGGGCAGACACTGGTTACTCATCCCGCTCCCGGCGACCTGCTGCCTTATTACCATATTGCGGCCGACGTGCTCAGCTATCCGTCGAGGGACGCTGCGGACAGGCTTGCGCAAAGAATTGAAAAAATATTTCAACAACCGTTATCCGCGGGTACGAACGACAATAAAGCCAAAACGCGGGAGCAAATCTACCGGACGCTTTTTACACTGTTCCTGTTTCGTGAACTCGGCACGCATATACGGCATCAATACAAGCTGGCTAATGAGAAAGATAATTATGACGATTACACCGCCGCCTGGGACTTTTCGGCAGCCATGCTTTTGAGCCTCGAAAAGAACGCACC
This sequence comes from Planctomycetota bacterium, assembly GCA_004376375.1. Lineage (GTDB taxonomy): Bacteria > Planctomycetota > E44-bin39 > E44-bin39 > E44-bin39 > E44-bin39. The sequence goes on from SOJX01000008.1 coordinate 21,230, forward strand.
GAATCTCACGGAGTCAAGAAAACTCCTGACTTCCGTTCTCGAAGCGATGATGAAGAACCCTCCCGAAAAGCTCAAGGGGCTCCTCAGCCCGGATGCGGCACATGTATGGTTCGCAAAAAACGCCGGGCGATTGACCGCCGACCCCAAAGACGAGATTATTGCATTCCACCTGTCCCGTATGCTCGAGGCGCTTCGGGATAATAATGCCCGGGACCTTCATGCATTCGCCAAAAAGACCGGGACGGATATTAAATCCATCCGCGGCCGAATTATCCTCTTTGACCCCAAAGCACAAATCCGGGAAATCTACTCCCGGCGCACTTCACGCACTCAACGCGGGCAGAAACCCGGAACCCCGGGCATTGATACAATTACTCTCGACCCGGAAGGCAGATTCTACTTCGGACGCAGGGGTACCGTGGCGGCTCTTCGCCCCCGCGGCGACGTGATTACAATCATCGAGAGCCGGCAAACCCGCTTCAAACCGGGCAGTTTCGCAAGCCCGGCGCCCGGCAGCATCGTTTTTTACGAGCCTGCCCGCCGGATCATGCTGGACCTGATAAAAAAGAAAATTCACGTCAAGGCCGTTGATCTCAAATCCGCGAGTGCAAAGGAAGTCAGCGGCAATCTGCCCTTCACCGTCGGCCTAAGCGGTACGGAATATATCGATACGGGTAAAGTCGTCCTGAAGATCGAGCCCGATGGAAAGGTCTCCGGTCGTTTCCCCGTATCCGGCGTTACAGGCGGGCTCGTATTCGCCGGCGGCCGGCTTTATCGTTCAAATATATCACACCACACGGTGGAGTTTCTGGACAAGGACACCGGTAAATGGAAGATTCTCGCGGGCGTTAAAAACATCCCCGGTCACCGCGACGGTAAACTATACGGCGTAGCATTTAACCAGCCATGCGGCATAGCCGCGGATGCGGCGGGCAACATATACGTCGCCGACAGCGGCAACCATGCCGTGCGGATCATAGCGCCTGACGGTACTGTCAGAACGCTTGCAGGAATATACCGGGGTACGACCGGCTCTAACCCCGCAACCTACGGTTTCAGCCTTCCCGGCGGCGTTGCCGTCGGGCGGGACGGCACGATCTATGTCGCTGAAAAAGGCCGCATCAGAATCAGCCTGATCGGCAAGGCAAAGGACGTTCCCAAAGCAGCACCGTTTCAATTCCCGGGCGTGGATCACGAAAACATCCGCATCCGCGATATCAGCAGAGAGATTCGCGACATGCCGTTCACGCCCGAACTGTATTCGACATTCATTAAACGCGCGCTCGTATTCAGTGCGCGTAAGGAATACGACAAAGCCATAGCCGACCTGAACCACGCCATCGAACTGGAGCCCGAGCAGGCAAAGGCCTATCAACGCCTGGCGAAACTCTATATAAAAATGAAGAAACCGGAAAACGCGGTGGCATCTTACAAAAAACAGATCGCGCTTCTCGAAAAGCTCCCGCCGGCCACCTACTTTTCCAACCCCTCGTACCTGCGGGCATACCGTCAGTTGGCGGACCTTTATTTTGACTCGGGTGACGAGAAATCCGCCATTGATACCCTCAACAGGATGCTCAACCTCCACCGCAGGGCAAGGCGCATGGGGATGCAGGGGCTTTCGAACGAGAACCTCGCCGAACTGAATCTTCAACTGGGAATCTTTGCACTTAAAAAGGGGGACCACAAGCAGGCCGTTCGCAACCTCACCGAAGCGGCGAAACTGTCGCCGAAGAACCATAAAATCTACGGCAGACGCGGCGAAGCGTATATGGCCCTGGGCAACGCCAATAAAGGGTTTAAAGACCTCCGCACGGCGCGTATCCTCGATACCAGATATGCCCATCCCCACCTGGTTCTGGCAAGACACTACGACAAGAAACGCGACTACAACGTCGCCCTTCACCATTTCAAACGTTACATGACGTTCGGCGGCAAGGCCGCCGAAGCGAAAAGCCGCGCCGAAAAGATTGCTGAACTCATTGAAGAGCGCAAATCCGCGATGAGCCCGTACTACGATACTATTGAAGAAGATTCGCAGGCCAGAGTATGGCGAGTGCGCCACTACCAGGATGGAACAAAAGAAAAGACCCTGATCGAAAAGTAAAGAAAGTATGAAGTATGAAGGATAAAGGCTGAAAAAAAGAATTGCGAATTGAGTATTGAGCATTGAGTATTGAGTATTGAAGATTGAGTTTGAGAATTGTCAATTTACAATTCTCAATTTACAATTCTTTTTCATACTTCAGCCTTCATACTTCATAATTTCTTTAGCAAGTTGGGCTACCTGTTCCTGGCTCCAGCCGGCGGCAAGCCCTTTTTCATACAGCGACATGAGAAACTCGACCCATTGCTCGTCGTCCCACCGGCCCCCGGAGTCTTCGACAAAATCCCGGACGGCGTTTTGCAGCGCCAGCTCCGGCGCCCTCTTTTCGCTTCTGCGCTTTGCCGCCATGCGCGCGGTTTCAAGAGATATATGCCCGTTCTCTATTATCGATGAAACGTCTTCAAGCAATCCGGCCGCGTCTTCGTAACGACTCTCACGCTCCGCACAGCAACGAACGTAAATGGCATCGAAGTCCGCAGCCACCGAAGAATCCAGCTGCGACGTCAGAGTTTCATCAATGCCTGCGGGGACGTGCCCCGTAAGCACTTCAAAAAGCAGCCGCCCGAGAGAGTAGACATCGTCGCGTTTATCAGCGCCTTCTCCACGCATCTGCTCGGGAGACATGTAATCCAGCGCGCCGATTATTCCGCCTGAACTGCTCCGGGAACCCGGCATACCCCTTCCCGCCAGCGCGCGGCCGAAACCGAAGTCACAGACCTTCGCACGCACCGCTTTCGTAACAAGAATGTTTTCAGGCTTGAGGTTGCCGTGGATATGGCCGCCCGCATGCGCGTGTTCTATTCCCCCCACTACCTCGCGGAATATCTCCAGCGTAACAGGAACCGGTAACACTTTATTTTTCAAATATACTCTAAGCGAAACGCCTTCTATAAACTCCATGGCAATGTACGGCGGTTTGTGGCTCAGGCTTCCGCCCACGATGCGTACGATACTGTCATGCGTCATGCGGTGAAAAACCTGTTCTTCGCTGACAAGAGAGGCTGCGTCTTCCTTCATGATTTTCAGTGCGACAGTGAGATTACGGGTTTCATGCACCGCTTTCCAGACTTCCCCGAAAAGGCCCTCCCCTATCCGTTCCTTCAGAACGTACTCGCCGACGCGGCCGCCTGGTTTCAGTTCACCAGTTTTCATTCCCGCTCCCAAAAAATACAGGGCACATATCCGAAAAACCATTGTACCAGTAATCCGAATCCATTTCAAGTTGGTCACGCCGCCTGCGGCGCCGCTTCCCCTCTTCCCCTTTTCCCTTCTTCCCCTCTTTTCTTCTTTTCTTCCTTATCCCTTATCCCTTATCCCTTATCCCTTCCCCCGGCTGCCGGGTTTTTCTCTTGCAAGCCGGGGGCGGATTGCGTAAATTAAATGGTTGCAATCCTTTCTGCTGACATGAAGACCGCACCCTGAGAAGGAGAAATCGATGCGCAAATACAAGCCGGTCAAACCGCCGACGGGACCGGAAAAGACCTGCAAGACGTGGGCGGCCGAGGCCGCCATGCGGATGCTGATGAACAACCTCTGCGAAGACGTGGCGGAGAAGCCGAAGGAACTCATAATCTACGGCGGCACCGGCAAGGCCGCACGCAGCTGGGAATGTTATGACGCCATTGTAAAGGCTCTCAAGGAACTGGAAGAAGACGAAACTCTCCTGGTGCAGTCGGGCAAACCGGTCGGCGTCTTCCGCACGTTTCCGGACGCGCCCCGCGTCATAATCGCCAACGCGCATATCGTACCGCAGTGGGCGAGCTGGGAAAACTTCCGCGAGCTCGAGCGGGCCGGCCTGACCATGTTCGGGCAGATGACGGCCGGAAGCTGGATATATATCGGCACGCAGGGAATCGTGCAGGGCACCTTTGAAACGTTCGCAGCCGCGGCCGACAGGCATTTCGACGGCAACCTCAAGGGCAAGCTGCTTGTCTCAGGCGGGCTCGGCGGGATGGGAGGCGCCCAGCCGCTTGCCGCAACAATGAACAATGCAACTTTCCTTGCCGCCGACGTCGATGAAGAGCGCATCCGCCGCCGAATCGAAACCGGATACATGGACCAGATAACCGACGACATCGACGAGGCAATCAAGCTCGCGCTGAAGTGGCGCGACGCCGGGGAAGCGCGCTCCGTCGGCCTGGTCGCAAACATCGTCGACCTGTTGACCGAGCTCGTCAACCGCGACATTACCCCTGACATCCTCACCGACCAGACCAGCGCGCACGATGAGCTGAACGGTTACGTGCCACGCGGCGTCAGTTACGAAGAGGCCGCCGAGCTGCGCGTGGCCAACCCGGAGATCTACATAAACCTTTCGCTCCAGACGATGGCCGAACACGTTCGGCTCATGCTGCAGCTCAAGGAGCGCGGCGCCGTCACGTTCGATTACGGCAACAACCTCCGCGGCCAGGCCCAGCGCGCCGGGCTCAACAACGCGTTCGATTACCCCGGTTTTGTTCCCGAATACATGCGCCCGCTTTTCTGCGAAGGCAAGGGGCCGTTCCGCTGGGTCGCGCTTTCCGGCGACCCGGCCGATATCCATGCCACGGACAAGGCGGCGCTCGAGCTCTTCCCGGAAGACAAAACACTCGCCCGATGGATCAAACTGGCGGGCGAAAAAATCAAGTTCCAGGGACTGCCCGCACGAATCTGCTGGCTCGGTTACGGCGACCGCGCGAAGTTCGGGCTGAAAATAAACGAGATGGTCGCTTCCGGCGAAATAAAGGCGCCTATCGTCATCGGCCGCGACCACCTCGACGGCGGCTCGGTCGCAAGCCCCCACCGCGAGACCGAGGGAATGATCGACAATTCAGACGTCATCGCCGACTGGCCGCTCCTGAACGGCCTGCTAAACGCGATTTCCGGCGCATCCTGGGTCTCGATCCACCACGGCGGCGGAGTCGGCATCGGACAGTCGATTCATGCCGGCCTGGTGATCGTCGCCGACGGCACGGATGAAGCAGCCGCGCGCCTGGAGCGCGTGCTGACCAACGACCCCGGCACGGGCGTGATGCGCCACGTCGACGCCGGATATGATCAGGCAATCGAGTGCGCAAAAGAACGCGGCGTAAAAATCCCGATGATGCCGGGTGAAAGTATGAAGGATGAAGGATGAAAGTTAAGAAGTGCTGAAGTTTTGAAGTGTTGAAGTTAAGAAAAAAAATAATAATATGTTTAGCGGTGCCGCGTGCGGCGCGTTAATAAAATAAAACGCGCGGTGCCCTTTGTAACCGAACAACCGAGGAACCGAATAACCGATGAACCGAATAACCGATGAACCGGAGAACCGAGGAACCAGTTCTTGCCTGAACCAGTCGACCTTATTATAACCAATATTTCCAGATGCGCGACGCTGCGGGGCGCGAAACGGCCCCGGACAGGCGCCGAGCTCGAGAGGCTGAGCATAGTAAAGGGCGCGGCCATCGCGGTGCGCCACGGGCGGATCGTCGCGGTCGGCAAGGCAAGATCCGTATCAAGGAAAGTCCGCCCCAAACAAATCATCGACGCCGGCGGACGCTTCGCCGCACCCGGGTTCGTCGACCCGCATACGCACATCGTGTTCGCGGCCTCACGCGAGCACGAGTTCGACATGCGCGTCCGCGGAAAAAGCTACGTGGAAATCACCAGGGCCGGCGGCGGCATACACAACTCGGTACGCATGCTCCGCAAAGCCACCAGACGCGCACTGCAGAGCCAGGCGATGCCCCGTCTGGACCGGATGCTCTCACACGGCACGACGACCGCGGAGGTCAAGTCAGGATACGGCCTGACGCTCCGTGATGAAATAAAGATGCTCGAGGTAATCCGCAACCTCGGGCGCCGCCATCCCGTCGACCTGGTCCCGACCTTTCTCGGCGCGCACGAAATCCCGCGCGAATACCGCAGAAAGAAAAACAGGTATATAGAACTGCTCATAAACGAGATGCTTCCACGCGTGGCCTCCCGCAGGCTGGCCGAATTCTGCGACATTTTCACCGAGGCGCACGTTTACAATATCAAGGATTCGCGGCGAATTCTTACAGCCGCCCGCGACCTCGGCTTCAAACTGAAGCTGCATGCCGACGAGATCAAGGCCATGGGCGGCGCCGAACTCGCAGGCGAGCTGGGCGCGGTTTCGGCGGACCACCTGGTCATGGTTTCGCCGAGGGGGATACGCGCCATGGCAAAGGGAGGGGTAATACCCGTGCTGCTGCCCGCGACGTCGTTTGCGCTCGGCGCCAAAGCATACGCGCCTGCGAGGAAGATGATCGAGGCCGGGCTTCCGGTCGCGCTTGCCACCGACTGCAACCCGGGCACGTCAATGACCGAAAACATGCAGTTTGTTCTCTCGATCGCCTGCACGCAGCTCCGCATGACGCCCGCGGAAGCGCTCACTGCTGCGACAATCAATGCCGCATACGCGATCGGCCGCGGCGACCGCGTCGGAAGCCTTGATATCGGCAAAGCCGCCGACATCGTTCTTTACGACGCTCCCGACGAACGATACATCCCCTATCACATGGGGGTCAACCACGCGGCCTGTGTCCTTAAAAACGGAAAGGCGCACGGCGTTCCGTACGCGGGCCACACCTTATTGTAGGCCTGAAATAAATTAGGTTTTAGGTTTTAGGTTTTAGGCTTTAGGTTTTAGGTTTTAGGATAATATTCTAATATTTCCTGACACCTAAAACCTGACACCTAAGACCTGCATTATTCCGGCAACTCTTTGAAAATCATGGAGGTCAAATGCCGCTCAAGCAATTCAAGCGCGAACTCCGCAAGCTCGTAAAACCGCTTTATGACGGCCGCAATGCCTCGCACGATTTCGAACACGTCGAGCGCATCCTCGCGCGCGTCGGCGAATGGAAGGACGAGCTTATCGGCGAGATCGACGAACAGAAGCTCGCCTTCCTTGCGATTTTTCACGGGCTGAGAAACATGATCGAAGAAGACAAGAATTTCAAAGAACGCGTGGCGCAGGCGCTCGAGAAGCAGGAACTCGACAGGCGGGAAATAGGACTGTACTTCGAGGCGCTCCGCCGCCATGAATTCGACCCGACCGGGCCCGAGGAAATGCTCGTGCACGACGCAAACGCATGGGAAGCCGTCGGGCTTTTCGGCATCGCCAAATGGTTCACCCGCGGGGGCGCGGTGGGACAGTCATATGAAGAAACCATACGCCAGTACGAACAGGTCACCAGAAACCTGAACTTCACCCTCGATTTCGTCCGCGAGCGGGCGGAACCGAAAGTCCAGGCTTCGCGGGAATACTTCGACCGCCTGAAAGAGGAAATCGGATATAAGGACGACCTGCCGCCCGAAGACAAGACGTTAGAATCGCAGGAATAGTAGAAAAAGCTTTCAGCTATCAGCTTATTATTTTTATTAATATTTTATTTTTAGCTGAAAGCTGACCGCTGAAAGCTGACGGCTGATTGAGATTGACGCGCCGCTTAATAAAAATAAAAACAGTGTCGTAGTAACAGAATCGGAGAATAAGATGCCGCTTCTGGAGTGCGTCCCGAACTTTTCAGATGGCCGAGACATGGAAACGGTCGACGCCATCACAGCGGAAATCGAATCTGTTGACGGCGCTTACCTCCTTGACCGCTCGAGCGACGAGGACCATAACCGCTCGGTCATAACTTTCTGCGGGGAGCCCGAGCCGGCGGGTGAAGCAGCGTTCAGAGCAATAGAAAAGGCTTCCGAACTCATAGACATGACAAAGCACCTGGGCGGGCACCCGAGGATGGGAGCGACGGACGTCTGCCCGTTCGTGCCGCTTCGGCCCGGGGACATGCAAATTGCAGTCGATACGGCACGCAGGCTGGGAGAGCGGGTCGGAAGCGAGCTGGGCATCCCGGTTTTTCTATACGAACAGGCCGCCACCACACCGCAGCGGAAAAACCTCGCCGACGTGCGCCGCGGCCAGTACGAGGAGCTGCAAGAAGCTATCGGAAAAGACCCGGCGCGCGAGCCCGACTTCGGCCCCAACCGAATGAACCTCAAGGCCGGGGCGACGGCAATCGGCGCGCGGCAGTTCCTTATCGCCTACAACGTAAACCTCGACACGGACGACCTCGCCTTTGCAAAGGATATCGCAAAAAAGATAAGGGAGGCCGGCGGCGGTTTTCCCGCCGTCAAGGCGCTCGGCATCGACCTCGGCGAACTGGGTATCGTCCAGGTTTCGATGAACCTTACCGACTATTCGAAAACGGGGATGGAAACGGTCTACAGGGAGATCGAGCGCATCGCCAACGAGCACGGGTGCGAGGCGCTCGAAAGCGAAGTGATAGGGCTCCTTCCCCGCGCGGCCTTTGAAGAGCGCTTCAAGTCCGACCTCAAGCTTACCGGATTCACGGACAGCCAGATCGTCGAGGTGAGGGTAAAAGAAGTCATAAGCGGCTGACCGGGTCATGTAACGCATCAACCGGGAAGAGTTTCTTCCCTGTTTTTCGATTTTTCCAGTTGGGAATCCGGGAATCGCTCACCCGGAGCTCCCGTGGACAGATACATTTTTTTATATGTAAGGTTTGAAATACGGGACTTGAATCCATATAATAGACGGCAAGTTTATGGTCGAGAGACTTCTCCAAGCGCCCAGAGTCCTCCGCACCAGTTTTGAAAGGAAAATGATATGAAACGGTTTGTGCTCCCAGCGATAGTCTTTCTCGCCTGCCTGCTTTTTGCAGACGTCTGCCGGGCCGGAGAAAAGGTAGTAATCATCACGAAAGATAGAAACATCATCCGGGGAGAAATCATTACCGAAACGGACAAATTCATCGAGGTGAAACCGGAGGGTGAGTCTCTTACCGTCAAGATTCCGAAGAATCAGATTTTGAGGAGGATGACGCCCGAGTATTTCGATAAGAACCGCTCCAAGATCTACAGGGAAATATTCGGCATCGATATCCCCGACGAGAAAAAGCCGCCCGAACCCCTGAAAGCCGGTAAGAGCCACGATATAGGCGGCGTCAAATTTACATGGGTCAGCGTCAATATCGCGCCCGTCGAGCTCACGCCTTATCAGGAAATGCCGGATATGACCCGTACGACCGAAACCTCTTACCTTATTGTCAACTACGAAATAGAAAACGGCACCGAAAAGAGGCTGAACGTAAAAGGTATAAACCAGCGCCTGGCAAAGGTGGGCTCGGCCAAAACCGACAAAGACGAGGACCTCGAGCAGGCTATTTTCCTCTGGCCCTACAAGGGCGCGCCCGCCCCCGACGCCAAGCTCGCCACGGGCGGTAAAATGCGAGGGTCGGGCATATGCCTCGCCCCGGCCACAGAGGCGCACGCAGCCACCGTCA
>SOJX01000068.1 GCA_004376375.1 Planctomycetota bacterium
CAAGCTGCTTACCGGCAGGCGCAAACAGTTCGGCACCCTGAGAAGGTTCGGCGGCCTTACCGGTTTCTCGCAAAAGGGCGAGAGCCCGCACGACCGTTTCACAACCGGGCACGCGGGCGCGTCGATTTCGGTCGGGCTGGGGCACGCGGTCGGCGATTCGTTCGAGAAACGCGGCGAAAGGACCGTCGTCATGATCGGCGACGGCGCCATCGCCTCGGGCATGCCGTTTGAGGCGATGAACCACTCCGGCGAGCTGGGGCAGAACATTCTGGTCATTCTCAACGACAACAGGATGTCCATCTCGCAGCCCGTCGGCTCGTTCTCACACTACCTCAACCGCATCCGGCTTACTCCCTTTTACCACGACCTGAAGAAAGACATTTCCGAATTCCTGAGAAGAATTCCAATCGTCGGCGAACCGATTGAGAAAACGGTCGAGCAGGTCGTGACGTCGCTTTCCGGCTCGATACTCCCCGGCCAGCTTTTCCGCGAACTCGGGTTCGAATACTTCGGGCCCGTCGACGGCCACGACATCCCTCTCCTTATGCGCACGCTTGAAGACATCAAGGCGATCAAAGGCCCGGTCCTTCTCCACGCGCTGACGACCAAAGGCTGCGGATTCGAACCCGCGGCGAAACACCCGGAAAGGTTTCACTCGGCAAAGAACTTTGCCGAGTGCAGATACGAAGTGGAGCCGAAAGAGGAAAACGCAAGCCCGAGTCTTAAGGCTACCGCCACAAGTTATACAAAGATCGCATCCGAATCGTTTGTCGAACTGGGTAAAGAACACCCGGACCTCTGCGCCATTACCGCGGCTATGCTCGAAGGCACCGGGCTCGAGAAATTCCGCGATACCTTCCCCGACCGCCTGTTCGACGTCGGAATCTGCGAGCAGCACGCCATCGGATTCAGCGCAGGACTGGCCACGGCCGGCCGCCGGGTGCTGGTCGCCATTTACTCGACGTTCCTCCAGCGCGCCTTCGACCAGATATTCCACGACGTGCTCCTGAACGGGCTGCCCGTCACGTTCGCAATCGACCGGGCGGGACTCGTCGGGGCGGACGGACCGACCCACCACGGGGCGTTTGACGTCTCCTATCTCCGCTCGCTGCCGGGCATGGTTATAGCCGCGCCCAAGGACGGGCCCGAGCTCAAGGCCATGCTCAAATGGGCGGTGGAAAGCGGCCGGACCGTCGCAGTGCGCTACCCGAAAGCCGCCGTCCCCGATCCGCCCATCGACGAGAACCCGCTCCCGATCGAATACGGGCGCGGCGAAGTCCTGCGCCGCGGAAAAGACGTATGCTTTTTCGCATTCGGCTCGATGGTCGAAGTCGCACTTGCCGCGGCCGAGGAGCTCGAAGCCATCGCCAGCAGGCCCACGGTCGTAAACGCCCGCTTTGCAAAACCGGTCGATTCCGACCTGCTCCGGGAAATGCTGGGAATACACGGGAAAGTCATCACGCTCGAGGAAAACGCCCTGCCCGGCGGCTTCGGTGCAGCCTGTCTCGAGGCGGCGGGCGACGGAGCGGGAAAGATCATTCGCGTCGGATTGCCGGACAACTTCGTCGTCCACGGCAGCCGGGCCGAGCTTTTCCGGGAGCTGGAAATCGACGCGGAAGGTTTGGTCCGTCTTGTAACCGGAAAAGAGAGCGCATCCAAACGCAGGATAAAAGACGGAAAATAATGCCGAAGAAAAGCCGCTCATCCTCAGGAAATAAAAGAAAGCCGAAAATACTCGTCATCGGCAGCGCCCGCAAGCCGAGGGTGAAGAATGTAGTCAAGAATTTACTTCCGAAACTGCGGCGCTACGTCGAGATAGTTGACGTCGTTTCTGACGAGAGCCTCGACCTTTCGAAAATCCGCGTCGACCTGGTCATCGTGTTCGGCGGCGACGGCACCATACTCTCGGCCGCGCGGATGCTGGGCGGCAACGTCGCGCCGGTAATGGGCGTCGACATGGGCTGGCGCGGCTTCCTGGCGCAGTCGTCCGTAAGCACGCTGGTCCGCGACCTGAAGAATTTTCTCGACGGCAAAGTGGAAATCGGGCGCCGCATGATGCTGCAGGCGTCCCTTAAACGCAAGGGCAAGGTGATTTCGCGCTTCCGCGCGCTCAACGACGTCGTGGTGAGCGCGCTCCATTTCGCCAGGATGGTGAAGCTCCGCCTTTCCGTCAGCGGCGATTTCGTCCACGAATACCCCTGCGACGGCCTCATCATCTCGACGCCGACGGGTTCGACGGCCCACGCGCTTTCAGCCGGCGGGCCGATCCTCGCGCCGGGCTCGGAAATGTTCGTCGTCGTGCCGATCGCCTCGCACGCGTTCGTCGACCGCCCGATCGTCGTGCCCGGAAAAGAGTGTCTCACGATAACCCACGGCAGGAATACGCGGGAATCTTCCGTAACCATAGACGGCCAGACGGACTCGCTGATGACGGACGGCGACGAGCTCGAGGTAAAACGTTCGCGGCGCGATTTCCGCGTGGTCGAGTTCGCCCGGGATTCGTTTTACGAAGTGGTGCGCAAGAAACTGAGCTGGAGAGGATAATCGTCATACCCCACTACATAGTTATCCACGAAGAGATGTGCAAGGGATGCGGCCTCTGCGTGGCCGCGTGCCCGAGAGACTGCATCGAGATGGCGTCTCATGTAAACGTGAAAGGCTACCCTCCCGCGTTCCACGCGCATCCCGACAAATGCAGGGGATGCGGGAACTGCGGCGTCGTCTGTCCCGACGCCGTCATCGACGTCTTCCGGGAAATCAAGGTAAAAAAGGGATAAGGGATACGGGATAAGGGATAAAGTTTTTGTCTTTAGAAACGACGAATTTTGCGGACAATTTTCCGATGTCTTGTCGTAACGTATAACTGCGCAAGGTAAAAAGCAAAAGTCAAAAGGCAAAAAGGATTTGGAAGCACCACGCCGGAAGGCGTGGTGAAGGGAGGAAAAGAGGAATTCTTCGTTTAGCCGCGCAGCGTAACCGGTGTGGTTTGCTGCGTTCGGATGGGGAAAATCATGAAACGCAAATTGCCTGTTGATGCCGAAACGGTTGAATCGTTCTGCCGCAAGTGGAAGATCACTGAGTTTACCGTGTTCGGCTCGACTCTGCGGGATGATTTCGGGCCGCAGAGCGATATTGACGTAATGGTAAGTTTCGCGCCGGACGCCGAGTGGAGCCTGTGGGACCATTTCTCGATGAAAGAAGAACTCGAACGGCTTCTCAAGCGGAGTGTCGATCTTCTTACACGCCGTTCCCTTGAGCAAAGCCCGAACTGGATCCGGCGCAAGGCAATCTTCGAAAGCGGGAGAACGATATATGACAAGAGATGACGCAAGCATCTTTGACATGCTGATTGCGGCCCGCCGCGTTGTCGAGACCGTGCGCGATATTTCCTTCGACGAGTTCGCCGGCGACTGGAAAACCCAGTCCGTGGTTATTCACCAGTTAACAGTGCTCGGGGAGGCGGCGAAAAGACTTTCATCCGAATTCCGCGACCGGCACAAGAATATCCCGTGGAGGGCAATCGCCGGACACCGCGATATTCTGATTCATCGCTACAACGGCGTTGACCTGAACCAGGTCTGGCTCATTGCCACGCGGGAACTGCCGAAGCTCCTTGAATTCCTCGAATCGGTGGCACCCGGCGAAGAGGAGGATAACAATCCTTAGCGGCGCAGCAATCTCGGAAAAGCTCTCAACTATCAGCTGTCAGCCGTCAGCAAATATAACAAAAATAATAAAGCTGAGAGCTGACCGCTGATGGCTAAAAGCTGATGTGTAACCGAACAACCGAAGAGCCGACCGAGTGAAGGAACATTTTGATGGACACGATAAAAATCACCGTCAACGGTACGGCATACGAAGTTCCGGAAGGCGGGACGGTGCTCGAGGCCTGCCGGGCGGCGGGCGTCGATATCCCGACCCTGTGTTACGACTCGCGCACGGAACCGTACGGCGCCTGCCGGCTTTGTGTCGTTGAAATCGAAAAACTCCGCGGCTTCCCGGTTTCCTGCACCACTCCCGTTGAGGGTGGAATGGCCATCCGAACCGATACGGACGAGATACGGGAAATCCGCCGTTCCATCGTGGAGCTTCTGCTCGCGGCCGGCGAGCACGACTGCATCTCATGCGAGGCAAGCGGCATCTGCACGCTGCAGAAACTCGCCTACGACTTCGGGATCGATAAACCGCGTTTCGAGCTTGAAAAAACTGACAAGCTGGTGGACGACGGCAATCCGTTTATCCTCCGCGACGACCGCAAATGCGTCCGCTGCGGCCGGTGCATCCGGGCCTGCCACGAAGTGCGCGGCCAGGGCGTTATCGACCTCGTCAACCGCGGGTACGATGCAAGGGTAGGCACCGTCTTCGACCGCCCGCTGCACGAGGTCGACTGCGCGTTTTGCGGCGAGTGCATCCAGGCCTGCCCGGTCGGCGCGCTCCTCGACAAGAAAAGCCGGTTCAAGGGGCGGGATGCGGATACCGAGAAAGTGAAATCAACCTGCTCATACTGCGGAGTAGGCTGCCAGACCGTCCTTCACGTTGCGGACGGAAAAGTCGTAAGAGTATCAGGCGCCGAGGACGTCCCGCCGAACTACGGCATGCTCTGCGTCAAGGGCAGGTTCGGGTTCGACGCCTACCAGCACCCGGACAGGCTCACGACGCCTCTTATCCGCGTACGCCCGGACGACAGCGTGGTGTACAACCGTGAGGACCTGGTGGACCTGACGTTCCGCAGAGCCACCTGGAACGAGGCGCTGGATTACACCGTCAAGCGGCTGACTGAAATCATCGAGAAAAACGGCCCCGATTCATTCGCCATGGCGTCAAGCGCCCGCGCGACCAACGAGTCCAACTACGCGGCGATGAAATTCGCAAGGATGGTGATAGGCACCAACAACGTCGACCACTGCGCGCGAGCCTGACATGCACCCACCGTCGCGGGTCTCGCGGCAAGCTTCGGCTCGGGCGCCATGACCAACTCGATCGGCGAGCTCAGGGACGCCGACCTTATCTGGGTACAAGGCTCGAACACCAGCGAAAACCATCCGGTAATCGCCGTTTATATCAAGCAGGCCGTCCGCCGGGGCGCGAAACTCATCGTCGTCGACCCGCGCAGAATCGACCTGGCCGAAAAGGCATACCTGCACCTGCAGCTTCGCGTCGGTACCGACATCGCTCTCATAAATGCGATAATGCACGTAATCCTGCGCGACGGCCTCGAAGCGAAAGAGTTCATCTCAGAGCACACGGAAAACTTCGACGAGCTGAAAGAGCATCTTGACAAGTATACGCCGGAATATGCCGGGAAAATCACCGGCGTCCCCGCGGAAAAAATAGAGGAAGCGGCGAAGCTGTACGCGACGGCGCCCACGGCCTCGATATGCTATACGATGGGCGTGACCCAGCACACGACGGGCACGGCCAACGTCCGCACGCTTGCGAACATGGCGATGCTCTGCGGCCAGATCGGCCGCGCGTCGACCGGCGTCAACCCGCTCCGCGGCCAGAACAACGTTCAGGGCGCATGCGACATGGGCGCGCTGCCCAACGTATACACCTCCTACCAGAAGGTGGATAACCCGGATGTAAAAAAGAAATTTGAAGAAGCGTGGGGGGCCGCACTCTCCGAAAAGCCCGGCATGAAGCTGACGAAGTTTTTCGACGCCATGCTCGAGGGCAAAATCAAGGCTTTCTACTGCTTCGGCGAAAACCCCCTCATGAGCGAGCCCGACACTGCACATACCGAAAACGCGCTCGAGGAGGTCGAGTTCATGGTCGCGCAGGACCTGTTTCTTACCGAAACCGCAAATTATGCCGACGTTGTTTTCCCCGCGGCCGGGCCCTTCGAATGCGACGGAACCTTTACGAACACGGAGCGCCGGGTCCAGCAGGTCCGCAAAGCCGTCGAGCCGCTCGAGGGAACAAAATGCGACTGGGAGGTATTCGTCGAACTCGCGAAGCGCATGGGGTACGAGCTGCTCCAGGGCGCAACGGCGCAGGAAATCTGGGACAATGAAATCAGGCGTGTCAGCCCGAGCATGACGGGCATTACGTACAAGCTTATTGACGAAGTCGGACAGCAATGGCCGAAGCCGACCATGACCATGCCCGGCACGCAGTTCCTGCATGCAGGCGGCAACTTCGCACGCGGCAAAGGCGCGTTCGCAGCCATCGAACACAAGGAACCGGCCGAGCCGCCGGACGACGAGTTCCCGTTTACGCTCACGACCGGCCGCCGGTTGAAACATTATCACACGGCGACGCTGACCCGCCGCGCAGGAGGATTCGAAGACCTCGATCCGGAAGCGCTTCTCGAAGTCAACCCCGACGATGCAAAGAAACTCGAAATCGAGGACGGCGAATACGTCCGCGTCACCAGTCGTCGCGGCTCGATAATCCTGAAGGCATGGGTCGCCGAAAGAACCGCGCCGGGAACGGTCTTCACTACGTTCCATTTCATAGAAGCGAACGCCAACGTCCTGACCATCGACGCGCAGGACCCGTTGTCGGGAATCCCCGAGTTTAAAGCCGCCGCCGTCCGTGTCGAAAAACTCGGCGAAAAGGAAAAACCACCCACCCTGAGGCGGTTTTCCGTGCCATCAAGCTAACTCCCTTTATGGCAATCGCCCCGCAACCTCGTAAGGTGCAAGAGGTTACAACAGATATAAACCGCTGCGGGCCACGGCGGTTTTTTTTTCGTCAAGTTCTGCGGTCAATTCCAATCTTCACATTTTTGTCACTTGCCATTGGGCTCCCGGGTGCTAACATGCGTTTGTGAGAAAACGGTTCTAACGAACCGGTGTCGGCATTTTTCGAGGTGCCAATCAACCTTAAACCTTATAACTGTGAAAGGGGAACCGCATGAGGGGGAGCGGAATTTTACTCGGACTTATTTGTATCGCATTTTTTGTTGTGGGCTGCGTGCCGGTCGTCGAAGTCGAGGCAATGAAATCGAAATGGATTCAGGAGAAAGCGGGTTACGAAAACCGGATCGCACAGCTTTCCGGCGAGAGCTCGAGGCTTCGCGGAGAAAATTCTCGCATGAACAGCGATTATCACGACCTAGCAAGGAAACACGATGAGGCCGCGAAGTTACTCGATAAATGGCGGGGGAAAATTCCGACAGGCATCGAGGTTGTTCAGGACGACGACAAAATTATCATCCGCATGCCCAACAAGATTCTCTTCGATTCGGGCAAGACAAAATTGAAAAGCGAGTTCATGAGCTCGCTGGCAACGGTGGGGCAGATTCTGCGTGAAGAATTCAGCCGCAGCATGATCCGCGTCGAAGGCCACACCGACAACGTGCCTATCGTGCGAAACACGGACAAGTACCCGACCAACTGGGAACTTTCGTGCCACAGGGCATGCGGGGTTGCGCGTTACCTGATCTCGAAAGGCTTTGTGACGACCAGGCGTATTTACGCCGCGGGTTATGGCAAGTACAAACCACTCGCGTCGAATGCGACCCGCGCGGGCAAGGCCGAGAACAGGCGCGTCGAGATCGTAATCCTGCCGACGAGAGGCCCGGCTACGGAAAACCGGACAGAGCACTCGTCGATACCGGCATCGGAGCTCGGCCCGGAAGACACCGCACCTGCGGATACGATGGTGTTGAAGTAGTAACGCCGTCATACTGAAGTAAGAACCGCCCGCGGCACCCGCGGGCGGTTTTTTTAATCAGCTTTGCCGCCAAAGGCGTCTAACTTACCGGCGGCAATTATTTAATCTTGCGCGATTCGCCTGTTTGCGTATAATTATCTGTGCGCGCCCGTAGCTCAATTGGATAGAGCACCGGACTTCTAATCCGGATACTGCAGGTTCGAGTCCTGCCGGGCGTACTGAGAGAGGAACAAGTTGACAAGGTAATAAAGTAACAAGGAAAAAAGTCCTGAGCCCTCGTTACTCGTTACTGGTTACGCGGTACTTGGTACTCGTTACTCGTTACTCGTTACTCGTTACTGGTTACTCGGTACTTGGCACTTGGTACTTGGTACTTGGTACTTCTTTTTCCTTATCCCATATCCCTTATCCCGTATCCCCTATTACGCGATGAAACGCCTGTTGTTTCAATTGTTTCGGACCGGTTGAATCAGCGTTCCGGAGGCAATGTTTTCACGGCATGTGAATCAGGATTTTCCTGACTATGTTTCAGGTTGAAATTTCATGCAGTATTTAGATAATTGTAGTCATGAAATGCGAATGCCCGAACTGCAATAATAAATCCGTATCGCTTGTCATAAAAAAAAGGCCTGATGCCGACATCGAGTGCGAGAATGACTTCAAGGAACTGAGGCTCAACATTTCTACTGATGGCCGCAAGCTGCACCTCTGCCCGCAGCACTGGAAGCTTGCACTGGCAAAATTCCTCTACATGATTAGTACCCATACGGAACGCAAAGAACCGCTGCTCCCCACGCCGTAGCAGGTGTTAGGTTTTAGGTGTTGGGTTTTAGGATATATTTGATTAATTTTTCTCCTAAAACCTGAAACCTGAAACCTAAAACCTATTCTTCAACCGCTCGTGCTCGGCGGCGGCTGACTCGAAAATCGAGATTGCGTCGTTCAGCTCGGACGCGGTTTTGGAAACAGGTCCGTTAAACAGGTCTTCAATATACTCGCTCAGCTTGCCCGCGACTTCCCGCTGGAGGGAGCGTTCGAGCCTGGCTTTGTCGCGCTCGAGGTCGCGGTATCCCCAGATTATGTGCTGCACGACGAAAATCATCAGGAGTATCAGCAGGCTGTGTATTACAAATGAACCTTCAATAAACTTCCCCTTTGCATTCAATCCTTTTATATACCAGTCGACGAGCTTGTATACGGTATAGCCGACGAAGCCGAGCGGCAGAAGGTTGTAGCTGAGATTGCGGAACGAAAACCACCTGGCCTCAGCCGCGCGGGTGTACGGCTCCGCGAGCCGGGTCCTTATCGCGTCGCCGATAATCCTGCTGACGTTTCTGGTAATCGAATTCTCGCCTTCATATTCGGGCACGTGCTTCAAGAACGCATCCTCATAAACGCCCCGGTCCTTGAGGGCCGCCGACGCCTGGCCGACGATTTTCCTTACCGGAACTTCCACGTTTTCATCCTCGAGGTTTTTCCTCACCTTCGCTATCAACTCTTCTTCGATGCTGTAAAGGTCCGCCTTCGCCGACAGGATGCTGCGGAACCGGAGAAGGCTCTTTATGCTCTCGACCCCGGAAATATACCACCCGTACGGCCCGCTGAACCGGAGCACGTTCAACCGCTTGATGTAGGCCGCGAAGTCGCCGTGCAGGTGCGGCGGCAGGCCGCCGGTCTTCCGCTCGAGAATGTCAAGCAGCTCGGGGCCGCGCGCACCCACGGATTCGACCCACTCTGAAACCGCCCTGCGCGGATCATCGGGAAGACACGTACCGATCTGGCCGATGACGTGGTCCACCAGGTTGTGGATGTTTTTTTCCTTTATCTTCTTTATCTGCGCCTTGTCCAGTTCCAACTTGATTATGTCCTCGAGCGCGGTGAACTCCCCCTCCTCCGGCGTTACCTTATCGAGAAGCCTGTTTTTGAGCGCGTGCCTTGCGGAGACGGCGAGAATCCGCGGCTCTTTGAAGCCGCAGTCCGAGAGGTGTTCCCTGAAATCCCCGCGCACGCTTTCCTTGTAATCGGCCTGGTCGATCTTGTTCATGAGGAACACGAACGCTTTCAGCTTTTCAAACTCCGCGAGGATGGTGAAGAGCGATTCGTCCTTGTACTTCTCCGCGGTCGCCGTGCATATGACGAGGTCCGCGATTTCGAGGATTTCGCGCAGCCGCTCGCGGTTCTTCTTTACGGTCGAGTCGAAATCCGGGGCGTCGATAATAATCTTCTGCCTGAGCGTCTCCACGTGATGGGGTTCGATCTTGTCCTCATCGGGGTTAACGGCTTCGTTTACGAGCGCCCAGTTTACGTTGTGATGGCCGTAGAACGTCACGTTCCTGGTCGTCGGGCGGAGTTCTCCCATCTGCGCGAGTTTGTCGTCTTTCGCGATCGCGTTCAGCACCGTGCTCTTGCCGACACCCGTGCCGCCGAGAATCAGGATAAGGAGCGCCCCCCCGAGGTTTTTCTCCTGCGCGGCCAGCGCTGAAAGGTTGTTTTTCACCTCATCGCTTTTTGCGGCAAGAGGCGGGAACAGGTCCGCGCCCTTTTCGACAAACGTCGACAGGCCGTCTATTACGCCGCGGTACGATGTTTCACCTTCCGACATTAACACTACCTCACTACTTTTATGTTTTTGGTAAGCTGCATCTAATTAGCATTCAGCTTTCAGCCTTTTATTTTATTAATAATCTGTTATTAGCTGAAAGCTGATAGCTGAATGCTGATAGCTTGATTACCACGCCACCTCACGATATGGAATCGAGCAGTTCTCCAAGCCGTTCCTTCAATCCTTCCAGAGCTTTTTCATCCGGCACGTCCGGTATCGCGCTTTTCACGTCACGGAGTACCAGGTCATCGAGCGCGCGCGAAAAACATTCCCCGTGCAGGTTCAGAAGCTCTTTCCGCTTGTTTTCGAGAAACAGCTTCCCCCCGATAAGCTCGAGGATTTTTTCGGTTGCGGTCGCCGTCGCGGGCGCGATTGCAAGGTCGACAAGACTGAAACCGCCGGTAAGGACGGCTGCGGCGATCCCGAAAAGCACCTGCGCGGGCTCCTGTGCGATAAACAGGGCCCTGGCCCCCGCGCTGCCTTCCACCTTCTCCACAAGGCTCTCAAACAGGTTCTGCTCCCAGTCACGGATCGGATCGAAATATTCCGGCAGAGACCCTTTGAGCAGATCGCCGAAGGATTCTCCGAGGAAATTTTCGGTGACCGCTTTCTGATATACGAGGTCGTGCACCGGGCTGCCTGATTTCGAGCCCTTCCGGAGAGAAGTCGAGATTTCCTCGCGGACACGCGTCAGCCTCAGCCTGACATCCTCGATATCCCATCCGGCGGATTTCTCTTTGGCGCCGCCTCCGAAGAGCAGCCTTCCGATTCCCCTGCCGGCATTCAAAATATATTTGAGAAACTTCGGGACACCCTTCCGGCCGGAAAGCTTGAAACGGCTCACCACCCTGTCGCAAATCTCTTTATACTGCCGGCGAATCTCGTCTTTGACATGTGCGCGGTATTCTCCGACCTGCTTTTCCTTCAGGCCGTCGAGCTCGCCGGCAAGTCTCGCGACAAGGTTGTTCTCTTTCAGGAGCATGTCGAATATCGTTTCGGATAAGACTCCGGCGTATTCGCATGTTCCTTTCAGAACATCTTTCCGTGCCTTGACCGTCTCCTTGCAGATGTCTTCGAGCCTGCCGAGGCATTTTTCCAGCTCCCTTTCCATCGTGGAGCCGGGCCCGGGGTCATCCGTCAGCCACGAAACGGGGACGACCTCGGGCAAGGATTCCTTTTTGAAACCGCCCTCCTCGGTCAGGTATTTCTGAAAATGCGGAATTATCCTGTCCGCGGCCGCATCGAGCTTGTTGAATACGACTATAACTTTCCTGCCCAGGTTGAGCGCAAGGACAAGAAAATCCATACACCTTTCAACGTTGTACTTCTCGGGCGTCGTTACGAAGAGAACCAGGTCGCTTGCGATCATGAGGTCTTCGGCGAGCAGGAAGTTCGCCCTGTCGCCCGCGATCAGGCGGCTGGTGACCGAATCGATGTCGGGCGCGTCGAAAACGGCCAGGCCGGGAAGGTCCCGCCCCCTCTTTTGCGTATAAAAGAAATGCTGGACGCCGCCCGGCGCATCCATGCGGGTCTCGGGCAGGTCGCCCGTCAATTCCTTTTTCTCGTAGGTCGGGAGAAAGTCTTCGCTCAGAACGCCTTTGCCGCCGTCACCCGGCAGGCTGACGACGGGAAACTTGGTCGTCCCGGCCTTTTCGCTCGGCTCGACGATTTTCTCGCCGACAATGACGTTGAATACGGTGCTCTTGCCGACGTTTGTCCCGCCCACGACAATTGCGACAACCGGGCCGTCGTCTCCGGTCGATATTTCATAACCCAGCTTCAGCCTCAGGAGCTTCTTGAGAAGCACAAGCCTGCCGCCGAGCTCCTTCAACGCCGTCCCGCCCGGCAGGAATGCAAGCCGCTCAATCTCGGCAATAAGGCTGGTAAAACTCTCGATATCCATTGTCGAAGCTTCTAATAGGTAACAGGTGTAAGGTATAGGGTATAAGGTATCAGGTTTTAGGTTTTAGGTAAAAGAAAAAGAATTTTTTCTGTTGCTGTATCGGTAAAGGGACAAGGTAACGAGTAAAGTATGAAGTATGAAATATGAAAATTAGCGTTTCTTTATTTCATCCTTCATACTTCATCCTTCATACTTTATTTTTTTCCTCTTTCGCCGCCGTGCGCGCGGATGAGCGCGGCGACTTCATTCTCTCCTTCTTTAATCGCCCGGTCCAGCGGCGTCCAACCGTTGTTACTTTTTGCATTAACATCCGCGCCTTTTGCAATAAGGAGTTCAGCGACGGCTTTTCGGCCGTGTATTGTCGTCATGTGCAGCGGTGTCAAACCGTAGCGATCTTTTTCGTTGACTTCCGCGCCTTTGGCGATGAGACGTTCGGCGATGGCTTTGTGGAGACAATGCATTGCCGCTCCGTGCAGAGGCGTCCGGCCGTGGCTATCTTTTGCGTTTATCTCCGCGCCCTTTGCGATGAGGAGTTCGGCGACCGCTTCGAAGTTATTATTTGCCGCTAAACGCAATGGCGTCCGGTAATAACCGTCCTTTGCGTCAACCACCGCGCCTTTTGCGATAAGTAGTTCCGCGACGGCTTTGTGCCCGCCTTTTGCCGCCGAGTGCAGCGGCGTTTCACCCTTGTCATTTCTTATATTGACCTTGGCACCTTTTTTGATTAGAAGATCTGCCATGGCTTTGCGGTCTCCGGCAGCTGCAACGCTCCCGACTGATACAAGGTGCAGCGGCGTCAAACCGTCATTATCTTTTGCATCAACCTCCGCGCCCCTTGCAATAAGCAGTTCAGCAACGGCTTTATGCCCGCGTATTGTCGACCAGTGCAGCGGCGTCGAACCAGTGTCATCTTTCGTGTTGACCTCCGCACCTTTGGTGATGAGAAGTTCGGCGACGGTCAGGTAACCATTATCGGCCGCGATATGGAGCGGGTAGCAGTCGGTGGAGTGGTTCATAGCCCATCTATACAGTGCGCGTTCATTCACCTTCGGCCAGTGCTCGACGAGAAACTCCACCGCTGCCTCGCCGCCGAAGAGCTTATTTGCCAGAATATCTATACCCGGTTGTCCAGTTGCCAGTAATGCATCCACAAGCAGAACACGCCGCTTATCTGTTGCGTTTTCCAGTTCATCACGAACTACCTTTATTAGCTCACCCCTGCCTTCATCACCTGTGGCTAACAGTCCTTTGATGCCACGAATGCATTGCCTTGTGTCGTCAGAGAAATACTTTGCGCGATAGTAACGTATCCTCACCGGCGTCCAGAGGAACAGGCCGCCGAGAAACAGGCCGAAAAAGACTGCGACGCCGATACCGAGCTTTAAAGGCAGGCTGATTCTCATAACCCCATCTTACCACATAAACAAATTATGAATTATGAATTATGAAATTTCATAATTCATAATTCCCCGATGAATTCTGATATCACCGTGTCGGCCACCGCCAGGCCGCGCCCGGTCAGGCGCAGCCGTCCGCGGCTGAATGCAAGCAGGCCTTGCCCACAAAAAGAGGCGATAATTGAACCGTAAACGCGCTCGATCTCCAGGCCGGTCCGTTCTTCAAACTCGGCGCAGGTGATTCCTCGGCGCTCGCGAAGCGCAAGCATCATGACTTCCCCGGCGCGCCGGCGGCCGCGCAGTTTTTCTATTTTCCCCCGCGGCGGCCTGCCTTCCTCGATCCGCGAACAGTATTTTCCGACATCGCGGATATTTTTCCAGCGCCTCACTCCGTCGAACGAAGCCGCAGCCGGTCCGGCCCCGAGAAAAGGTTTGTATCGCCAGTAAGCCGCGTTGTGCACGCTCTCGAAACCGGGCTTTGCGAAATTTGAAATCTCGTATTGCCTGTAACCCGATTTCTTCATCGCGCGGCAGGCATGGCGGTACATCGCAAGCTCTGTTTCCTCTGCAACCGGCTTTATTTTCCCAAGCCGTCGCAACCGGTTGAGCGGCGTGCCTCTTTCGTATGTCAGGCCGTAGAGTGAAATATGTGGAGGCCCTATACTGATTGCCGTCTGCACCGTCTTTTCCCAGTGCGTTAAATCCGTTCCCGGAATACCGAAAATCAGGTCCAGGGAAAGATTATTGAAACCGGCTTTGCGGCACATTTGAATTGCCTTATACGCCTTCGCAGAAGTATGCACGCGGCCGAGAAACTTCAGAACGTTATCGTCAAACGACTGCACGCCGATTGATATTCTGCCAGCGCCGGATTTTTTATATAAACGCAGTCTGGCCGGCGTAACGCTCTCAGGATTGACTTCAACCGTGAATTCCCGCAGGCTTTCAGTTTTCAGCCTGTTCAATGCTCGAAATATAATCTGAATTTCATTCAGCGCAAGATGGCTGGGCGTACCGCCGCCGATGTAAATGGTTTCGGGAGTGAGGCGTTCTGCGTTAATTTCAATTTCTTTCGCAATCGCCCGGACGCAGCGCTTGCGAAGTTTCACCGGCGCGGTCCCGCTTGCAAAATCGCAGTACATGCACTTGCGCACGCAGAACGGAACGTGAATATACAAATGACGGTAAGTTATCTTTTCCTGCCGCATGGAAAACGAGTTTAACAACAGTTGTGGTAACCCGCAAGATATTTCACCACTCCAGCTTCATATATCGAAAAACGATTGACGTTTAAGCGAATCGCGGATATAGTCACTGCTCCATGATCGAAATCGACGGCTCATTCGGCGAAGGCGGCGGTCAGATAATCAGGACGTCGCTCGCCCTTTCATGCGTAACGGGAAAGCCTTTTCGCGTCCGAAATATACGCGCGAACAGGCCGAAGCCCGGCCTCGCGCCCCAGCACCTCGCCGGGGTCAGGGCCGCGGCCAGGATATGCAACGCAAAACTCACCGGAGATAAAAAAAGATCAAGAGAGTTTTCTTTCGAGCCGGGCGAAATCCGAAACGGCGAATATCGTTTCGATATCGGAACCGCGGGCTCCATATCGCTCCTGCTTCAGGTTATCATGCCGCCGCTGGCAACGGCGCCCGGTACGTCAAAAATAACCGTCACCGGCGGGACGCACGTTTCATGGTGTCCGACGTTCGATTACCTCAGGGAAATCTGGGCCCGCGCCCTCGCGAGACTCGGATTCGAATTCAAACTGGAAATGAAAGCTGCCGGATATTACCCGCAGGGCGGCGGTGAAGTGGCCTGTACGATTGAACAGGCGCCCGGAATCAAACCGTTAATATTAAACGAGCGGGGGAAACTCCTCCGCGTTCGCGGCATCTCCGCAAGCAGCAACCTGCCCGGCCATGTCCGCCGCCGGCAGGCGAACCGCATTCGACAACGCCTGAATAATCTTGATGTTCCGATTGAAATCGAGAGAGTCGACCGTCCGGGGCCTGCGCCGGGAACAGCGGTGATTATAATACCCGAGTTTGAAAACGGTTTTGCCGGATTCACGTCCCTTGGCAAACCGCGGCTGAAGGCCGAGCTCGTGGCCGAAAAAGCCGTGCAGGAATTTCGCGAATTCATGGAAAAGCCGGGCGCCGTCGACCGGCGCCTGGCAGACCAGCTGCTTCTGCCAGCCGCGCTTGCCGACGGCGAGACGGTCTATACCACGACCGAAATAACAAACCACACACTGACGAATGCCGATATTATCCAGGAATTTGTGGACGTTTCAGTGAAAATAAGTGGTAAGATCGGGGAACCCGGTTCGATTGGAGTTGCCCCGAGGAGTGAGAAATGAAAATCGTTTTCATGGGAACGCCACAGTTCGGACGCGACGTTCTGGCCGCGATACTGGACTCGAAGCACGAGGTCGCGGCGGTCGTGACGCAGCCCGACCGCCCGAAGGGGCGTTCCAAGAAACCCGCGCCGTCTCCAGTAAAAGAGCTGGCCCTCGAGCGCGGCCTTGAAATACTGCAACCGGAAAAACCGGGCGAAGCGGAATGCGTCGACCGCCTTAAGGAAATCGGACCCGGAGTCATCGTCGTCGCAGCATACGGCTGCATACTGAAACCGGACGTCCTCGACCTGCCGCCGAAGGGATGCATAAACGTGCACGGCTCGCTGCTTCCGAAGCACCGCGGCGCATCACCCGTCCCGGCCGCGATCCAAACCGGCGATCCGGAAACGGGCGTCACGCTTCAATACATGGCCGAGGAATGCGACGCCGGCGACGTTATCGCACAGCGCATAATCCCGATTCAGAAAAACGACACGGCGGGAACGCTTCTCGACCGGCTTGCGGAAATAGGCGGCGAGATGATTGTCGAAACGCTTGACAGGCTTGAAAAAGGCGAACCGCTCCCCCGCAACGCGCAGGACCATCAGGGCGCCACGTTTACGAAAATAATAAAGAAATCCGACGGCAAAATCGACTGGTCGCGCCCGGCCGTCGAAATCGAGCGGCACGTCCGCGCCATGCACCCCTGGCCCGCCGCGTTCACTTTCGTAAAAATGCGCGAAGGCAAACCGCCCGTGCGGATGACCGTACACGCCGCAAAGTTCGATGAAACGGAAACCGGCTCCGAGCCCGGCACAATCATTCAGTGTGCGGAAGACGGTATAAATATCGCCGCCGGCCGCGGCGCTCTTATCATAAAAGAGCTTCAGCTTGCTGGAAAGAAACGGATGCCGGTAAGCGATTTCGTGCGAGGGGCCCGAATCCCCGAAGGTAGTCGGTGCGTAGATGGCTAAACGGAAAAACGTTCGAGAGCTCGCATCCGGCGTATTAATGCAGACGTACTTCCATGGAAAGAAAGCTGCGCCGCTCCTGCGCGCATCGACCGGAAAACTGTCTGACGAGCGCGACCGCCGCCTGCTCGCCGAGCTGGTTAACGGCGTACTGAAACGCACCCGGACGCTTGACGCGGCGCTCGACAGCATTCTGTCAAAACCGATCCGCAAGCTCGAGAAGCCGGTCCAGGTCGCGCTTCGTCTGGGCCTGTCTCAGGTTCTGTTTCTGGACCGGGTTCCCACCCGCGCCGCGGTTGACGAGTCGGTAAAAATCGTAAAACGCAAAAAGCCGAGGGCCGCCGGCCTGGTAAACGCGGTCCTTCGAAGACTTGGAGACAGAATAGAAGAAACGGGGCGGGAAGAATTCATAAAATCACTTATCGAAGACGAGAACCCGAGCGAATCGGAAAAACTCGGGATCGAGTACTCCTACAGCGATTTCTTCGTTCAACAGCTTATGGAGGCCGTGGAAGAAAATGATTCCCGCCTGGAAAAAATCACGCAAATACTTGCCGCGGGAAATGAAGCAGCGCGGATTTCACTGCGTGTTAATCTTATGAGGGCAACCCGGGACGAGCTTTCAACCGCGCTCGCAAAGGCCGGCGTCCCGTCCGAGCCCGGCGGGACGCGGGAGGCGCTCCATCTCCTCGGCCCCGTGAACGTCACCACCCTTCCCGGCTTTACCGAAGGAGTGTTCATGGTTCAGGACGAGACGGCTGGGCGCGTTGCGCCGTTTCTCGAGCCCGAACCGGGCGATCAGATTCTCGACATCTGTGCGGCGCCGGGCGGCAAGACGACCCACATATTCGAGCTTACCGACGGCAAGGCCGGGATAACCGCGGTCGATATCTCGGTCCCGCGGATGGGGGAGCTCGAGGGAAACCTGTTCCGCATGGGCGCGACGCAGGTCCGCGCGATTTCCGCCGACGCGAAAAATTTCTGCATGGAAAATATGGGCAGGTTCGACCGCGTGCTGGTTGACGTGCCGTGCTCGAATTCGGGAGTGCTTCGCCGCCGCCCGGAGGCGCGCCTTCGCCTCGAATATAAGACGGTCAGGGCGCTGGCGGATAAGGCGCTTTCCCTGCTCGATTCGGCGGCGGCGGCCGTTCGCTTCGGCGGGACGCTGGTATACTCGACCTGCAGCATCCTGCCGATGGAAAACAGGCAGGTTGTGGACGCATTTCTCAAGGGCCATGCAAGTTTTTCCCTCGACGCGGAAGAAACTTTCTTCCCCCGGCCGGGCGGTCCCGACGGCGGTTACATGACGAGACTGAAACGCAGCAGCGATATTGCCGACGGTTGATAGGAGCGATCCATGAAACGCAAAACTGCATTCATTCTGACATCAGTCATAGTAGGTGTTCTACTCATCTCCTGTACCGAAGAGGAACCAGTTCCCACGGGCGGCCCGGCGCCGCTGAAACATAAAACTCTCGGAAAGGTCATCGAAGAACCTGATAACGTAACGCTGACAAAATGGACATTCAAGCCGGGGCAGGACTGGAAATACCACCTGCATCGCGAAGTAGCGATACTGGAAAAAGACAGGTCCCCACGTATTAAAAAGGGAGTAACCGTCGGCTCAATAGTCCTCAGCCCCATCGACAATGGAAACGCAAAGTTCAATCTCACACTGAAACTGGCAGACGACGAAGAATCCAAACCTGAAGTTGTTTCCTTCAAAATCAAGTCAAACGGCGAGGTCAACCTGAAGAGCGAGGCGGGGAAAGCGGCCCTGCAAACGACGGTAGACCTTTTACTGCCACTTCTGAAAAAGGAATTATCCACAGGCGAAAAAACGACGAAGACGCTGGAGATTCCCCTGAACGCAGGCGGAGAAACAAAGAAAGGGTCGATTACAACGACTCTTGAAAGTTACGTCGTGGTGGACGGAATAAAATGCGCCGTTCTAAGGATATCCTTTAAATTCTCTGCAACGGTTACCGACAAAGTAAAAGGCCGAATCACCCAGACCACCGAGGGCGAGGGCATCGCCTATTACGCCTTTGAAAAAGGATGCTTCTACAGGTCGGAGCTGACGTCCCGGGAAACCTATTTCGTGGAATCCACAAAAACCACCACCATCAAGGACGAACACACAATTCTCGAACTCGAGCATAATGAAAGCCCCTGAAAAAACTTATCATATTTGAACCCGTGCCGATATATATAGTATAAGGTATTATAGGGAGACAGTGTATCCGGAATCTGCCTGTGATTGGACGAGGATAATATGCGGACCACATCAGCGACATTGGCCTTAGCTCTTACTGTTACGGCACTTATGTTCACCGCCGGCTGCGGCCGGGCCACGCCGGTCCTCACGCTGAAGAACGCTTCCGACATCGGCAACGGCCAGATGAGCATAATGTATTTCATCAGGGATATCGACGAAACCAACGCAGACCTGCTTGTGACATATTCTGACGATGGCGTAACCTGGAAGGAAGCAACGGCGGGCTCGGGAGGCGACGGCACCGTCGGCCTTGCGACCACCCAGAAAGGAACGATTCATACATTTATCTGGGATTACAGCGCCGATATAGGACCCGGACTCAAGGAGTACGTGCGGCTTTGGCTGTTGCCCGTGGATACGGAAGGAGACGACCGCGGTAAAGGCGCGATCACCAACCCCTTGCGTTTTGGGGCACCCATCATGTACGTTGCGAATTTCGACGACGGCACGGTCTCCGTAATCAACACGGAAAATTTCGGCGGCAACTCTTCCGTATTAAGCAGCATCAGGATCGGCGACGGACCTTATCGCATGCTCTATGTACCACTGAAGAAGAAACTGTACGTCGCCAACCTGAATGGCAACTCCGTCAGCGTTATCGATACCAAGACCAACATGCTGCGCACCACAATAACCGTAGGGAACGAACCGTGCGCGCTGGCAATGTCCCCCGCGCAGGGCAGAGTTTTCGTTGTTAACCGCGGCGATAACACCATCACCGGAATAGAGACCGAACCCGACGTCACTTTCGTGACAGTCCCGGTCGGCAACTCGCCAAGCGGAATCGCGGTCGGAAAGCATAATCCGATTAACTACGCGCACGAGATATTCGTCACCAACTACAACGACAGCACGGTGGAGATCATTACAGTCGACCCCAACGGCGTTCTGCACCCCGGCCCGACGCCTTTGCCGGTGGGATTGAACCCGCAGGGAATCGCGGTTTCGCCCAACGGTGTATATCTGTGGGTCGTCTGCACCGGTGACAATGAAGTCCAGATCTATGAAACGGCAAACCTTCATACGGGCGGGTCAACGACAATCCAGGTCGACCAGGAGCCGCGGGATATAGTTTTCCCCAGGAGCGGGCGTTACGCATACGTCAATAACTTCGGCTCCGGCACTGTAGTCAAGATGGATGCAAAAACATTCCAGACCGTCGGATTCTTCGGCGCCAATTCAGCACCGGCTTCGATTGCAATATCGACGGCTGGAGATCGAATTTACGTCTCAAATTACAACGACAAAATGGTTACCGGCATAGATCCGGACACGGGTGCAACCGCCGGCACGGTGACGGTCGGCTCAAGCCCTATCGGCCTGGTAATCCTCCCGGGAGCAGTGGATCAATGATGAATTATGAATTATGAAAGATGAAGGCTGAAGGCTGAAATTTTATCTTTCATCCTTCTTGCCAACCACCAACGACTAACCACTAACCACTAAAATCGTTTGACCGGCTATTCGAAAACGGATATAATGGTCCTGTTATTTACGACACCATAGCGAGAAGGACGCCATGAACATCGAGACTGACACCCGGGACGGAGTTGTATTCATCACCGTAAACGGAAACCTCGACCTGGTCTGGACGGAAGCTTTCGAGAAAATTCTCGGCCAGGCCTTGGTCAACGAGAATTCCCGCATCGTGTTCGACCTTTCACAATGCCTTGGGATAACCTCCAAGGCAATCGGTCTTCTGATGTGGGCAAAGGCCGAGACAAAAGGCAACGGTGGCGACGTATACCTGCTCAACCCGAACCCCAAAGTTCTCAGCCTTTTGAAGCTCATTGGCCTCGGCGACGTTCTGCAGACGGTGAACTCGTCCGAGGAAGCAATAAAGCTGCTCTCATGATCCCGGTCTATTAGTCCCTCGGTCACCTGGTCCTCTGGTCTATTGGCCGTTTTTTTATTGACCAAAAGACCATTGGACCGATGGACCAAAGGACCAAAATTGGAAATTGCCGCATACTTCAGGGAAAACTGCCACGAGCTGAGCGGCCGCGGCCTGTGGGCGCACGGCCATGAAATCGGCTCATGCAATCCGGCCTCATGGGACAACGCGCCGCTGCGCCTGCTCGTTGCCCGGCTTTCAACGTACCGCGACGTGGCACTGTCGACTTCACACCAGATCGTGGCCGCCCTCGCAAGGTCCGCCGGCGCCTTTGTAGATTTCGCGTATCTTCCACCGCCGCGTGACGCGGAGACTTTCCGCGAAGAAAGTATCCCGTTTCTCTTCGGCACGACAACGAAGCGCCCGGCCGCAGATTTCGATATCATCGCATTTTCCTGTTCCTATATCCTGGAGCTTCTCAATCTTCCGCTGATGCTTGAGCGCTCCGGCATCCCGCTCAAGAAATCCGAGCGACTGGCAAAGCAGGACACGCCGCTGGTCATCATGGGCGGCGCGTCCGCGTTTTCCGCACATATAGTCGACGGTCCGCCCGGCGGGGAAGGCGCACTTGTCGACATGCGCTTCCTCGGCGACGGTGAGATAACCGTGCCGGCGATTTGCAGGCTTGCGATAGAGCACCGCGGCGACAAACACGCGATGCTCGATGCAATGCGCAAGACAATTCCGGGCGCGCTTGAAAACGGTAAGGAATCAAACGAACACCCCGTATCCAAGGCACTCGTACCCGACCTGGATGCTGCGCCCGCCCTTGCGGAACCGCTGGTGCCGTTCGAGGAACCGGCCTGGTGCAACCTGAAGCTGGAAATCGCCCGCGGCTGCGCGCACGGCTGCAGCTTCTGCGAGGAAGGCTGCGAGTACGCGCCCTACCGCGAACGCCCGCCGTCGGTTTTATCCGACGCCGTCCTGCAGGCAAAAAAGAACGCCGCAATCGAAAGCGTGGACCTGGCCGCCTTCAACTTTACCGACCATCGCGACCTGGGGGGCGTAATCCGCGCAGTGCTGCCGCTTGTAAAAAAAATAAGCTTCAAAAGCGGGCGGCTCGACGCGATAGCCCGGAACCCCCAAGTCGCAAAAGTCCTTTCCGCGCTGGGAAAGCGCGACGCCACCGGCGGCGTCGAGGGGATTTCGGAGCGCCTCCGCAGGTTCTGCAACAAGCACGTGACCGAAGACGAAGTGGTGGCGGCATTTTGTGCATTTCTCGACGCGGGCATGCGCGAGATAAAACTGTTCTTCATTTTCACCGGCCGGGAAAACGACGACGACCTTGCGGAATACGACGCCCTCCTCGACCGGCTGGCGAAAGCGAGATCGCAGCATAAGGGCCGCCTGAACATTGTCTGCTCTTTTACGCCGCTCATGATAATGCCGAACACGCCGCTCCAGTGGATTTCGATGAAGCTGCTCGACATCAAAAAGGACGACCGGATTCTGAAACTCAAGCGGATTACGAAAATGCACAGGTTTACGTTCCGGCTCGCGACGACCGCGGAAGATTACCACGTCGGCCAGTTCCTGGCGCTCGCGGACGGAAGCGACCTGCCCGCGGTTATCGGCTGCGTTCTCGAGGCCAACGACCTGTACTACCGCAAAGTGCCGCGGCGGCTTTACCGGGTATTTCGCAATGCTTTTACGAAAGACAGGCCGCTCGGCGGACTCCTGAAGGAAAAAAAGGACGCGGAGTACATTTTCCCATGGAATAACGCCTCGCCCGGTGCGGAAAAAGAATTTCTTTACAAACGCTACGAAAACGCGATCGCCTTCGAAAACAGCGAACAATGCGTTCTCGCCGAGCCGGAATCGGGCAAATGTCTTTCGTGCGGCGCATGCCCTTCGCCGCCTGAGTCAAAACCGGCCCAGCCGTTTACCCTCGGCCCGGCTGAAATCGAGAGATTGTCGGGAAAAGAAATTGAAACCGGCTCCCTGCGCGTGGCAGTCCGCATCGACCCCGATTTCAGGCGGATACCGAAAGAATATATCGGCATCGCGGCCGCGAAGGCGCTTCTCGGATCAAACGACAAGGCGGTCGAAGCTTACCGCGGCGCAGGTGATGCGCTGTGGCGCCGCCTGCCGATTTCCAGGAACGGCGACCCGGCCGCCGGTCTTCATATCTACGAGTTCGAATTCAGGAAAGAATTCATTGGCGCGGTTTCGAACCCTGCAAACGCGCCCGCGAAATTCAAATACGGCGTTGTCGGAGGCCTGTGCGTACCGAAGATGAAATTACAGGCCGACCGCCTGCATTACAGGGTCGAGCTGGACGGATCGGACTATGCGAAACGATTCGAAAACGCGCTCCGGCAGGTGCTGGAAAAAAAGAAAGTAGGCTTCGTCATCCCGGAGGAAAAGGGCGTGCACCGCCTGGCCCTGAAAAAGAAACCGCTCAAGTCGAAGTTTATCGCGGCCTCGATCGACACCGTCTCGAACCGCGCCGATTTTATCGTAAAACGCGAGTTCGGGTTCACCGATTTCATTTTCGTCGCACTCGGAAGCGCGGCCCACAAGGCCCTGTGGTCGCTGGAAAGAGTCTACTTCATTCCGGAATTCGCGGGTGAATGCGGAAAATGCGGAAAGCCCGTCGAATACGACTCGTTTTCCGAAAAGCCCGCCGGTGAAACCTGCCTTGCCTGCTCCACCCCGCGGTAATCAGATTACGCTGCCGTCTTAATTATCGGATTCAGGTTCCCGTTCCGGGATTGAATATGCGCCCGCGTACGCGAACACCGCGACAAGGGTGGCGGCTATAATCAGGACAACGTCTGAAATGAAAAGCATATAATACATAAATTCACGCCCGCCGTGAACGTAAGTACCCGAATGAAATATTGGCAGGCCGAGACCGCTGAGTCCGCCGGCCCCGAGCGCAAAATACGCGGCCTTCAGCGTCCAGTGCAGACCGCCGGGATGGGCGAGGCGCATTTCGCGGGCCGTATCCCGCACTCCCGTATATATCATTACCGCCGAGATAAGGAAAAGAGACGCGCCCGCAAGCTGCAAAATTCCGAAAAAAGGAATCAGACTTTGAAGAGATTTCCATTTCGGGGAAGAACTCAGCGAAGTTACATCCAATATCACTTCTATAACATGGAACTGCATAAGGCACAGAAAACCACAGAGCACCGAGACAAGACCGATCATCATCCGCGAAGGCGGCGTAACGCCGATTTCGACAAGGCGCCTGAAGGCTTTCTGAAGAAAAATGAAAGCCACGGCCGCCAGGCAGGCGAGTCCGAGACATATCAGGGCTTTCCCGAAGCCGCCCATGAACTTCACCGACCAGGTTACCGATTCGGGGTCTGCATCCTTCAAGCCGAAGTTCCCCGCCAGATACAGGTACCTCACGGCGAAATAAAAGTATATCGCCTTCCCTGAAATAAAAAGCAGGATTCCGGCCGCGGACAGAACAATCAATAACCTGCGCGCTTTTACGGAAAGTGAATCAAAGGCCGCGACCTTTGGACGGGACCTCCGCAACTTGACCCTGAAGCGCTTCCCGCCACGACTTGAATCCGGCTCGAGGCGGTCTGACGGCGGTCTGCGCTTTTCAGGTCGCTGCTTGCGGGGTTCATTTTCATCGGAAGGATTCACCGGACGCTCCGGCAGATTGCCGACATATACAGCTGAATGTTATCATATACTCAAGTTGACTGCGTTTTGACAAGAACGCGGAAAAGCTGTCAGCGTTCAGCTATCAGCTTTCAGATTAAGATGAAATACCATAACGGAATAAGACATTTCTTTTTTTACTGAATGCTGAAGGCTGAAAGCTGAAAGCTCAAAGTCTCGCTTTTCAACGTGAAATTAACTTGATAGATGTCGGAGAATTATGCAAAAGTCAGTCAACTTAAGTTATTTACCTTGCGGTCTCTCAATATCTCTCATCCTTTTTCCGCCGACATCCAGCATGCCCTGCATCTTATTAATGTTCAGGCTCTTCACTTCACCCGGTCTGTACCCGATTTCCCGGTATTGCTTGATGACTTCAATTTTCAGTTGCTTGTACTCACGGTTCCACGCCTGGCGCTCCCGGTTCTTGGGGTCTTTCGGAACCTTTTTTACCTTTTCATACATCTCGTGGCACTTGAGCGCCTCGTCGAATTTCCTTATCTGGGCGTACATTATTTTCTTGTTCTTCCAGGCCTCGAAATAACCCGAGTTCAAATCGGTCGCCAATTCCATATGTTCGAAACACTCCTTAAGCGTTTCATGCTCTCCGAATTTCACGCCGGCGTTCGGATCGAACGATTTGTCAAACCCGGCGGCGAGTGAATTGTATTGCTGTTTAAGCTGCGGATGCTTGTCCCATTTGGGGTTCGGATATTTCCCCAGCCCCGCTTTCTCCGCCTGGTTCTGCAACTGCCGGACACGGGTTTCTATTTTGGCCCTCTGCAGGTGATTGACCAGGTACAGGGCCGCCGCGTAACCGTTATGGAAATCCTCGATGTCGGGCCGCGCTTTCACCGCCGCCTCGAACTCCATCAGCGCGAGCTCCTGCTGCCTTATCGCCTTGAGGAAACGCCCGCGATTGTAATGGAAAAACGGCTTGCTCGCCTCGGAAGCGTCCGAGAACTTTTCCGTCTGGATACGCGCGAGGAGCTTGGAGGGGCTAAGCTCGTTCTGCTGCCAGAGCAATCTCAGCCTGAACTGCTCCTGCGGGGTGAGATAATCGCAGATACTCGGGTCCCGCCTGACAAAAACGCAGGCCGTCTCGTCGAGGTAGACCAGTGCCCATTTCGAATCCCTGGCCGGGATCTCGATCGGCTGCCTCGTCCTCGGGTCCATTCCGCGCTGGAACTGCGGATAGAGCCGCTCGGGCAGGTTGCCTATATCGTTCGAGCTGTGTTTTACCAGCACGAACGCGATCTTGAGCTTGTCGAAATACCGGTTGAGGTATTCCCCCTTGTCCTTTATGTACGGGTTGGGCGCCATTATGTTGTAATAGATATCGCCGTAGTAATGGTGGCCGTAAACCTCGGTACGCCCGTCGATGAATACCTTCTTCGGCGCATTCTTCGGCCAGCCGAAAAAGCGGTAAATCAGGTAGTTGCCCGTATCGAAGTTGTTGAACATGATGCCAGGAATATTATTCTCCTTGACCCAGCTTGCGGCTTTCTCCGGGTACGCGAACTCGGACCAACCAAAGCCGAACCGCTTGGTGTTCCGCTCGGCGACGTAGAAGTTGCTCGTGACAAGCGACCAGAAAAGATAAAGGAAGACCACTCCGAACATCGCGCCCGCGGCAATCCTTACCTGCCCCCATTTTACTTTCTTGTATTGCTGGCCGACGGCCTCGAACAGCGCCTGAAGCGAGATGCAGAGCGGCACGAACGCGCCGAGCGCGAAAAGGGCGATATTACGGTTGCTCTTCGCGGCCTGCCACGCCGCGATTCCGAAAACCGCGACCCAGAACAGGCGGACGTGCCGGATGCCGAGAATCAGGATCGGGATACCCGCGAAGAGAAGGATTTTGAAAAAAAGCAGTCCCTTGACGATCACATGGGTCTGGATGGAAAACGGGCTCTTGAGCTCTGAAATCTTCTGCATGAAGACTTCGGCCACCGCCAGTTGTTTATACGGGAAAAGTGCGCCTTCAGCGCCGTAGGGGTTAATAAACGAGACAAGGAACATCGCCACGAGGACCCCGAGGAGCATAAAGTAATCACGCTTCACCAGTGGCGCCGGGTCCTTGACCCGCATGAAAGGCACGTACTTTTCGAGCACCGACTCGGCCAGCTCGCCGATAAGGAAAAAGGCCACGAGCGCGAGCCCGACGGCGAAAAACCCGTGCATGTTCGTCCAGACCAGTATCAGGGGCGGTAGAGACCATACCCATTTCTTCGAGCCGTACTTGAACTGGTCGAGGCAGAAGAAAACGTAGACCGTAAAGAAAAGAGAAAAGATTTCCGGCCTCATGAAGAAACGGAGGTTGGAAGCGATTATCACGACCAGGGCGACCCAGATCGTAACCATGTAATGCGACCTGTGCGCCGCCATCTTGAAAAGAAGATAAAACATGCCGATAAGGATCGCCATCCGCAGCAGCACCAGCCCGTTCGCGCCGAGGAGCCAGAAGACCATGTACAGCACGACCTGGAAAAGCCATTCGTGGTCGGTCCAGTCCGCGCGCTCGATAGAGGCGATTTCGCCCGGAGAGAACTTCATTACCGTGAAATCGTCCTTGGGCGGCTGGGTGCGCTTTGACGGAATACACATTAGCGTGAAATCGCCCTTGGGCGGCTGGGCGCGCTTTGACGGAATTACCGTATCAATGTGCAGCGTAATTTTCGCCTTGTCGGGCGTCGCGCCGGGCGGGTCTTCCTCGAAGACGAAGGCCCTGAAAACGGTACCCGGACCGCGCTTGATAACCCTGCCGAAATTGAGCTTTTCCTTATGACGAAGGCGGACGATTTTTTCCAGGTCGCGGTCGCCACGGAGCGTGATGATGTTGGACGCGCGCGAATAGGTATAGATGTTTTTACGCGGGATACGGTACTTGCTCCCGTATTCCGGTTTCTTTGCGTCACCCTTCCATATAACCTCGCCGGTCTTGAGGTGGATGCCGAGGTCGAGGTTGTAGACCTTGAACATCCCCATGAGCGCCACGAGGATGAAGAACACCAGCACAATGGCCCAGCGCCCGATCTTCTCCATGTCGGCGGAAGCCGCCAAAGGCGGTTCCTTTTCCGCGTTGGGCTGTACGTTCTTACCGCTCGGCCTGCCCTTTTTGTTTTTTCCGGGTTTTGATTTACCCACGATATCCTCAATAAGAAGTACCGAGTACCAAGTACCAAGTACCGGGTACCGAGTACGGAGTTTTACTGCAATTCACGTTTGTCCTCAATAAATTCCTAAGCCATTATAACCGATGAAAGTAGATAGAAAATATCTTATCCATATTATGTGTCGTCTTTTTCTTTATCTTTTGGATTAGATTTCCTAGCCAAATAAATATGAATGATCAAAAACAGGTTAGAACCTATAAAGAAAAAATAAAAGCCGTATAAAGGAGATGTCTGTTCTTTATTCCAAGAAATATACCAAATCACACCTGCTACTATTAATAGTACAATTGCAGCGTAGTAGAATAATTTGCTAATAATCTTCATAGTAACTATTCCCTGTACAGGGTAACTATAAGAGAGATTTTTCCCTGGTACTCGATACTCGGTACTCGGTACTTGGTACTTGGTACTTGGTACCTGGTACTTGGTACCTGGTACTTGGTACTTGGTACCTGGTACTTGGTACTTCTTACTTGGTACCTGGTACTTGGTACTTCTTACTTGGTACCTGGTACTTGGTACTTCTTACTTGGTACTTCTTACCTGGTACTTGGTACCTGGTACTTCTTCGCCTTCTGCCCCAGCGTTATGCGGCAGACAAGCATCTCAAAAACCAGCCTCCGGGGCTGAGACGAGCGCTTCAGCGCCAGCTCCGCCTCGAGTAAAGCATCGAACGCGGCGTCCAGTTCGGGCTCGCTGTAGCGCTCGGCCCGGTTCAGAATCCTTCCGACGATCCATTGCTTCATATTCATGGCCGCTGCAATCGCGCCGGGCTGCATCTTCCGGGCGGCCAGGCGCTTTGCCTGCCACAGGAGCTTCATCTCGCGCTGGATCATGGCGAAAAGCTGCCAGACAATCGAATCAACGTTATGCTCGCGCGGCCTGTTCCTACCGAGCAGGCCGTCGCTGAAAATATCATCCAGGACGGACAACGCCTTTGTCGTATCGCGGTTGCCCACGGCCTCCGTAAGCGCGAAAACGTTCTGCCCTGAGCCACCGGCCGCTATCGAATCGACGTCTGCCGCCGTCTGCGTGCGGCCCGCGCACACCGGCGCAAGCTTGCCGAGCGCGGCGTCGAGGCGCTGAAGCTCGCTCCCGGTAACGGAGATGAGCCGGCTCGCAAGCATCTGCGGCAACTTCATGCCGTAAGAATCCTGCGCGCGCCAGACCAACCAGTTGGCAAGCCGCTTGTCTTCCAGCATGTCCGTTTCGACCAGCACGGCATGCCCGAGAATCGGCCCGAACTTCTTCTTCGACGAAGCCGGGTTATCAAGCATTTCGAGCACCAGCGTGGCGGTATCCGCCGGGTTTGCGGCGTATTTAACCAGCCGCTCGATATTCGAGAGCACGAACTTGTCCGCGTTTTCAACAAGAACGAGTTTATGTGCGGCGCCGAGAGGGCGGGTCCTGAGCTCGTCCAGCACGTCCCGCGCCTCCACGCGGTCGCCGGAAAACTCCATGAAAGCCGTGCCCGGGTCACCGTCGCCGAAGACTTTCTTCCGTATGCGGGACAGGCTTTCACGCCTGAAAAAGACTTCCCGGCCGCCGATTATGTATACCGGCGCGGGCGGGCCTTTTGCGACTGCTTTCAGAAAATCTATGAATTTCATCTCTATTTGAATTGTAACACCCGGTTTGAAGAATGTCCAGACTAAGAAACGGAAGATGTAATAAATATGTAACGTTTGCACCCGCAGTGTATTATGGTTGACATATGTTCGCATGCTCAATATAATAGGCATATTCGAGGGTTTTATCTGTTAATAAAACCTGTTTTCAATTCAACACCGAGGATTAAACCGTGAGACGCTATCGCATCAACCCGCGTCGATGATCCGGCGAGCCCACTGAGGGGCGTCGGACGTCCCTCGCGGATTGCTAGCCGGTCGGTCGAACGGGTCCTAATCTTTCCCTTCCGATATTTCCTATTCACCCTCCGGCAAACGGATCATCCGGCACACGAAACGTCGGATTCCACTCATTCCATGCAAGGAGAGTTTATGAAAAAGATCGACGTAACACTCAAAGACGTAAACGCAGTCTACGACGGCCCCGAGGGGAAGCTCTGGGAGCTTATCATGGGCGAGCAGATACATATCGGCGGCTTCGCCGAGTCCATGGTTCTCGCCCAGCAGGCCGAGATTACCGAAGGCCAGAAAGTGCTCGACCTCTGCAGCGCGCTCGGCGGCGGTCTCAGGTTCCTGGTCCAGATGTTCAAGGTCCGGGGCTTCGGACTCGACGGCACGAAAACGATGCACGAAGAAGCGGAGAAAAGGGCAAAGCGCGACGGCATGGCCGACGAAATCGAGTTCAAGCTCGGGGACGTAACCGACATCCCGTGGCCCGACAAGACGTTCGACGTCGTGTGGGGCGAGGACGCGTGGTGTTACGTCGTCGATAAGGACGCGCTGATTTCCGAGGCTTCCCGCGTGGTGAAGGACGGCGGTACGATCGCATTCACCGACTGGATTGAAGCCCCGCCCGGCCTCAGCGACGCCGACGCCGAGCGGATAGGCAGGTTCATGAAATTCCCCTACCTGGAAAACCAGAAGGGGTACGAGGAACTG
>SOJX01000011.1 GCA_004376375.1 Planctomycetota bacterium
CGTGGACCCGGCGGCGGCGGATGGGGACCCGGCGGCGGTGGACGCGGACCCGGCGGCGGTGGACGCGGTCCCGGCGGCGGTGGCAGAGGCCGCTAACAGCCGGATGGATTGAACCGGTTTCCGGAAAATCGGTTGACATAAAAAAGATGCTTGCAGACTCAGGCGAACCGTAATACCATGGTATTACGGTTCGCATCGTATTACAGGATGTTTTGATAACGGGGGCAAAAGTGACTGTAGAATCGGTTGAGCGGCTTGATGCAGTATTCCGTTTCTTCCAGGTCAAAGAAGACTCTCTCGCAGAGGTCCAGGAAGCGCTTGCCGGAATGCAGGTT
Source organism: Planctomycetota bacterium (assembly GCA_004376375.1). Lineage (GTDB taxonomy): Bacteria > Planctomycetota > E44-bin39 > E44-bin39 > E44-bin39 > E44-bin39. The sequence goes on from SOJX01000011.1 coordinate 336, forward strand.
TTCCTTACCTGCGTGCCCGGGACGGAAATTTCGTTCCTTGCTCCGGACGAGGGGTTTGACGCCTGTGGGGAACACGTCATTTCTTTCCACGACGAGCGTTACGTCGTTTTCCGAATCGTTGCAGAGTTCGGCTCAGCCAGCCGGGGGCTTATAGCGCGCGCAGCCAGCCTGCTTGCCGACGGCGGGCTTCGGGTGCTGAACTTCTGCGGCAACGAGGGCATTTACTTCGCCGTTTCCGAGAATCAGGCTGACAAGGCCGACAGCATCCTTGAAGATATAATCGACTCGCTTCCGGGGTCCGGCGTATACAGGCTCTTTTCGCCTGAAACCGGACGTTAAATTCCAATTGCCCAAAACTTCAGCGAGGTTTCCATGGCGCGATACGCAGTCTTTATTATCCTTGTCTGCGCGGTGCTTATTTCGGGCGCATTTCTGGGTTACTATTATCGTACCGTGTCCAACCTGCGCGACGAAGTGCGCGGGTTGAAAGAACGCGTGCGGACTCTCGAGCGCGAGAATACGGCATACCGTAAGCGCATTGCCGACCTACATGGCCGGGAGTACGACGTGAGCGAATTCGAAGACAGGATTGGCGCGATGCGCAAGGAGCGGGACAATATCAAGTCGGAGTTCGACGAGCTTCATAAACGCTCGACGGCGCTGGAGCGGATACTGAAGGAACGGGAGGAGGAGATAAAGAAGCGCGACTCCCGGATAGAGGACCTGAAGAAGGAAATCGAGAACCTGGCGCAGGGAATAGAGCAGGCGCCGCCCGAGCCGAAAAACCGCACGATGACGCTGGCGATGCAGGAGCATATAAACGACCTGCTGCAGCGCTACGACTTTACCGCGCTCGAGCGGCTCGGAGAGGTCGCGGTCCCGGCCTTTCTCGACCTCCTGAACGAAGGCATCCCCGCGTACCGGCAGCGGGCCGCGTTTTCGCTGGGCGTTATCCGCGACGGGAGCGCGGTCGGACCGCTTACGCAACTTCTTGACGACACCGTGGATTTCGTTGCCATCGAGGCGGCCCGCGCGCTTGGGAAGATAGGCGACCCGACGGCCGAGGACGCGCTCATCAACGTTCTTTACAAGGACCATGACCGGTACTGGGAAGTCCAGCGCGAATCGTTAATCGCGCTCAGGAAACTGAACTCGGTCAAGGGAATTTCCGCACTCATCAATATGTCGGGCAGCGGTCGCTTCGGCCTCCAGTACGAGGCGAACGCGTCCCTTCGCCGCATAACCTTCCATTATATCAAGGACCCGAACCTTGACGCGCTCCCCTCGAACTGGTCGGCCTGGTGGAAAAAACACGAAAAAGATTTCCGAAACGTGAAGCTCAAGGGCCAGGAAAACTGGAAGGACGGCAACCCGCTCCTGAAAGACGGCGAGTAATTTGGGATAAGGGATAAGGGGCAAGGGATAAGGGAATAAAGTTTTTGTCCTTAGAAACGACGCATTTTGCGGACAATTTTCCGATGTCTTGTCGTAACGTATAACTGCGCAAGGCAAAAGTCAAAAGGCAAAAAGGATTTGGAAGCACCACGCCGGAAGGCGTGGTGAAGGGAGGAAAAGAGGAATTCTTCGTTTAGCCGGCGAGCGTGGCCGGTGTGGTCTGCTCGCCGCGTTTCTTAAGAACCTGCGACAAACAGGTTTCATCCCGTATATATTCTGAATAGTAGGCAATCGTGCCGGAAGAATATCCCGCCAGTAACGAAAAAGAACGCAAATCGAGCCGGAACGGGGAGGGCATAGGCGACTTGCCGCGTGGAAGCGGCTTTCGCGACCTGACCGAAGCCGGGGTTCGCGCGCGGGAAGGCGTCATGTCGTTCCGCGCCGAGGAGCGGCCCTTTCCGTGGTGGGGACCGTTCGACGCGGCGGACGCCTTCGGGCGCACGTTTGTGCTTTTGGGGCTTGCATGCCTGGCCGTTATCTTTGCCCTGATTCTCAACTTCGAGGAGCTCGTTTACGTCAGCTATTCCGGTCGAATTCGCACGGATGAACTTCTCGGCTTAATTTCCGCGGTGGCTATTATTCTGTGTGTTGCCGGTTTTTTTGCGGCAATGGGAGCCGGGCTCCTGCTCAGGCGCCAGTGGGCGGTAATAATGTTCAGGAGCCTGCTGGTCATCGCGGCGATTCCAACCGTCTTTTTTTCCATATTTCTACTGCTTGTGGCGTTGTTTTCGCCCCTGCTGCGCATGGGGCTTGCCGGGAGCATATTTGCGCTTGCAGGTTTTTTGTTCTCCTTATCATCTATTTCTTTCTGATTGGCCCGCTCTGGCGGTTCTGGAGCGCATGGCACGTGAAATACGGCTTTGGCTATGTGCCTGTGCAGTCGCTCAGGGGCGGTCTGTATGACACCACCCGGCGTTTCGGGCAGTCGATTGCGCGCCTCGGCCTCGCTTTTATCATCTGTGCGGCAGTGGCCGATTTCGGAATGTGGGAGTCAATGCAGCCGTCTTACGGATATGGTGACAGTTCCGGAATAATTGGAATCATGAATTACCAGTCGCTCATCCGGAGGATTGTACTGTTTTGTGCAGCAGTTCTGCTTCCGATACTGATCGCGGCGACAAGATACCGGACTTCGCTGCTTCTCATCGGTCTTGCCGCGATGTTAACAATTTTGACGGCAAATATTCTGGTCTTACTATACTCATTCCAGGATATCTCGTATAATTATTTCTATTCGTACCGGGCCACATATCCTCCGTACATGTTCTGGCCGATGCTTTTTACGCTTTTGCTGATTTATTTTCTCGGCCTGTTCGGTTTCTGGATGGTCGCTGCGGGGATAGGGTTCGCAAGAAATGAGAACCCGGCAAGGCGCGCCATGCAGGCAGCAGTCCTGTCCATGATCGGAATGATGGTTATTTCCGCCGTACTGGTTTTTGCGTTCATTGCCTCGGAATCCCGCGGGAGAGTTTTCCGTTTTGTGGATCTCAAGCTGGTAGTGGTTATAGTCGTGGCCCTGTTCTTTCTCGTTCCGCCGGGCTATCTGTTTTTCGAGCTGTTCAGGTATTTCGGGAGCGGTAAGGCGAAGGCGTGGTGCAACGCGGGGGAGTACACGCCGCCGTGGCGGGTGCAGGTCGATACAATCAAAGCGCTGGTAGAGGATGAAGGTGGCGAGGGAATTCAGCCGGAGCGATAAAGACGAAGCATACGACGTTCTTGCGGGTCTTGCGGGCGCCGGGAACAGGGGGCGGCCCTTTCCCTGGTGGGGGCCGTTTGACGCTGTTGACGTAATCGGCCGCACTATCCTGCTGATGGCGCTTACTTTCCTTGCTTCCCTTTTTGTTATTGGCGTGACTGTCCTTCAGGCCGGGCCCGGCAGGGGCATGCCCCGCGGCATTGAGATGATAGCATTGATATTCCCCGTCGTGATGCTCCTGGCTGAAGTCGGGCTTTTCGTCGCAATCGGCGCGGGGGTTCTTTTCCGCCGCGAGTGGGCGATAACGCTTTTCAAGATTCTGCTGGTGCTTATCTGTATTCCGCTCTTCATTGTGGGAATCGTGCTTCTGGTGCTCGTCGGGTTGGCTCTGCTGGCGGTGATTCGTGGCCCCGGAGGCGCGCTGTTTCTACTGGCCGGATTCGGGTTGTGCGTGCTTTATTTCTTCGGGATAGTGATGCCCCTCTGGCGTTTCTGGAAGACGCGGGAAGTCAGGTATAATTTCGTTTTTGTTCCGTGCCGCACGGTTCAAGTAGGGCTGTTCGAGAATACGCGGCGTTTCGGAACCACGCTTATCCTGAGCGGCCTTGCCATGCTGATCGTCAGCACGCTTTTCGATTTTGGGCTGTGGGGCAGCTTCGTTGCCCGGAGAATCCTGAACGTTAAGGATCCGACCGCTTTTGTCAGGAGCATTGTTCTGCTTTCTGCGGCCACATTCCTTCCCGCGCTTATCATTGCCATGGGGTACAGGACCGTTACTCTTGTTCTCGGCCTTGCCGCGCTTGCCGTTGCAAATATAGGGAGCGCTTTCGTTATTTTAAGGCAGCTTGAAGACCGCGCCGAATTCCTGCCCGTGGTGTTCCTTCTGTTTTTCATCTTTCTTTCCAGCGCAATGGGGTTCTGGCTCCTGGCCGCGGGCATCGGATACAGGCAGGGCGCGGACTCCGCCCGCGTCGCGCTCCAGGGCGTGGCCGTCGCCGGGTTCGCCCTGATTGCCGGCGCCGTGATTCTCGGATTCGTGTTTTCCGCCATGAGGTTCGACAAAAGCGAGGTCCTGATGATGAACCTGGGCGAAATCGCGGGCATGCTTGTCCCGATGTTTCAGATGGTTGTTCCGGTGTACGTCCTTTTTGAAATCTTTCGCTACTTTCGTTCCGACAAGGCGAAGGCGTGGTGCGGCGCGGGGAAGTATGCGCCGCCGTGGAAGTGGCAACTCGAGCATGTTCGCGAGATTAAGAAAGAGGATGACGAGGGTTACGAGAAAATGATGGAAGAAAAAATGAGGGATAAGGCCCTCGATAGAGCGGTATCAGAGCTTGAAGAAGTATCTGAAGAAAAGCCTGAGGATACGGGGAAAGAAGAATCCGGGCAGTGAATAAAATAAATCCGATACAAGACGAAAACATCCGCGTGACGGCGGGCGGGATTTTCCTTCGCGCGCCGCGGCGGCCCTTTCCCTGGTGGGGGCCGTTTGATGCGATAGACGCTTTTGGAAGAATGTGGATTATCACCGGCCTCTATCAGTTGGCATGCCTTTTCTGGATAGCGGGGTCTCAGTTCAATCTTATAAATATCGGGGAAAGGGGCGCTGCCGATTCCATATTGCCGGAGTTCGGCTTAAGTCTGCTGATTCTCGTGATAATGGCAGCGTTATTTATTGCGACCGGAACCGGGTTGCTGCTCAGGCGCTCATGGTGCATCGGTCTTCTCAGGGCCTCTCTCGTTCTGACCACGCTGTTCCTTGTCGTCTTTTTCCTGTTCCTGATCAGAGAACAGTATCCTAATACTGATGATATTACGGTGGTGGTATTTTTTATGCTGCCCGTCTTTATTGCATGGATGGAAATACTGTCTGCAATTTGGATGTTCTGGCATGAGCCCGGCGTCAGGTATTATTTCGAGTTCACAAAAACCAGCGACCTTGAAAGCCGCATTTATCGTACTACTGACAGGTTCGGGAGAGTTGTCGCCGCTCTGGGGGTCGCTCTGGGCCTCTGTATGTTATGTTCGATAATCTCCTCATTTGCCTACGGTGGTGACGTTATGGGCGCGGTAGTGGTTTTCGGATTCCTGTTCGCCATTTTCTTTTCTATCGGTTGGTTGCTCAAGGATGGAGCTAATTTCGCCAGAATTGCGCTGCTGGTAATCGTCGTTCTTTCTCTGTGTGTCTGGATTCTTTTAATAACAGCGCTTGTTCTGGTAACAATTTCTCTTGGAGTTAATTTCAGAGGACGCGTAGAGCCGAGCTCGGTGGCTATACCAGCTTTCAGTATTTTACCAGCAATCTTTTTTGCGGTTGAGCTTGTCCGCTACCTTCGCAGTAATAAGATGAAAGCGTGGTGCGGCATCGGGAAGTATACGCCGCCGTGGCAGGCGCAGGTTGATTTGCTTCAAGAGCAGGAAAACGCACAACAACCTGAAATTACACCCGGCGAATAAGCTGAGGGCAATACTGCCCTAAGGCCTAACTGGGCTTCCCGTCGAAAGATAGAGCAAGCGAAGACCTGCAGGAATTTCCTGAATTTTTTTAAAGGTTTTCTTGACAAACACCCTTATATATTATATCCTGATATGTGCCTAATGCACATATATAGAGGAGGCTTCTAAATGTTCGGGAAACACAGGCACGGACGCAAGGATTCCGAACCTCACTCAGAACAACATGGTAAATGCCATCCGGATCTTCCGGCGGGGCATCCTGAAATGCATTGCCATCAACACGGAACAATGCTTTCAAGATTCCTGTGGCCGTGCCTTCTCATGCTCTTGGCCGAGGGCGAGTCGCACGGCTACGACCTTATGGAAAAGCTGCCCGAGGTCGGATACCTCGACTCGATACCCGATCCGGCCACTGTGTACAAGGTCCTTCGAAAGCTGGAAGCGCACGACATGGTTAAATCGGAATGGGATACCAGCGGCGCCGGCCCGGCAAAACGGGTTTATACGATTACGCCCGAAGGCGAAGAAATGATAAGGGGCTGGGCGGTTTCGCTGCGAAAAACAAAGGAATCAGTGGAAAAATTCCTGAAAGTTTTCCAGAACAAATTCGGAAAGTAAAGGAGGTCAGTTATGCACGGTCACGGACACGGAGAAGGCCACGGCGGTTACGGACAAGGAGAAGGCCACGGCGGTCATGGCCACCACGGTAAACACGGCAAACACGGCAAACACGGCGGACACGGTCACCACGGCGGACAGGGTTACCACGGCGGCTACGGCCATCATGGAAAATCCGGTCACGGCCCCCACGGCGGCGGACACGGGCCATTCATGCAAATGAAGGGCGGCGGCGGTTGCTGTTGCTGCTGCGGTCATGGCGGCTACGGAATGGGCGGCGGCCACGGAATGGGCCACGGAATGGGCCACGGAATGGGCCACGGAATGGGCCACGGAATGGGTCACGGTTTCGGCGGCGGCTTCATGTCGAAGCGCAAAAAGCTCGAGCATTTCGAGGACATGAAGGAATTCCTGACCGAGAAACTCGAAATGGTCGAGAAGCATATTAAGAAATTTAAAGAAAAGAAGAAAGACGAATAAACAATATGTAGGGGCGGGTCTCAGACCCGCCCATATTGTTAGCCGCGCCGCTTGCGGCGCGCGTTGCAGGGGCACAGCATGCGCGGGTTCTGTGCCCCTACTGGTTTGTTGACCGGAGGACTATGTACGCCACCTCAGGACGGCAGTTGAAGCGTACCTGCCGGAGCATTCCGACGCCGCGTGAAACGTAAAGCGAAGTCCCGAATTCGCGGAAAAATCCGCGCGCGTATTTTGTATTTCGCAGGGGCACGAGCGGCGCTTTCATGAAAGGCGGCTTGACCTGCCCGCCGTGAGTGTGGCCCGCGAGAACAAGGTCGATGCCTGTTCCGCGTACGGTGATGAAGTGGTCGGGGTTGTGCAATAGCAGGATTATTGATTGCGCGTCGCGGTCGATTCCTTTGAGCGCGGCATCGAGATCGGGCCGCCCCTCCCACAGGTCGTCTATGCCTGCAATAACGAGTTCTGCGTTTCCCCGTTTGAGAACGAGATGGCGGTTTGTCAGATCGACTGCGCCCGTTTTCGGCACGCCTATGACGAAGTTTTCGATGCCTTCCCAGTAGTCGTGGTTGCCGGGGATGACGTAGGTCGGCAGTTTTTCCGCGATGTATTTCAATTCCCCCAGTGCGATATCGTATGAGTCGTGTATCTTGTTGACGAGGTCGCCGGTGACGGCGACCATGTCGGGTTTGCGGGTGACGACGCGCTCGAGAACGGGCCTGACGTCTTCGCCGCGCAGCGGTATGCCGCAATGCAGGTCGGTGACGTGCGCGATCGTGAAGCCGTCGAACTCGAGCGGCAGGCCGGGAATCGGAATGTGGACGTCGTGGTACTCGACCCAGAAAGGCTCGACCCATCTGGCATAGGCCGCGGTAGTCGCCATTCCCGCGCCGGCCGCGCCGAGAGCGACGTATGTCAGGAATCGCCGCCGGGATATTTTCCGCTTTCCACCGCTTCCGGAATTTTCCTGTTCGGGTTTGTCCGTCATCAGCTCTTACCTCTTACATATCACTATATCATCGGAATGTTATCTGGTCAATAGTTAGCCGCGCCGCCTGCGGCGCGAGTTTTTCGGCAAACCCCCTAACGATTAACTCCCTTCGTAACTGAGGGGATACTAATACTCAGGACTATTCGAGCTTTGTCAGTCATTTTCTTTCCCCGACCGGTCAAATCTCTTTACATTGCAATGTGATATTTACATAAAAATGGTCACAATTGCGTATTCAGCCCTCTTTTACCCCTTTGGCATAAAATTTGAAGTCATAAAACATGTTCTGAGCAGTTAGTGGTTGGCAGTTAGTGGTTAGTCGTTAGTGGTTAGTCGTTAGTGGTTAGTCGTTAGTGGTTAGT